>NZ_JAHLPV010000104.1 GCF_018918095.1 Acetivibrio sp. MSJd-27 | reverse complement strand
GAGCGGCTGCCTGTGATAGTAATGCGGTGTCAAACTTTCGGTGCCTCTTAGAGAGGCTAAGCCTGTAATAGCCCCTTATAGGGGCTGTGCAAACCACCAGTTTACTGGTGGTTCTGATTTAGTTGAATACGCTCGTTGTTGTAAAAATGGATATATTCACTTATGAGGAGGCGCGCCTCCTCATAAGTCGGAAGTTTAGCGCGATAGATGCACTCTGTTTTAAGAATGGAAAAGAAATTTTCAGCTAAAGCGTTGTCATACGGATTTCCTCGGCTTGACATTGATGGAGTAATGCCGTATGATTGTGTTAGCTTGAAGTAGGCTTGTGAAGTATACTGAAAGCCTTGGTCACTGTGAAGTTGCATCTGTGCAGTGACCTTCTCTTTTTCTTGGGGTCTGCTTCTAACTTTGTGTAAAGTCCAAACAAGGGTAAAATTGGTTGGCAGGGAGTGTTTTTGCTCCCTGCTTTTTCAATATAACAGAAACATGGCAAAAACTCAAGCCTTAATCCGGC
>NZ_JAHLPV010000103.1 GCF_018918095.1 Acetivibrio sp. MSJd-27 | reverse complement strand
AAAAAACAAAAGGAGGGATCAAGTCGTGAAACTTGATACAAATAGTTTAGCACACACGAAGTGGAATTGCAAATATCACATCGTATTTGCACCGAAGTACCGCAGGCAGGTCATATATGGAAAGATCAAGATAGACATAGGGAATATGCTGCGGAAACTATGTGAATACAAGCAAGTGGAAATATTGGAGGCAGAAGCATGTAAAGACCACATACACATGTTGGTATCCATACCACCGAAATACAGTGTATCGCAGATTATGGGATATCTCAAAGGGAAGAGCAGCCTGATGATATTTGAGAAATATGCGAATATGAAATACAAGTATGGGAACCGGCATTTGTGGTGTAGAGGATACTATACTATGTGGATACAGTAGGCCGCAACAAGAAAGCGATCGCAGAATACATACGAAATCAGTTACAGGAGGATATGACAAGTGACCAAATGAGCATGAAAGAATACATAGACCCGTTCACGGGTGAGCAGGTAAAAGAAGGCTAGAAAAAAGCCCCATTAGGGGCA
>NZ_JAHLPV010000102.1 GCF_018918095.1 Acetivibrio sp. MSJd-27 | reverse complement strand
TCTGCCAGCCGCAAACTTTTTCAAGCCGCCGCTAAGGCGGCTTTATCTTTTGCTCTTTTTTACTGGCTCACCCGTAAACGGGTCTGCCAGTTCTTTTACACTCATTTGCTCATAGGCTAAATCTTCTTGCAACTGATTCCTTATGTACTCTGCTATCGCCTTCTTGTTCTTTCCTACTGTGTCCTCATAATATCCTCTACACCAAAATTCTCTGTTTCCGTATCTGTATTTCATATTTGCATGTTGGTCGAATATCATTAGACTACTTTTCCCTTTTAAGTATCCCATAAAGCTGGCTACACTTATCTTGGGCGGTATTGATACCAGTATGTGTATGTGATCTGGGCATGCTTCTGCTTCTATTATTTCTACCCCTTTCCATTCACATAATTTCCTGATTATCTTCCCTATATCTACCTTGATTTTTCCGTATATTATTTGTCTCCGATATTTTGGTGCAAATACTATGTGATACTTGCAATTCCATGTTGTGTGTGATAAACTGCTTTTTGTATCAATCTTCATTTTGATACCCCCTAT
>NZ_JAHLPV010000101.1 GCF_018918095.1 Acetivibrio sp. MSJd-27 | reverse complement strand
TACAGGAATACAAATACGAAAACAAGAGATTGAAAATGGAGAATGAATTGCTGCGGGATTTTCTCTTGCTCGCAGAAAGGAAGTGAGGACAAGCGTAAAATATAAGGTGGTCTATCGTTACAAAGATAAATATTCAATCAGCGAAATGTGCCAGTTCTTTGGTGTATCTCGCAGCGGATATTACAGTCATGTGTCTCGAATGGATAAGCCTGCATGGGATCTGCCATTAGCCGAAAAGATACGAGAATGTCAGGAAAAATGCGGTAAAACTTACGGTTACCGAAGGGTACATATATGGCTTGAGAGAAACGGTATTTACCGCAACCCTAAAACAGTGTTGCGAGTTATGCAGAAATACGGTTTGTTGTCGGTGATCAGGAGAAAGCGGTACCGCAATTATGGTGAATATTTACATCGTTATCCTAATTTGCTTAACAGAAACTTTCGTGCCGAAAGGCCAAATCAAAAGTGGGTTACAGATATTTCGTACATACACACAAAGCAAGGCGTATTGTATTTGTCGGTCATCAGAGATTTGTTCGACAACAGTATTGTAGCCTACAGGATGGGAACGAAACAAAATGTAAATCTG
>NZ_JAHLPV010000100.1 GCF_018918095.1 Acetivibrio sp. MSJd-27 | reverse complement strand
GCTGGCCATGTGGAAGTGGCGGGATGGGAACCATGGCACGCTGCATCGGATACTCATGTTTTTATTCCCAATAGACACAAAAACGCGTGGATTCGCTTGATGGAATCCATGCGTTTTTCGACAGGCTGTAACCCTTGTTTTCATCTACCGAAAACAAGGTTTTTTTGACAAGCTGAAATGGGGACTAGAAATTACTCTAGTCCCCATTTTTTCTCTTATCAACCTTCATCATTCTTTGAGCTTTGTTTTATTACCTGATTCACATAAACGCTTCCACCCGCTAACAAAATCCCCTGTGTGATCCCTGTAAATATCATAATAGCTACATCTTTATATGTATTTACATCAACAGTTGCAATTAAATAAATGACGGATAACGGAACGCTTCAAGCTGGTGGAGACGGTTTACAACAGTATGAATCAGCCGGTTTCGGTAATTTCCAATGACGGAAATATTGACAATATTGTGAAATACGAGTATGATGGAATTGGAAATATGACGAAGATGGCAACAGGAATTACCAATATAAATGACGCCATTGACCCGTCGGTTCACGGGGTGACAACCTATACATACAACTATCTGAACCAGCTGGTTTCCACGACAGATCCGCAGGGGAATTCCGTGACCAACATCTATGACAAGCTGGGCAATGTGACCAA
>NZ_JAHLPV010000099.1 GCF_018918095.1 Acetivibrio sp. MSJd-27 | reverse complement strand
AATATTTGCTTGCAAATCCATGGTGTCTTAAATGCCGCGTCGGCTACGATCGTTTCCATTTGCGGGAATCGCTTTTTTAACCGCTCATACAGTGGGTCAAACGCTGCGCTGTCATGCACATTGCCGGGCGTTACCACCGTGTCCAGCACAAAATTGTGCCCGTCGCAGGCGGTGTGCGCCTCGTATGCAAAACATTTTTTGTGTTCCCCCTTGTGAAATATCCCGCTGTCCGGGTCGGTTGTGGAACCCGTGACTTTTTTCTCCTTCGGCGGCGTTTGGTCATCGTCAAACAGCCTTTTGCCGTGCTTTTCCCGGTCTGCATTGATTTCTTCCATCAGCTCGTCCTTGTACCGCGCTGCCGCTGCGGGAACCGCTTTTTTGATCTTTTTGTGGAGGTTTGCGTTGGCTTTGATGTGCGTGCCGTCGATGTATACCACCTCCGGTGCCAAATATCCCGCACGGTTGGCCTCATAGAGAATCCATTGGAATATATTTTCTACCGTTTCTTCTGTAAAACGGTGTTTGAAATTGTAGCTGACAGTGGAAAAATGCGGAAGTTCATCGTTTAGCGTGTACCCTAAAAACCAGCGGTATGCGATGTTCATGCCAATCTCCTGCATGGTACGGCGCAGCGAGGGGATGCCGTACAGGTGCTGGATGAACACAATTTTGAACAATACCACCGGGTCAATGCTGGGACGGCCGTTGTC
>NZ_JAHLPV010000098.1 GCF_018918095.1 Acetivibrio sp. MSJd-27 | reverse complement strand
AATCAGAACCACCAGTAAACTGGTGGTTTGCACAGCCCCTATAAGGGGCTATTACAGGCTTAGCCTCTCTAAGAGGCACCGAAAGTTTGACACCGCATTACTATCACAGGCAGCCGCTCACGTGCGACTGCTTATTTTTGCCTACTTATTCTTGCTACCCGTAAACGGGTCTGTAAATTCTTTTATGCTTATTTGATCCGATGCATAATCTTCTTCTAACTGATTTCTGATATATTCTGATATTATCTTTTTGTTCTTTCCAACTGTATCCACATAATATCCCCTACACCAAAAATGTCTTGAACCATACTTATACTTTAAATTTGCATGTCGATCAAATATCATTAGTGAACTTTTTCCCTTGAGAAACCCCATAAATTGTGCTATACTTATATATGGCGGTATACTAACTAACATATGTACATGGTCTGAGCAAGCTTCTGCTTCTATTATTTCCACTCCCTTTTGTTCGCAAAGCTTTCTTATGATTTCCCCGATGTCTTTTTTCAACTGACCATATATTTCTTTACGCCGAAATTTTGGCGCAAATACTATGTGATAATGACATCTGTAACTTGAATGTGCTGTATGTTTTATTTCATTGGTATTTTTCTTTAACATTGTTTAAAACCTCCTTGATATTTTAGTAATGCGGTTGCCAAACCTTTTACTATTATATCTCAGGAGGTTTTATTTGCATATGCTTAAGCTTTTTATCTTCCCCCAGTAGAACTGGGGGTTTATTTCCACGTCTAAAGACACCAA
>NZ_JAHLPV010000097.1 GCF_018918095.1 Acetivibrio sp. MSJd-27 | reverse complement strand
GCCGGATTAAGGCTTGAGTTTTTGCCATGTTTCTGTTATATTGAAAAAGCAGGGAGCAAAAACACTCCCTGCCAACCAATTTTACCCTTGTTTGGACTTTACACAAAGTTAGAAGCAGACCCTATCTAACTGTAATTCTTACTCTTTTGCCATTTGCAATATAAGGATGTACCCAAATCTCTAAACTTGTGCCATCCTCAGATTTGTCATACCATCTTGTCACTAAATTTGTTTTTGCTTCTTCCTTTGTTGGAAGAACAGCGATCATTTCCGCAGAACCTTCCATTGGATTTGAGTTGAGTCTTTCACGGGCAAAATCAGCAAGTTTAGCGCATACTTCTCTCAATTCATCTTCATTATCGGTTATAAAAACATAATTTGCACTTTCTAAATGGTCAAATCCATCAAAAGTATATCCTCGCCGGAAAGAAATCCCCAGTTCTTCAAAATAGACGGCGCTTTCTGTGATATAGGTTTCATAAGCTGATTTCCCAATCGTTTCATGTTCTATTTTTTCTTTTTTTTGAACTTCCTCCCAAGTCATGCCTTTTGTCAAATTACGAAAACAGTAATTGCCATTTTTTGAAACCACGCTGTTATAAAAGGCATCATATTTTTGTTCCTGACTGCAACCGGGAAGAATACATAGAAATATAAGTGTGAAACAAATAAAATAGGAAAGACGATATTTTTTCAAGTCAATCACCTTCCTGCTTATTAAACGCTTTAATTAGTGGAGGCATATGGAAAAACTCCGTTATTTTTTGTAACGGAATATAATTGATTATATAATAAATAATCAATACAGCCTGTCGAAAAACGCATGGATTCCATCAAGCGAATCCACGCGTTTTTGTGTCTATTGGGAATAAAAACATGAGTATCCGATGCAGCGTGCCATGGTTCCCATCCCGCCACTTCCACATGGCCAGC
>NZ_JAHLPV010000096.1 GCF_018918095.1 Acetivibrio sp. MSJd-27 | reverse complement strand
ATCGCTTCATTAAGAGTAAATCTCTTAGAAAAACCAAAACAGATGCGATTGACTGCGAAATGATAGCCCGTTATCTGATGACGGTAGAGTACAAGCCCTATCCACCATCATTTTACCACACAG
Organism: Acetivibrio sp. MSJd-27; assembly: GCF_018918095.1. Taxonomy (GTDB): domain Bacteria; phylum Bacillota; class Clostridia; order UMGS1840; family HGM11507; genus HGM11507. The sequence continues at coordinate 894 of NZ_JAHLPV010000096.1, read as the reverse complement.
AGAAATTAAAGTCACTAACAAGATTTAGGGATAACCTCGTTAGGCAACGAAGCCGACAACTCGTAGAACTAACAAATATCTTAGACAAGGTTTTTCCTGAGTTTAAGCCGTTTTTCAAGGGAAAATTTTCTACTACTGCGTTTCATATTCTTGTTAACTATTCGTCACCTGAAAGGATTGCGAATATGAATTCTAAATCTTATGAAACACTTAGAAAATTGTCTCGCGGAAGATTTTCTCTTGCCGATTTCACAACCTTGAAACATCTTGCACGGAATACTGTAGGTCATCCAGATGATTTCCTGCTTAGTGAAATGGCTATGGTCATAGACATTTTCAGTCAGTTAGATTCAAAAGTTGATGAAACTGAAGCTCTCATCAAGGAATGTGTCTTAGAGATAAATCCGTCCATGCTGACTATTCCCGGTATCGGCGTTGAGTCTGCTGCCGTTATTCTTGCTGAATTCGGTGACTTTTCAAAGTTCCAAAATCCTGCACAACTCCTTTCGTTTGCCGGTATGGAACCGGGATATTTTCAATCCGGCATCGCTGAATCTAACGGCAAAATGGTTAAACACGGTTCTTCTTATTTGCGATATACTCTTATGAATTGTGCTCGTACGGTTGTGAATTACGAGCCTACATTTGCTGAATATTATGCAAAGAAACGTGCCGAAGGCAAAACATACCGTGTTGCTCTTTCACATACTGTCAAAAAGCTTGTGCGTGTTATTTTCACTTTGCAAACCAAAAATCTTGTTTATGATTCTGACGCTTTGAGATAATCTTTATCTAATATTTTTTTAGTCCTTGAAACATAGGGCTTGTTTAAGTGCGCCTATTTTTCAATTACTTAATTTTTTTAAAAATGTCTTGACTTTTAATAGTTAGTCA
>NZ_JAHLPV010000095.1 GCF_018918095.1 Acetivibrio sp. MSJd-27 | reverse complement strand
GCTGGCCATGTGGAAGTGGCGGGATGGGAACCATGGCACGCTGCATCGGATACTCATGTTTTTATTCCCAATAGACACAAAAACGCGTGGATTCGCTTGATGGAATCCATGCGTTTTTCGACAGGCTGAAACGGCAATGGAATGCTCCATTGCCGTTTTTTTAAATGTCCTCCAGCTTTTTCTGCTTCTGCTCAAAGACTCCGTTTAACAGCTTACAGCATTGGTAAACGGTATCTCTGGGTGCTTTTGGCGGCTTATTGGCGTTTCTGTAATCAAACTGATCGATGAAGTCCAAGATATTTTGATAATGTTTCTCCATTTTTTCTTTTTGATTTGCAATCAGCTGGCGGGAGAATTCCAGATAAGCGCCTTCTTTCAGCTTATGTTTGCCCTCGCTCAGAAGAAGAGAAAAGTGCTCAAAGCAGAAACCGCCGGTATTGCGGAACATTTCCCGAAAGCTTTCTTCTGTTGCGATCAAATGAAAGAAGGTATCCACATATCGGTCAAAGCTATGGCTGATTTTGCCGCAGATCGTGCAGTCATACACAGTTTTATCGATTTCGCCGGAAATCCCGTCCAGGGAGGAGGGGGCGGTCTGTTTGGAAAACATTTTTTTCTTAGGCTCCGTAATTTCTTTGTCCAGAATGGCGGAGAGAGTTTCCAGATGCGTTTTGAGCATCAGGGAGAGCGCCAGAGCTTTGGACTCGCTTTCGATATCGGCAATATGTTTTTTACAGAATCCTTTCCGGTTGGTGACGGCCCGGAAATCCGGTTCCATCATGGCGGGGCCTACCGCGTACTTCACCGCTTCTGTCTCCAGCTTCTGATATAAATCACAAAAAGGACAGAATGTCTCTTTTTCAAAAACTTCCGTGATGGGAATGGTGTATATTTTTTCCTTCATTGGTTTCTCCCCTTTCTCTTTACAAGTATAATACGAAAGGGGTATAATGAAAAGAGTTTTTTCAAATTTTTAATAGCTGGTGAGGTGACTAACTATTAAAAGTCAAGACATTTTTAAAAAAATTAAGTAATTGAAAAATAGGCGCACTTAAACAAGCCCTATGTTTCAAGGACTAAAAAAATATTAGATAAAGATTATCTCAAA
>NZ_JAHLPV010000094.1 GCF_018918095.1 Acetivibrio sp. MSJd-27 | reverse complement strand
GAAAATCCATTGATGAGATATCAGAAACATATTGTATTCATAAAAGCGATATCAGCAAATGGGTAGCAAAATATCAATATCATGGTATGGAGGGAATGGAACAGAGGTGTTACACCTATTTGCCGGAATTTAAGCAGCAAGTGATTGAAGATATGCGCACAAATCAATTATCTTATAGGGAAACAGCGGCAAAGTATAATATAGGTATTCATACTACGATTAAGCGATGGGAACGAATCTATCTGGAAAAAGGATATGAGGGATTAAAAGAGCAGAAGAGAGGTCGGACACCTGGACAAAAGATAGGACGTCCGCCACTGATTCAAAAAACAGTTCAAGAGGATTTGATTGCAGAAAATCAACGGTTAAAGATGGAAAATGAATACTTAAAAAAATCGAACGCCTTAATTCGTTCAAAAGGAAAATAGACGACAAGGATAAAGTGATTGTTATCCGGGAATTAAGGCGTCAGTATAAAGTCGTCGATCTGGTTCAAATTGCAGGGATAGCGCGCAGTACATACTATTATTGGATAAAAGAGTTAGAAAAGCCGGATAAATATGAAGCAATAAAAGAGAAGATTACCGCTATTTATCATGAGAATGAAGGGCGGTATGGGTATAGGCGCATTACTATGGAACTTCATAATCAAGGTTATACGCTTAATCATAAAACCGTACAGCGGCTGATGGGACAGCTCGGATTGAAAAGTTTAGTGCGCATCAAAAAATATCGCTCGTATAGAGGAGAGACCGGTAAGCTTGCACCCAATATCATAAATAGAAATTTTCATGCAGAGAAGCCAAACCAGAAGTGGACGACTGATATAACGGAATTTGCATTATTCGGTAAGAAACTGTATCTGTCACCGATATTGGATATGTATAACGGAGAAATTATCAGCTATAACATAAGTGACAGACCGAGTTTAGAACAAGTAATGGACATGTTGGACAATGCTTTTGCAAAGACACCGGATAATACAAGGTTAATATTTCATTCCGATCAAGGATGGCAATACCAGCATAAAAGATATCAACACCGATTAAAAGAAAAAGGAATGATACAAAGCATGTCAAGGAAGGGGAATTGCCTTGATAATGCTGTTATGGAAAACTTCTTTGGATTACTCAAGTCAGAATTATTATATTTAAAAAAATTCTCATCATTG
>NZ_JAHLPV010000093.1 GCF_018918095.1 Acetivibrio sp. MSJd-27 | reverse complement strand
GGCTCTGTAAAGTTAACATGAAAAAATAGCACCCGCAATCAGCCAATCTGGCTAAGCAACGAGCAAAAGCTCGCGTTTGCGCTTTTTGGACAGCTCGAGGCCGGCGCACTGTGCCGGGGTAAGACCGTTCAAGGCGGAATGTGGGCGGACAAAGTTGTGAAAAAAGACAAACATGGAAATGAGGTTGTTTGCCGATGCAAACGAAGAAAATCCCTGTTTGGTCTTGTACCAAGCCTTGAACTGTTTGTTAAAGCATTCTATAAGGTTGTTGGTAATGTCGTCGGCAAAGCTCTGCACGCGAATGTGCTGTACATTGCCAAGTGCCTTGACCGGGACTTTGTACGCACTGTAGCGGTCGGTGACGATTGTGTGCGGATTGCCCAAAGTTCTGACCGATTCGAGCAGTGTAAACGCTTGCGGGCTATCTCGGTGAGGGGACAGGTGAAACCCGAGTACGAAGCGGGTTTCAGCGTCCACAATCAGCCAGAGGTAGTGCTTCACGCCTTGGATTTTGACCACCGTTTCGTCAGCATGCCACTCATCGGAATTGAAATCCAGCGCCGGAATGAGCTGTATCGCAATATTTTGAAACAACGGCGCAAAGCGGGTACACCAATTGCCGATGGTGGTGTGGGAAACCCGGATATTCATGGCGGTTTGCAGGATTAGGGCGATGTTGCGGAAGGAATTTTTGCCCAGATAAAACATGCTCAGCGCCATGAGAATCACATGGACGGGATACCGCATGCGTTTGAAGTCGGTTTTTCCAAACAGCTTTGAGACGGACGGCGGTGCAATTGCAGTTGGTTTTGGCACGAAAAGCGAGTGGCTGCAGCGTTTGTCGCAGCAGCGGTAATTGCTGTAATGCGCCATATCGTGATGCAGAAACGTTGCTTTTCCGCAGACCGGGCAGGACGGATACTGCCGCTTGCGCGGTTTGCCGGGTTTACCAACAGGCGCATCGGGGGCAAATTGATGAGCGCATTTTCGGCAAAGATATTTTTGAAAACCGGATTTATCTTTGCCGTAACGATAAAATGAATGATTATTGTTGCATTTTGGACAGTGAATCTGGTATACTTTAGCCATGAAAACTCGTCTCCTTTCGGGAGGTACTTGGATTTGTGGTGAAACCATTGTACCAGAAAGGCTGGCGGGTTTTCAACTTTCATTTAACTTTACAGAACG
>NZ_JAHLPV010000092.1 GCF_018918095.1 Acetivibrio sp. MSJd-27 | reverse complement strand
TGATATGCACCCCAAAAGTTAGACACTTTTGGAGGTGCATATTTTTATGGGAAAGACAGGAAAAAAGAACAGGACATACTCGCCAGGATTTAAAACGTGTGTTATAATGGATATGCTAGAACATCATTTGGGATACAGAGAAACTGCACGAAAGTATCAATTAAGAGAAAGCGGCAGCGTAGTAGATATGCTCAAACGGTGGGAACGCATATACTTAGAAGAAGGAGCCGAAGGTCTGATGAAAGAGAGAAGAGGTAGAGGTTGTTCCACCGGCAAAACAAGGAGAGGCAGGCCACCTAAGTTAGATAAAAAGGTCGAGGAAGATTTAATCGCCGAAAATCAGCGGCTGAGAATGGAGCTCGAATACTTAAAAAAACTGAGTGCCTTAGTTCTTGCGGAAGAGCGAAAGAACGGGAAAAGGCGTTAATTATCGCTGAACTAAGGCAAAAGTATCCGCTAAAAGATTTATTGCAATTATCCGGTTTGGCACGAAGCACATTCTATTACTACCTTAAACACGTAAACAAAGATAAGTATGAATGTGAAAAGCAAGCGATCTTAGATATATTTAATGCCAACAAAGGTAGGTATGGCTACCGCAGAATATTAACTGTTTTGCGTAACAAAGGTTATTCAATAAATCACAAAACCGTATTAAAGTTGATGAATAGTCTTGGTTTAAAAGGCAAACAGCGAAAAAACGACAAATACCATTCGTACAAAGGTGAAATTGGAAAAGTTGCAAATAACCTATTAAAAAGAAATTTTTATGCAGCAAAGCCTTTTGAAAAGCTCACAACAGATGTTACTCAGTTTAAGGTTTGCAATGAGAAAGTATATCTGTCTCCAGTGATGGATCTATTCAACCGGGAAATTGTTTCATACTCTATTTCATTAAATCCTAATTTGCGGCAGATACGAGAAATGTTATATGGTTTATTAGACAAGCTTCCTGCCAATGCAGCACCGATATTTCATTCAGATCAAGGCTGGCAATATCAGCACGCAGAATATCAGCGTTTGCTTGCTGAACATAATATTACGCAAAGTATGTCCCGTAAAGGCAATTGTATGGACAACGGAGCGATGGAAAACTTCTTCGGCAGACTAAAGGTAGAAATGTTTTACGGCGAACATTTTCAAACAGTTAATGAATTCATCAACTGTTTGAAAGAGTATATTGATTACTACAACAACGAACGGATTGTTTCTAAATTGAAAATGAGTCCGGTACAATTCCGAACTCATTCTCTTGAAAGTTAATATTTATTTTTGTCTAATCTTTGGGGGGCACTTCA
>NZ_JAHLPV010000091.1 GCF_018918095.1 Acetivibrio sp. MSJd-27 | reverse complement strand
GAGTCTTTTACAAAGATTGTGTAAACCTCCAAACAGGTATATAATAAATACTGAGTTTGGAGGTTTTACTATGCCAAGAAGAAAAAGAACGCCGGAGGAAATCGCACGCAAAGCAAAAGTGCGGGAGCTGATGCAGGAGTTGGATATCAGCAATATGTCGGATATCAATGTGCTGTTCAAGGAATTTGTCGGAGATATTCTGGAAAATGGGTTGGAAGCCGAGTTGGATGATGAACTCGGCTACAGCAAGTATGACTACCGCAACAAGGACACCGACAACAGCCGAAACGGGCACAGTTCAAAAACGATGAAAACCAGCTTTGGCGAGGTGGATATAGATGTGCCCCGGGATCGCAAGGGAGAATTTGAGCCACAGTTGGTGAAAAAGCAGCAAACCAGCTTGAGTGGCGATATTGAAGAAAAAATACTGTCCATGTACGCTAAAGGGATGACAACGCGGGACATAGACGCACATATCCGCGAGATTTACGGATTAGAGGTGTCAGACAGCACCGTCAGCCGAATTACGGATAAGATACTGCCTGTGGTCAAAGAATGGCAGCAAAGACCGCTTGAGGAAGTTTACGCAGTCGTATTTCTTGACGCTATCCACTACCACGTACGCAGTGAAGGACAGATTGTAAAGAAAGCAGTCTACATAGCGATTGGTATCAATATGTCCGGAATCAAAGAAGTTTTAGGCATGTGGGTTGGTGAAAACGAAAGCGCGAAATATTGGCTGTCAATCCTAAATGGCTTGAGAAACCGCGGTGTAGAAGATATCCTGATTGCATGTGTGGATGGGTTGACGGGCTTTGACAACGCCATAGAAGCAGTCTACCCCAAAACAGAGATACAGCAGTGTATTATCCATCAAATCCGCAATACTACACGATTTGTTTCATACAAAGACATCAAGGCGCTAATGGCGGATTTAAAACGTGTTTATGCGGCTATTGACGAGGAAACCGGTCTGTATGAACTGGAATCCTTCGGTGAAAAATGGAACGCCAAATATCCGAAAATCGCACAATCCTGGAAGGCGAACTGGTCGAAATTATCCACCTATTTCAAGTATCCACAGGAGGTTCGGACGCTGATTTATACCACCAATGCCATTGAAGGATTCAACCGCCAGCTGCGCAAGGTTACGAAGTCGAAATCCGTATTTCCGACCGATGACAGCCTGCTCAAAATGCTGTATCTGGCGATGATGGACATCACGAAAAAATGGACGGGGAAACGGCGGGATTGGGGAATTATCCACTCACAGCTGGAGGTATTTTTCGCTGACCGGTTGCCGGATTAAGGCTTGAGTTTTTGCCATGTTTCTGTTATATTGAAAAAGCAGGGAGCAAAAACACTCCCTGCCAACCAATTTTACCCTTGTTTGGACTTTACACAAAGTTAGAAGCAGA
>NZ_JAHLPV010000090.1 GCF_018918095.1 Acetivibrio sp. MSJd-27 | reverse complement strand
AGTCCCCAACCCGTCAAAATAGTACAGGTTTCCCTCAGAGGACAAGGCCAGCGCCCCGACGCTGAAATTCCGGATCTGTTTGACCTCCCCGGTCTCCCAGTCCACCGCGGAAAGCTCACGCCCCACATTGGTATAAATCAGCCCGTCTTTCCCCAATATCACGTCAAAAGGCATCCATCTGGCTGACGTGAGCAGGCTTGCCGTGGCCGTTCCCACCGGTATCTCCTTCTCAATACGCAAGTCCGACGGATTCATGATTGCCAGCGTCTTCTGCAGCCCCACCATGATCTTTCCGTTGGGAAGCAGGGTGAGTCCTCCGGCGAAATACTGCCGCCGGGTATCAGTGGCCAAACGGATATCCACAACCTGTTCCACTGTTCCCGTAGCCGCGTCCATGCGGAACAGTTTTGCCGGCGCGTCATAGGGTGTTGTGTTCAGGCCTCCCTGTACATTTGTCGAACCGTACACTTTCCCGTCTATGTATAAAAGCCCCGCGATACTCTGGTTGGGAACCGGCTGTTCCACAATCCGTACAGCTCCTGTCTGTTTATTGTAAAACGCCACGTCACCGCCCAAATAGCCGTAGTTGGGAACACTTCCCCAGATGATGTCGGTATCTCCGTCCGCAATCAAAAACGCCCGGTCCTGATGGGTTGACATTGCCCCCAGCTTTCTGGGATTCTTTCCGCTTACCGCCGGCTGGCTGAAATCTATCTCCTGCAGATAGGCGCCGCCGCCGTACATGCCGGTATAATATTTTCCGTCTATATAAGCGATTCCCTCGATCTGGGTGCTGGGATACTCCGCCTTAATCTCGTCCTTCCCGGTATCGTACAGTACCGCCTTGGCTCCCATATAAGCGCTGAGCAGGATCTCATTCTCCCCGCCCTCCTGCAACGTTCTTATCTGCATCGGTCCGTAGGGCAGTTCCTCCTTGCGGAAGGTCATGGTCTGCTTCTCAAAATTGTACAGCAACATACCGCTGTCGTTCGCCCCTGCAACAATCGTTTTCCCGGGATAATTCACCTGATCCTTCAGTGTCACGATTTTCGGTTTCACCATATAGGTGGTCTTGTAAGCCGTTTTTGTCAGCTGCGTTTCCTCACCTGTCTCCAGATTGCAGCGGAACATAGCGGAACCTCCCCTCACCTGCTTGGAAGCATAGACAGCCTCCCCATCAAAATCAGTATAGTGCAGATGGTTGGAGCTTTTCAGATAATTCACCCACTCCCGTTTTTCCATGTCGAACACACAATCGTAATATGGAGTTTTCTCCCCTATGATCACCTTGCATTTCGCAATGGCATACTTGCCTGCCTGGGACATGACATAAAAATTCTGCACCTGATCCGAGGCGAACACACCCGGATTGTTCGGCTTCGGCATCTCTGTCGCCTGGCCGGTTTTGGTATCATACTCAACAAAGTTGCATATCATCGCGCCGGTTCCGGTGTCCTGATAGCCAAACGCGCCAGCATAAATTTTGTCATCATAGATGGACAT
>NZ_JAHLPV010000089.1 GCF_018918095.1 Acetivibrio sp. MSJd-27 | reverse complement strand
CTTTTGCTTTGCGTGCGATTTCCTCCGGCGTTCTTTTTCTTCTTGGCATAGTAAAACCTCCAAACTCAGTATTTATTATATACCTGTTTGGAGGTTTACACAATCTTTGTAAAAGACTCTTTGAGTACGATTAAAGCCGCCAAGAAAAAAGAGAAGGTCACTGCACAGATGCAACTTCACAGTGACCAAGGCTTTCAGTATACTTCACAAGCCTACTTCAAGCTAACACAATCATACGGCATTACTCCATCAATGTCAAGCCGAGGAAATCCGTATGACAACGCTTTAGCTGAAAATTTCTTTTCCATTCTTAAAACAGAGTGCATCTATCGCGCTAAACTTCCGACTTATGAGGAGGCGCGCCTCCTCATAAGTGAATATATCCATTTTTACAACAACGAGCGTATTCAACTAAAAATAAATATCCCCCCGTGAAACGGGGGGGATTTCATTTTCGGGCAAAGCCCTAACCATTACTGGCAACGCACAAGTGCGTTTTAGATTGGCCTGCCAGCCATGCAATTGTTACTTACTGCCCATAAATGGGTCCCGTGGGTCGAATATGCTCAATTGATCACTTTCCTTATCTTTCTTTAATTGTTCTGCTATATATTCTTTTATCGCTTTCGTGTTCTTCCCCACGGTATCAACGTAATATCCCTTACACCAAAATTCGCGGTTTCGGTAAGCAAACTTCATGTTCCCCCATTTTTGAAATATCAGCAAAGCACTTTTCCCTTTCAGATACCCCATAAATCCCGAAACACTCATTTTGGGCGGGATGTTTACTAACATATGAATGTGATCTGGGCATACTTCTCTTCTATTATGTTTACGCCTTTCCATTGGCATAGCTTTCTTAATATTTCTCGTATTTCCAATCGTTTTTCTTCAAAAAACACTTTCCTTCTGTATTTTGGTGCAAATACTATGTGATACTTGCAATTCCATTTTGTATGTGCTAAACTACTCGTGTCTATGACTTCTTTTTTCATAGATAAAACTCTCCGTATGTGTTTTTATTTCGACTGGCAGGTCGTCTCTATTTTAACATATACGGAGGATTTTTGCTCATCGGTTAACCTCTATCCAACCACGCGACTATCGCGTGGTTTTCCTGATACAACAAAACTGATTCCGTTGTTCTAACGGAGTCAGTTTTGTTTTTAGTTGAATACGCTCGTTGTTGTAAAAATGGATATATTCACTTATGAGGAGGCACGCCTCCTCATAAGTCGGAAGTTTAGCGCGATAGATGCACTCTGTTTTAAGAATGGAAAAGAAATTTTCAGCTAAAGCGTTGTCATACGGATTTCCTCGGCTTGACATTGATGGAGTAATGCCGTATGATTGTGTTAGCTTGAAGTAGGCTTGTGAAGTATACTGAAAGCCTTGGTCACTGTGAAGTTGCATCTGTGCAGTGACCTTCTCTTTTTTCTTGGCGGCTTTAATCGTACTCAAAACCAGATTTACATTTTGTTTCGTTCCCATCCTGTAGGCTACAATACTGTTGTCGAACAAATCTCTGATGACCGACAAATACAATACGCCTTGCTTTGTGTGTATGTACGAAATATCTGTAA
>NZ_JAHLPV010000088.1 GCF_018918095.1 Acetivibrio sp. MSJd-27 | reverse complement strand
GCCGGATTAAGGCTTGAGTTTTTGCCATGTTTCTGTTATATTGAAAAAGCAGGGAGCAAAAACACTCCCTGCCAACCAATTTTACCCTTGTTTGGACTTTACACAAAGTTAGAAGCAGACCCGTTTCTTCTTTTGCTATATATAAAACAACTAACAGAAGTATAAAACGTCTCTTAAATCCTATATTTTTATCATATTAATTTTTTATCTGTTCTAATCAATTGGATATTATAAAGATTATAAAAAAGATATGTCTTCAATCTCAACCTTATATCTTAATTCGTACCCATTACTTCTATCATTTTCATCACTTCATCGGTCATAACAAAACCCTGCGGTGCAAGAATGTCGTCACCTTTGTCTGAAATGATACCTTTTTGGTGCGCCCAAGCCATAGCTTTACGAGCAAATGGGGAAATATCTCTGACATCGCTGAAATGCATCAAACCGGGATAATCCATCAACATGGGGCCGCCAGCATAACGCCACAAAATCGTTACGCACTGCTCACGGTTTACCGCGTCATCCGGACCAAAGCTGCCATCACCATACCCACCGACTAATTTTTCACTGGTTGCCCAGCGTATGGCTTCTGCATATGAATCCACTCCGTCTACATCTTTGTAATCCATAGCATAATTTACAACCGGATTTCCAGCCTGATTGTGCAGGATAGAAACCAAATCTGCGCGAGTGAGCATTTTCTCATGTTCCATCTCAGCTTTTGGCAGTACCATTATATGGTTTGCATAGGTCTGACCGGGATAACTCTCTGCTACTGCTTCATACCATGCCATGATATAACTTCCCGGATGAATATCGTCCAATGTTACAGAATTTTTCGTCAGATAGGATAGGACTTTCGTTTCTGCATCAGTAAAGAGAAATAAACTTCCATTGTCCGTAGTGATTTTCAGTTTTCCATCTTCTTTAGAAACTGCTTCTACTTCATGATACATGGTACATCCAGCGTCTTGGGGGATGTTACGTACAATAGCGAAGGCCGCTGACTGCGGAGGAATAGACGCAGTTTTTGCGTGGCTGCGAAATACATACAACCGATCCCCTTCTTTTAAATCGGAGGGGTCATCCGCAGTTTTGTTTCCGCTGTCAATCCACGCTGTTTCATCTGATATATTGAATATGTATTCTCCATAGCGCTCTGAATCCATACAGAGCTGAGAAATTTTTTCGTCTTCCGATTTTACAATTTCTTTTACCTGACCATAATAAAGAATACTATCTGGCGGTATGGGCTGAGTGGCCGCAATAGTTGGTACTGAATTGGGCGCAGAAGTCGCAACCCCTGCTGCAAAGGAATGAACACTCATTGTACAAAGAAAAACTCCACTCAAAGCAAATGCTGCAAATTTTTTGTTCATACTAATTCTCCTTTTCATACATCATTTTATTATTCAGAATGCATTCTTTCATTATTTAGACACTAAGTCATAACCACCGGCAAAGCCGGTGGCTTGCTCAGCCCTATAAGGGCATGTTACTGGCTGGGCTGAAAGCCCTCTGAATCGTCTGCCAGCCGCAAACTTTTTCAAGCCGCCGCTAAGGCGGCTTTATCTTTTGCTCTTTTTTACTGGCTCACCCGTAAACGGGTCTGCCAGTTCTTTTACACTCATTTGCTCATAGGCTA
>NZ_JAHLPV010000087.1 GCF_018918095.1 Acetivibrio sp. MSJd-27 | reverse complement strand
GCTGGCCATGTGGAAGTGGCGGGATGGGAACCATGGCACGCTGCATCGGATACTCATGTTTTTATTCCCAATAGACACAAAAACGCGTGGATTCGCTTGATGGAATCCATGCGTTTTTCGACAGGCTGAACAGCCGGCAGGTTTTTCACCTGCCGGCTGTTTTTAAATATTAGAAAGAAATCCTCTCAGTTCTGATAAAATTCGTGAACCGCTTCAAAAAAAGCATCGATATTCTCCCAGGGCGCCAAAGGCGGAATATCACACCCGGATGAGATCACGAAATTGGAATAGTTACAGCATGCCTCCATAATTCGCCTGGTTTCCCTTTTGACAGTTTCCGGTGTACCGTTCCGGATAACAACTGCCGGATCTACATTTCCCATTACAACAATATCCTTGGGGACGCACTCCAGCATCTGCTTTATATCAATTGCATTACCAAAATGATATGCGGCGCATCCAGTATTCAAAATCGATTCAATCATTTGAATCGTATTGTTTCCGCAATTGTGGTAAATCACAATAAAATCTTCCTTCTGTACCGCATCAGCGATCCGCTTTACATAAGGACTTGAAAATTCTTCCGCCAAGTCAGGAGAAAGAAGCCCTGTCAGCGGCTCTGCCATCATCACTCCATTTGCCCCCGTTTTCTGGTATCCCTTTATGTAATCGATCAGAAAATCGGAAACCTTTTCCATAACCAGATGCACCATCTCCGGCTCTGTATAGCAGTTTACCATAATTTCAGTTACATCCATCAATCTTCCCGCCAGTGAAAACGGGCCGATAACTCCCGCAAAAACCGGCCTGTCTTTTATCATTTGGCAGGCTTTCCCGATCGCTTCAATGTACAATCCGGTTCTTCCGGCGCCTACCGGAGGAACCGCAAGGCTCTGTGCATCCTCATAAGAGGAAATCAGCTGGCCTGTAACGGTTGGAACCTCATCCTCCGACACATGAATTTCTGCTCCGAAGGCTTCCGCCTCCACTGAGAGATCCATCATACTGACAGAGGCCGCGGAGTCTACACGGTCTGCTATCCGTTTCATTCCTTCTGCCTGAAGGGAACTGTCGTTTATCAATTCCTTTACTGTAATTCCCAAGAGCTGTATTGATGGAAATGATAAAACCGGGAGCGCTTTTTTCTTCTCTTCAGCTTTTAAAGCTTCCAGCCACTGATACATATTCATAACAATTCTCCAATCCGCCGCTATATCCGACCTTTTCACGGAGGAGTATTCCCTCGATTTGCAGGAACAAACAGATTGAAATACTTATAAATCTCCCTGCATTTCCTTCTACTCCGCCTCCGTTTCCTATATTATAAAAAAAACAGCGGCAATTTGATAGAAAGATTTTATGATTTATAGTATTTTAATGAAAAAATATCCTGTCACTAAAAAAGGCGGCGCTTTCCCGCGCCGCCAATCATCCTATCTCAGGTAGGATTTGCTTTTTTATTTCCCGCTTTTGCCTTTCCCTGAATCTCAGGAACCGGATTTACCTCATTCTTTGGAAATTTCATTTTTTTGTTGCTTTCCGTGCCGTGAGGCTGTGATACTTCCGGTCTCCTCATTCCCGCCTTCGCCATCCTTTTTTCCTCCTTATCTGATTCTACGTTCTGTAAAGTTAAATGAAAGTTGAAAACCCGCCAGCCTTTCTGGTACAATGGTTTCACCACAAATCCAAGTACCTCCCGAAAGGAGACGAGTTTTCATGGCTAAAGTATACCAGAT
>NZ_JAHLPV010000086.1 GCF_018918095.1 Acetivibrio sp. MSJd-27 | reverse complement strand
GAGCGGCTGCCTGTGATAGTAATGCGGTGTCAAACTTTCGGTGCCTCTTAGAGAGGCTAAGCCTGTAATAGCCCCTTATAGGGGCTGTGCAAACCACCAGTTTACTGGTGGTTCTGATTTTTACTGTTGCATTTGGCGATGTGTTTTCTAATTTTGCTAAATTTCTTTCACAGAAAAGGCCCTGTGTGCTTTAAAAACTTTTTTTACCGTGCTTTTGTTTTTATTGGATGTCTGTAAACTGTATAAAGTATATCCTTTATCATAAAGTTCCTGAAAATTTTCTCCATGACGCAACGGAGGTGACAATTCAATTAGTCCGCTGCTCAAATTACTGTCCAGTTCCTGTGAAAAGATCACATTACTAGGATGCATTGCTGCCAAAGCTCCAGTAAATGGGAACTCTGTTATACTGGAACCAATCAGCAAATCCTCTGTATTCCCAACGTTAAAATCTTCAACCAAACCGTTGGATGAATAATCGTCTACTGTTTCTTTGGACACAATGTTTTCGTTATAAGTTTCCAAATTCAAATTTTTAAATTCCCGCAGGGCATCATTTGCCAGTTCTAGATTAGGAAACACGCCAACAAGATATTTTGACATAATAAACACCGCCTTTTCATGTTTATTATGTGCTTTCCTTGATTTATTTATTCTTTCTTATCATCCATTCAAATATGGTAGCGGCAGCAATGCCAGTTGCCAGAAGATAAAAAGCTGATTCGATAAAAGTATAAATGCTTTCAAAATATACGAAATATCCTTGGCCATTTAAAATATGTGTATAATAAAGGAATCCGTATGCAAGAAACAGAACACTAAAACGCAGAAACCATAAAAGAATTTTTTGAGACCCAATATCTGCTTTTTTGAAATGATTCGTAAAATTTTTCATCGTTTTCTCCTTTCCTATATGGTTTAACAAATTTATTGTATCAGTTGGACTTTATAAAAGCAACCGGAAAAAGCCGGAAATAGAACGGTTTGTCGAAAAAAGTCGAATACTTGTGATTGATCCCATGTTAATACAATATATAATAGTAAATAAAGAAATATATCAGTTTGCTATTTAAAATCATTATTAGATTCATCCTGCTATTTCATCTAAGTATATTGAGGTCGCTTCAAATACGGCGGTTATGATTTTAAATTCTAAAGGGAGTTTTTTGCATGTATCAGAAAACGTTAATTGGCAGTTCCAAGCTCACTGTTTCTTCTTCCGAGCTTTTTCTCGATTATTATCTAATAAAGAAAAAGAAGAAGCAATGTGAGGAGGATGGTTATGGAATACGGATAACCGTGTATGATCCAAGAGTAAAAACATCAGAGAGCGAACAGGTTTATTCCATTTTCACGCGAAGAGAAGATGTGGAGTCACTTTGCTATATTTTGATGTTAAATCAAGTAACTCCCGTTACTCTATGGGATATCATTGAAGATTATATTTTATAATTTTTCGATCTTTTTTGTCGAAAAAATATTGACACAGAGGAAGAAAGGTGCTATACTACAACAAGTGTTGCGGAGGAACGGCAAAGGGAAAAAGGGATGCCGTGCAGGAAGCACACGGAAAAAGCACTTTTCAAAAGGCTTGAAAAAACTTTAAAAAAAGTATTGACAACAAGAATGAAAAGTGATATAATTTAAAAGTCGCTGTGAGAACGGCGGCGAACAGTCAACTGACTGCCGGTCCTTGAAAATTGAACAACATGACGGTCCTAGCAATAACTTAGAGTTTAAAAACAAGTACAACTCAAGTAGAAACGAGTAAAAAGGAAACGACAAACAAAGTTTGTTTAAAGGGG
>NZ_JAHLPV010000085.1 GCF_018918095.1 Acetivibrio sp. MSJd-27 | reverse complement strand
CTTTTGCTTTGCGTGCGATTTCCTCCGGCGTTCTTTTTCTTCTTGGCATAGTAAAACCTCCAAACTCAGTATTTATTATATACCTGTTTGGAGGTTTACACAATCTTTGTAAAAGACTCGAATTCTTATCCTTTTTACTAGCTCTGTTCCGTTTTATTTAATATTTACAAAATGCAGAGCTATTTTTTAATATGTCGCTCTATCTCATAATTCACTTTTTCCCTAAGCCATAATAAAAACATACTGTCTTTAGGATAGCTGTCAAACCGAATTTCCTGACCTGCCTCACACTGTATCAGTTTCTTTACCTCTCTTCCTTTCCTTCAAGCTGTTCCAGCATTTGAAACGTACGCATATCCTGCAAAGCTTCATGAAAAACAACAAGGCTCACTGTGCAGATAATCCGCATCGCGCTTATCCGGATATAGCGGTAATTCAGATGGAACATTGCCAACCCTTCGAATAGAAACAGGCAACAGCGAATCAACCTCTACAGATAACTGTGTGCGGGCATCCAAGGCTCCGCAGGAACGATAAGCAATCTGGTAGGAAAAGCATTCTCCTTTCAACGCGGATGCATTTGTTATGGTATCTTTTTTACCCTCATAATCCAGAAAAACCTTTTCCAAAGAAGAAAGCTGCAAAATTTGAATGGACATTTTTTGTTCTCCCTTTAATCCTATATTTATAACCAATTTCACAACTTCATCCATTATGTTTTATTATAATGCGATCTCACAATGCTTTTCAGCCGACTCATAGATTGCACTCATCAGCCTGGAGGTAATGATATTGACATCAATGTTAGACGACAGCTTTTTTTCTGTCCGGATACATTCCAAGAAGCTGTCAATCTCCTGCTGAAACATATTTTTCTCATTCATTTGATATTTTGTTTCACACAGCATCCCGTTTTTCGTTCCATACTTGACAAAAGAACCGCCATACTGCAAACGAATGCCTGCCTTGTCACCCATGAAATCAATGTACATCTCATTTTCTCCGATATTCTGTGCCCACGCTCCGTTAAAGGTGATGACAGGCCCGCTGGTTCGTACCATACCGGTAACGGAATCATCCACATCATAAATTCCATCTTTTACAGGAGGACCCGCCCACATATCCACATAGGTATAATCCTCTATTTTCTTTCCCAATTTACAGAACGTTTCACTTGAGACCGTAAGAGGCTTAGGATCTCCGCAACAGTACATTACGATATCCAAAAAATGTACGCCCCAGTCAATCAATACACCTCCGCCAGAGATGGCTTTGGTTGTAAAACTTCCGCCTAATCCCGGAATGGAACGATGCGAACGGAAGCTGATATATACGTGATGAATATCGCCAAGTTCTCCGTTGTCAATGAGTTCCTTAATTTTGTTTACACTGCTGTTAAAGCGGTTGACCACTCCAATGTTCAAAATCTTTCCGCTTTCCTGCTGTGCTTTCTGCATTTTCAAAGCTTCCTCATATGTTCTTGCCGCCGGTTTCTCACAAAGAACATGCTTGCCTGCATGCAAAAATGCCTCGGAAATCTCCTGGTGCACCGCATTCGGGGTACAGATAGAAACGGCCTCCACCTCATTGTCCTCTAATATTTCGCGGTAATCCGTCACTGCGATACCGCATTCATTTTTCTTTACTGCATTTTCTGCACGCTCCGAAATGATATCACAGAAATATTTGATCTCTGCATCCTTATTGTTCATATATGCCGGAATATGCTGATTGGTTGCAATTGTTCCGCACCCAATGACTGCAACTTTTGTTTTCATATTGTTCACGTATAATTAAACCATCTCGAAAGGGGTGGTTTTAATTATATCTCCTTTCTTAAAGTTTTTGATTATATTTGCAGGAGTAGCTACCTGCGATATAATAAAGACAAGCACTGTGGAT
>NZ_JAHLPV010000084.1 GCF_018918095.1 Acetivibrio sp. MSJd-27 | reverse complement strand
ATGGTACTATAATAATAAAAGAATTAAAGCAAAATTAAAAGGATTGAGTCCGGTTCAATTCAGACTTCAATCCTGTTGTGTAGCTTGAAAATTTTGTCTAACTTTTTGGGGTCAGTACATTTCGAGATGGTTTAATTATACGTGAGAAATATGATAATCAAGGAGACTGCGGAAGGAATTCTTCTTCAAAAATTCGATGATTTTGATTTGCGGCATACTTTTGACTGCGGGCAGTGCTTTCGGTTCCGTGAGGAAGAGAGCGGCGCGTTTTCCGGCGTAGCGTTTGGAACGATGGCGGTGTTTTCCAAAAGAGGGGATTCGGTTTTGATCGAAAACGTGACAAGGGAAGCGTTTGAGAAGGAGTGGAGCCGTTTTCTGGACTGCGGCAGAGATTATGCGCGGATCAAGCGGACACTGGGCTGTGAGCCGGTGATGAGGGAGGCGATCTGCCACGGCTACGGAATCCGAATACTCCAGCAGGATTTCTTTGAATGTCTGCTTTCCTTCATTCTTTCTCAGCAGAACAATATACCAAAAATCAAAAAGGCGGTGGAGGCTTTTGCGGAACGCTTTGGAACACGGCGGGAATATAAGGGGAGATACTATTATACCTTTCCAACTGCGGAACAAGTGAGAGATTTGAAGGCGGAGGATTTGTCTTTCCTGAAAATCGGATACCGGGATACTTATATTGTTGATGCAATCCGGAAGGTGAACGGGGGACTCGTTTCACGGGAAGAAATCCGCAGTCTGCCCTATGAGCAGGCGAAAAAAATACTGATGCAGATAAACGGTGTGGGGCAGAAGGTTGCGGACTGTGTTCTTTTGTTTTCCTGCGGACGGTTTGACGCTTTTCCGGTGGATACTTGGATGAAGAAAGCCATGCTGGCTTTGTACGGGGTGAAGGAAAAGGAGATTCCGGCTTATTCGGAAAAAAGATTCGGCGCGTACAGCGGATTCGCCCAGCAGTATCTTTTTTATTATGCCAGGGAGGCAAAAGCGGCGGGAAAGCTTTAACGGGAGAAAATACCCTGTGCGGAGGGGCATCTTTGAACATCTAAAATTTTCCTAGAAATAAAAAAATAAAAATTCAAAATAATAGTTGACAAAACAAAAATTTATGGTATAATATAAACGTATTAAAGATATGCGGATATGGCGGAATTGGCAGACGCGCTAGCTTCTGCTCGCGTCACATCGGTGAAAAGTTTCTACCTACAACTTAATATATGATTATATCTTGATTAATTCTTCTTTTTGTGTTAAACTATAGATGCGGTCAAGATTGATATGCGGATATGGCGGAATTGGCAGACGCGCATGGTTCAGGTCCATGTGAAAGCAATTTCATGGAGGTTCAAGTCCTCTTATCCGCACCACAATCCTGTATCGTATGATACAGGATTTTTTATGAAAGGCGGTGAATTTATGACTGTATATTCTGTTGATGAGCTTCGTATGATTGTTAGTGACATTGCCAAACAATACGGTGTTAAAAAGGTTGCATTGTTTGGATCTTACTCTACCGGCAAGCAGACATCTGAAAGCGACATTGATTTGCTTATTGACAAAGGTGATATTAAAGGCTTGTTTATGCTTAACAGCTTTATAAATTCACTTCAGGATAAGCTTGGTAAAGATGTTGATGTAATGACATATTCCTCGCTCAACCGCTCGCTTATTAAGGATTCTGTCAGAGATGAGGTGGTTCTCTATGAATACCAGAGATGAAATTGTACTTAAGAAAATCATACAATATTCTGATGAAATCAGTGCAACCATTTCACGCTTTAATCTGACCCATGAATCTTTCACAGAAGATTTTGTTGCACGCAATGCGATTTCAATGTGCATTCTTCAAATCGGTGAATTAGTCGGCAAATTGTCCGATAGGTTCAAGGTTGAGAACAATGCAATGCCTTGGCGTGAAATTAAAGCAATGCGGAATATCGCAGCACACAATTACGGTGAAATTGATATCGATATTCTTTGGGAAACCGCTACCTGTGACATCCCTGATTTAAAAGAATATTGTAAAAAGTTTATAGTTTAATATTAAAGGGCATCTGAGGAGAGTCTTTTACAAAGATTGTGTAAACCTCCAAACAGGTATATAATAAATACTGAGTTTGGAGGTTTTACTATGCCAAGAAGAAAAAGAACGCCGGAGGAAATCGCACGCAAAGCAAAAG
>NZ_JAHLPV010000083.1 GCF_018918095.1 Acetivibrio sp. MSJd-27 | reverse complement strand
AAAACCACCAACGGCGTGACCACCAGCCATATCTATGACGGGCAGAATATTGTCATGGACGACAAGGCCGGGGAAAAGCAGGTGTTTGTCAGAGGCCTCTCCCCTATCTCCCGAACAGTAAACGGAGGAAGCAAGGAGTATTATACCTTCAATACCCACGGAGATACAACAGCCTTGGTCAACGCAAGCGGAACCATATTAAAAGATTATACCTACGATGCGTTCGGGAACCAGAAGCAGGAACAGTCAGAAGACAACAATCCGTTCCGTTACTGCGGAGAATATTTCGATAGTGAAACCGGATTTATCTACCTCAGAGCAAGGTATTATGACAGTAGTATTGGAAGGTTTACGTCGGAGGATCCAATTCGAGATGGAATGAATTGGTTTGTTTATTGTGGGAATAATCCAATTAATTTAGTGGATCCGAGTGGCTTTAAAGCCGGTGATTTGTTTGTTACAATTGATGATGCTGCGATTGATTTTGGTTTAACATATAATCCAATTTCAATTGCAGGGATAAATAAAAATGGTGAGTTTATAGAAGAAGGGTTTGAATTAGGGACAATTGTATATGAAATAATTGGTGAGGATGGTCAAACTTATTATACTTATAATGAACCAGTGGAAGGAGATTCTGGTGGTTGTAATCCAAAAGACGCAGAATGGGAAGGTAATGCAAAAGCAATATTACATACCCATGGACGAGTAAGCACAGAACAAAAAGCAATGGCAGATGAAGGATATTCTTATCCTGATCCTGACATAATTTCTGGTGAAGATGATAGCTATGCTCGAAGTTTAGGGGGAATTCCAAATTATGCAGTAACACCTGGAGGATTATTGATCAAGTTCACGCCAGATATGAATGTAAAAAAGTCTTGGCATAACAACGATAAAGCAATTGGAACTTCTGAAATAATTTCTATATTTATGCCATATGACGAAAAATCTGAAATGGTTAGATATCGGAGCAAAGAAGAGAAAGCAATCTATGATGCTGGTATAAAATTAGAACGTCTAAGAAGTGAATATAAGAAAAGAAATGTACGTCAACTCAGAGATATGGGTTATACGGGAACTGAATGGTTAAACAAAATAATTGGTGAAAAGGAGATATAAACATTGAAAAGGTATATTTTAGGACTTATATCTGGAATTTTATTGACCGCCACGACTGTAAATGTTTTCAGTTCAAATAATTTACAACTTGATATCATGGAAGCATCAAATAGCCCCATAATCATAAATTCAAAGCCATGGCAATATACTTCCTGTTACCTGATAGATGATAAAACTTATGTGCCATTGCGTGAATTTTGTGAAGAAACAGGAATTTATTTAAAATGGCAAGAGGCAATTTCTGTTCAGCGAGGTGATGAATTCTATGAACAGCCATCTCAAATTCAATTGAGAATTCCTTATGTAAGAGATAATGAAGTAATTACCTTAAATCATATGGATGAAAGTGATGGAAGAAGCTTTCTAAACGATGAAATTAAGCAGGATATTACAACCAAAAAGTACTCTTTTGAAGATTATCCTGTCAAGACACCTGAAATTGCAGCAAAAATAGCAGGACTTTTCTTCGAGAGGATTGACAATAAACATTTATATGGTCAAAAGCCATATATGGTAAATTATGAAAAAAGCATCGATGCTTGGGCAGTAAAAACAAATTTAAATTATTATCGACCTGATAATCCTCAAACAGGTGGCAGTGGATTGGTTGTGATAAGCAGGACAGGTGATGTGCTTTATTGCAGTATTTACAGATAAGACAGAAGTCGTTTTTATGTCTTGATATAAATTAATCCTAGATGTCAAGGAGAAGATTATATCTATATCTTAATTTCTAAAAACATATCTCCGCCTCTATCACAAATTTTGTAAAAATCGGGGACTAGAGTATTTTCTAGTCCCCGATTTCTTATCTTTCAACCTTCATCATTCCTTGTACCCTGTTTTAATGCCTGATTCCCATAAATACTTCCACCAGCCGCCCACAACGAGCCAAGTGCCAGCGTAGTGACAGACATTGCATACAACTATGCGCCGGAAGAGGAAGGCATCCTTTACACCAAAACCACGACGGTGAACGATGTGGAGCATGTGGAGGGACAGACCTCGGTATCCACCCATGAAAAATACGATAATCTAGGAAATCTGGTCTATCAGAAGGACGGCAACAACAATGTGATCGCTATCACCTATGACAAACTGGGACGTCCGCTTGTGCAGACCAACCCGGACGGGACAACCAACCAATTCAGCTATGATTCGGTCAGCAATGAAATCATTCTGACCAACCAAAACAATGTGAAGCAGAAAATCAAATACGACAAGCTGGGACGGGCAGTGTCCGCAACCGATTTCAACGGAAACACGGTGACCACGGCATACAATAAGCTGAACAAAGAAACGGAAGTTGTCACACCGATGGAAGAGAATGTGAC
>NZ_JAHLPV010000082.1 GCF_018918095.1 Acetivibrio sp. MSJd-27 | reverse complement strand
GAAAAAACGGGAGGAGAAAGGTATGAAAAAGACAGTAAGCATACTGGTAGCAATGGTGATGATACTAAGCGTGATACTGGTGCCTGGGTACGCGTTCAGCGACATCGGGGAAGGGAAACAGGCGGAAGCGATCACGAAACTGACAGGGCTGGACATCCTGAAGGGATACGAGGACGGGACGTTCAAGCCGGAAAACAACATCACGCGGGCTGAGTTTGTGGCGATCATGAACCGCGCTCTGGGGATAGACAGCCTGGTGAGCGGGACAACGGCGGAAGCGCCGTTCATCGATGTACCGGGCAGCCACTGGGCGGCCGGAGACATCAAATACGCGTCGGACAACGGAATGGTTCTGGGATACGGCGAAGGGTACTTCGGGCCGGAGGACAATGTGACCTACGAGCAGGCACTAAAAATCATATACAACGCCATGGGATATGGACCGAAAGCGTCTACAATGGGCAGTTATCCGGACAATTACCTGGCAATGGCAGCGCAGGATGGAATCCTGCGGGGAATCACGGTGGAATCCTATGCGGGAGCGGCGACGCGGGGAAATATCTGCAGCATCCTGTATGAGGCGATGCAGCTGGAAACCATGGAGCCGGTAAACTACGGCGGGGAAGACAAGGGGTACCAGCTCAGCGGGACGACGCTTCTGGAAAAACTGCTGAAGATCAAAAACGCGGATATCCTGGAAGGGATTGTGACAGAAAATCACCTGACAACCCTGAGCGGAGAAACCACGCTGGACAACGGCCAGGTGAAAATCACGGGGGTAAAAGGAGAAGAAGAATGGACTCTGCTTGCGGGAGAAACCAACGCGGCTGAACTGATTGGACAGCGGGTGGAATTCCATGTGGACAAGGATGACAGTCTTGCATACCCGAAAATCACCAGCATCACGCCGGTGAAGAACAGTTACTTGGAAATCGAGGCGGAGGATATCACCGACACGACAGGGAGCGGAAGTTCCTTCACCATTGAGTATGAGACGAATGATGAGAAAACACGCAAAGCGAATGTGGGGCCGTATGTGGTGTACAACGGCCGCGCGGTGGAAGCGCCGGCAGCGGAGGACCTGTTCATTAAAAACGGAAAAGTGAAACTGATTGACAACAACCAGGATAATAAATACGAGGTGGCGGTGTTGTCGGAATATTACAGCTTCCGGGTGGAGAAGGTGAGCCTGACCACATCGGTAATCTTTTTGAAGGATGCGTCCTTCAACGGGCTGAACCGGATCAGCTTGGAGCCGGACGAGGATGACTTCTATTACAGCATCGTGAACGTGGACGGGGACGCGCTGGAACTGGAGGACATCAAAGAGGATGACGTGATCACGGTGCTGAGCGATAAAGATGGGAAAAACATCGATCTGACCGTATCGAAACAGAAGGTGGAAGGCCGTGCGGAGGAATACACAGAGGACGACATCACCATCGGGGGAAAAACATACAAGCTGGCAAAGGATGAAAACGGCAAAGAAATGGTGCAGGTGGATCTGAGCAAGGAGGGAACCTTCTATATCGATACCTACGGCCAGGTGGTAAGCTTTGAGGAAGGGGAAACCCTGATCGAAAACGTGGGATACGTGGTGAGCACCAAGTATGAGGGGGGCATCACGGAGGGCTTCGGCATGAAGCTTCTTCTGGGAGGCATTGCCAAACAGGAGCAGGACAAAAACGATAACTATTACTATACCACGGGCAATAAGGAATTCAAGGTGCTTTACACCACGGGAAAAGTGCGGCTGAACGGGAAGAGCGCAGGAGATGAAGAACTGAATGAAAAAGTGAAGCCGGGCATGCTGATCAGCTTTTCGCTGAACAAGGCAGGGGAACTGACAAAAATCGATCTGCTGGACGCGGAGGCCGTGGAGGCGGAACGCGCATTCAACCCGGACATCGGAGCATTCGGCGGAGCATTTTATATAGATGATAAAACAGTGGTGGTAGCGGTGCCGGAAGAGGACACAACGGACGAGGATGACTACTTCACCAAGGTGACGCTGGATAAGAGCAAGAAATATACGACCCGGGGCTACGAGATCGATCCGGAAACAAAAGTGGCGAAATTCGCAGTGGTGACGACAAGCATGAAAGCGGACATCGGAGGCACGATCACCAGCGACGCGGACATCATGGTGGTGACAAGGGTATACGAGAAGGCGGAAGACGCGGACAACGTGTACTGCCGAATTGAGGGGTATCAGAGCGGGAAGCTGGTGAACCTGACGGTGAAGTCGGAAGCGAACGTATACACAATCGCAAACGGACTGAGGCAGGGAGACGTGATCTACTATTCACTGAACTCACAGGATTTGGTGGACAACATTGAGAAGGTGGAAAGCCTGATGCCGAAGCCGGGATACTTCCACAAAGACGAGAGGGGAGCAAACGAGCGGGTATTCGGGAAACTGCATACCATCAAGCGGGATGAGCTGTCGGAGACGACAAACAGCCAGCAGAGCGAGTTTGTGATCAATCTGGCAACGGAGGAGAGCGCGGATCAGGAACTGGTGAAGATGGTGGTGGACACAAAGAATGAACCGCCGGTTTATCTGTTGAACAGCAAGACGGGAAAGGTGAGCGTGATTACGCTGGACGACCTGTTCTCGACGGAGGAAGTTGGCTATGAGAAAGCCACAGAGCTGTTTGTGTGCAAGAAGAAGTTCGACGTCAAAGGGATTATTGCGGTGAAATAGTCCGATAACTTGTGGGGGC
>NZ_JAHLPV010000081.1 GCF_018918095.1 Acetivibrio sp. MSJd-27 | reverse complement strand
TTGGTCACATTGCCCAGCTTGTCATAGATGTTGGTCACGGAATTCCCCTGCGGATCTGTCGTGGAAACCAGCTGGTTCAGATAGTTGTATGTATAGGTTGTCACCCCGTGAACCGACGGATCGATGGCGTCATTGATATTGGTAATTCCTGTTGTCATCTTCGTAATATTTCCAATTCCATCATACTCGTATTTCACAATATTGTCAATATTTCCGTCATTGGAAATTACCGAAACCAGCTGATTCATACTGTTGTAAACCGTCTCCACCAGCTTGAAGCGTTCTGCCTCGCCGGGCTTGTTGTTCTGCTGATACTGCTTCGTCACGTTGCCCGCCGCGTCATAGAAGTATTTCACCTTTGCCGTCACATTCTCTTCCATCGGTGTGACAACTTCCGTTTCTTTGTTCAGCTTATTGTATGCCGTGGTCACCGTATTTCCGTTGAAATCGGTTGCGGACACTGCCCGTCCCAGCTTGTCATAAGTGACCGTGCTTTCCATGTAGGTGCCGTCGTCCTTCAGCACCTCCTGCTTGGTGACCCGGTTAGCATGGTCATAGGTGTTTTTCTGCACGGCTTTGTTGGTATAATTCTCGTCATTGGCGCGGAAGTCGGTTGTTGTCAGCACATTGCCCAAGGTGTCATGAGTAAAGCTCTGGGTATAGGTTTTCCCGTCAAAGATTGCCTGCTGTTCCTTGATCACGCCGTGTACATCGGTTTTCTGTACAATCTGGGTTTTCGCCGTATCGGTCGAATACACCTCCACGGTAGTCTGGTTTAAACTGTTACTGATTGCATAGGCGTAATCCTTTTTGCTCAGAACCTTGCTGCCTTCTTTTGCCGTCTCCGACTTTGGACTGCTGTCCGCATAATAGGTGTATTCCATCACGCTGGAGGGAGTTGTCTCACTTTGCGCATACAGAGATATCTTGATCGGACGACTGAAAAGATCGTAGTCCGTCTGCTTCATTTTCTGATAGCCGGAACCCGGCTCTTCCATATAGATTGCATGCTCCCGTCCCAGCTTGTCGTATTTGATTTTCTGCTTCACATTGTTTTGGTTGGTCAGAATGATTTCATTGCTGACCGAATCATAGCTGAACCGGTTGGTTGTCCCGTCCGGGTTGGTCTGCACAAGCGGACGTCCCAGTTTGTCATAGGTGATAGCGATCACATTGTTGTTGCCGTCCTTCTGGTAGACCAGATTTCCCATCTTGTCGTATTTTTCATGGGTGGATACCGAGGAAAAGACAGGGGACGAAAATAATGTCACCTGTTGTCGGACATCAAATTCGTCCCCTGAAACAATTTATCATACACTAGATGTGTTAACTCACTAGAGTTGTCCAATTGACATTCTTTACACACTAAACATTCCCTTGGGCTTGTTCAAAAATATACAACACATCATTTTCCATTTGTTCAACTGTATAGGATTCCTTAGACTTATTTATGATGAGCTTAGAAACTTTTTTTATTAGCAACTCTTCAGTTTCTATAAGACCATTATACCAATGTGATAATAAGCCTATTTTACTATTGGAGTTTTCAGAAAAAAAATCTTTTAGGAATTGTGTCCAATTTTTCGAACTTTGCTGAATTGCATAACTTTTTTTCTTTTTTTCTTTCTCTATCAGTTGAATAAAATAATCTTCTGAGTCATTTAAAATCTTTGATAAATTATCTAATGTTTTTGACTCAATATTAAAACTTTCCATCTTTCCAATAGGTATATTATATTCATCTTTAATCCATTCGACTAAATAGTATTGTATATCTTTATTTAATAATTGTTTTTTTATAAAAGAATTATCTATGAGTGTAAATATTAAATTATTTTTTTTTCCAATACGATTTATTTTTTGTGAAGATATAGCTGGATAAACAACAGCTGTAGTATAGTTACTCATTTCTTTTCTCCTTTACCAATACCAAATATGAGAGCCATTTTTACGCCCATGTAAATGATAATGTGATTTATAACCACTACCTACACCATGAGGATTATCATGAACCGGCTCTTTTCCTCCACTTGCCATTTTAGCTAAATTATATGCAGCAGTTTTACTCTTGCTATATACGCTTTTTCCAAATATAACTCTGACGGCTGCCTCTGCTGTTGACAACTTTCTTCCAGTTTTTACACTTCCGCCAGAAATCCACGCTTCATAAAACACAGCATTATTGTTAGCTTTCTGAATTGCCTCGATTGTTTCAACAACTGCAATGATTGCTGCTGTAGATGCTATAGCAACACCAACCGCCTTTGCTGCCGCTATTATTGCAGCCGTTGTTGCTGAAGCTGTTATAGCAAAATTCCCACTTGGGTCTATATATGAATTTGGATTATTAATTCCGTACACATACAGATTGCTACTTTGTAGAATTATTTTTATAGATGGCTCTTGAATACCGCTAATTTCATTTTCTATTGTTTGCTCTTCTTCGTCGGTAAGTTGTCCTAATTTCCATCTAGCTACCTCATTAAGTTTTTCTTCAAGAGACATATTAGAACTTATATATAAATTGTTTATATGTTTTAAAATGAGATATTGTTTTTGAGCCTTTTGTTTGTTCTGAGTTTCTTCTTTGTCATATATATTATTTGCAGGATTCCAATGCGTATCCTCCGACGTGAACCTCCCAATGTCGCTGTCATAATACCTTGCCCTGAGGTAGATAAATCCGGTTTCATTGTCGAAATATTCTCCGCAGTAACGGAACGGATTGTTGTCTTCTGCCTGTTCCTGCTTCTGATTCCCGAACGCGTC
>NZ_JAHLPV010000080.1 GCF_018918095.1 Acetivibrio sp. MSJd-27 | reverse complement strand
GTTTCTTTTAGAAGCTGTCCCAGTCCGTCATAGGTGTAGTTCGTCGTTCCGCTGGAATCGGATACTTGCTTGATATTTCCCATCCAGTCATACTGATAGGAAATGTCCTCTGTTTTTCCGTCCCGATTCGCTGTCACAGATAAAATCTGTCCTAAGCCGTTATACGTATAACTCGCAGTTCCTCCGGATTTGTCTGTCACGTTGGTCACATTGCCCAGCTTGTCATAGGTGTTGGTGACGGAATTCCCCTGCGGATCTGTCGTGGAAACCAGCTGGTTCAGATAGTTGTATGTATAGGTTGTAACCCCGTGAACCGACGGGTCAATGGCGTCATTGATATTGGTAATTCCTGTTGCCATCTTGGTCATATTTCCAATTCCATCATACTCGTATTTCACAATATTGTCAATATTTCCGTCATTGGAAATTACCGAAACCGGCTGATTCATACTGTTGTAAACCGTCTCCACCAGCTTGAAGTGTTCCGTCTCGCCGGGCTTGTTGTTCTGCTGATACTGCTTCGTCACGTTGCCCGCCGCGTCATAGAAGTATTTCACCTTTGCCGTCACATTCTCTTCCATCGGTGTGACAACTTCCGTTTCTTTGTTCAGCTTATTGTATGCCGTGGTCACCGTATTTCCGTTGAAATCGGTTGCGGGCATTTATTCCGGTACTTCTCGGTGCATTCGGGATACTTTTATCCGTCATTTATTTAATTGCAACGGTTGATGTAAATACATATAAAGATGTAGCTATTATGATATTTACAGGAATCACTCAAGGAATTTTGTTAGCGGGTGGAAGCGTTTATGTGAATCAGGTAATAAAACAAAGCTCAAAGAATGATGAAGGTTGATAAGAGAAAAAATGGGGACTAGAGTAATTTCTAGTCCCCATTTTTTTACAAGTTTTTGATAAATAAGATGTGATTGTTAGCTGTATTGGTTATCAGTTTTTCACGTATAGGTAAATACAGAGGAAAAGACAGGGAACGAAAATAATGTCACCTGTTGTCAGACATCAGATTCGTCCCCTGAGCCAGCTTAACATATGCGAGGTGTTGTCAATAGAACCGTCCCCTTGACACTATTTCTCTCTTTGTTGAAGCATATTGAGATAGCTTATAGAACGTTTTTCATCAACATTGCCTTCCATCCTGAAAACATTATTTTCTCTTTGATAAAATTTATATCTTCTTTGCTGTAAGAATCGCTCAATTAATATATAAAAATCTTTTTGACTAATTTCGGAATCAGGATTTTGAATGAGTGCATCTTCATCATCAATTAATCCATATTCTACTGCTTTTTTTAAAGTTGTATTTAAATCTATGCTTGCATCCAAATCTTCCAAACACCTAACCATAAAAGCTATTGTTTCCTTTACTGTAACTGCACGTTGTGGAAAAAAGAAGAAGTCTGTATTTTTATGTGTATGCGATGTCCTATACGTTGGATAATCAACTATACACTCTTCTCCATATGCAATTTTTGCTCTGTATGCGCAACCAAAATAGGAATAAGGATATGTATCTTCAAAAGCTACAAAATCAGCTCCATTTAGTAAATCCACTTCTTTATCAGTTACTCCAATAACTCTCATAATTGCAACTAGGCATTCCTCACGGGTTACTGTATTAAAATTTGAAAAATAGCCTTCGTCAACAATATTAAGTTCTATTAATATATTTTCCTCTTTAGAGATATTACCATGATCGGCATGCACTATTATCACTCCAGATAACCACATTGCTAATAAGAAAATAGCTATAACTTTTTTCATAGAGAACGTCCCTCCCATCAATATGCGATTCTTTTATTAAGTCCTTGTTCTGCTCGTAAAGTATTCTCAGTTAATGAGTTTGGCCATGGTATGTAAAACCTGTAAATCATAGAACTTCCAACTGGATTAGGATATCCTACTATATGATACAAACCTACAGTATTATATTCCTCTGATATGTTTAATCTGTTTCCATTATTATCATATCTAATATCAGCAATCAATCCATTATTCGTATTATGATACACTGTTCTAGAGGGGTCAGCTAATGTTCCATTCATATGATGTGTTGCATGAATTAACTCGTGACCAAGTACAATGTGTGCCACAGCCTTATGGTCATCAGATGTAACACCACCTTTTCCGTCAGAAACCTCATAAAACCAGTTGCCACCTTCCTCAGCCCAATCATTCATGCGAACAATGGCGCCGTCATCTATATAATCAACATAGCAACCATCATTATTCACATACTCTCTCTGAATCTGACAATCAAAATTATCATTAGCTATCAAGTCACTTACCATTTTTGAACCCGCTGTTAACATCTTATCTGTATTCATTGTACCCTTGCTAATAATAGTGACAATTCCTGTTTCCGGATCCATATATAGTTCATCATTTGTTAGCATCTGTAACTGATTAAATGATTTCTGCTTTTCTTCATCTGTTCCCGTCAATGTAATAGTTAGCCCTAACGGATCGATGAACATCACCGGATTATTCCCACAATAAACAAACCAATTCACACCGTCTTTGATTGGATCCTCCGTTGTAAACCTCCCGATAGAACTGTCATAATACCTTGCCCTGAGGTAGATGAATCCGGTTTCATTGTCGAAATATTCTCCACAGTAACGGAACGGATTGTTGTCAATTTCCTCCGTTTGCTTCTGATTCCCGAACGCATCATAGGTATAATCTTTTAATATGGTTCCGCTTGCGTTGACCAGTTGTGCGGTATCTCCGTGGGTATTGAAGGAATAATATTCTTTGCTTCCTCCGTTCACTGTTCGGGAGATAGG
>NZ_JAHLPV010000079.1 GCF_018918095.1 Acetivibrio sp. MSJd-27 | reverse complement strand
GGGTTGGTCTGCACAAGCGGACGTCCCAGTTTGTCATAGGTGATAGCGATCACATTGTTGTTGCCGTCCTTCTGATAGACCAGATTTCCCATCTTGTCGTATTTTTCATGGGTGGATACCGAGGAAAAGACAGGGGACGAAAATAATGTCACCTGTTGTCAGACATCAGATTCGTCCCCTGAGCCAGTTTAACATATGCGAGGTGTTGTCAATAGAACCGTCCCCTTGACATAACATGAATTAAGCCAGAGGACAAAGACAGATTACTTTCTTGAAAACTACAAAAAGCGCGCAAAGATAGAACCTAAGAATGCGGAAATGAAACGCTTTCACGGATTGGCTCGTGCCCGAGGGTACGGGCTAAGAAGCGTATCAATGCAAGCAAAACTTACCGCATTGGCAGTAAATTTAAAGAGAATATCGAAACTGATATCCTCTTTAGAGTTCTGCTTTTACAGTATTTGGTTTCGGCTGAAGGTTTTTGGGGAGATATTTCTTTTAAAGACAACTGAAGGTTCCTAATAATCCTACTTTTTCAGTGGTCTCGAACCGTCCCCTTGACACTTCTAGGTTGCTGATTCAAACAACCACGCATTACTATCATAACCTATCCTCTTTGTACTTCCCATATCTGCTTGCCTTGAACTACTGGGCTTAACTCCAGCTTTATACGCTGCATAGTGAAGTTAAGTGCAGTCACTATAAAAATACATATCAAAACCTATATTGGCGTTTATAGAAGATAAAAATTTAATAAATGATTGGTTGATTTCCATTGCTGGAAATTGTCCTTCTTCTATTTTTATTGTTATAAGAATACTACATTCTGCTTTAAATTGTTCGCACAGTTTATTGATAATTTGAATCTTATCATCAAGAAGAGATAAAATTTTGCACAATTGATTTTTGATATCCAATGATTCTTCATCTTTAGTTGATATACTCCATTCATCGTGACCAAATAAACTTTGATTATTCAATACTTCATCACTTTTTCGTATATAATTAGGACTTATCCCTAATTTTTCTGATATGTATTTATGATCTAATTTGATCGAGGATATAGTGAATGAAACCATTATAGTTGTTTTTCCCATTAGAAATTTTCTCCTTAACTTATTTTATATAATACCAAGTTGAAGTTATTATTTTTTTTGTTGCTTTTTCCACTATATAAATTTGACCGGTATTTTTATCTGAATACAAATCATATTTAGATATTTTTGCACTTTTTCCTAAATATTCGTATTTTATGTCATGTGCATTTACACCTTTTTTCTTTAAATATTTATCACTTATTTTATTTAAATTTGGTCCTAATGCATTTTTCCCTCCATTATTATTAACAAAGTTCTCTATAGCATCTTTACCACCTTGAATCAGTTGAACTATTGCATCTGCGCTTATTCGAGATAATATAGCAGCTAAATTTAATATCTTTATACCAATTTGATTGATATAATTCATAATTGTCGGACCATATTGTATTAAAATGTTATAAGCCTGCATTACTGCCATATTTCCAGTTTTGTCAAATAAAAGTATAGGGTTGTTAGCCGCATAACAATACAAATTCCCGCTTTGTAAAATAGAAATAATACTTACAATTTTAGTCTCTCCTTCTTTGTATTCTTTCTCTCCATAAATCATATTACTAGGATTCCAATGCGTATCCTCCGACGTAAACCTTCCAATACTACTGTCATAATACCTTGCCCTGAGGTAGATGAATCCGGTTTCATTGTCGAAATATTCTCCGCAGTAACGGAACGGATTGTTGTCTTCTGACTGTTCCTGTTTCTGGTTCCCGAACGCGTCGTAGGTATAATCTTTCAGGACAGTGCCGCTTGCGCTGAGCAATTGTGCGGTATCTCCATGGGTATTGAAGGAATAATATTCTTTGCCTCCTTCGTTCACCGTTCGGGAGATAGGGGAGAGGCCTCTGACAAACACCTGCTTTTCCCCGGCCTTGTCGTCCATGACAATATTCTGTCCGTCATAGATATGGCTGGTGGTCACGCCGTTGGTGGTTTTGCTCTGGCGCAAACCATTGGCGTCGTATACATACGTCGTTGTCACATTGTTTATGGTGGACTTTGTCATCCGGTTCAGCGGATCGTATTCAAACAGCTGGATTCCGTTGGGATCCTCCCCGATGGTGACCGACTGGCTTCCGGCTGCTTCGCCGATGGTGGTGATGGTCTTCATGGTCTGATTGCCCATGTTGTCATAGAAGAAGTTTCGGATTACTTCATTCCCTTGGCTTTCTCCCGCCGTTTCCCGGTCTTCCAGCAAACAGTTATTCTTATTATACTGATAAGTGTTTGTCTTTATGACGTCGCCCGACGCATCCTTTTCCACCTTCCGGCTCCGGTTCAGGAAGCTGTCGTACTGATAGATGGTCTGGCTTTCCCCGGCGATAACCTCCTGGGTCAGCCTGCCCATATCATCATAGAGATAGCTGGTGGTCGGCTTGCCGGTTTCCGCTATGCTTTCCTTGTTGCCGTCCAGATAGTAGCTGACGGAATACTGTCCCAAGACATTTTCTCCCAATCGGTTGGTCTGGGCAGTCAGCATGTTTGCATCGTTATAGGTGTACTGGCTGTTCACAGCTCCCGTTGTGCTCAACAGGTTGCCGTTGTTGTCGTACGAATAACTTGTTGTCTCTCCGTCATTTGTCACGGAAATCAGGCGGTTTTGGATGTCATATGCATAGGTCGTGTTCAGTTCGATGGTTCCGCTGTTCGTCAGCTTGAAACTCTTGCGGTTTCCGTTGGCGTCGTAGGTATAATCCTTCACCACGCCGCCTTTGGTTTCTTTTAAAAGCTGTCCCAGTCCGTCATAGGTGTAGTTCGTCGTTCCGCTGGAATCGGATACTTGCTT
>NZ_JAHLPV010000078.1 GCF_018918095.1 Acetivibrio sp. MSJd-27 | reverse complement strand
TATGCGATGTTCATGCCAATCTCCTGCATGGTACGGCGCAGCGAGGGGATGCCGTACAGGTGCTGGATGAACACAATTTTGAACAATACCACCGGGTCAATGCTGGGACGGCCGTTGTCACGGCTGTAAAGCGCATCCACCAAGTCGTACAGATGCGTAAAATCCACCGCGCTGTCAATCTGCCGCAGCAGATGCTCCGATGGAACCAGCTCCTCCAAACATAGGATTTCTACTACAT
Source organism: Acetivibrio sp. MSJd-27 (assembly GCF_018918095.1). Classification (GTDB taxonomy): domain Bacteria; phylum Bacillota; class Clostridia; order UMGS1840; family HGM11507; genus HGM11507. The sequence continues at coordinate 2,675 of NZ_JAHLPV010000078.1, read as the reverse complement.
TTCTGCGCAATTCCTGCTCTTTTGCTAGCACACGCCGTCCCTCCCCAGTCTTTTCTTATCTTTATTTTACCACACATACGCAAAAAAGCCCAGTGTATACTGGACTTTTTCGACAGGCTGAAACGGCAATGGAGCATTCCATTGCCGTTTTTCGTTTATCTGTATATCTTGCTACTCCTGTTCTTCTGCCGCACGCTCTTTTTCCGAAATCTTGTAAGCCAGTGTCATCAAAGAATCGCTCAAGTGAACATTCACCATGGCGATATGATCCGGCACCTTTAAATCCAGATAGGAAAAATTCCATATGCCTTTGATATCCGACTGATAAATAATATCAATCACCTTTTCCACAGCCACACCCGGGATTGCCAGCATGACAATATCCACCTTGTGTTCACTGAGATAAACGCTTAGCTGTTTCACATCGGAAACCGGAATGTTTTTAATTTTCTTGCCGATGATTTCCGGATTGTTGTCAAAGACAGCCGTCATATGAAACCCGCGCTTTTCAAAGTTTGCATAGTTTGCGATTGCATGCCCCAGATTCCCGGCGCCGATCAGGATACAGTTCAGTTCCCGGTTCAGGCCAAGAATATTTCCGATTTCATGATACAAGAATTCAACCGTATAGCCGTATCCCTGCTGTCCAAATCCGCCGAAACAGTTTAAATCCTGCCGAATCTGAGACGCGGTAAGCCCCATCATGGAACTCAGTTCCCCTGAGGACACCCGGGTGACGCCTTTTGCCTGCAGATCACCAAGATAACGGTAGTATCTGGGAAGCCGTTTGATCACCGCTTCCGATACGCGTTTGCCTTTCGCCATTTTTCATCCCACCATTACATTTTTGAAATAGTGTCCATCACGTAGTCTGCGAACTCTGCGCAAGTTGCTCCGGTATCGCGTCCGGTGATTGCCAGTTTCTTTTCTTCATACATACAGATGTCCAGAGCTCTTTCCAGCTTCTTTGCTTCCGCCTGATAACCGATATGGTCGAGCAGCATTACCGTGGCACGAAGCATACTGCACGGATCCGCATAAATATCTCTGCCCTCTGTCACCATTCTGGGTGCGGAGCCATGAATCGCTTCAAACATCGAATAGCGCTTCCCAAGGTTTGCGCTTCCGGCTGTGCCGACGCCGCCCTGGAATTCAGCCGCTTCATCCGTCAGAATATCTCCGTACAGGTTGGGGAGAATCAGAACCTGGAACTGCTGTCTGCGCTTTTCATCCACCAGTTTTGCGGTCATGATGTCGATATACCAGTCATCCACCTCGATGCCCGGGTATTCCTTCGCCATGTCATAGCACAGCTTTAAGAATTTGCCGTCCGTTGTCTTTACAACGTTTGCCTTCGTAACAATGGTGACGCGTTTTTTTCCGTTATTTTTGGCATATTCAAATGCTGCTCTCGCAATCCGCTCAGTCCCCTCTGTGGTTGTCACGCAGAAATCAATTGCCAGATCATCGTTCACATGTACGCCTTTTGAACCGACTGCATAGGAGCCTTCGGTATTTTCACGGAAGAAGGTCCAATCGATGCCTTTTTCAGGAACCTTAACCGGACGCACGTTTGCGAACAGGTCCAGTTCCTTTCTCATCGCCACATTGGCGGACTCCACATTCGGCCAGGGATCCCCGGCGCGGGGCGTGGTGGTTGGGCCTTTTAAGATAACATGGCATTTCTTCAATTCCGCCAGCGCACTGTCCGGAATGGCTTTTCCAACCTCAGCGCGTTTTTCTATTGTCAGATCTTCAATGACGTTGAATTTAATTTTTCCCTTTGCTTCCTCTTCTTTCAGAAGGAATTGAAGTACTCTCTGCGCTTCGCCGGTGATTCTCGGGCCGATGCCGTCGCCGCCGCAGATGCCAATCACAATCGTATCCAGTTCCTTATAGTCGATGAAATCTTTCTCCTGTTTCATCTTTTCCACTCTTTTTAACTGTTCTTCAATCAAAAGAGCAAATTTATCCGCTGCACTCTTCACAATGTTATCCATCTTTGTCCTCCTTGTTAAAAATTAATCAATTCTATTATAATCGATTGCCGCTCCGAACGCAAGTTTTTCGTAAAATTTTTCTCTGAAACGCAAATCACCGAAATCGGAACATAACGCACAATGGCGCCGAAGGGTTTTCCGTACATCCCTTTGGCGCCATCTTTTCTCTCTATTTTGTGAGATCAATCGTTTTGATTTGGCCATAAACCGTGCTTTCCGTCCCATCCGACGACTGATAAATAACATAGGTTCTTGTATAATAAGCTGTATTGCTAAGCAGGCTCCCCTTGATTTCGATACCATAGTGACCGTTCATGCTTAGCTCTTTTTCTGCTTTCAGCTTATAGCAGCCGTCCGCTCCGATTCTGAGCGTTTCCTCTGTGTTTGCGGCTGCGGAATAAACAATCCCATATTCTTTTACTGTCGTTTTGTTGCCAGGCATAACCGTTCCGAATGTATAGCTGCTTTCTTTACTGTCCGGAATAAAAGTGCTTTGGAAGGTCGTGACAGAGGGTGCCGTCTCCTCCCCGGTTTTCACTGACGTCTTCAAAAGAGCAGTCCCCAACCCGTCAAAATAGTACAGGTTTCCCTCAGAGGACAAGGCCAGCGCCCCGACGCTGAAATTCCGGATCTGTTTGACCTCCCCGGTCTCCCAGTCCACCGCGGAAAGCTCAC
>NZ_JAHLPV010000077.1 GCF_018918095.1 Acetivibrio sp. MSJd-27 | reverse complement strand
TATGCGATGTTCATGCCAATCTCCTGCATGGTACGGCGCAGCGAGGGGATGCCGTACAGGTGCTGGATGAACACAATTTTGAACAATACCACCGGGTCAATGCTGGGACGGCCGTTGTCGCGGCTGTAAAGCGCATCCACCAAGTCGTACAGATGCGTAAAATCCACCGCGCTGTCAATCTGCCGCAGCAGATGCTCCGATGGAACCAGCTCCTCCAAACATAGGATTTCTACTACATTTCTGCGCAATTCCTGCTCTTTTGCTAGCACACGCCGTCCCTCCCCAGTCTTTTCTTATCTTTATTTTACCACACATACGCAAAAAAGCCCAGTGTATACTGGACTTTTTCGACAGGCTGCGGCACCGTCTTGTAAGACGGTGCCGTTGAATTGTCAGGGCTGTAAAATTTGAAGTTCTACCGTATAAGAATTATATTTTACGGTACTTTCAAAGACATCTGCCTCTATAATGATGTATTCCTTCTTCTTTTCCAGCTCAAGGGAGAGAAGAGGGGAATCGTCATCAAAGAGTATATTTTTACTGCAAATACACCTGTAATTTCCGGCTGGAATTTTGGTGAATTCCGGCAATTCAGCAGCATTCTCCAATACTTCAATATAAATAAATCTTTTTGTTTCACTGGGAGATAAATAGTGGATTAGTCCGGCCAGATAGGTTGTATGCAATCTGTTTTCCTCAGCAAGAAAAACGAGTTGTGTTATTTTTTCTGCATATTCTGTTGAATAGTCCCCCTCCCCGAAAGGGATTTTTATAATATTGCGTTCCGGCAAAAAGCGGACATAGGGAACTGTGCGTTTCTTGTCTTTTTTATGCCGCGAAATATCATTTAAAATATATTCTGTTTTTGTAATGCCAGTTTCCAGACGTTTTCGCTTTTCCTGCATAAGATTTCTGGCATAGGAGAGGAAGCTTTGCAGACGAATATTTCCTTCTTCATCGATGAAATTCAGAAATTCTTTTAAGGGAATTCCAAGTTCAATACTCAAAAGAATGTTGTCCAAAAAGAAAAGCTGTTCTGCAGTATAATAGCGATATCCTGTTTCCTGATTGATATATGCAGGTTTTAACACGCCGACTTTTATCATAATAGCGAAGAGATTTGATTCCCACGCCTTTCATTTTCGAAATCTCGCCGATGGTAAAATATTTTTTCATCTTTCGTTAAATTCTCCTTGACTCTCCCATTATAGGATGCTTTATGATACTATTATATGAAATGAAACTGAAAATAGCAAGGGGAAGTTTGACATGATGAGAAAAAACAGAAAAACCTTTATTCGATATGTGATTCCATCCACGGCGGCAATGTTGGTAACAATGCTTTATGTAGTGGTTGATGGAATATTTGTAGGGCAGGGGGTTGGAACGAACGCGCTTGCTGCCGTTAATTTATCCCTTCCATTTGTTCTGACGATGGGAGCTGTCTCTATGATGTTTACAATGGGAAGCGCGGCAGTCACAGCGGTACGGTTTGGCAGAGGAGAAAAAGCTGGTGCCAATCAGGCATTTATGGTTGGTTTTGTACTGGTACTTTTCTTTTCCCTTTTGTTTTGCCTGCTGGGAGTTCTTTTTCCCAGTCATCTTGCAAAGGCTTTTGGGGCAAGTCCAATGCTTTTGGAGGGAACGGCGGTTTATATCCGTTTTTATGCAATGTTTGATATTTTCTTTTGTCTGTCGATGTTTTTGGCGGCAGCCGTGCGGAATGACGGAAACCCTGCACTCTCCATGTGGGCAATGCTGGTGGGGGCGACATCCAATATTTTTCTTGATTGGCTTTTTATTTTTCCTCTCCAGATGGGGGTTTCGGGAGCAGCTATTGCATCGGAAATTGGACAGGTGCTCTCCTGTATATTGCTTCTTTTTCATTTTGTTCTCAAAAAGGGAAATCTATGTATTCGTCTGAAAGACATGAAATATGTAAAAGAAATTTCTCTGTGCAGAAAAATTGTCCTTAGAGGCACGCCAGAATTTGTCACACAAATGAATCAGTCGGTAACAGTGTTTTGTTACAATCTTGTAGTTTTTCGTATTCTGGGAGAAATGGGAGTGTCCGCTTTTGCTGTTGTAACCTATTTATTGTCCTTGTCGGTTGGACTTTTTACTGGTGTTTCCCAAGGTGTGCAGCCTTTATTTGGCAGAAGTTTTGGAAATGGAGATAAAAAATCGGAACAAAACTATTTTAAACTCGGAATCATTACGAATGCTGGAGTTGCCTTGAGCATTTATCTGATACTATTCTTTTTTGGAAAACAGATTATTCCGGTGTTCAATGGTGACAGCCGTTTGATTTCGATTGCAGATACGGCATTGAAGGTTTATGGAATATCTTTTATTTTTGCGGCACTTAACATTATTTTTACAATCTATTTTTTATCTACGAAACAGACATCAAGAGCAGTGCTTGTTTCGGTGCTTAGAAGTTTTTTGTTAAATACACTGTTTATTTTCCTTCTCCCAGCCATTTTTGGAGAAAAGGCGCTTTGGGGAGGAATTATTGTTGCTGAATTTTTTACCTTTCTGGCGGCAATCTATCTAAAAAGGGAAAGAGCCTGATTTCGCTATGGAAGGAAGGAGCTTGGAGAATTTTTATGAGATATAAATTGGAATATTATTTTTAATGTATAAAGAAAATATAACGGTTGAGGATACTTTGGTTAAAAAATAATGCCAGGAAGATTTTATTCATCTTCCTGGCATCAGCCTGTCGAAAAAGTCCAGTATACACTGGGCTTTTTTGCGTATGTGTGGTAAAATAAAGATAAGAAAAGACTGGGGAGGGACGGCGTGTGCTAGCAAAAGAGCAGGAATTGCGCAGAAATGTAGTAGAAATCCTATGTTTGGAGGAGCTGGTTCCGTCGGAGCATCTGCTGCGGCAGATTGACAGCGCGGTGGATTTTACGCATCTGTACGACTTGGTGGATGCGCTTTACAGCCG
>NZ_JAHLPV010000076.1 GCF_018918095.1 Acetivibrio sp. MSJd-27 | reverse complement strand
CTTTTGCTTTGCGTGCGATTTCCTCCGGCGTTCTTTTTCTTCTTGGCATAGTAAAACCTCCAAACTCAGTATTTATTATATACCTGTTTGGAGGTTTACACAATCTTTGTAAAAGACTCGAAAGAGCTTCTGATGCAGATCCCCGGCTACTTTCGGTCTTTAAAACGGCTCTCATCCGTCATACGGCTTGCATACTCTGAAGAAATCTGGTGATCAAGATTTCTCCCTCCCGCTGCATAACGCTTTATATCCTCAATCAACGCAAGTGTTACCATTTCTCGCACGTCGGTAGTCGGCCCTCCCTGGTGCGGCACAAGAATCGCATTAGGAAGTCCCCTCAGTCCGGAATCCATCGGCAATGGTTCTGTCTCATATACATCAAGAATGGCATTGATTTTTCCCTTCCGCAGCTCCTGTACCAAATCTTCCTCATTGATAACCGCTCCACGTGCTGTGTTTACCAACAGTGCATTTTCTTTCATTCTGCCGAGACAAGTTTTATCAATCAGGTGATAGTTTTTCTCATTCAGACCAAAGTGCACCGAAATAATATCACAAGTGTCAAACAATTCCTCCAAAGAACAAACGGTAGCATTATACTTTTCCGCTTCCTTCTCAGACAAATAACCGGAATAAATTTTCAGCTTCACATCAAAAGGCTGAAGCATTCTCGCCAGATTCTGGGCAATCATACCGAATCCAACCAAACCGATTGTCTTTTTCCACAACCCTTTCTTTCGGCGATATGTTTGTGCCCATCCCTGTTCTGCCGTTTCATTGAAATACTTGCACAGTATTCAATATCATCAGGTCTGCTCATCCTACGCATTTCAGGATACATCAATGCAAGCTCATCTACATAGTTATCGTCAATGTACTCTCTTCAATATCGGCAAAAAGTTTTTCACTTATCTTATATGCATTCTTGTCGAAGATTACGATGTAAACAGTCAAATCATTTGAAAGTAAAAACTCGCTGATTTCATCTATTGCGACCTTCAACGCTTCCGCTTTAGGATAACCGTAAATGCCTGAAGAAATAAGAGGAAATGCGACAGTCGCGCATTTGTTTTCTTTTGCAAGCTTAAGCGATGTCCTATAACAAGACCTAAGTAATTTCTCTTCATTGTGTTTCCCGTCTTTATATCTCGGACCAACTGCATGAATAACATATTTACAAGAAAGCTTATATGCTTTTGTTATTTTAGCATCACCAGTATTACATCCGCCAAGCTTTTCACACTCTTTAAGAAGTTCCGGCCCTGCTGCACGATGAATACACCCATCAACACCTCCGCCTCCTAAAAGCGAACTGTTTGCAGCATTAACAATGGCATCAACCTGCATTTTTGTTATATCTTGTCTTATAATTTGTAATGGCATAAAATCACCTTTTTGTTATTTTAATATCTCCAAATACTGTTCCATTCGTTCTATCACATGTCCAGCAACTAATTCTATCATTGGATCTGCACTACTATTTTTGTAAAACTCATCAAATGCTTCGTAGTATTTCTTTCTGTCTATGAATTTCACATTGATTGCCGGGTATCCATTCTGAATAAGGTCGAGATTCAGAAGCAATCTTCCGCATCTGCCATTTCCATCAATAAATGGATGGATTCCCTCAAACTCAAGATGAAATCTTGCAATTCTCTCAATTGTGTGCATTTTCTTTTTACGTTTTTCATTTTCAGCAAGAAGCTCTGTCATTTTCGGTTCAATCATATGCGGCTGAACCGGCTCTGTATATGCACCCATAATGGTTACGGGAATTTTGCGGTAGGTGCCTTTATCGTCAGGCCTGTTCATCAACACAAGTGAATGGATATTCTTAATTACCGACTCGCTGATTTTTGTATCCTTTGCAATATCCTCAACATAAAGAAATGCATCTCTGTGTCCAACTGCTTCAAGGTGGTCTTTCAAAGGTTTCTGATCAATCGTCATTCCTTCTAATACCATTGCAGTTTCTTTTAAAGTAAGAGTATTACCCTCGATCGCATTAGAATTATAGGTAAAGTCCACCATAAACTGCTCACGAAGCCTCTCTGCTTCGCCTGCGGTTAATGGTCTCTTTGAATCAAGTTCTGCCTTCAATGCATCAATTTTTAAAAGTATAGCCGATAATTCCTCCGGCATTGTAATTCCTTTAAGTGTTCTTGCATCAATCGGCTTTGGTGCATTTTCGGGAATCATATATAATTTCCCCTTTTGAATAACACCGTCTATTCTGTTTTGAGAGCACAAAAGTCTGACTCTCCGTGGAGAGAGACCCCATTTTTCTGCGGCTTGTGAAACTTTGATATAGTTCATAATCATACCTCATTTTAGTTTGTTATATGTAGTATATCGCATTTCAGGAATAAAATCAACGCAAAACACAAAATTCGTTTAACACATTATTCCCAAAACAATAAATATAATCCTATGCGGGTGTATTTATTATAAAACTAAATGCAATATAGTCTGTTTTGTCTGTTCAGTCTGACCTAAGGATTTGTTATACCACAAATTATTATAATTTCAAGTATAATAATTTTCATCGACTAAAGATATTCTCTCCGTAAAAATCGCGCTTTACGGCTGCGATATAATAGTTATCCATGGTCTGAGGAGCGTTGAAAATAACTGATAGCAGATATTGCTTTATGTTACGGATGTCGGTTGTGTTTTTGTCTAGGCACTCCAATATGTATTTTATATGCCCGCTATCTATGGATTCAAAGCGTTCTTTGACCTGCTCTATCGGATGAGTATCGCTAGCAATGGTGATGAATTCTTTATTAGAACAGAGTACTTCCACCATAAGGTCTACAATTTCGGTAATCACAGCTTGCTGATTAGGGTATTTTTTAAGAAGAATATTGTAATCAATATTTTCTTGAAGTGCTCCCCAAATATTAGACAATATGATAAAATAAAATCATAACCATCTAATAATTGGGGGGTACTTTTTATGGGGAAAAGAAAATATACAGTGGAATTGAAAATGGAAATCGTG
>NZ_JAHLPV010000075.1 GCF_018918095.1 Acetivibrio sp. MSJd-27 | reverse complement strand
AGGCGTAATCCTTTTTGCTCAGAACCTTGCTGCCTTCTTTTGCCGTCTCCGACTTTGGACTGCTGTCCGCATAATAGGTGTATTCCATCACGCCGGAGGGAGTTGTCTCACTTTCCGCAAACAGAGATATCTTGATCGGACGACTGAAAAGATCGTAGTCTGTCTGCTTCATTTTCTGATAGCCGGAACCCGGCTCTTCCATATAGATTGCATGCTCCCGTCCCAGATTGTCGTAGAAGTAATTCACTTTTGCCGTCACATTCTCTTCCATCGGTGTGACAACTTCCGTTTCTTTGTTCAGCTTATTGTATGCCGTGGTCACCGTATTTCCGTTGAAATCGGTTGCGGACATTTATTCCGGTACTTCTCGGTGCATTCGGGATATTTTTATCCGTAATTTATTTAATTGCAACGGTTGATGTAAATACATATAAAGATGTAGCTATTCTGATATTTACAGGAATCACACAGGGAATTTTGTTAGCTGGTGGAAGCGTTTATGTGAATCAGGTGATAAAACAGAGCTCAAAGAATGATGAAGGTTGATAAGAAAAAATGGGACTAGAGTAATTTCTAGTCCCATTTTTTACAAGTTTTTGATAAATGAGATGTGATTGTTAGCTATTGCGATGTAACCACTTCCTGTCCTAGTTGTTATCTTCTCCTTCCTCTTGACACAATAGAACTAACCCCTTATGTTTTTTGTCGCATCTATTGCTGCATTTGATCCCATGCTTCCATTGTCGACAAATAACTACCATCTTTTTTTATTCCGATGGTATCAAATATTCCACCATTGATCTCCACAATATCTTTCCAATCATCAACCTCACACTCATTGTTTTCATTTTGACCTACTGCAACTACGGTTCCATTTTTCTTTAAACCGATACAGTGATAATTAGCTGCGCTTATCCGGACTATTTTGTTCCATTTGGTAGTATCAATTGGAATTATTTCACTAGTCAAGCCTGCACTTCCAGCGATCAAAACCGTTCCATCATGCGTTAATCCGACAGTATAGAAAGAATTTGCGTCAACCTGAACAATGTTATTCCAAGCTGTCACATCACATTGTCCCCTCTCATTATTTCCGCAGGAAAGCACAGTGCCTTGCGAGGTAAGAGCAACGATATGTTCTCCGCTTGTTGCAACCGATATAACATTTTGCCAAGTATCAACAATAGGCTGGTATTTTTCACTGTTTTTTCCCACAATTGTGATTTGACCTTGACTGTCCAATGCAACCAGCATACAATATTTGATATCAATTGCGGTGATATCTCGCAAATGATCGGTATCACATTGACCCTCTGAGTTATCACCCACCACTTCCACTGTTCCATCCGCTTTTAATCCAGCAATGTTGACTCCATCAGATGAAACTGATGTTATATTCTTCCAACCATCAACTTGAAAAAATTCCCCATCTCTATTTCTGAGCAAAGTAACGCTCCCATCTTGATTTAAAACGATTGCATTTGATATGCTGGTTTCGACACGGTGCAGATTGCTCCACTTGATTAGATTAACTTTTCTATTCTGAGCATCTTTGTAATGATTTAGCTTAGAATAAATTTGTATTGCGTTGCCATAGTTTTCGTTTTTTTCCTCTATTCTCCCAATAATGTATCGAATAAATGTTTCATTAAGTATTAAAATACATATAATAAAGATTACAGAAAAGCATATAACAATTTTTTTCATTTTTAATTCCCTCTATTATTTCTAACTCTTATTTCTTCTTTTCTGTTAACTAAATAATAGTTTAATTTATAACCCAGCTGTTCTAATTTATATTGATTGCCATCATCACCATGCTCTCCTGGTGAAAATGTTAAAGAACCATTAGGATGCCAATGAGTGTGTACGCTTGCAACAGTATTATGATCTGGCATCCCTAAATCTATGTTATTTCCATCACTTCCACTTGCCGAACTGTTTCTTATCTCTTTAAAGTAATGCCTTCCCGTCTTTGAATCTTTCTGTATATATGTTCCATATTCCTGTTTTTCTGAAATTGACTTTGAAAAATACATAAATTTAAAAGCGAGAACAGCATCTCCTTCTGTTATAAAAGTTTGATCTGCTTGATGTCGATATGTTTCCATTCCATGAACACCTAAAAAATTATTCATTTCTCTAAATAAATCTTTACTTATATCAGAATCTATGATGAAACGATCAAGCATATAACCCAAGTCGGATGTATCAACAAGCATACTTTGACCACTTTGATTGTGTAGATAAAGCGCGTTACTAGATTCATCGTAATAAAGTGAGCCACCATAAGCCTCTACAACATAACTCAATATCATTTCAGCTAGCCCTTCTGGATCAATCATGTTCACCGGATTATTCGTACAATAAACAAACCAATTCAATCCACTTCGTGCTGGATCTTCAGAAATAAATCTCCCAATATCGCTGTCATAATACCTTGCTCTGAGGTAGATGAATCCGGTTTCATTGTCGAAATATTCTCCGCAGTAACGGAAGGGATTGTTGTCATTTTCCTCCGTTTGCTTCTGGTTTCCGAATGCATCATAGGTATAATCTTTTAATATGGTTCCGCTTGCGTTGACCAGTTGTGCGGTATCTCCGTGGGTATTGAAGGAATAATATTCTTTGCTTCCTCCGTTTACTGTTCGGGAGATAGGGGAGAGGCCTCTGACAAACACCTGCTTTTCCCCGGCCTTGTCGTCCATGACAATATTCTGCCCGTCATAGATATGGCTGGTGGTCACGCCGTTGGTGGTTTTGCTCTGGCGCAAACCATTGGCATCATATGTGTACGTCGTTGTCACATTGTTTATGGTGGACTTTGTCATCCGGTTCAGCGGATCGTATTCAAACAGCTGGATTCCGTTGGGATCCTCCCCGATGGTGACCGACGGTTCTCCTGTTGCTTCACCGATGGTGGTGATGGTCTTCATGGTCTGGTTGCCCATGTTGTCATAGAAGAAGTTTCTTACCGTCTGGCTTTCTCCCGCGGTTTCCCGGTCTTCCAGCAGCCAGTTATTCTTATTATACTGATAGATATTTGTCTTTATGACGTTGCCAGACGCATCTTTTTCTATCTTTTGGCTTCTGTTTAAGAAATTGTCATAGAAATATTCGCTTTGGCTTTCGCCGGAAACAATTTCTTTTGTCAGCCTGCCCATATCGTCATAGAGATAGCTGGTGGTTGGCTTGCCGCTCTCCGCAATGCTTTCCTTGTTGCCGTCCAGATAGTAGCTGACGGAATACTGTCCCAAAACATTTTCTCCCAATCGGTTGGTCTGGGCAGTCAGCATGTTTGCATCGTTATAAGT
>NZ_JAHLPV010000074.1 GCF_018918095.1 Acetivibrio sp. MSJd-27 | reverse complement strand
TATGCGATGTTCATGCCAATCTCCTGCATGGTACGGCGCAGCGAGGGGATGCCGTACAGGTGCTGGATGAACACAATTTTGAACAATACCACCGGGTCAATGCTGGGACGGCCGTTGTCGCGGCTGTAAAGCGCATCCACCAAGTCGTACAGATGCGTAAAATCCACCGCGCTGTCAATCTGCCGCAGCAGATGCTCCGATGGAACCAGCTCCTCCAAACATAGGATTTCTACTACATTTCTGCGCAATTCCTGCTCTTTTGCTAGCACACGCCGTCCCTCCCCAGTCTTTTCTTATCTTTATTTTACCACACATACGCAAAAAAGCCCAGTGTATACTGGACTTTTTCGACAGGCTGAAATGGGGACTAGAGTAATTTCTAGTCCCCATTTTTTTACAAGTTTTTGATAAATGAGATGTGATTGTTAGCTGTATTGGTTATCAGATTTTTCATATAGATGGATACAGAGGAAAAGGCAGGGGACGAAAATAATGTCACCTGTTGTCAGACATCAAATTCGTCCCTTGATCCAGTTTAACATATGCGCCCTGTTCTATGCTTTCTAACCCCGATCTAGTAGTCTCTCTCCATTCCCAATCTTTGGATGATAATTGTACATTAGTTGCTTATTCCAGTACTTATGCTATCTACTAATTCCACTTCTTCATTATCCACCTTGACTTTTACTAAATCGAAGTATTTTTGACTTGCAAGCAAATGCCAACTTTTATTTTCATACAGTTCATTTTCTTTAGCGATAACTCTGTTGTATTTCTTTAAAATATTCAAATCTTCCTCAGAGAAATCAAGTATCTTCAACCTTTCAATAGGATCAGCAGAACCGTTCTTCCAGTAAAGATTAACATCTAGATTTCCAATGTCTTTGCGAGTGTTACTTAAATCTTCTACAAATAAATCACAAATGAAATATCCTTGATTATGCATTTCGTCAAAAAAACTACTTTCATCTTTAAGATTTCTTATTTTGTCACATGCTCCTTCGTACATTAAACTGTTATTAGTCAAACCTTCGCACAGTGCTATAATATGTAGACCGGAAAAGGTATAACCAAAATGGATACGAGAATTTGCGAACATTCCATTATTAATTTCATCCTTTTTACTCTCGACAAACATCAAATCTTCTTTAGATAAATAGTTCTTATACACTCCAAGCAATGCAGTTGCCCTATCAGCGGCCATAATTCGATTATAAGCTATTCTTCCGTTTTGTTGATTATATGTCACTCTATTATTTTTGTCTTCCAGATTCACAAAATCATCTTCAGACATATTCTGATAAAATTCGCAAAACTCGATGAATAGTTTTTGTGCGACATCATTTTTCCAAGAACAATCTTCCGAATTATTAACAACTGTATTTTGTCGATCATTAACTAGTTTTTGCTCATCATTTGAAATCTTTTTTACATTGCAGCCACTAATAAAAAGCATAATAATTGATATCCAGATTATCTTCCGCATTTTATTGCCACTCCTTATTTGTATATACTCTCCAAAAATTATTTACATGAGCACATACTTCAGCATTCTTTCTATATCCAGAACAACTTCCGCTATTATAATTTGAATAAGTCGCTTTTAATAAATCATCCCCAGTGTATCCATAACTGACTGCCTCGTTATAACACTTACTCAGATAATCGATCCCATAATCAACATTATTTTGCCAATTATTCACAATATCTTTTCCATTAACTGTTGTTTTAGATCCTTTATCAAAATGCACTGAATTTATCTGCATCACGCCATAATCTCCTCCGCCATTATCTACTCTACCTGTAGATGGCAAGATTTGATTTATACTACTCTCGGTCATTGCAGTTGCTAAAGCCAAATCCACTGGCACCCCTCTATTCCATGCTGATTGGACAATGTAGTTTTTCATTTGCTCTTTGCTTGCATTCATGTCCGTACCACTGCCTACATCTCCAAAGAAGTCGTTTAATATCATTTGATCATTAACAACTGAACGATCGCTGCTATTAATGGTATAATCGGCTGACGTGTAAGTTTTAATTTTTCCATTCAATTCTACAGTAATTGATTTCAAACCATATTTAAAGCCCATTATATTATGCTGATTTGGTGTGACTGTACCTCCAAGCTTTTCTACCATTTCTCGTAATAAGACATCTGTCAAACCATTAGGATCAATTTTATTAACCGGATTCCCTGTACAGTAGGAGTACCAATTTGTTCCATCCTTTGCTGGATCTTCAGAAATAAACCTTCCAATACTACTGTCATAATACCTTGCCCTGAGGTAGATAAATCCGGTTTCATTGTCGAAATATTCTCCGCAGTAACGGAACGGATTGTTGTCTTCTGCCTGTTCCTGCTTCTGATTCCCGAACGCGTCGTAGGTATAATCTTTCAGGACAGTGCCGCTTGCGCTGAGCAATTGTGCGGTATCTCCATGGGTATTGAAGGAATAATATTCTTTGCCTCCTTCGTTCACCGTTCGGGAGATAGGGGAGAGGCCTCTGACAAACACCTGCTTTTCCCCGGCCTTGTCGTCCATGACAATGTTCTGTCCGTCATAGATATGGCTGGTGGTCACGCCGTTGGTGGATTTGCTCTGGCGCAGGCCGTTGGCGTCATAGGTGTAGGTCGTTGTCACATTGTTTATGGTTGCTTTCGTCATCCGGTTCAGCGGATCGTATTCAAACAGCTGGATTCCGTTGGGATCCTCCCCGATGGTGACCGACGGTTCTCCCGTTGCTTCACCGATGGTGGTGATGGTCTTCATGGTTTGGTTGCCCATGTTGTCATAGAAGAAGTTTCTTACCGTCTGGCCTTCTCCCGCCGTTTCCCGGTCTTCCAGCAGCCAGTTATTCTTATTATACTGATAAGTGTTTGTCTTTATGACGTTGCCCGACGCATCCTTTTCCACCTTCCGGCTCCGGTTCAGGAAGCTGTCGTACTGATAGATGGTCTGGCTTTCCCCGGCGATAACCTCCTGGGGCAGCCTGCCCATATCATCATAGAGATAGCTGGTGGTCGGCTTTCCGCTTTCCGCAATGCTTTCCTTGTTGCCGTCCAGATAGTAGCTGACGGAATACTGTCCCAAAACATTTTCTCCCAATCGGTTGGTCTGAGCAGTCATCAAATTCGCCTGGTTATAGGTGTACTGGGTATTGACTGCTCCCGTCGTGCTCAACAGGTTTCCGTTGTTGTCGTACGAATAGCTTGTTGTCTCTCCGTCATTTGTCACGGAAATCAGACGGTTTTGTATGTCATACGCATAGGTCGTGTTCAGTTCGATGGTTCCGCTGTTCGTCAGCTTGAAACTCTTCCGGTTTCCGTTGGCGTCGTAGGTATAATCCTTCACCACGCCGCCTTTGGTTTCTTTTAAAAGCTGTCCCAGTCCGTCATAGGTGTAGTTCGTCGTTCCGCTGGAATCGGATACTTGCTT
>NZ_JAHLPV010000073.1 GCF_018918095.1 Acetivibrio sp. MSJd-27 | reverse complement strand
GTTTCTTTTAGAAGCTGTCCCAGTCCGTCATAGGTGTAGTTCGTCGTTCCGCTGGAATCGGATACTTGCTTGATATTTCCCATCCAGTCATACTGATAGGAGATATCCTCTGTTTTTCCATCCCGGTTCGCTGTCACAGATAAAATCTGTCCTAAGCCGTTATAAGTATAGCTGGCGGTTCCTCCGGATTTGTCTGTCACGTTGGTCACATTGCCCAGCTTGTCATAGGTGTTGGTCACGGAATTCCCCTGCGGATCTGTCGTGGAAACCAGCTGGTTCAGATAGTTGTATGTATAGGTTGTCACCACGTGAACCGACGGATCGATGGCGTCATTGATATTGGTAATTCCTGTTGCCATCTTCGTGATATTTCCAATTCCATCATACTCGTATTTCACAATATTGTCAATATTTCCGTCATTGGAAATTACCGAAACCGGCTGATTCATACTGTTGTAAACCGTCTCCACCAGCTTGAAGCGTTCCGCCTCGCCGGGCTTGTTGTTCTGCTGATACTGCTTCGTCACATTTCCGACCGCGTCATAGAAGTATTTCACCTTTGCCGTCACATTCTCTTCCATCGGTGTGACAACTTCCGTTTCTTTGTTCAGCTTGTTGTATGCCGTGGTCACCGTATTTCCGTTGAAATCGGTTGCGGACACTGCCCGTCCCAGCTTGTCGTAGGTGACTGTGCTTTCCATATAGGTGCCGTCGTCCTTCAGCACCTCCTGCTTGGTGACCCGGTTGGCATGGTCATAGGTGTTTTTCTGCACGGCTTTGTTGGTATAATTCTCGTCGTTGGCGCGGAAGTCGGTTGTTGTCAGCACATTGCCCAAGGTGTCATGGGTAAAGCTCTGGGTATAGGTTTTCCCGTCAAAGATTGCCTGCTGTTCCTTGAGCACGCCGTGTATATCGGTTTTCTGTACAATCTGGGTTTTCGTCGTATCGGTCGAATACACCTCCACGGTAGTCTGGTTTAAATTGTTACTGATTGCATAGGCGTAATCCTTTTTGCTCAGAACCGTGCTGCCTTCTTTTGCCGTCTCCGACTTTGGACTGCTGTCCGCATAATAGGTGTATTCCATCACGCTAGAGAGTAAGAAAAACAGGGGACGAAAATAATGTCACCTGTTGTCAGACATCAAATTCGTCCCCTGAAACAATTTAACATATGCGAGGTGTTGTCCAATAGAACCGTCCCCTTGACACATGTTGACTGTCCATAAACCATTCCTGAATCAACTTAATATACATGGGATATTGTCATTTCTCTGTGTTTTATTATTCTAAAGGCACAAAATATTCATACGCATCTACAAAATCATTCTCAACCTTCAATATATTACTAGATGAATTATAAAATGCTTTGTCTACATTTCCACTATAATACACAAGAGTAACAGTATTATTCTGTATGGAAAAAGTTCCCTCATGTGTGGATATTTCACCATCGGAAATGCCTATCCATTTATTAAATGTACCATCTTTTTTAAATTCTAAAGTACCGCCATATTGAAAACCGCTTCCATATATTTCTTGCAATGGATAATTTGCACCTGTAGATTTATGCTCTGCATAGCTAATTTCCCATTTTCCAATTATATTCTCTTGTTTTTCAACAGAAATACTGTTTATATGATATGGCGATAAATATGAACATGTTAAATACCCAGAAAATATTAAAATAGTACAGAAAAATAAAATTATTATACTTTTTCTCATTCTTGATACTCCTTATACATAATCACTGGAGGGCGATTCTACATAGTCACGTACGTAATCGCCATGAATAAACATTTCAGCTTCATCAACTCTTCTTCTATACAATCCTAAAGATTTTCTTCTATTTACATATACCCAACGTAAAAAAGCGTCTTTAACCGATGCGTTGTTCATAGCACCGTCTTTTAATACTTTCATCAATGTAGAATCATTCATCCAAGCACTTCCTGCATTAAATGTAAAACTCACCAAAGCATCAAATTGTTGTTGTAACACTCTTATTTTATTATTGCTTAAAAATGAATTTACTTGATTAACAGCTTTACTTAAATCACTTTTTAATAGATTAAGTGCTTCATCTTGAGAGATTCCATTATCATATCTTGAACCATCTGCGGCAGTGATCACATGTCCATATCCTACAGTTCTATTTTGTGAATCTTGTCCTCTATATGGCATAGAATAAAATTGCTCATAATCTGCTACAAATGCTATTAATTCATCACTTACATTCATACAACCATATGAAGGAAGCTGCAATCCTAATTCATAATAAATCTGAGCGTCATTAACAATCATTTTTCCATCATTATTTATATAAGTTCCTTTTCCATCTCCTACCCAAAAATAAGCTTCTTTGCCTCCGACTTCAACGATTGAAATACCGTTTTCATATCTAAAATTCATACTTTGAGAATTCGCATAAGCTCTCACAGGAACTGGGGCCTTTCCATTAAAGTCCATTAGATTTACCGGGTTATTTCCACAATATGTATACCAATTCACACCGTCTTTGATTGGATCCTCTGTCGTAAACCTTCCGGTTTCACTGTCATAATACCTTGCCCTGAGGTAGATGAATCCGGTTTCATTGTCGAAATATTCTCCGCAGTAACGGAACGGATTGTTGTCTTCTGACTGTTCCTGTTTCTGGTTCCCGAACGCATCATAGGTATAATCTTTTAATATGGTTCCGCTTGCGTTGACCAGTTGTGCGGTATCTCCATGGGTATTGAAGGAATAATATTCTTTGCCTCCTCCGTTCACTGTTCGGGAGATAGGGGAGAGGCCTCTGACAAACACCTGCTTTTCCCCGGCCTTGTCGTCCATGACAATGTTCTGTCCGTCATAGATATGGCTGGTGGTCACGCCGTTGGTGGTTTTGCTCTGACGCAAACCATTGGCGTCGTATGTGTATGTCGTTGTCACATTGTTTATGGTTGCTTTCGTCATCCGGTTCAGCGGATCGTATTCAAACAGCTGGATTCCGTTGGGATCCTCCCCGATGGTGACCGACTGGCTTCCGGCTGCTTCGCCGATGGTGGTGATGGTCTTCATGGTCTGATTGCCCATGTTGTCATAGAAGAAGTTTCTGATTACTTCATTCCCTTGGCTTTCTCCCACTGTTTCCCGGTCTTCCAGCAGCCAGTTATTCTTATTATACTGATAAGTGTTTGTCTTTATGACGTTGCCCGACGCATCCTTTTCCACCTTCCGGCTCCGGTTCAGGAAGCTGTCGTACTGATAGATGGTCTGGCTTTCCCCGGCGATAACCTCCTGGGTCAGCCTGCCCATATCATCATAGAGATAGCTGGTGGTCGGCTTTCCGCTCTCCGCAATGCTTTCCTTGTTGCCGTCCAGATAGTAGCTGACGGAATACTGTCCCAAAACATTTTCTCCCAACCGGTTGGTCTGGGCAGTCAGCAAATTCGCCTGGTTATAGGTGTACTGGGTATTGACTGCTCCCGTCGTGCTCAACAGGTTACCGTTGTTGTCGTACGAATAGCTTGTTGTCTCTCCATCATTTGTCACGGAAATCAGGCGGTTTTGGATGTCATATGCATAGGTCGTGTTCAGTTCGATGGTTCCGCTGTTCGTCAGCTTGAAACTCTTGCGGTTTCCGTTGGCGTCGTAGGTATAATCCTTCACCACGCCGCCTTT
>NZ_JAHLPV010000072.1 GCF_018918095.1 Acetivibrio sp. MSJd-27 | reverse complement strand
CTTTTGCTTTGCGTGCGATTTCCTCCGGCGTTCTTTTTCTTCTTGGCATAGTAAAACCTCCAAACTCAGTATTTATTATATACCTGTTTGGAGGTTTACACAATCTTTGTAAAAGACTCTTTGGAAATGGAGATTCATTACATCCGGCGATGCACATAATCGTCGGATGTATGTTATTACGCTCGCAAAGGCAGATTAACCTCTGTTTTTACTCCACTATGTTACACACTAGAGGTCAATAAGTCTTGCAAGTAAAGGCTTTTCAGATACTAAAACTATTAGGGCAAGTTATTTATACCTTTTCCCTCATTTCTGTCTTTTACAGAAAGAACGGTTTTTGCTTGGTTGAGAGTATCCCAAGCCCTTAAGCAAATTAAAATTTGTTCCTTCTGCTTCTAAATATCATCAAAGAGGCTTTTTCGTCAAGTACATCTCATATGTGTCAAGAAATATAACCTTTCCTCCCGTTTCATTTACTGCACCTCTAATACCGTCATAAAAATTACTCTTATATGGTTCAGAAAGTACAATATGGTCACAATGTGTTCCGCAAAAGGCAACATATTCATCTGTTGTAAGCTCTCGCTTACCATGATATTCACGCTTTTCAAAACCTACATACCCATAATTTACAGCATTTGAATAAACAAACGAACCATGTTTATATTCTATATCGGGTTTAAAATAAGCAGAATAAACTTGCTGTATCTTATTGTAAAGTTTTTCGTTCGGCGTTTTATAGTCCGCTTTTGTTAAAAGCATTGCAAGTACTCCGCCTGGCTTTAATAAATCAAACGTTTTCTGAAAGGCTATATCCTCTGGAATCCATTGTATGGTTGCTGCGGAATAAATCATATCAAATTTCTGATTTCCAAAATCATGTGCGATAAAGTCAGCGTTAACAATATCAAAGTTTGTACACTTTCCATACTTGCTTTTCATCATATCAGTCAAATGCTCGCCAAGTTCAATAGCATGATAAGAACATCCAGTATTTAAAATAGGTTCTGTAGCCTTTCCCGTTCCCGGACCGAGTTCCAATACTTTCTTGCCTGGTTTAATCTCTGCATAGGAAATCAAATCTGCAAACAATTCCTCACTATATCGAGGCCTGTACTTATCAAACTGTTCTGGAATTGTATCGAATATTTTTCTAAACTCCATGATTTTCACCTCGTATTCAATAAGGGCTTGTCCCGTCATTCAACGAGGATAAGAACACTGCATAGCAGTGCCGCAGTCAGCGGGAGTACAATCTCCCGCTGACTGCGGATATGGAGCCCGCCGCCTTAAAAAGCGGGAGACATCTTGCCCGCAGTTATAAACAGTAGTATTTATAGCCCTTCTTCAATGTCTGTATGCTATACTATTAGAGATACTGTGGGTTGATTCTATTCTCCTACCAGTCAATAGTTTTAGAAAGACTCCAACACACTCCCTTTGTATATTTGTTAATCAGTTAGAGACCGCATGACAGCTTATTCAGAACGATGTTACAATAATCAAAACCACAATTATGCCAGAATATAAGAAACGAAGAGATATGTTTCTTTCGTAATGACCGTCAATAATCCTTTTTTCAATGCAGAAAGCAATAAGGAATCAAACTCTTGTTTTGCCCTCGCATCCACCTTTTCCCAAAGCATTTTACCTAGATGGATGAAGGGCAATTCCATTTTTGCCGATATTTTTTGACAAGATTGATTTACCCTGCCCAACCTCCCCATAACAAGAATTATTTTATTTTCATTCTTTCTGCATTTGTCTTGGGTGTAGTTCTCAATTATTGTAAAAGCATTCTAACAGAAATTGATTTAATGAATGTTTTCCATTCTTTTGTCGTTACCATTATATATACAAATCTATTATTAGTCAACTAGACAACAATAGATGTGCTTTTCCTTTTGTATCAGAAAATAAATATACAAAAAAATCCAACAGCCATATGCTATTGGATTTTTGTGGCTTTCGCGTTCATTATAGATGCAGGCACTTTTTTATTTATTCTATGCTAATTATCCTGTTTTTCTTGAGCCTTCTCGATCAAGTACACCAATTTCTTTAAGAGCATCAATATCTCTTTTTATTGTTCTCGAATTAACGCCTATATTTTTTGCTATATCCTCCATTGATACATTTTTGTTATCTGCAATGATTGAAACAATTTGTATCGCACGCTTGATTTTCTTCTGATCATAGTCCATAGACAACAATCTATCTCTAATGATTTTTTCCAATTTTATTGGGACATTATCTTCTTTTGTTCCCAACCCATACTTTTTGAGGAGTTTAAGATATTTCTCGCCGGGGTTGCACATGTCACTTCAAATATTTGCGGTTTTCAACTTCCTGCAACACCGACATTTGATGAATTGCTATTTGATTTAGCTTAATCAGCCTTTCAGACTGCGGAATATTCTCATTTATAAACATCGCATTAATATTTTCAAGGTTTGATAAACATATCAACTCGTTGATACTTGCATCATCACGTATGTTGCCCTTTTTATCCGGATTTTCACTTCTCCACTGCTTTGCCGTTTTACCGAACAACGCCATATTCAATACATCGGCTTCATCTGCGTATATTACAGATATCTGTGCAGTTGTAAGTTGAGCCGGTATCAGATTGTTTTTATAGCATTGGTATGTATCCTGTAATTTATTTTTGCTAACTCTCTCTTTGCCGACCAGCCAATCATCTTTTGTTCATCAGCTTTAAGTCTTTGAAATTCCTTTACAATATAAATCTTAAATTCGGGACTTATCCACATAGCAAACTCGAAAGCTATATCCTTATGAGCATATGTGCCGCCGTATCTTCCTGCTTTCGCAACAATTGATATCGCATTTGTTCGCTCTACGAATTCCTTAACACTTATTTTAAAACTATTAAGCCCTGAACGATTTGTAATAAGATTAAACTCATCAAAATTAAAATTTGGATTATAAACTTTCTCCCATGTGCCTATCTATATACTCCAAAGTGTTTCTATTTCTTAACCAATCGGTGATAAAGAAATCTCCGTCTTTGGCTTTCAGCATATCTGTGATACAAATAAAATCCTCATTGTTTATTTGCTATACCGCTATTTCAGTTCCATTAACCTGTATCTTTTTCATTATAACACCTTCTTTTTTAATTATGGCGAATTCGCCATAATTAAAATCTCAATTTAAAGCAACTCACATCCATGTTAGTAGTATACCATAAATTAAAACAAAAATCAATTCACGATATATACAATTTTTTTGTGTCGAATTTTTGCTTATCCCATAATTCGGATGATCCGCTTTGCATATCAATCACCGTCATATAGGTTTTCAAAACATTTTGCTATAATTCTTTTATAGAATTCCATCACAATAACATTTTGCATATGCTCATCAAAATGCGTATAAATGCCCGGTTTTCGGCTTTTGTATCTCAACACTCGTCTGAAATACATACAGAATAGTTCTTTGATGCTTTTGTTATATTTTATGCTTTCCGGAATGTATCTATATATCTCCTGCAAAATATATTGAGGCGAAAGCTTTGCACTTATAACCGCATATATCATAGTGCCTAACAGATTTGAGATATATGTTTCCCTGTCCTCGTGAACACACAGTTTAGGCAACAAAACATTAAAAGCATTATGCTTTTTAACAAGCATGTTCTCTATCTTTTTCTGCTGCATCGGGATTTCAGCGATATTTATGCTGCACACCGTTTCTATGCAGCTTGCCGCCGCACATTTTGTCTCGCATTCGTCCAAAACCGCCTCAAATTTCTCTTTTGTCATTTGTTCGGTTGTACGTCCTCCGGCTCCTCAAAAGTCCTGCAATTCGCCGCAAACTCGCACGGGCATCTACGACCTCATCGCCGTTATCTGACGCAGCCATATATGACGAAAGAATTATAAAATAATCATTTCCGTCTGCACAATCAAGCCTTTCTTTCAGCTCCATACACACATCATCGTTATCCCTTACAATTGCTTCCTTGCAGAAGTCGTCTATTGCGATCAGTAATTCAGTCAAAGACTCTGCTTTCAATATATCACGGATAGTCATACTTTTCTCTCCTTTCCGCAAACAAAAAAACAGCTCCGTGCAAGGGACTGCTTTTGATCTTTATTTTTTCTTTTTGTTTTTATGTTTGAGTGTCGGTTCATTATTTGCCTGGGCATAGTTTAACTGCTCTTTTTGTACTGACCCCAAAAAGTTAGACAAAATTTTCAAGCTACACAACAGGATTGAAGTCTGAATTGAACCGGACTCAATCCTTTTAATTTTGCTTTAATTCTTTTATTATTATAGTACC
>NZ_JAHLPV010000071.1 GCF_018918095.1 Acetivibrio sp. MSJd-27 | reverse complement strand
CCGGTCCTTGAAAATTGAACAACATGACGGTCCTAGCAATAACTTAGAGTTTAAAAACAAGTACAACTCAAGTAGAAACGAGTAAAAAGGAAACGACAAACAAAGTTTGTTTAAAGGGGAAGGAGACTTTCCGTAAGAACAAACAGGATGTCAGTTTCGTTTAAAGCAAGGAAAGAAAACGGATTAGATAAAGAATTTATTTAAGAGTTTGATCCTGGCTCAGGACGAACGCTGGCGGCGTGCCTAACACATGCAAGTCGAGCGAGAATCTTCCATTGGAGCCCTTCGGGGCGAAGAAGGAAGAGGAGAGCGGCGGACGGGTGAGTAACGCGTGAGCAACCTGCCTTAAGGAGGGGGATAACACAGGGAAACCTGTGCTAATACCGCATAAAATATATTTACCGCATGGTAGATATATCAAAACTGAGGTGCCTTAAGATGGGCTCGCGTCCAATTAGCTAGTTGGAGGGGTAACGGCCCACCAAGGCAACGATTGGTAGCCGGACTGAGAGGTTGAACGGCCACATTGGAACTGAGAAACGGTCCAGACTCCTACGGGAGGCAGCAGTGGGGGATATTGCGCAATGGGGGAAACCCTGACGCAGCAACGCCGCGTGAAGGAAGAAGGCCTTCGGGTTGTAAACTTTTGTCTTTTGGGAAGAAGAATGACGGTACCAAAGGAGGAAGCCACGGCTAACTACGTGCCAGCAGCCGCGGTAATACGTAGGTGGCGAGCGTTGTCCGGAATTACTGGGTGTAAAGGGCGTGTAGGCGGGCAGATAAGTCAGATGTGAAATACCGGGGCTCAACCCCGGGGCTGCATTTGAAACTGTATGTCTTGAGTGCCGGAGAGGAAAGCGGAATTCCTAGTGTAGCGGTGAAATGCGTAGATATTAGGAGGAACACCAGTGGCGAAGGCGGCTTTCTGGACGGTAACTGACGCTGAGGCGCGAAAGCGTGGGGAGCAAACAGGATTAGATACCCTGGTAGTCCACGCTGTAAACGATGAATACTAGGTGTAGGGGGTATCGACTCCCCCTGTGCCGCAGTCAACACAATAAGTATTCCACCTGGGGAGTACGACCGCAAGGTTGAAACTCAAAGGAATTGACGGGGACCCGCACAAGCAGTGGAGTATGTGGTTTAATTCGAAGATACGCGAAGAACCTTACCAGGGCTTGACATCCCTCTGACCGCGCTAGAGATAGCGTTTCTCTTCGGAGCAGAGGTGACAGGTGGTGCATGGTTGTCGTCAGCTCGTGTCGTGAGATGTTGGGTTAAGTCCCGCAACGAGCGCAACCCTTATCGTTAGTTGCCAGCACATAAAGGTGGGCACTCTAGCGAGACTGCCGATGACAAATCGGAGGAAGGTGGGGATGACGTCAAATCATCATGCCCCTTATGTCCTGGGCTACACACGTACTACAATGGCCATTAACAACGGGGAGCGAAGCCGCGAGGCGGAGCAAATCCCAAAACATGGTCTCAGTTCAGATTGCAGGCTGAAACTCGCCTGTATGAAGACGGAATTGCTAGTAATCGCGAATCAGAATGTCGCGGTGAATACGTTCCCGGGTCTTGTACACACCGCCCGTCACACCATGAGAGTCGGTAACACCCGAAGCCTGTAGCCTAACCTTAGGGAGGGCGCAGTCGAAGGTGGGATTGATGATTGGGGTGAAGTCGTAACAAGGTAGCCGTATCGGAAGGTGCGGCTGGATCACCTCCTTTCTAAGGAGTAATTGAATAGGCACGTCATGTTGTTTAATTTTCAGGGACTGGGGCACGAATGTGCCTTTAAACCGCACAAGCGGGTAAGAAGGAACAATTGTGAACTAGAGAACTGAGAAGAAGTGAATACACGGGGGTGTAGCTCAGTTGGGAGAGCACCTGCCTTGCAAGCAGGGGGTCAGGAGTTCGACTCTCCTCATCTCCACCAAAATGGGCTTATAGCTCAGCAGGTTAGAGCGCACGCCTGATAAGCGTGAGGTCGGTGGTTCGAGTCCACTTAAGCCCACCATTATCATTCTGCAAAGGATGATAAGGGATTAAGCGAACAAGACCGAACATGTGACAAATTCATTTGTCACTTAAGCCATCAAAGGCCGATAGTTCGAGTCCACTTAAGCCCACCAAACTATTCTGAGGAATAGGAAGGGAAAAGGGAAAAGAACCCGAAGCCCGAGGAACCCGAGAAGCTTTTTTTAGTTAGCGGGAGTATTCACAAAGCACCTTGAAAACTGAACATTGCAACCATAGAAGATATCAAATGTTATCAAAGATAAGGCTTGAAGACTAGAAGCGAGTAGCTGAAATCTGAATGTAATACATTAGAGATTTAAGCATAAAGGTCAAGCTAGAAAGAGCATAGGGAGAATGCCTTGGCATTAGGAGCCGAAGAAGGACGTGACAAGCTGCGATAAGCCACGGGGAGCCGCAAATAGGCCTTGAACCGTGGATTTCCGAATGGGGAAACCCAACAGAAGAGATATCTGTTACTGTTAAGTGAATCCATAGCTTAACAGAGGTAACCCGCTGAACTGAAACATCTAAGTAAGCGGAGGAAGAGAAATCAATTGAGATTGCCCAAGTAGCGGCGAGCGAACGGGCAAGAGGCCAAACCAGTGGTAGCAATACCATTGGGGTTGAGGACTGTAAAAGGCACTCTTAACGTTAGAAGAATTGCCTGGGAAGGCAAACCAGAGAGGGTGAGAGTCCCGTATTTGAAAACGGAGAGAGGCTGACAGTATCCAGAGTAGCACCGGACACGAGGAATCTGGTGTGAAGCCGGGTGGACCACCATCCAAGCCTAAATACTACCTAATGACCGATAGTGAAGCAGTACCGTGAGGGAAAGGTGAAAAGAACCCCGGGAGGGGAGTGAAAAAGAACCTGAAACCCTATGTTTACAAGCAGACAAAGGGCGTTAAAGCCCGATGTCGTACTTTTTGTAGAACGGTCCGGCGAGTGTATGTTACTAGCAAGGTTAAGATATTCAGTATCGGAGCCGAAGGGAAACCGAGTGTGAAAAGCGCGAAAAGTTAGTGATATACGACCCGAAACCGAGTGACCTATCCATGGGCAGGATGAAGCGTGAGTAAAATCATGTGGAGGTCCGAACCGACTTCTGTTGAAAAAGGAGCGGATGACCTGTGGATAGCGGAGAAATTCTAATCGAACTCGGAGATAGCTGGTTCTCCTCGAAATAGCTTTAGGGCTAGCCTCATATTAATCTAACGGAGGTAAAGCACTGAATGGGCTAGGGGCCTCACCAGGTTACCGAACCCTATCAAACTAAGAATGCCGTATAGATGATGTATGGGAGTCAGACAATGTGAGATAAGTCTCATTGTCAAAAGGGAAACAGCCCAGACCCACAGCTAAGGTCCCAAAATACATTTAAGTGGAGAAGGATGTGGGATTGCGAAAACAACCAGGATGTTGGCTTAGAAGCAGCCACACATTTAAAGAGTGCGTAATAGCTCACTGGTCGAGTGATCCTGCGCCGAAAATTTAACGGGGCTAAAATGTATACCGAAGCTTGGGATTCGCAGTGCACATTTAAGATATGCACAAGGCAAAGCACATGGCATGCGAAGCATGGCATCAAATTGTCCGAAAGGATAAAGCGTATGTCTTAAATGTGCACTGTGAGTGGTAGAGGAGCTTTCTGTATGGGGAGAAGTATGACCGGAAGGACATGTGGACTGTACAGAAGAGAGAATGCCGGAATGAGTAGCGAGAATTATGTGAGAATCATAATGGTCGAAAACCTAAGGTTTCTTGAGGAAGGTTCGTCCGCTCAAGGTAAGCCGGGAGCTAAGGCGAGGCCGAAAGGCGTAGTCGATGCACATACGGTAGATATTCCGTAGCCGCCGAAATCGATAACATATATGGGGACGCAGGAGAGGAGCCTGACCCGGGCGTTGGTAGACCCGGGCGAAAGGGAGCGAAAATAAGTAGCGAAGCAGGCGAAATCACACTGACGAGAAAAGCCATATATGTGGATTAGGTGCCCGTACCGTAAACCGACACAGGTGGGTGAGGAGAGAATCCTAAGACCAGCGGGAGAAGTGTTGTTAAGGAACTCGGCAAAATGACCCCGTAACTTCGGGAAAAGGGGAGCCTGCTACGGCAGGCCGCAGAGAATAGGTCCAAGCGACTGTTTACCAAAAACACAGGTCTCTGCTAAGTCGAAAGACGAAGTATAGGGGCTGACGCCTGCCCGGTGCTGGAAGGTTAAGGGGATTTGTTAGGGGTAACCCGAAGCAAAGAACTTAAGCCCCAGTAAACGGCGGCCGTAACTATAACGGTCCTAAGGTAGCGAAATTCCTTGTCAGGTAAGTTCTGACCCGCACGAAAGGCGTAACGATTTGGACGCTGTCTCAACAACACGCCCGGTGAAATTGTAGTACCGGTGAAGATGCCGGTTACCCGCGACTAGACGGAAAGACCCCATGGAGCTTTACTGTAGCTTGATATTGAGATTCGGTATTTTATGTACAGGATAGGTGGGAGGCTGAGAGACATGGACGCCAGTCTGTGAGGAGCCGCCGTTGGGATACCACTCTTAAAATATTGAATTTCTAACCGGACGCCATAAGCTGGTGACGGGACACTGTCAGGTGGGCAGTTTGACTGGGGCGGTCGCCTCCGAAAGAGTAACGGAGGCGCTCAAAGGTTAGCTCAGTACGGTCGGAAATCGTACGCAGAGTGTAAACGCAGAAGCTAGCCTAACTGCGAGAGAGACATCTCGAGCAGTAACGAAAGTTGGAGTTAGTGATCCGGCGGTAGAGAGTGGAATTGCCGTCGCTCAACGGATAAAAGTTACCCTGGGGATAACAGGCTGATCTCCCCCAAGAGTCCACATCGACGGGGAGGTTTGGCACCTCGATGTCGGCTCATCGCATCCTGGAGCTGTAGTCGGTTCCAAGGGTTGGGCTGTTCGCCCATTAAAGCGGTACGCGAGCTGGGTTCAGAACGTCGTGAGACAGTTCGGTCCCTATCTGTCGTGGGCGCAGGAGATTTGAAAGGAGCTGTCCTTAGTACGAGAGGACCGGGATGGACGTACCACTGGTGCACCAGTTGTTCTGCCAAGAGCATAGCTGGGTAGCTACGTACGGACGGGATAAACGCTGAAGGCATCTAAGCGTGAAGCCCCCCTTAAGATAAGATCTCCCACAGCGAAAGCTGGTAAGGTCACATGTAGACTACATGTTTGATAGGCCGGAGGTGGAAGTGCAGTAATGTATGGAGCTGACCGGTACTAATAGACCGAGGGCTTGACCAAAGCATTTTAGGCTTTAAAGCCCTATGAAGGCATACAGAAATGTGTGCATAAAACATGCAATGCGTGGAAAGATATCTGAGAATGGAAAACAGTGTTCAGTTTTGAAGGTGTTGTGCATGAAAAGCACATACTTTTAACCACACTCGGTAGCGATAGCTAAGAGGGTACACCCGTTCCCATACCGAACACGGAAGTTAAGCTCTTACACGTCGATGATACTTGGCGGGAGACTGCCCGGGAAAGTAGATAGCTGCCGAGTT
>NZ_JAHLPV010000070.1 GCF_018918095.1 Acetivibrio sp. MSJd-27 | reverse complement strand
TATGCGATGTTCATGCCAATCTCCTGCATGGTACGGCGCAGCGAGGGGATGCCGTACAGGTGCTGGATGAACACAATTTTGAACAATACCACCGGGTCAATGCTGGGACGGCCGTTGTCACGGCTGTAAAGCGCATCCACCAAGTCGTACAGATGCGTAAAATCCACCGCGCTGTCAATCTGCCGCAGCAGATGCTCCGATGGAACCAGCTCCTCCAAACATAGGATTTCTACTACATTTCTGCGCAATTCCTGCTCTTTTGCTAGCACACGCCGTCCCTCCCCAGTCTTTTCTTATCTTTATTTTACCACACATACGCAAAAAAGCCCAGTGTATACTGGACTTTTTCGACAGGCTGAGATTGACACTTGAGTGTCAATCTTTTTTCATCGGATCGAACAGCGGCTTCATTCTATCAGAGGGCTGTATGTTCGGTATCTTAAAATCATTTCAATCTCTTCGATTGATTTGTTTCTCACATTTACCAGCAAAACCCCTTGCGTTGTCTGCGTATCCATCAGCAGACCGTTTCTTGATATAAAATTTTCGTCATAGTATAAAAGAGCATCGACGGGAATGTCGTTCTTAGAAAAAGGAACCGTGAAAAAACCCATATCCTCCAAGGGCTCTTTGAGATGCATTATTTCAGGCGAAAGACTGATAACCATAGTTATTTCCCTTCTTTAAAGTATTTGGAAAGCTTTCCAATCGCTTTTTTTTCGATTCGTGAAACATAGGAGCGGGAGATGCCGAGGGACTTGGCGATCTCTCTTTGCGTTTTCGGATTGCCAGTCTCCAGCCCATAGCGCAGTTCAATAATATTTTTTTCTCTGGGAGTCAGACAGGAAGAGATGGCCTGATAGAGCTTGCCGGTCTTTATTTTTAAATCTACTTTATTAAAAACATTTTCTTCATCGTTGCTTAAAACATCTACCAGACTGATCTCGTTTCCTTCGCAGTCCATACCAATAATCTCATTCAAGGATACTTCATTGACCAATTTTTTTTCGGAACGGAGTATCATTAGAATTTCGTTTTCAATACAACGTGCCGCATAGGTTGCAAGGCGGATCCCTTTCTCCATATCAAAGGTGGAGATCGCTTTGATCAGTCCGATGGTGCCGATGGAGATCAGATCATCGGCTTCCTTGCCGGTCTGGGAATATTTTTTCGCTACGAACGCCACAAGTCTTAAATTGCGTTCTATCAGTGTATTTCTTGCTTCCTCATCATTTTCTTTCATTCTTTGAAGCAGCTCCCGTTCCTCTTTCGCGGAGAGCGGTTTCGGAAAGGAGTTGGTGTTTGTCATATATCCCAGCATAAACAGGATATTTTGTATAAACGTAGTCATAAAAGAATTGAACCACATTCGGAACACCTCCATGCAAGATATATATGCATCCGAAGGCGCTTTTTTGCCTGTCTATGTTTTTAAATTGCAGAGAAGCAAGCGGAAATCTTTCTGTTATTGTATATATTTACCGTAATCTCAATTTCCTATACGCAGGAAATGAGAATATGGAGCACAATACTCATAAAAAATTACCTATAGGGAGGCTTTTTGAACAATCAAAAAAGTCTTGCTATATTGAGGAAAATCATGTATATTAAATCAAAAGAGTGGATTACATAAAAAAGGGAGGGATAGAATAATGGCTATTCAAATTTTACAGCTTTCTTCTTTAGAAAAAATTTTTCTGAATGATGGGGGAAGGGAGGATACGCTGACGAAAGCATCGGCATTGAAAGGAGAACGGTTTTCCTACCAGATCGCTTTCCGTTCAGAGGGAGATCGGAATTCCAGGGCAAGATTATCGATTGAAATAGACGCAGGACTTCCGGTATCTGTCAGGAGGGTTGGCAATGTTCCGTCAGAATTGCCTCTGTATCCTGAAATCAGTGACGATGATTATCTGTGCAGAGAGCCTGGACTGTATCCGGATCCGCTGTTTGACGATGTGGAGGGGGAGATCATTTCGGCGGCTGGAAGCTGGCACAGCATATGGGTAACTGTGGACATTCCCTCAGATTGCCGCGGTGGTAATTACCCAATTAAAATCAAATTCATTGGAGAAGATTTTTCAGAAAATCGCTTCCAGCAGGAAAAGCAATTGGAATTGAAGGTGATTGATGCAGTTTTGCCGTCTCAGAACCTTATCTACACCCAGTGGTTCCATGCGGACTGCATCGCTTCCTACTATGGGTTAGAGATCTTTTCTGAGGAGCATTGGCAAAGGATCGGGCAGTTTATGGAGACAGCGGTGAAAAATGGAGTCAATATGATACTGACACCTGTTTTCACCCCGCCCCTGGACACGATGATTGGAGCGGAGCGCCCGACCACGCAGCTTGTGAAGGTAAAAAAAGAGGAAAGCAGTTATTCTTTTGATTTTTCAAAACTGAAACGGTGGATTGATCTGGCAAAAGAAAAGGGAATCGGTTATTTTGAAATCTCTCATCTGTTCACCCAATGGGGTGCAGCCTGTGCGCCGAAAATTATAGCGGAAGTAAAAGGGAAGGAAAAGAAAATTTTTGGCTGGGAAACTGCGGGGGATTCCCCTGAATACCGCGGATTTCTGACCAGTTTTCTGCCGGCGCTGACCAATTTTTTGCGGAAAGAAGGGATTGAAAAGACAACCTATTTTCATATATCGGATGAACCAAAGGGGAAGGAACAGAAGGAAGCCTATCAAAGGGCAAAGCAGATAGTGACCCCTTTTTTAAAGGACTATCCCATAATAGACGCATTGTCTGAAGTTGATTTTTACAAAGAAGGAATTGTGGAACATCCGATTCCTTCCACGGATCATATCGAACCATTTCTGAATGAAGATATAGACCCGCGTTGGGCATACTATTGCTGTTCACAATCCAGGGATGTCGCAAACCGATTTTTTTCTATGCCTTCTTACCGTAATCGGATCCTTGGCACACAGCTGTATTTATATGGAATACAGGGATTTTTGCACTGGGGTTACAATTTTTATTATTCTGCCCGCTCCAGAAGGCTTATCAATCCTTTTGTCACAACAGACGGAGATTGTGCCTTTCCTTCCGGGGATCCTTTTTCCGTGTATCCGGGAAGCGATGGACCCATTGAGTCTATCAATCTTACCATTTTTCATGAAGCGTTGCAGGATATGCGCGCATTTCAGCTGTTGGAGCAATTTGCGGGGAAAGAAGCGGTAGAAGAATTAATACAAAAGGAAGCTGGCCAAAAGATACGGTTTGACAGCTATCCCAAAGACAGTACCTTTCTTTTGATGCTCAGAGAGAAGATAAACTGTGAAATCGAAAAATATATAGCTTCTCTTTAATGCTTAACAGGCGATCGGGGACAAATTTACGGTCAGCCGGCAGGTTTCTATCCCTCGTTTTGCGAAATTGAAATGATAATGCAGCGGAAAACAAACGGTGCCAAAGATTCTTTAAGGATATCTTTGGCGCTGTTTATTTAT
The DNA here is from genome assembly GCF_018918095.1 of Acetivibrio sp. MSJd-27. Lineage (GTDB taxonomy): Bacteria > Bacillota > Clostridia > UMGS1840 > HGM11507 > HGM11507. The sequence continues at coordinate 2,282 of NZ_JAHLPV010000070.1, read as the reverse complement.
AACATAGGAAATCGCGCGGAATTGTGCGCAATTGCAGGTTTCAAAAAACAGCGTGCGGAGCGCAGTTGTGTTTTTCAGAATGAAAAACTTTTTTATAACATAGGAAATTGCGCGGAATCGTGCGCAATTGCATGTTTCAAAAAACAGCGTGCGAAGCGCGGCTGCGTTTTTCAGAATGAAAAACTTTTTTATAAACACATGCGGAAACAATTTGTTTTGGGCATTTGTGATAGTATCTATCATGCAACAATGACAGCTTTTTGGAAACCATTATTACGGATGCTTGATAAATCTGAAACAAAAAATTAGGATTGACAAACTTGATTTTTTCCTGTAATATGAATGAAGTGTGTTTGCACCAAAAATAATAATCCGCAGCAGGAGGACAACATGATAAAAAAGGATTTGCTGCCGTCTGTTTTCGGCGGTGTATATATCAGCATTGGAGCACTGATCTATTTGGCTTTGGAAAAAAGCGTGACAGGGGCATTGTTTTTCTCCTTAGGCATTTTGCTCTGTATATTTTGTAACGGACATTTGTTTACCCGCGCCTTTCCCTTAGGCGTTTATACGAGATTTCAGGAGTATTCCGTTCGGCAGATATTGATTGTGTATGCCGGCAATTTTATAGGCACCGCCTTGATGGCGCTTTTGATATCCCAAACTTTTTTAAATGACAGGATTGCCGATTTAACGATCGCTGTTGCACAGGCTAAGATATCCGATACCTTCATAAGCACGTTGATCTCAGGCACATTTGCGGGACTGTTGGTGGCTTTTGCTGTTATGTTCAAACGCAGGGGCATGAATATCCTTTTTGTGGTCGTAACGATTGCTGCTTTCGTTATTCTTGGCTTTGATCACTGCATTGCAAATATGTTTTATTACGGTGTATATACGGTAAACGGCGGTGCGCTGAACATTGCACTGATTTTGGACATCCTGGCGGCTACATTGGGCAATATGATTGGAGGCGGCCTGGCCTGCCTGATAGAACCTCGGGAATCAAAGTGAATCTTTTTCATTTGATTAAAAAAAGTATTTGTGATACGATATTTTGGAAAATAAATCAAAAAAGGATGAGATCACATGTATCAATGGGGAAAACTATTGAAAGGCGCGGTATGGATTGAAGAAACGCAAACAGGAATTCTTGCCCGCCGTTTTACGAAAAAACAGCTGGCATTCTATGCTTCTGTCTCTCAGGCATCCTATGTCAGGGCTGCCGGATGCGCGGGAATCCGCATGGATTTTATCACAGAGGCACCGGAAATTTCATTTGCATATGAAACGACAGCTTTTTGCCGCGATTCTCTGTATCTTGATATCTATGAAAACGGGGTTCTTTGCGGTGTGATAAAAGAGCCGGATAAAAGTCCAAACGGCAGGGTTTCCTATCAGAAGCATGCCTCCGGAAAAACGAGAATTACCATATATTTTCCGTATACCTGCGACGTTGCTTTGCAGGATGTCTCTCTGGGCGAGATCGAATATGTGCCGGACGAAAAAACAAATTATCTGGCGCTGGGAGATTCCATCACACAGGGGATGGACGCCAAAAATCCCTCCTTCCATTATCCTGCGGTTCTGGCTCGCTACTTTGGATGGAATTATCTGAATCATGGTGTGGGAGGCTTTTATTTTGATCCGGATTCTCTGGACGCGGAATTGCCTTTCAAACCGGATGTTATCACGGTTGCCTATGGGGCAAATGATTGTCATTTGATAAGTGTAGGCGAAAAAACATATGAAGGTGTAAAAAAGTCAGCCAAAGCCTTTTTGGATAAATTAATTGCTCTCTATTCACAGGCTTGCGTTTATGTGATTACACCTATCTGGAGAGCGGCTGAGTATGAGAATGCCGACATCGCTTCCGGAATGCAGAGAATACGGAGCTTTATAAAGAAAGAAGCGGCATCAAGGGGATTAAACGTGATTGACGGAGAAAAATTGGTATCCCATGACAGCGGATTTTTCGGAGACAAGGTGCTTCATCCCAACGAAATCGGCTTTATGGAGTATGCGATGCATATGATTCCACAGATTAAGCAAATAGCAGGAAGATAGAATACGATGGTTTAAAAATTCATCAAGCCGATGGCTTGATGGATTTTTTTGTTGGTATTTTTTTTGAAAAGAGAGGAAAAATAAATAATAGAATCAGGCTCTGTAAAGTTAACATGAAAAAATAGCACCCGCAATCAGCCAATCTGGCTAAGCAACGAGCAAAAGCTCGCGTTTGCGCTTTTTGGACAGCTCGAGGCCGGCGCACTGTGCCGGGG
>NZ_JAHLPV010000069.1 GCF_018918095.1 Acetivibrio sp. MSJd-27 | reverse complement strand
TATGCGATGTTCATGCCAATCTCCTGCATGGTACGGCGCAGCGAGGGGATGCCGTACAGGTGCTGGATGAACACAATTTTGAACAATACCACCGGGTCAATGCTGGGACGGCCGTTGTCGCGGCTGTAAAGCGCATCCACCAAGTCGTACAGATGCGTAAAATCCACCGCGCTGTCAATCTGCCGCAGCAGATGCTCCGATGGAACCAGCTCCTCCAAACATAGGATTTCTACTACATTTCTGCGCAATTCCTGCTCTTTTGCTAGCACACGCCGTCCCTCCCCAGTCTTTTCTTATCTTTATTTTACCACACATACGCAAAAAAGCCCAGTGTATACTGGACTTTTTCGACAGGCTGAATTGATTATATAATAAATAATCAATAGTAAACTCTACAGCTCCACCATAATCCACATTCATACAAGTGAGGCCTAGATCAGAACGCATCATATGATCCCAATTATAATATACTTGATTTTTCGATGGATTGCTAAAATATTTTGTATCATTCCATGTATAGGACGCTTCTGAACCAATGGTTAAACCGGTTTTAAATTCAACCAAACGCCCTGTAGAAACATAGCTGATATCAATTCCATCTACACTGACATCTGATGAACCGCTGTTCCACCGGAAGGTAAATCCTGTGGGACGGTAAATATTTGTCATGTTAATAACATTATGTTGATAATAACATGAAATATAAACAATTAAATCAACTAAATTAAAATCTAGATCCGCTCCTTGATTTTCTGAATATGCAAAACTGTTCACTAAATTTCCATTTTCATCAATTTTGCTGGGAATCAGAAGCTCATGCTTAACCATTCCATTTTCTTCTGATACGATGCGGATAGCCTTGTCTTGGAGATTTGCAGAATAAGATGAAATACCAGAGGACAATGGAACAATTTCAGCATCAGTTAAATCAATAGAAGGGTCTAAGGCGTGAACTCCATTGAATATTTGTTGTCTTATCGAACTGTGGCTGCTTTCTATTGCAAATACATTCGAACAGCAGGTGATCCATAGGAAGAAAACGGATAAGGTCAGCGTAAACACTCTTTTCTTCAACATAATTACTTTCTCCTTCTTTTCTGAATGTTTTAAATACAAATCTTTTTGTCATTACAGAAAAACAATGGAATCCCCTCCTTTTTGTATTCTTAAATAAATTGTAACTTAAAATTATTCCTATTACAATCCTTACTTTTCGACATTTTCCGTTATGAATCAAAGCGGATACAATCCTTTTTTAAAATCGAAAATTTTGAAATTTTTCATAAAAAATTGTACTTTTGGTGAAATTATTGTCATAAGGGTTGCGCATCCATATTTTTTGAGTTATAATTAAATTGTTAAATTAAGTATGCTTAGGAGGAATTTTATGAACACACCTGTATTTTCGTATAAAAACGCAGAAAGTTTTTTTGACAAGCAGGAATTGGATCAAATGGGAAAAAAAGCGGCAAAGGCGATGGAAGAACTGGAAAGCGGAACCGGCCGCGGAAATGATTTTCTGGGCTGGCTGCATCTTCCTGAAAACTATGATCGTGATGAATTTGAACGAGTAAAAAAAGCCAGCGAAAAAATCCGTTCCAATTCCAAGGCTTTGATTGTTATAGGAATCGGAGGTTCTTATCTAGGGGCAAGGGCTGCTATTGAATTTTTAAACGGTACGCTTTCCAATGCGAAAGCAGACGGAATGAAAGTATTTTTTGCGGGCAACAGCATCAGTTCTAGCTATCACTATGAATTGCTTGAAATGATGAAGGACGTGGATTTTTCCGTCAATGTTATTTCAAAATCCGGAACGACCACTGAGCCCGCAATTGCATTTCGGCTGTTTAAAGAACTGTTGGAAGAAAAGTATGGCAGGGAAGGTGCCAAAGAACGGATCTATGTCACAACGGATAAGCAGAAAGGCGCTCTTCTGGACTTGGCTAAGGAAGAGGGATATGAGCGCTTCACGATAGCAGATGACGTAGGAGGGAGATATTCCGTTCTGACTTCCGTAGGTCTTTTGCCGATAGCGGCGATCGGGGCGGATATTGATCAGTTGATGGAAGGCGCGAAAGCTGCTCACGATGATCTTGCAGAAAAAGAATTTGAAAAAAATCCAGCTATGGTATACGCAGCACTTCGTAATCTTTTTCTGGAAAAAGGCAAATCCGTTGAAATTCTTGTCAATTATGAGCCGTCTCTTCAATATTTTTCGGAGTGGTATAAACAGCTGTTTGCCGAGAGCGAAGGGAAAGAGAACAAAGGACTTTTTCCAGCTTCTTTGAATTTTTCATCCGATCTGCACTCAATGGGGCAATTCGTGCAGGAGGGAACCCGTATAATGTTCGAGACGGTGGTTTCTATTGACAGTCCAAAATATGATATCCAGGTCAAAGAGGACGATAAAAATGTGGACGGTTTGAATTTTCTTGCTGGCAAAACCATTGATTTTGTGAACAAGAAAGCATACCAGGGAACCGTGCTGGCGCACTGTGACGGAGGCGTACCAAATCTTTCGCTTCATGTACCGCAGCAGGACGCCTTCAATCTGGGATACCTGTTTTACTTTTTTGAGAAGTCATGTGCTATCAGCGGATATATTTTGGGGATTAATCCATTTGATCAGCCAGGTGTTGAGGCATATAAGAAAAATATGTTTGCGTTGCTGGGAAAACCCGGATATGACGACATGAAAGCCGAGCTGGAGAGCCGTTTAAAATAATTGCTGAAGAGAAGAAATGCCGCAGTCAGTTTGACTGCGGCATTTCTTATAATGCAGGAGATTGCGCAGAATCATGTACAATTGGGTGTTTCAGGCTGAAATGCTGCATTTCGGTGGCAGACCTCTTGTTGAAAGTTTCATAAAATAGTTTATTGTGGGAAAAAATATGGTTGACAAATGAAAAGAATCGGATTATAATGACAACACACCACCCCCCTGGGGTGATTGGAGGTGCTATATGAATCAAAAATTTGATGTGACAGGAATGACCTGTTCCGCCTGTTCCGCTCATGTGGAAAAAAGTATAGGCAAATTGGAGGGCGTTTCGTCTGTTCAGGTAAATTTGTTGGCAAATCAAATGAAAGTGGAATATGATGAGAAAGATTTAACTTCCGATCAAATTATAAAAGCGGTTGAAGCGGCGGGATACGGTGCGGCTCTTCATCAGAATGGAACTGTCAAGGCTGCTGAACCAGTGAAGACTGCAAACAAAGAGACGGAAGCAATGAAGTTTCGGCTGATCGTTTCCTTTGTTTTTATGATTCCGCTTTTTTATCTCTCTATGGGCCATATGATGAATTGGCCCTTGCCGCAGCTTTTTACAGCGCATGAGAATGCTTTGATCTTTGTGTTCACTCAATTTTTGCTTTGTCTTCCCATTGTGGCAGTAAACAAAAAATATTTTATAAACGGTTTTAAAACATTGTGGAAGCGCTCTCCCAATATGGACTCCCTGATAGCGATCGGTTCTTCGGCAGCTATTGTCTATGGCATTTTTGCGATTTATCGAATCGGTTATGGATTAGGACACGGCGATATGGAGACGGTACATCAATATGCAATGGATGTTTATTTTGAAACTGCTGCAATGATTCTTGCACTTATCACTTTGGGTAAATATCTGGAAGCGCGCTCAAAAGGGAAAACCTCCGAGGCTATTACGAAATTAATGGATTTAGCGCCCAAGACTGCATGGATTGAAACGCCGGATGGAGAAAAAGAGGTACCTGTTGAAGAAGTGCAGATTGGAGATATTGTGATTGTGAAACCGGGGCAGAGTATTCCGGTGGATGGCATTATTATGGAAGGAAATTCCTCTATTGATGAATCAGCGCTGACCGGAGAGAGTATTCCGGTTGAGAAAAGTGTGGGAGACAAGGTGACTGGAGCCGGTCTGAACAAAAACGGATATTTTAAATTCCGTGCTGTAAAGGTTGGAAATGATACGGCGCTAGCCCAAATCATTCAGCTGGTAGAGGAGGCAAGTGCCTCCAAAGCGCCGATTGCAAAGTTGGCGGATAAGGTCAGCCGGGTATTTGTTCCGGTTGTAATCAGTATTGCTGTGGCAGCATTTATCATATGGCTTCTTTTAGGATATTCCTTTGAATTTGCAATGTCCATCGGCATTGCAGTGCTGGTAATTTCCTGCCCCTGTGCTCTTGGGCTCGCCACGCCAACCGCCATTATGGTTGGAACAGGAAAGGGCGCGGAGAATGGAATTCTTGTGAAATCAGCGGAAGCCTTGGAAACAGCCCACCGTATTCAGACAATGGTGTTGGACAAAACGGGAACCGTCACGGAAGGAAAACCTCAGGTTACTGATGTTCTTCCGGCAGAGAACATAGATAGACAATGGCTTTTGAAGATAGCGGCCTCTCTGGAAAAACAGTCGGAGCATCCATTGGCTGAGGCGGTTATAAAAAAAGCCGAGGAAGAGAAAGTATCTCTGTTTCGTGCAGAGCAATTTGTCTCTGTTTCAGGACGGGGAATACGTGCAGAGATAAACGGGAAACATTATTGCGCAGGAAATAAAATGTTTTTGAAAGAAAGCGGCATTGTTGTAGAGAAATGGGAAGAAAAAGCACAAAAAATGTCGGATGAAGGAAAAACGCCGCTTTTCTTTGCAGAAGAGAAGAAGCTGATTGGAATCATTGCTGCTGCAGATGTTGTAAAAAAAACCAGTGCACAGGCTGTTTCAGAATTGATAAAGATGGGAATTGACGTCGTGATGGTGACGGGGGACAATGAACGCACTGCCAAAGCGATTCAAAAGCAAATCGGCATTCCGCATGTTATTGCCGAGGTAATGCCGCAGGACAAAGAAGCGGAAGTAAGAAAATTGCAGGAGGCTGGAAAAACAGTCGCTATGGTTGGAGACGGCATTAATGACGCTCCTGCATTGGCGCGGGCCGATGTAGGAATTGCCATTGGTGCGGGAACGGACATTGCCATTGAGTCTGCGGACATTGTCCTTATGAAAAGCGATTTGTTGGAAGCGGTGACAGCAGTGCGTCTGAGCAAGGCAGTTATTCGGAATATCAAGGAAAATCTATTTTGGGCTTTAATTTACAACAGTCTTGGTATTCCGTTGGCAGCGGGGGTCTTTTACAGTCTTCTCGGATGGAAATTGAATCCTATGTTCGGTGCTGCCGCGATGAGCTTAAGCTCTGTTTGTGTAGTGCTCAATGCACTGCGTTTAAAGCTGTTTCGCACGGAATATGAAAAATCATACAAAGAAAATAAAGGAGAGAATTTTATGGAAAAGAAGTTAATCATTGAAGGAATGAGCTGTTCTCACTGTTCCGGCAGGGTGGAGGCCGCTTTAAATGCATTGGACGGTGTCAGCGCTAAGGTGAACTTGGAAGAAAAAACGGCAACCGTTACGCTTAGTCAGTCGATTTCAGATGAGATTCTTATCAAATCCGTTACGGACGCGGGTTATACTGTGAAAGAAATCAGGTAAGAAAATGAGAGCAGACAAAGCAAAAGTATCCACGCTTCTAAAAACCGCCAGAGGACAATTGGAAGGAATTCTGAAAATGGTGGAGGAGGACAGATGTTGCATTGATATTTCCAATCAGCTCATGGCAACCCAATCCATTCTAAAAAAGATTAATAAGGAAATTATTCATGCACATATGATCCATTGTGTGAAGGAAGCCATGGAAAACGGCAATGCAGATGAGAAATTAGAAGAGATTATGGGATTGATGGATAAGCTCACAAAATAAGCAGAGTTTTGTGGGAAATCATTGTTCAAAAGGTAAGCATTATGCCTGCCTTTTGTTTCTGTATGACAAAAAATTTCAATGTATGTTGGTAGCCACTCATTTTTTCAGTGGTGCAATCCACGCTGAAATGTTGCGTAAACCCCCGGACACGATGTGAACTGCACCAAATTATGCAGACAGTACAAAAAGCCCCCTATTGAAGGGAAAACAAGATTTAGACAACAAACTGATTCCGTTGTTCTAACGGAGTCAGTTTTGTTTTTAGTTGAATACGCTCGTTGTTGTAAAAATGGATATATTCACTTATGAGGAGGCGCGCCTCCTCATAAGTCGGAAGTTTAGCGCGATAGATGCACTCTGTTTTAAGAATGGAAAAGAAATTTTCAGCTAAAGCGTTGTCATACGGATTTCCTCGACTTGACATTGATGGAGTAATGCCGTATGATTGTGTTAGCTTGAAGTAGGCTTGTGAAGTATACTGAAAGCCTTGGTCACTGTGAAGTTGCATCTGTGCAGTGACCTTCTCTTTTTTCTTGGCGGCTTTAATCGTACTCAAAACCAGATTTACATTTTGTTTCGTTCCCATCCTGTAGGCTACAATACTGTTGTCGAACAAATCTCTGATGACCGACAAATACAATACGCCTTGCTTTGTGTGTATGTACGAAATATCTGTAA
>NZ_JAHLPV010000068.1 GCF_018918095.1 Acetivibrio sp. MSJd-27 | reverse complement strand
GCCGGATTAAGGCTTGAGTTTTTGCCATGTTTCTGTTATATTGAAAAAGCAGGGAGCAAAAACACTCCCTGCCAACCAATTTTACCCTTGTTTGGACTTTACACAAAGTTAGAAGCAGACCCGCAACTGCTTAATTTGCTCATTGATTTTTCCGATTTGGTCGTTTAGGTTTGCCATAAAATTCACCCCCTTTCTGTGTTCGGGCATAAAAAAAGAGTAACCGATTTTATACGATTACTCTTGTGGGTTTATCTGTCCATATTAAATTTTAATACGGCTTTCATCAGCGTTGCTTTGATTTCTTCTGAAAAAATATAATTACCTTTTGCAAAATATCCGATATATCTGCCGTAATGTGAAACTACTTTCCGCATAGCCTTTGCATCGGCGGCAATGGCTTTTTCTATTGTTTCAAAATTCAAAAGGATGTATTTATTTTTCATTGCCAGCCTCCAAAAATTCACGCAATTTTTTTAATGCCTTTATATGAGCATAGCTGATATTTTGATGTGATATTTCGTACATATCCGCAATATTTCTTATTGAATATCCGGCAAAGTAATACAGTAAAATAACCTAACGATTTCGGGATATTCCATTGTTGTGTTTACAAATACAGCTCCGATTTCGGGATATATTCGTCTTGCAAGGTCTAAAAGTACAAGGCTATCCACGCCGCCGGAAAACGACACCTTAACTTTTCCGTTAAAATGCTTGTACCATTCCATTATGCGAAGCTGTGTAACCCGTACTTTTCTTTCAAGCGACCAGCTCTGCATAATCTGTAAATCTTTATATGTATATATGATAAACACCTCCGTCCGTAGATTGTTTACTATTAGTCGTTATCTTTTTGGATAGGCACATATTTTGTGCAAGTCTGCCCGTTATGAAATGCCATATACGGACACATAGGTTCGTGTGGGTCAAGTTTCAATGCGTCCGCACCTGTCTTGCAGTTCGGGCATAATTGTTTTTTATCATCATTCATTTTGTAACGCTCCTTTTGATTTTTTACATAGAAAAAGAGCATTGAAATTTGTGGTTTCAATGCTCTGATATGATTTTATTTATTTTTTAGTTTTCGTCTGTTTCCTCCAAGAATTTTACAAGTTCGATTGGAGATAATACCTTTACTTTAGATTTTTTATAGTCCTTTTCGTTCCTTGTTACAATTAGATCCACCTCGCACCTTTCGGCTGTTTCGCACATAACGGCATCTTCATAATCGGTAATGTCCGATGACAATGCTTTTCTGCAATCAATGGCTGCCGTGTCGAGAATATCAAAAAGTCCGAGTAATGTTTTCAAAATCTTTCGTGTGCTTTCATCACTATGAGTTGCACGGTGGGTGATATAATAAATATCGGTTATTGATTTTGCGGAAATATACCCGTCAATTTGTTTATTTGCGACCGCATAAAATATTGTTTTTGCATTATCCGAAAAAGGCTTACGGTCTTGAAGTGCATCTACGATAACACAGGTATCAACCAAAACTCTCATATAGTATCAATCCTCTCGTTTTTAGCTTCTTCAAGTGTAATATCCTGCGGAAGAACACCAAAAAGAGATTTTGCCATATTCACTCTGTCTTGGTTGGGGTTTGACAGCTTCGCTACAACTTTTCCGTTTTTTGTGATAAAAACATCTTCTGTTGCAGCCATCAGCAAATAACGACCAAGATTTTGCTTTAATTCGGTAGCTGTAATTGACATAGTTAAAACTCCTTTCGCCTTTATTACACTATTATTATACACAAATCGCACGAAAAAGTCAACCTTTTCGTGCGATTTTAATTGTGAATTTATTTTTTATCTGCACATTTGCATCGGCTCACGAAGCCGCTTTGCCATTTCAATGCCCTCGGCTGCTGTTGTGATTTCGCCGTTTTCTATCATTTCAAGCAGCTCCGCACGGTGTTTTGCATTTAAGCAATACACGCTCCGGCACAGCCTTTGAACAGTTCCGAGAGTATCACGCTCGGTATTGATAAGCGTTTTCACAATTTCGCCGACTTCATCATTTGCGTTAAGCTGAATTTGAAGTGTACGGCGGTTATCGAGGTATATCATACTCGGCACTATCAGTATGCCGATGTTCTGCAAGCTGTTACAGAGTTCGGTTTCTCTGCAAGTCATATCTACAAGTAAGTTGTTGGTTATAAAGTTTATTTTAGCTGTCATCATAAAAATCACTCTCCTTTTTCTGTACTTTTATTATACTGTAATTTATATCATCTTTCAAAAAATTATCGCTCCGGCTCTTTATCGGTTTTTGATTTTTCGGGAGCAGCATATTTTTTGAGTGCGTTCATTGTTTTAAGCGAACAACCCTCAAAATCCGCCTTGCTTTCGATAAAATCCTTTGCCGTTTCCATAAAAGTTTCGGTGCCGACATCATACAAAGCTCCTTTTGACATTCCCTCAATGTGAGAGAAAAAGTCCTGCGGTTTCTTATATAGCTTTGCCGCATCCAAAATATCCTCGTTATATATGGTTAGTTCAACAAGCTGTCCTCCGGCATTTGCATCGGGGTTATAATACATTACCGTAACACCGTTTGTAGTTTTGTAAAACTTGTCCTTGTTTATAGCGTCATAGTTCTGCTCAACAAATTTCAAATCCTTGTAGGTTTGTAATACCTGTTTGTCATAACAATTGTTTTCTACACTGAAAGATAATATCGCCATGTTTGCCCGTGATGTCGGAGAAGAAAGCTTTGAGTACCTCAAATCAGAATTACAGGATTTGATGAATACTATATCAGAAATGAAAGAAAGCGGAGAACTCGATGCAATTGCTGAAGGTCTAGGAAGTAGCATTGCAAAAGTAACGCGGTCTGAGAGAGGTTACACAGGCTGCCTTTGGGATAAACGGTTGAAAAATTAGAAAACGAGGCGGACTATATGTGACATAGTCCGCCTCGGTTGTTATGATTGCATTTGGTGAAGTGCACAATCTCCAATGAACCATACTTCGTTATTATAACAAGATGAAAACAATTTTGCAAGTCAAAAACGATATCCTATTAGCATTTTTTTTGGTATTTTCATTTTCCAGTGATTAAGATATGAGTCCGCAGAGCTGCAATATATATAAAATATACGAAGCATTCGGACTCTGGCCGTTTTTGAAAAAGGTTATAGAACAAAATAGTCTAAAATAGATTTGTGAGCCTTTGCTTCTATTATAACTGCGGGCAAGATGTCCCCCGCCTCTTAAGGCGGCGGGTTCCATATCCGTGATCAGCGGGAGTGCAATCTCCCGCTGATTACGGCACTGCTATGCAGTGTCCTTGTTCTCGTTGAATGACGGGACAAGCCCTTATTGAATGGTGGGGAGGTGATTTTTGTGAAATATAAAAGAATCAGGGATTTGCGGGAAGATAATGATTTAACACAAACAGCTGTAGGAAAAGTGGTTATGGTAGGTCAAACAACTTATTCCGGATACGAAAGAGGTATCACGGATATTCCAACGGATGTTTGGATTCGTCTGGCTGTATTTCATAACGTCAGCATTGATTATCTGGTTGGGCTGACGGATGTGAAAACGCCTCCTCCGCGGAAAACGAAACCATAGGTACCGTGCGATGGGCAGTTTTTGTGTATTTTTTGTCTCTTTTTGATTGGAGGAATTGAAAATGCGTTTTTTCTTACTGTACCAATGGTTGAGACGGATTTTTCGGTTTCTTTACTATCCGGCAGGGAATATGGTATAATAACCTCACGAATCTCTAAGGCATTAAAAATGCCAAGAGCTTCGGAGAACATTGAAATGCAATATTCCGATGACAAACTGCCATCTTCATTGTTGCATTTTAGATAACCTCACGAACCTTTCAGGCTTTGAACATGCGAAGACTCATGAAATAAACAACGAATAATATGAAAAATCATTGTTTTTCGAAAAAATCAAAGATTTTTACTTGATTTCAAAACGTTGTTTCAGTATAATCGGGCTGAGCATATCAGTCTCGCCGGCGTGCCATCGGTCAGAGGGTACGTCTTTCCCATAGGAAGAAACATTTGAGGAGGAATATTATGACATTGGAACAGTCCATCCAGTCCATACTGGGACAAGTGAAACATATGAGGGAAAACCCTGCGGCGGCAGAGAAGAACAAGCTGCCGGGAAACGCTTATTTTCTTCCGGATCAGTCGGTGCTCTGCATGCCCCGGGGGGATGGGGAAGCCCGTTATCCATACAGCCATGACGGGTTTAACCTGTGGGCCGGTGCTTCCGGCACCATGTATGCAAACGAGAGCACCTTTACCGCCTTCCAGCATATGACGGAGGGCAATGAGCCGAAGATAGCTTTCTTTGCCGGGTTTGAACGGGAGGACGGCGGGTATGAGCCGTTTTCCCTGCTGAGTGTGCCTGCCCATAACTCCGCTGTGGAATTACAGAGATATACGGTGTTTACCCCGAACGCGGTATACTATTTCACCGAGACGGAGAAAGCGGATTTCGCGGTGCGGGTATTCGTCACCGAGGAGAAGGAAGTGTTCTTTTCCATCTATGCGGCAAACAAGCAGGACGAGCCGCTTAAGCTGTATTTGTCTTCCTATTTTAATCCTTTTCTGATATACGGGGAGGACGACAACTTCAGTCTGCGGTGGTGGAGAGTAGGCCGCGCGAAGGACGATGGGTTTGATTTTTATATGGATCAGAACGTAAGCCGGACGGTTACTCTGTCCAGTTACGGCGTGATCAACAAATACGGGGACGGCATTCTGCGCAGCGAGCAGACGACCTCCCGCATCAGCTTTATGAGCGGCAGGAACAGCAGTTTTGTCGGAGCGAAGCATCTGTACACCGGAACCTTTGAGAAGCCTGTTTCCGTTTGCGGTTTTTCGGATATTGCGGTGGCGGGGGATCTGAGCCACTATGAACTGGAAGCGGGCGGCACTCTGCGGCTGGATTTCCGCTTTACGGCAACCCATGAAAAGAAAGAGATAGAGACTCTGCACGCAAAAAGATACCTGGCGCGGGAGATTGACGAAAAGCTTGAAAAATTGGAAGAACAGGATAAACAGCATCAGGATAGGCTGCACATCCGCTTCGGCGCGTTTGAGGACGGAACCATTCGGGAGGAAGTGTTTAACGTTTTCCTGAACTATATCAAACGGCAGATCGAATTCTGCGCTTTGGGGAAGAACTACGGCGGCAATTTGCTTGGAGTGCGGGATGTGCTGCAGCAGCTGGAGGCGCTGATTCTATGGCGGCCGGAGGAGTGTGCGGATAAAATATTGGAAGCGCTTTCCTACACCGCGCCCAACGGCAGATGTCCCCGGCAGTATTCGATTCCCGCCGAGGGGGCGGCTCCCAAGATGGATTTGCGTCCCTTTATTGACCAGGGCGTTTGGATGATCTCCACCATTGTGACCTATCTGAAGTACACCAGAGATTTTGCTTTTCTTGACCGGGTCTGCGGCTATTATGAAATTGTGGATGAGGACACCCATCTGGTGCGCAAATCGGATATGGAGGACACCGTTCTTGACCATCTGCTGAAGATCATGGATTATCTGATTGCAAACCGGGATATGGAGCTGACAAAGTGTGTCTGCGCTCTGTTCGGCGATTGGAACGACGCATTGGACGGACTGGGAATTTCCACGGATCCCGGGAAAAAATACGGCACCGGCGTGACGGTGATGGCAACCCTGCAGGTTTATCAGAATCTGGAGGAAATGATGGAACTGCTGACCATGCTGGACGGCAAAAAATATGCGGATAAAATCCAGTGCTACCGCAAGGCGAAAGAGGAGATCACCGAAGGTCTGAAAAAATATGCCATTGTGGAGAACGAAGAGGGGCGGAAGCATATTCTGCACGGATGGGGAGACAAGCGCTCCTACCTGGTCGGAAGCTTTTCGGATCCGGATGGCGTGGAGCGTTACGGTCTGACCGCCAGCGCGTTCTGGGTTCTGTCCGGCTTTTATAACGGGGAGGAGTCCATGCGCCAGACGATTCTGGAGACTTACCGCCATCTGGATTCCAAATACGGACTGATGACCTTTGACAAATATTTTGCGCCGAAGACACCGGGAGTGGGGCGTATCAGTGACCTGCCGGCGGGTACGGCGGAGAATGCGGCCGCCTATATTCACGGAAGCATGTTTGGAATTGCCTCCCTCTTCAAGATGGGTGAGAGCGCGGAGGCATGGTGCCAGCTTGCGAAATCCATCCCGATCACCCATGAGTATGTCAGCCTGACGCCTTTTGTCATGCCAAACTCGTATTGCTATAATGAAAGCCTGGGGATTGACGGGCAGTCCATGGGTGACTGGCATACGGGCAGTGCGAACGTGCTGTTAAAAACGCTGATGCGCTTTGGAATCGGTATCGAACCGCAGTTTGACGGCGTGATGCTCCAGCCCGCGGCGGTCATGCCGGTGAAGGAGTTTGACGTGCAGATGGAGATTCGGGGCTGTACCATCCGCTACAGCTACCGCAATCAGGGGAACGGAAAGCGCCGGTTCCTGATTAACGGTGAGGAGCAGACGGCGGTGTTTGACGAGGTTATGCGCCTGCCGCGTCTGAAGATTTCCGATGAGGCGTTTCTCTCCCAGACTCTGCGGATAGAAGTGGTTGATTAACTGATTGTAATCCCCCGGTCTTTGAACTGAACTGCACCAAATTATGCAGACAGTACAAAAAGCCCCCTATTGAAGGGAAAACAAGATTTAGACAACAAACTGATTCCGTTGTTCTAACGGAGTCAGTTTTGTTTGGTGTCTTTAGACGTGGAAATAAACCCCCAGTTCTACTGGGGGAAGATAAAAAGCTTAAGCATATGCAAATAAAACCTCCTGAGATATAATAGTAAAAGGTTTGGCAACCGCATTAC
>NZ_JAHLPV010000067.1 GCF_018918095.1 Acetivibrio sp. MSJd-27 | reverse complement strand
ATTGATTACTACAACAACGAACGGATTGTTTCTAAATTGAAAATGAGTCCGGTACAATTCCGAACTCATTCTCTTGAAAGTTAATATTTATTTTTGTCTAATCTTTGGGGGGCACTTCATAATGCCATGTCCTTTTTATTCGTTTTTTCTTTGCTGTGAAACCTGCCGTCACCAAAGAGAATCCGATTCCTCACTTAGCGATTCTAATGAATAACCCTAAAAGTATGCCAAGTCCGATCCCTGCCAGACAGATCACATTCCGCTTCCAGGCAATTTTTCTATAGATCCGTGTATATCTGCCAGACAGTTCCCGATAGCTCCGCATTCCGTTGACAATCAAAAGGATCGCGGAAAACAAATCCAAAAACAGATAAAGCAGGATGACCGAAAATTCCATAGAAAGTATGGAAGGCTGAAATGCCTGATACATTTTTATGCCATACATCACGTTGTAGGCCATCATTAAAAATCCCAGGAACAGAATGTAATTGCTTTTGGAAATACCGACAGCCAGTTCCCGTTTTGTGACACCAAGCAGTACGATCCAGAGTCCCATCAATAAGACAAATATACCTAAATTGCAATAAAAATACAATGTTTCCCCGTCGATATACAGATTATATAAAAACGAAAAAAACACGATAACTGTTCCCACGATTCCTATGAAGCCTGCCGTATGTGCCAGGGAATACCTGCTCTTTTGATTTGTGCCGAAATACCTTTGATACACAGCTTCACCCCACTCTGTTTGTCCTTATTCCACTGCGATGATGTAATAATAAATTGGCTGCTCGCCTTTGGAATAAGTTACATCGATATCCGGAAATTCCTTTTCCAGCGTTTCCATAAGTTCTTCTTTTTGTTCTTCCTTTAAATCCTCTCCACCGTAGATCGTGATAATCTCCGTCATCTCATCAACCATTTCCTTGATTAAATTCAAAGTAACCAAATTGATATTCGCACCCAGGGACACCACTCTTCCTCCCTGCATTCCCATAATGTCGCCTTCTTTGATTGCAAGATCGTTGACCACGGAATCCCTCACCGCATAGGTTACCTGCCCGGTTTTAATGCGGGACAGGGCGTCGCGGAAGACACCTTCCAGCATTTCCTTTCCAAGATTCTCGTCATACATAATCATTAAGGAATAAACCTCGGCCATACTGGTCGTTGGAATCACAATCAGATTATCGCCGTAAAGAGCCTTTGCCTGTTCCGCGGCAAGAATGATATTTTTATTGTTTGGAAAAACGAAAATCGTCTCCGCATGTATTTTTTTCACAGCCTCCAGAATATCATCTGTGGATGGATTCATGCTCTGACCGCCAAAAATGACCTGATCGATTCCAAGCTCCTTATAAATACTCTTGAAGCCCTCGCCGGATGCAACCGAAACAAATCCGTATTTCTTTTTCGGCGTGGATTTTTCTTGTTCTTCGCGCTCTTTTTTCAGCTGTTCATTCTGATACCGCATATTGTCAATCTTCAAATTGATCAGCTGACCTATCTTCAGACCATATCCCAGTGCCTGATCCGGATTGTCGGTGTGCACGTGTACCTTAATGATATCATCATCTTCCACAACCACGGCAGAATCCCCGATTTTCTCCAGTTTCCCGCGAAGATTTCCAGCCGGCTTATTCTTTTTCAAAATAATAAATTCCGTGCAGTAGCCGAAGGTGATATCCTCCTCAGCCAATTGCGCTGCGGGTGCCTCCGGTTCCTCCGCTTTCTTTTCTTTCGTCTGCACTTCAATAACCTCATTGTTCTGAAGGAAATAAAGCGCGCCCTCAAACAGTGTCATAAGTCCTTTTCCGCCGGCGTCCACAACATTGGCCTGCTTCAGCTTAGGCAGCATATCTATGGTTTTTGCAAGAACTTCATTTCCATATGCTATGACCTGTTCCAGAAATGCCGGCATCTCCAGCTCCTGCCCGCACAATTCCAGCGCCTTGTCGGAAAGCGCACGCATCACGGTAAGAATCGTCCCTTCCGTCGGCTTCATAACCGCTGCATAAGCCACATCCGCACCGCTTTTGATCGCGTCAGCCACCTGCTTGATATCCGCTTCTTCCAGCGGTTTTAACTGCTTTGCCATCCCACGGATAAACTGGGAAAGGATGACCCCCGAGTTTCCTCTCGCCCCCCGCAGGGAAGCGGAAGCCATCTTGTCACTGATCACACCTACCGGCTGGGTCGTCAGACCCATGATCTCTTTGACTGCTTTGCTGAAGGTCAGCGTCATATTCGTGCCGGTATCCCCGTCCGGTACCGGAAAGACATTCAGCCGATTAATTTCCTCTTTTTTGTTTTCTATCTGATTGCATGCCGATACAAGCATGCCCACTAACTGTTCCCCGTTGATTGTATTCACCTTTTACGGCACCCCCTATTTGTCCAGAAGTCCATCAATAAAGACATTGATTTTATTTACTTTCAGTCCGAACTGATCATTTAGTATATAAGATAATGTTTCAATGATGTTGTTGGAAATGGTCTGAATATTTGTGCCGTACATGGCAAAAATATGAATGTCTATTACCAGTCCCTCCTGATAAATAACCCTTACCGCATCCGTTGCCTTTTCCTTTCCTTTAAAAGTAAAGATGGACTGCTTTGTTTTCCGGTTTGCCAGGCATATAACCCCATAACAACTGGTGGCCACATGGGCGGCAATCGTCTTCAGCGCTGTGTCCTTGATGGCAATGAGCCCGTATTCGTTCTTGGTTTTTAATATCATAACATTCGTTCCTCCTCAATCAAAGTTGAATCACTTTTCCGCCAAGGCTTTCCTGAAGTGCCCGCCTGTGACAGGTAAAATATAATATCTGCATATCCCTGCAGGAATTTAAATAGTTCATCATTTGCCGGAAACGTTCATCATCCAAGCGAACAAAAGGATCATCCAGAAAAAGCGGAATTTTCTCTCCCTCCGCATAAGCCAAACGGCAAACCGCAAGCCGAAGAGCAAAATACATTTGATCCCTTGTGCCCATCGACAGCTGCAGCCCGCTTTTCAGAAAATTCTGATTGTCCGCCTTGACGGAAATATTCAGCATCTCATCCACATAGATCTGTTCTACATGCGGCAGTCCCATATCGCCGAGTATTTGTTTTACCTCCGCATTCAGCTTGGGCAAATAGCCTGTTTTCAGGTTTTCCTTTGCCCTTTCCATATAACCGCGCGTCTTTTTCAACACGTCTAAGCGGTGCGTCAGACTGTTTATCTCAGCTTCTGCGGCAGACAGCTCTTCTTCCAAACGAATACGCAGTTCCAAATCCCCTTTGTAATTGAGCGTTTTTCCGGAAAGGTTGGCGTATGCGACATTCCTTTCATTCAGCCGTGCTTCCGCCATATCTTTCTGTCGGATCAGCTCCTTTAAATCCTCTGTTCTTTTTTCCGGCGGTTTCTCTGAAAACTGCTGCTGCCATAACACAAACTCTTCTTTATCTGTATTTGTATCAAACAGCCTGCGGTCATTTTCCAGGGAAAGTTCCAACAGTTCACGTCGGTGCAGCTGCTCCTGATAAGAAAGATATTTGTCATGCAATTCTTTTGCGTCCCTGCATTGGAATTGTCCAAGCAGTTCGTCCCGCTGACTGCGGATCGCTTGAATCCTGTGCACCTGCTCTTCTTTCTGTTTTTGCCGCTGCTGTGAACACAGTCTTTTATATTGTCTGTATTTATAACAAAAAAATCCGGAAAGAATCAAACCAATGCCTGTCAAAATCGAAAAAAGGAAAGGCTTCCATAGAATCAAAACGCCAAAAACAGCACTCACCGCTAACTGGATTGCCAAAAGACGCATATACAGCCTGCTTTTTCCGTCCGACGCAGCAGGAACGTGCAGTTCTGTCTGCTGTTTGTCCTGACCATACTCTGAAAGTTCCCTCTCCAGCGCTTCGCATTTGGATATTTGATCTAAAGAAAGCCCTTTCAGATAGGACATCTGTTTTTGTTTATCATCAAGTTCTTTCAGCATTTCTTCATTTTTTATCATTTGCTTTTGAAGTGCCTCTGCCGCCTTCATTTTTTCATATTTATCATATGTCTCAACCTCGTCGATCAGTCGAAGAAGTTTTGTAATCTCCTTTTTTTCTTTTTCTTGCTCTCGTTCCACAGACGCCATCTGTGCTTTCAAGGTATTGTATTCCGCTTCCTTGTCCCGAAGCTCTCTTTTCTTCTCCAGAAGCTCCCTGCGGTTTTGCTCCAATTTGTCCAAGCGATTGTTCTTGCGCTCAATCAAACTGATCGCGGCGTTTATCTTTTTGACGGCGTCCAGCTCCTCCTGCTCATTGTTCTGTTGACTGAACATAGCCAGCTGCCGATTTACCAAAGGCGCGTTCCGCATTTCTGTCAGGGTCTTGTCCTTCATATAGGCCAGATTGTCAAACATCTCCTCCGGCATTTGAAAAAGGGCTTCCCCCAAGCATAAATCAGCCGTTTTCCATTCGGTGCCCAGCCTTTTTTCCACTGTTTTCTGTGTGCAGCCCCGCTTTGTTTTTCCCATCGAAAAACAGCTGGTATATTGTCTTCCGCCGTCGGTAGTGAAATCCACTGTCCACTCGGCCTTCTTTTCATTGGCAGGGATAAAACAGATTTTTTCCTGATTTTCTTTTGATTTTGCGGTCAAAGGATAAAAAATCGTTTTGATCGCCGTGTGCAGGGTTGTCTTTCCGGCCTCGTTATTCCCGTAAATAATATTCAACCCCTTGGAAAACTCCAGATCTTTATCACAGAATTTGCCGAAACGGTCCAGATGAATCCTGTCTATTTTCACAGCAGTCCCTCCTTCGACACCAAAGGATTGACCGCGTGAATACCGCATTCCATTATCTCTCGCTTCTCTTTGTCCGTCAGTGTTTCATCCTCCATTACCAACCTCACAAACGCCCCCCGAAGGGTTTGCTCCCGTTTGAGGGCGTCGAAATTCACTGCAAGCCTTGTCTCATTTCTCAGTTCCAAATGCAGGAAAGAATCAGAAAGTTCCTCCTCCATTTGTCTGATATCAACATAGAATCCTTCCGGCAATTCACCCTCCATTGTGATCTCGAATAGATTTTTTTCCTTGTCATAGGATTCCGCTGCATGCAGAATCGCCCTTTGGATATCATAGGAGGTAAGACATTCCGAAACCGAAACTCTCAGCCGATAAAAACGAAATTCAGACACGTCAATGTATTCAACATGAAATTCCTGTTTTGACAGTTCTATATAATTCACGGAGGGAGCCGAGCTATCCTTAAAGCTATGGGGCTGAGGAATTCCCGAGTAACCATAATAGGTTCTTCCTTCCCTCTTCATCTGCTTTTCATTGTGGATATGCCCCAAAGCCAGATAATCAAGACCGCTTGCCGCAATATCCTCCGTGCGGATTGGGTTATAGTCACTCTGACAGTGCAAATCTCCGTGCATTACCATCAGGTTCAGCGTCTCAGGATTATCGGCGCGAAAGCCTTTTAGCATGCTTTCTCTCACCACTTCACCGGAAAAGCTTTGGCCGTACACATCACAGTTCAGTGCAGGAAGGGAAACCTTTCCCATCTCCGCATTGAAAATATGAGTGTTTTTCCATGAGGAACCATTGTCATAAAAACGGCTTTTGGAAAGGCAGTCATGATTTCCGCAGACAATAAAAATAGATGCGTTTGTCTTTGAAAAACGATCTTCAAGAAACCGGAATGTCTTTTCATCCGTGAAGGAATCATCAAACAAATCACCGGCAATCAGAATCATATCCGCCTGCTTGTCATTTGCCAGTGCAACAATACGGTCTATGACCTTAAATTTATTTTCTCTGAGCTTATTGGCGGTATCCCAGCCCACCCGGGAACTCAAAGGAGCATTCAGATGCAAATCGGCGAAATGAATCAGTTTTATCAAATTTTACACTCCCTTTCCCGCAAGATTCGGCTCTTCTTCCCCGACTGATGGATAAAATCACACAAAATATCATTTTGATTTTATCATACAAACTCTTTTTTGTAAACGTTTTGTAATATAAATTCCTTGAAAATAATTGTCTTTTGTCTAATTTCCTGCATAAGCATTGAGAGCCATCCCCCATATGTCCTGCACTTGTTAAATTGCCCGCTTCATGAGGCTGGAACGATTTTATAACAAGATTTTATTGAAAACTTTTGCGCAGCAAAAATTACCTTAATGGCGTTTCAACCGAGCGAAGCGCAAGATTATGCTCGCCGCTTGCTTTTTAAATAAAGTACCCGTCGCTTTAGAAATAGGGGACATACAGCGAGGTTATAGCGTCTTTGCCTTGCAAAAGCGTTTTTATCTTGTTATAATATAAAAAAGAGATACACTCAATTTCTGAAATGTAGGAAAGGATGAATAGAATGAAAGGTAAATGGATCTGTATTGGTATTCTCATAGGCGCGTTTGTTGTTTCTTCCGTCTGGGGAGTGATGCATATATTTGAAGTCGGAAAAGTGGACCCGGTGGACGGGCAGGTGTCCCTCCCCACAGAGTCTGCTGTTCCCCAGCCTTATGGCGAAGAAAAAGACATCCGCATCACGCTTTATTTCGGAGATGAAACGGCCAGCCACTTAGTGCCGGAACAGAGAAATATTAAAGTAACCAACGAAAAGGACCTTCCCAAGCTAGTCATGGACGAACTCATCAAAGGACCAAAAACCACCAACGGTATCGCAGTTGTTGACAAGGATACCAAACTGAATTCTGTAAAACGGACAGATAACGTCGCTGTCGTTGATTTCGGCGATAATTTCGAGGCCTTGAATACCGGAGGTTCCTCGCGGGAACGGCTTTGTCTTTACGCTATTGTCAACTCTCTGACAGAACTGGACAACATCGACAAGGTAAAATTGTCCGTCAATGGGAAAATACTTGACTTGTTTGGTCAGATGGAGCTTTTGGAGCCGCTTGTAAAAAATAATGATATAATAGGAAGCAAGAACTAAAAAAGCAATCAAAATACAAAAAAATTTCTAATGAATCTGCTTTTGACTTTTGAACAATAGAAAAGAAAAACGCATGGATTCCATCAAGCGAATCCACGCGTTTTTGTGTCTATTGGGAATAAAAACATGAGTATCCGATGCAGCGTGCCATGGTTCCCATCCCGCCACTTCCACATGGCCAGC
>NZ_JAHLPV010000066.1 GCF_018918095.1 Acetivibrio sp. MSJd-27 | reverse complement strand
CCCCGGCACAGTGCGCCGGCCTCGAGCTGTCCAAAAAGCGCAAACGCGAGCTTTTGCTCGTTGCTTAGCCAGATTGGCTGATTGCGGGTGCTATTTTTTCATGTTAACTTTACAGAGCCTTTATTTTTATATATTGTTATTGTCTGAAGCGAAAGCATTTGTAGTGTGGATGAGGCACTGCAGCATTTCACTTCTGAAAAAGAACGGGCATAATGATAGCGCATAGTACACAGCGCAGAGCACAGCAACTGTGACATTCCACAAATGCCGCCGTGTGAGACAAATCCGGCAGAGACTTGTTTCAATCAAAAAACTGCCATACGTGCCGTATGCGCGCAAATCGCTTGTTTCACAAGCGATTGAAGGGCGGCCGCCCTTCAAAAATGAGTTTGCCGAATGACTTACAGAATTGTTAAAACGTGAAGTGCAGATACAATTGCCGGAAGCAAAAAGCATCTTGCTTTTTGTTATAAATAACATGAAATTTGAAATTCGTCAATTTCAGAAGGTGACAAAATATTCATTTTGTGATTTGAATTTTTGATTTATAAGCGTCGAAATAAACGGGCTGCGAAAAAACAGATTGCTTTTAAACAGACAGCCATTCTCTATTAACTTTATTCTATTGTTGCGAACACAAAAAGACAATGAACAAATTTCTCAAATGATTGTACAAATGTTGCATATTCGTGGTCAATATTTGATTCCTTAAATACCTTGAGTCTCTCTTTTTTCTCAAATGTCTGAAACATCGTTGGAAAAAATTATTCATTAGAATGTTGTTATAAAAAATTTGAAAGATGAAACAATAAAAGTATTAAGCATGAAAAGGCTGAAGCTCATTTATTTGTTCTGCTCTTTCATGCTTTGCTGAAAGAACAGGAGTGAGAGATATGAAACAGATCACCAACCAGGATTACAATCAATATGTAACAAAAAACATGCCAAAATCACCGCTTATAAAAAATTGCCTGATGGCGTTTTTGATTGGCGGGCTGATCTGTGTGATCGGCCAGTTTATATTGAATTTTTTTAAGGGAATGGGGATGGAACAGGAACATGCCTCCAGCTTTACTTCGATGGCGATGATTTTCCTCGGTGCTTTGCTGACCGGATTGAATCTCTATGATAAGATTGCGAAATATGCAGGAGCTGGAACCATCGTTCCGATCACCGGTTTTGCAAACTCTATTGTCTCTCCCGCTATGGAATTTAAGAGCGAGGGATATGTGCTTGGCCTGGGGGCAAAAATGTTTGTGATAGCAGGTCCTGTATTGGTTTACGGAATCACGGCTTCCATTGTCTGCGGATTGATTATGGCTTTGATTAAGGGGGTAGCGTTATGGTAAAAAAATTGGGAAGGCAAACGGTTAAGATGAGCAATCCTCCCAGCATCAATTCGTTTTTTTCCATTGTCAGTTCGAAAGAGGGAGAAGGACCTTTAAAGAACTATTTTGATATTATTATCGATGACGCGAAATACGGGGAGCAGACATGGGAAAAGGCGGAAAGCAAGCTGATGAAGGAGAGCGTCACAAATGCCATCGCAAAATCCAAGATTTCAGCAAATGAAGTGGATTACATCTTTGCAGGTGACCTTTTAAACCAATGTATTTCTACCAACTATGCCATCCGTGAATTGGATATCCCTTTCTTTGGGCTGTACGGTGCTTGTTCCACTATGGCGGAAAGTTTATCTCTGGCCTCAATCATTGTGGATGGAGAATACGCAAAGAATGCGATTGCAGTCACCTCCAGTCATTTTTGCTCTGCCGAACGGCAATTTCGTTTTCCGCTGGAATATGGCGGTCAGCGAACTCCCACGGCTCAGTGGACCGTTACCGGCTCAGGTGCGGTTCTGGTTTCCAAGGAAGGACTTGGCCCTTATGTGCGCTATGTGACTACCGGAAAAGTGATCGATCTGGGAATCAATGACCTGAATAATATGGGAGCTGCTATGGCTCCTGCGGCTCTTGATACCCTGATTACTCATTTCAATGAAACAGGAAAAACCTTTGACGATTACGATCTTGTTGTGACGGGAGATCTTGGTATGATGGGGAAGGATATTCTGAGGGATTTGCTTCATGACAATGGATTTGATACCAAGGGGAAACTGGATGATTGTGGCTGCATGATTTATGATATCGACGAGCAGGATGTCCACTGCGGAGGAAGCGGATGCGGCTGTGCGGCTTCCGTGCTCTGCAGTTACCTTTTAAAGGAAATGAAAAAGGGAACCTGGCAGAATATTGCCTTTATGGCTACCGGTGCGCTTATGAGTCCAACAAGCTCCCAGCAGGGAGAAACCATTCCGGGGATTGCACATCTGGTATCTATCAGTACCAATAAGGAGGAGTAGCCATGGAGTATCTATATGCATTTCTTGTGGGAGGCATTCTGTGCGTCATCGGACAGATATTGATTGATAAGACAAAATTGACGCCTGCCAGGATTCTTGTTATCTATGTGGTGGCGGGAACGGTGCTGACCTGTCTGGGATTATATGAACCAATTGTGGAGTTCGGCGGAGCCGGTGCGACCATTCCTCTGACAGGCTTTGGATATACCCTGGGAAAAGGCGCGATGAAGGGGATTGCAGAGCATGGGCTTTTGGGGGCCTTTACAGGTGGAGTTGTTTCCGCGGCTGCCGGAATTGCAGCGGCAATTTTCTTTGGATTTCTGATTGCGTTGATTTTCAGTCCGAAAGAAAAAAAATAAAAAAAATTTTCGTTCCGAGAAATATAGAAAGCGCTGCGGTAGGGGAACCGCAGCGCTTTCTTCATAAGATTCATAAAAAGGGATAGGATTTATTTTTAGAGGGGTTATTTAAAGTTGTTGTGTATGTTTTGTCCTCCTTTCTATGTTTTTAGTATACCAGGGTATTGTGTCAGTGCTGTGAATAACGCATGAATAAAATGTTAATGCTTAAGTATGCGCGGACATTTTGACGATGTCATGGCGGAAAAACGTTCAAAAAAACGGGTTCGGATACGGTGCTCTATGCTTAAGAAACATACAATCAAAATATTGAAAAAGCAAAAAACTGTGACAGGGAATCACAGTTTTTCGAGAAATAAATATGTAAAAAAGGGGAATGAAAAAAACGTTTCGCGAATCGAAAAGAAATCCAGAAGAAGGTGGGAATCTTTCTTCTTACAGTTAAGAGTATAGCAAAGGAATGTGTAAAGGGTGTGAACGATAAATGAATAATTTGTTAAATTGCAAGATTTTAATTGGGATACCGGAAATGGCAAAAGAAAAATTCCGGTTTTGGTTGGCTTCGCTGGATTCGGATACAGTATTCTATGGTTAAGCATTAGGGAGTTTAACAAGTGCAGGGTATATGGGGTTCCGCTCCCTAATGCTTAAAGCCGAATCAATCCCCTATGCTTATGCCAACGGTGCGAACAGCCGGAAAATGCTCTCACCCATTTTCCGGAATAGATTTCTTTTTTGAAAACTTTCATAGGTTAGTTCTTTGCATTCGCTGGCGTCGGCCATAAACACATCTACGTTTTTTAAGGCGAAATCACGGTCATAGACAAAGGCATTGACCTCAAAATTCAGATTGAAGCTGCGGACATCAAAATTTGTTGTTCCGATCGAGGAGACATAAGAATCTATCACAATGGTTTTGGAATGGATAAAACCAGGATGAAGATAAACTTTTGCACCGCATTTTAATAGTTCCTCCATATAGGAAAGGGTGATGGCGTATACATACCCCTTATCCGGGATGCCGGGGATCATGATACGCACATCGATTCCGGATTGCGCCGCCAGCATCAGACATTGCTGCATGGAATCATCCGGTACAAAATAGGGCGTCTGAATATAAATCCGCTTGTGGGCGCTGTTGATCATCTTCAAATAACCGCATTTGATGCTCTCTGCACCGGTATCCGGTCCGCTTGACACGATCTGAACGCCCATATTTCCGGATTTTGAGGGGGTGGGGAAAAATTTTTTGCTGGAGGTTTCCAGCTGGAAGGTTTCTCCGGAAGAGAAGAGCCAGTCCAGAAGAAAACGGATCTGCATCATACTGACACAGGAGCCGGACAGCTTTAAATGAGTATCCCGCCAAGGGGAGATCTTTTTCATTCCCATATATTCCAAGCCCAGATTCATCCCGCCCGTGTAACCTACTTTGCCGTCGATTACCACAATCTTTCGATGGTTTCGGTGGTTGACACGAAGCAGGTTGGAAAACCGCGTGGTAAAATAGCGGCATACTTTGCCGCCGGCTTTGACAATCGGCTGAAAAAAGCCCATTGTAGTGGTTAGACTGCCGAATTCGTCGTACAAAAGCCGTACCTCCACCCCTTGCTGTGCTTTCTCTGCCAGTAAGGAGACCAGCTTTTTGCCCACTGCATCGTTCCGAATGATAAAAAATTCGATATGAATGGTTTGTCTGGCGTGCTTGATTTCAAAAAACAGATCGTCGTACATTTCTTTTGCCGCTGTGAACAGTTTTACATTGTTGTCGTTCGTATAAAGGCTTTCCGCCTGATTTAAAAGCATATATACGATATCACGGTAAGGATGAATTTCTTTTTGATTTAAGTTTTTAAATTCTTTGATGGATTGATCCAAATACGTGTAAAAATCAGCGGTTGCCTGATCAAAATTTTTGTACTTTTTTTTCAGTTTTCCACTGAAACGCAGATTCAGCGTACTTCCAAAAAACAGATACAGAATTCCTCCGACAACAGGGAGCAGGGTAAGCACTAATATCCATGCAATGGTGGACTGGGGACGCTTGCGCTCCACAAAAATGACAGAAAGAAGGAAGATGATATTAAAGCCCAGCAGAATATTGATAATCAAAACAGATAAATCCATACGTTCATTCCTCCCTTGTCTTCGTATTATAGCAAGATAAAAACGCTTTTGCAAGACATATGCCATCCGAAAAATGTTTCAGCTCCGCAAGCTATATCATATATATTATATACCATCAAATGTTTTTTGAAAGATAAATCGGTGAAAGGGAACTTTTTCCTCCGTTTTTCGTCAAATAATAAAAAGGTCTTTCGTTCCAAAAAACAACAAGTCTGCTTCGCATACTATTTTTGAAACATACAGTTGCGCACGTTCGCGCACAATTTTTTATCTTATAAAAGAAAAGGGAGGTTTCAAAATGAAAAGAATTACGGGCATTCTTCTGGTATTTGGCCTGCTGTGCAGTCTGACGGCAGGGGCGGCCACGCTGAGCAGGGAGGAGATACCTCTTGCGGAAAGGGAGGCGGCCGGGCTTCAAAGGCTTGGTATGCTTTTGGGAACCGAGAACGGATTGGAACTGGAACGGGAGGTGACAAGGGCGGAAGCAATTGTCCTGATAAGCCGGGTGACAGGCTTAGTCTTTCCAGATATCGGCTATCCGGAGCCTTCGTTTGGCGATATTCAGGGACACTGGGCGGAAGACATGATTGAAAAATTCTATCATGCGGGCTACATAAACGGCGTGAGTGAAACACGGTTTGAACCGGATCGGACCGTGACCGGGAAGGAGTTCGCAAAAATTCTTCTGACGGTTTTGGGCTATGAGATTACGGATTTGGAGCAGGCTTACGAAAAGGGCAGGGAGTCGGATCTTTTAAACAACAATTTTACAACAAGCGTTGTTTATCACGATATGACGCTCCTGCGCAGCGATGCGGTCCGCCTGTGCCGCAGTGCGCTGACTACACTGGATGCTTCCGGTAAAATGCTTTACAAAAAACTGATTGAAAACGGAATGTACCAGCAAAGCGATTTTGAGGGATTTCTGTTTGGCGGCACTCCGGCAGCTAAGAAAACCACTTTTGCGGATGAGATAAACAACACGCTCATGCCGCAGGATCAGAACTATATGTTCTCCCCGCTGAGCATCCGGATGGCGCTGGCATTGGCTGCCAACGGTGCGGAAGGGGAAACCAAATCAGAGATTCTGGGTGCGATGAAAGCCGAGGATTTGGATGCTTTCAACGAACAGGCCAAAAAGCTGATTGAGACGTATTCCAAGACGGATGTTGTCAAGCTGAACGTCGCCAATTCCATCTGGATCAACCGGAGCAGATGCGAAATGCAATTCAGCGAAGCCTACCGGAAATCCATTGCGGATTTTTACCGCGGCGATGCTTTTGAGGTCACGGATGCGAATGCCGTGAAGGAGATTAACTCTTGGGTCAGCGAAAAGACCAATGGCAAAATTCCGACCCTAATCAACGATCCTGATTTCTGGGCTTATCTGGCGAATGCGGTCTATTTCAAAGGGCAGTGGCAGATGCCGTTCAATCCGGGCGCAACGAAAAAAGAAACCTTCACTGATCGGCATGGAGAAAAGGCGGAAATGGATTTCATGCACAAAACCGGATATTTCAATTATTTTGAGAACGACGGGCTTCAAATGATAGAGCTGCCTTACAGCAATCGGGAGGTAAAGCTTGACGAGAACGGTGAATATGCCGGTTCTGAATATCATGAAGAGCTGTCGGTCAGTATGTTTCTGTTGATACCCAAAGAGGGAAGAGTGACCAATGCGGAGGCGCTTTTGAAGAGTGAGACATTGCAGTCTGCCTATGTGCACTTCAGCATGCCCAAGTTCAAGACGGAGTTTTCCACTTCCTTGAACGATATTTTTCATGCGCTCGGTATCAAAAGGGCCTTTTCCCGGCAGGCGGAGTTCGGGAAGATGTTCACAGAGGGTAATATGTGGATCAGCAATACCATTCATAAGACCTATATCAACGTGGACGAGAACGGGACGGAAGCCGCAGCTGTTACGGGAATCGCAATGGCAGGGGCCGCATTGCCGCCTCAGCCCATTGAATGCAGGGCGGACAGACCTTTCACTTATATCATTCGAGACAACCTAAGCGGTGAGATTTTGTTTATGGGGGAATATGCTTTTGCGGACTAAGCTTCGCAGAAACAATATCATATCCGGCAGGGCCGGCGGGAATGACCCGCCGGCGATCCGCAGGCGTACGA
Organism: Acetivibrio sp. MSJd-27; assembly: GCF_018918095.1. Taxonomy (GTDB): domain Bacteria; phylum Bacillota; class Clostridia; order UMGS1840; family HGM11507; genus HGM11507. Next base: position 306 of record NZ_JAHLPV010000066.1, on the reverse strand, counting down.
CGGTACGGTAGGGTTGATTTTGGCGAAAAGCAAGCAATGCCAATGGTTCCTCGATGGAGCCATTGGCATTTTTTGTATCACGAAAACCACCAGCTAAGCTGGTGGTTCAAAAGAGGCTTATGCCGATGAGGAATAAAAAAACCTATGTTAAAATAGAAGCGGGTCTAGTCAGCCGCAACAAAATAATATAGGGGGTATCAAAATGAAGATTGATACAAAAAGCAGTTTATCACACACAACATGGAATTGCAAGTATCACATAGTATTTGCACCAAAATATCGGAGACAAATAATATACGGAAAAAT
>NZ_JAHLPV010000065.1 GCF_018918095.1 Acetivibrio sp. MSJd-27 | reverse complement strand
CCCCGGCACAGTGCGCCGGCCTCGAGCTGTCCAAAAAGCGCAAACGCGAGCTTTTGCTCGTTGCTTAGCCAGATTGGCTGATTGCGGGTGCTATTTTTTCATGTTAACTTTACAGAGCCGTCACTCGGCGGATTTATCAGCAGAATCCTTCATTCTGTTCTTTTTTGTGATGGAAGCAGAGGTATTTTTAGAGTTATAATAACCGGCGATCAGCTCCGCTGATTCCGCTGCGTCACCAGCATAGAAATCGGCTCCGATATGTTGGCGGTATTTCTCCGAGACAGGAGCACCTCCGATAATCACTTTCTTATCTTTTTCTTTCGCCAGCCGCACGATTTGCTTCATCTCATGCATGGTGGTAGTAAGCAGGGCAGAGCAGGCGATAACCTCTGCACCGACTCGTTCTGCTTCGTCCACAAAGCTCTGAGCCTCCACATCTACGCCCAGATCGAAAACCTCCAGCCCTTTTCCCTGCATCATAATTTTCACCAGATTTTTTCCGATATCGTGCAGATCGCCTTTTACTGTACCCAAGACCACTTTTCCTATCTTGGGCAGATCCTCTTTCACCAGGCTGGGACGAAGCAAATCAAGAGCCACATTCATCGCCTTTCCCGCAATCAGTACTTCCGGAACAAAGACCTTATTGTCCCGGAAATTCCGGCCAATGCTGGCCATTGCAGGCATCAGTGCGTGAAGAAGAATCTTATTTGCCGGGATCTGCTGTTCCATTGCCTCCGCAATAAGAGCTTTTATTTTAGATGCACGTCCCTGTTGCAGATACAGTTCAATCTCTTCCAGATAGTTCACCAAATTTGCTCCTTTCTATCGGGCTTCCAGCTTACGATGGTCAAAGGTTTCCGCAAAAGTACGTCCCGGCTTGCATATCAGGATCTCTTCGTCGTCCCAATTGCCGTCCAGTAGTTTTTTCAGCAACCGGTGGTCCTCCGCGGCTTCGAGATAATTCCATTGGAAATCTTTGGCCGCTTTTCTGGTGTAGCTCCGATATTTCTCCGAATCATAGACGGAGGAAGTGATGTAAACCGCGTGGCGGTAGTTGGCCGTCCAGCTTTTCTCCTCCTTCATTAGATATTCTACTGTTTCGGGATCGTATTTTTCAAGATATTCCTTTTCTCTCTGTGCATATGAGGCAAGGGATGGGGTAAATGCCCATTCGATCCAGCCAGGATTATACCAATAGATGCCTTTATAATGGTTAAAGTAGGACAAATAGCGCTTCTGAGAGCCCAGAAAGAGTCCGATACAGTCATCCGTTCTGGCGATGACCAGAGGAACATTTTTTGCCGTTATCCCTACAGGGCCATTGGAACACAGACCATATCCCAAAACGATAGCTTCCGGCTGGAAAGAGGAGGAACTCTCCTCATCAATGTGTTTTTGCAGCAGTTTCTTTAAAAGCTGCGGCGTGTTGTGCAGCCCCTGGGGAAGGTAAACAGTATGTATGCTGTTTTTCGATTGTGCGGATAAAAAGCTTATCTGCCTGTATAACACCTGACAGGCAATCACGGTGATTCTCACGTTCCAGACTCCTTTTGCTGCAAATTTTATTATATTTATAACTGCGTGCAAGATGTCCCCCGCCTCTAAGGCGGCGGGTTCCATATCCGCGATCAGCGGGAGTGCAATCTCCTGCTGATCGCGGCACTGCTATGCAGTGCTCTTGTCCTCGTTGAATGACGGGACAAGCCCTTATTGAACGAAATAAAGATAGCATATTGTCATCGGAATGTTGCATTTCAATGTTCTCCAAACCTCTTGGCATTTTCAATGCTTTAGAGGTTTATGAGGTTATTATACCATGGTTTTTCTGAAATAGAAAGGGAAAAAGCACCGGCAAAATAAACTGCCGATGCCATAAAACGGAAACGTCCCGTCCTATTTTCCATCATTAAAATCCTTGATTGCCTCAAACATAGCGGCGATGTTTTCAACTGGTGTTTTTGCGACAATATTATGGATGGTATTGAAGACAAATCCACCGTTTTCAGAAAAAATAGAAAGCCGATTTTTCACATGGCTGTAAACCTCTTCCGGTGTTCCGAAGGGAAGGGTATGCTGGGTATCCACGCCGCCTCCCCAGAAAACCAGCTTATCTCCGTAAGTATCCTTTAAAAATCGTGCATCCATTCCGGTAGCCGAGCACTGCACCGGATTCAAAATATCTACGCCGGAATCAATCAAATCCGGCAAAAGATTAGGAATGGAACCACAGGAGTGATAAAAAGTTTTCCAATTGGTGTTTTGGTGTACCCAGCCGTTTATTTTTTCATGAAACGGTTTGTAGATATCCCGGTACTGTTCCACCGACATAAATTCACTGTTCTGTGTGCCGAAATCCGTACCGCTTATGGTAATAGCGCAGACCCGATCCCCCACAGCCTGCTTCAGGATTTCCAGGTTTTTCAGAGCGGTTTCCAGTTGCATAGAAAAGACTTCCTTGATATAGTCCGGATAAAGAATATGCGCCATCAGCCAGTCTTCCATCCGCCGGATGCCTTTGGGTGCTTTCAGAAAAGCGCCGGGCAGAATCGCCACGTCCCCGAAAGCGCCGCCGCCGAAATTGGCGATGACGGCATAATCGGTTTCTTCATACAGGCGTTTGGATTCCTCCTCAAAATAGCGGGCTGTTTCGTCGGAAAAAATGGAAAAGGAATCCTGATAATCCTCAAGCGGTGTCAAGTTCTCCTCATCGAATTCTCCGGAGCGGTCTATGTTGTCGAAGAAACTTCCTCCCGCAGGCAACCGTCCACTGGGAGAAACCGTATCATCGCCCTGAGGATAAGTATATATGGTCCCCTTTTCGTCCTCCGTAAATTTCATGGTGCTGGATATCCGAACAGGTGTACCGTCAGGCATGTGCCAAGGCTTTTTTTTCAGATTGCTGGTTCCGAAAAAATTGACAGGATTCCAAAGCCCAATCACATCAATGTTCAGCGTACTGCGCACCTCATTGTCTACGGAACCCAGCAGCTGGAAGGGATCCTCGATATCGATCGGCCGTTCGGGCAGACCCAAATAATTGCGCAGTTTGTAAAGGATGCTGGCATTGATACCGCTGGTAGCGGTCGAACCCATATCTACCGGGACTCTGTCCGGTGTTTTATGATCAAGCGCATTCTGTACTCTTTCTCTGGAGTTCATAAAGCTTCTCTCCTTTTAATCTTTTTTCTTTTATTGTAAAGCAAATAAGGGGAATGTCAATATAATCGCAGCGAGTGTGCGAAATTTTGATAAAAATAAAAATAAATTACTATATCCAGTGGGATCTCTTGGTTATAATGAAGACAGAAAGAGACAGAAGAAAGGAGAAAATAGAATGAATTATTTGGAAGAAATCAGCTCGTTTATGCAGCAGGGACGCGCGCCAAAGGTGAAAGAACTGGTATCTCAAGCTTTGGAAGAGGGAATACCCGCAAAAGATATATTGGAACAAGGGCTGCTTGCCGGAATGAGTGTCGTCGGGGAAAAATTTAAGAACAACCAGGTCTATGTTCCGGAGGTTTTGATTGCTGCCCGGGCAATGAATGCAGGTGTGCTGATTCTGAAACCCTATCTCACAGAGGAGGGGGTTGAGGCAACTGGAACGGTTGTATTGGGGACGGTAAAAGGTGATCTGCACGATATCGGAAAAAATCTGGTGAAGATGATGATGGAGGGAAAAGGGCTGAATGTCATTGATCTCGGCGTGGATGTGGCTCCGGAAAAGTTTGTAGAACAAGCCGTCACACACAATGCGGATATTATAGCATGTTCCGCGCTTTTGACCACTACCATGGGAGAAATGAAAAATGTAGTGGATTTGGTGAGAAGCAAGAATCTGGATTTTAAGATAATGATTGGAGGCGCCCCCATAAACGATAATTTCTGCAAAACCATTGGGGCCGATTACTATACACCGGATGCGGCGAGTGCGGCGGATAAAGCGCTTGAAATCTGCGCCTCCTAAACATCAGTGCGCATTGGATTTGACACCCTGGTGTTTAAGCATAGAACGCAGTATCCGAATCCGCCGCAATCAACCAAAAACGGGTTTGTATACTGTGCTTTATGCTTAAGAGAACAACAGCGTACAGAAATTGGCATGTCGGTAAAAGGATATGCCAATTTTTTTGTACTATTTTTTATGTTTTAAAACTATTTTATTCTCATAATCAGATTTCATTGCAATGATTTTTTTGCATATGTTATAATTTCAAACAGATAGCAGATGGTTTATTTGGTGAGACAATACAAAACATTGTATGATATAGAAGGGGAAGTTGCAGAATGGGAATCTCTCAGAACGGCCCGAAAGACAGAAAGCAAATCTATGAGGAATATCCCTATGACGTGGAAAAAAAGCTGAGGGTAATGATAGCAAAGCGGGACAAATCCGAGGCACAGGATGCGCTTCACGTTTTGCTGGAATATCTGTTTCAGGATTTGAATACACAGCTGAATATCGTGAAATTCCGTTTGACGGAGCTGCTGACGGTTATGTCCCGCGCGGCAATCGGGGCCGGGGCGGATGTGGAACAGATTTTTTCGCTGAACAACCACTATATTTATGAGATCGAGAAGTATGATACCGCCAGAGAGTTAACTGTGACTCTGGCAAATGCCACCAACCGTTTCATTGATTTTTCCTTCGATGTATCGGATGTGGAGGATGTCAATCTCATTCATAAGGCGGTTGTATACATCAAAAATAATTACAATAAAAAAATTACGCTGGACGATGTAGCGCGCCATGTTCATCTGAGTAAGTCCTATTTATGTAAGGTGTTTAAGAATGCTACGTCCTACAATGTGTCCAGCTATATCAATATCGTGAAAGTGGAAAAGATTAAAGAACTTCTGATGGTTGAGCGCTACAGCCTTATGGATATCGTAAGTGAGGTTGGATTTGACGATCAGAGCTATTTTACAAAAGTTTTTAAAAAGTATACCGGGATGTCGCCCAGCCGTTATCGGAAGGTTATGCTTGGTATCAATCTTAAGGATGACACAGACGAAGGGGGAATATGAGATGGCATTTCCGATAAAAGACAGAACAGAACAGGAAATATTTCAATTGATTCAAAGTGATACAAAGGGGATTGACGGCATCAAAAAAGCAGTCTTGGCGGATGATATGGAAACAGCAAAACAGGAGTTGTTTCAATATTTTCAAGAGCAGAAGAACGAAGAGAAGAAAAGCGAAAGCTTCCTTCCCGATGATGAGAGGGATGTCTCTGATTGGATGCTGCTTCAGGCACTGGACTTGGATATAAGCAGTCTTTCCGATGTCAGGAGCGCGCTGCAAGCGGAGGATGTTCCCCGGGCAAAGCGGGAACTCGTGTCCTATTTCCGCTGCCGGAAAAATGTCAAAGGATTTTACGATTATCGAGATAGTGGGATCCGCGAAGTGGACTTTCTCTCCCAGCCTTACATGTGGCAGCATTATAATGCAAAGATTTCGGTGAAGGATTATATTATGAAAGCCGGGCAAAAATTGCTTGAGAATACCTACTTGCTGCCTCATGGAAAAGAACTGTATCTAGGGGAGAATCTGGAGAGATATCCTGTGGCCAGCTATGAGGAACTGAAAAAAATGCAGCAGGGTTTTTACCTCATTTTTCAAAGAGGATATTTTCTGGAGATTCTGGCATTGTACTATCAGATGACAGGGGATGCCAAAGCACTCGCCAAGTTTCAGGAAATGCTCACGCAGTTTTTCAGGACGTTTCATCTGATCATTGAGGAAAAGGATCCGGAATCCACTTGGTTCCAATATTCACAGAATCGTGAGACATTGAATGTAGGTTGGCTGCTTCTCACCTTTATCAATCTGCTCAACACTTCTATTGTTTACGCGTGTGATGAGAATTTAATTTTTGAGATGATTAAGCGAATCTGGTTTCTCGGAATACAGTTCAGCCGCTTTGAAAATACCAGCTTCCAGTCTCACAATATTTATTTCTTCACTAGGGCAATCGTACCTTATGTGATTTCAAAGCTGATGCCGGAATTCACAGCATTCAAGGCGATGGAGAAGGTTGGGAAGAAAAAGGTTCTGGAATACATCAAATTTAATTTTTCAGAAGCAGGAAGCTACACGGAGCATAGTATAGGTTACTGGCTTGGGGCTACGGTTGGTGAGATGCTTTCCAAGGTGCTTTTGACTGCAAAAAATGAGCAGGATCACTTTTTTGACAATGAGTCCTGCCGTAAGATAGATAAAATGTTTGACATGGCAGCGCTGATCGCGCCGCCTGGAGAGTACTATGATGTGATTGGCGATCAGGGAGGCGTCCGGGTAGAAACCTATTTGAGAATGGGGATGGATCTGTTCGATAATCAGGCCTGCAAAGAAGTATTGGATGCCCGGGAAGGCAAAAATATCAGTGTGAAGAGATACTGCTGTAATCCTGACGCCGGATTTATCGCGGCGAGAGACAGCTACCGCAGGGATGCCAATTATATGATTTTAAGCTGCCGGGAAAAATCCAATGGCTCTGGGCATGATCATCTTGACATGACGTCGATTGATATCTCTATCCGGGGGAAACAGATGTTTGCCGAGACCTATGCCGGTGCGCTGTACAAAAATTTTGTGCTAGGAAAGGCGCCGAGAGGCTTTTTATATAATATGACCTCCCATAACTGTGTACTGGTACATTCCCGCCCCATTGTGGAAGATTCCTTTTTTGAGGCGGGATGGCTGGTACTTAAGCCACAGACGGAGGTCAGCAGGGTAAATGCATACAAAAATCATTTTCAATTCCATACTTCTCATACAGGGTATTGCTTTTGCAGGGTAAACAGGGAAGTACAGTTTATGGACAATATAGGTATCGCTGTCCGGGATAGTGTGTCGGAGGGAATTAAAAACGACAGGCCTCATGTTCAGCGCTGGTTTCTTGCAGACGGCGTCACCTACAAGAAAATGGATGATAATGTATATCTTTTTGAAAATGGGGAGGTGCGGCTGCTGTGCTTGTGGGAAGGCAGAAATCTGAATTTTCATATTTATAAACCGGAATTTTTGGTTCCGACTATCGGCGGACCGGAAGAGCTGAACGATGTTTTCGATGTGGAATTTTCGATTCGGGAACAGAAAAAGCCGGAGGACAGGGAACCTCATGCAGGGGTTATTATGGTGGATATCTCAGACTATCCCGCCGGCAAAACAGAGGAGCTTATACAACGGATGAAAGGGCTGAAAGCAGGGGATAGCAAGCTTTATCAAAAAATAACTGCGATATTAAGAAAAAACGGGAGGAGAAAGGTATGAAAAAGACAGTAAGCATACTGGTAGCAATGGTGATGATACTAAGCGTGATACTGGTGCCTGGGTACGCGTTCAGCGACATCGGGGAAGGGAAAC
>NZ_JAHLPV010000064.1 GCF_018918095.1 Acetivibrio sp. MSJd-27 | reverse complement strand
TTTGAGATAATCTTTATCTAATATTTTTTTAGTCCTTGAAACATAGGGCTTGTTTAAGTGCGCCTATTTTTCAATTACTTAATTTTTTTAAAAATGTCTTGACTTTTAATAGTTAGTCACCTATGATCATTCCTGGGGTTATATGTATGAGGAATGGAATACCCTTCACTTGCTCAATACCATTCACCTGCTTAAGGACGCACTTTCCCGTGAAAAATTTCAGGAATATGAAAAGGCGGTTCACTGCTCTGTTCAAGGAATTTTCCGGGAAACCAGGCGGGATTTCGAGAGCGGAACCTACCGAAAAAATGTTGAAAATTATACGGTTGCAAATCATTTTTTGTGGTGTATAGCCCTCTGTTACCGTTATGGTCAATTATATCAGGATCAGAAAATGATGGATTTCTGCCAGGAAGTCATGACTGATGTATGCCGTCACCAGCTTCCATTCGGTACCTGGCTGGAGGGCGGATCTCTGGTGGTTGAATACGCTCATACCTCTCTAGGCGCACTGGCTCTTTTCTCTCACTATAGCGGAAACCAGAACAAAGAGGTTTACCAGGCTGTTCTGGCAAATATAAATTATCTGCTGAAATGCTATTATGATAACTTCTCCCCCATCGGATGCATTGACACCAGAAACCGATATGAATATTTTAACGGATTTCCTTATATCCCAGGTGCTTTTGTAAGAGAACCAGCAGGTCTGCAATTCGCCGGAAAGCATGTAAGAGGGCTTTCTGAAAATCCGTTTTATCTGCTGAATTCCCATCAGATGCTGGGCTTCTTTACAGCCTCCTATTATTCGGTCCCGGAAGATGTTTTATTGCCGGAAAAGCAAGAAACATCCAGTGAAGACTGCGTGATCGAAATTGATCGTTTGGAGCATCCGATTCTGTCCTATTCGGAAAACAACTGTAACAGTATTCTTATCAAAGAAAAAGGGTTTACCATTCCTGTCTGCATTCTGACACAGAAATTGTATCACAGCCGCTGGATTCTGGAACGTCAGAATTTATTCAGCATCTATCACCGGGACGCCGGACTGATAGTCGGCGGTGGGCACTCCATCGCCGATCCTCGTTTCTCCTGTTTTAATGTGATATCCGGCGGAAAACTATTTTATATGCACGAAAAAGCACATTTTATCTCCGCAAAGCAGATCGTCTTGTCCTACGGCGGCGTTTCATGCAATATTAAGATTCATGTTGCCAATAAAAACATTGTGACCGTTCAATATCAGGCAGAAGGGCTTATGGACACGCAAAAGGTTCTGGTGCATGTTCCGGTTTTTTCTAGATATGCGAAACGAATCAGCATTTCCAATCAGGCTGATTTTATCCCGGAGGATTTAACCTACCGGAAACATAAATTGCTTGCCGGAGAACAACTGGAAATCGATCGGAACACGCTGTCAATGGATCGGCCTTTCTATGCAGAATATCCTGTATTCGCGTATAACTCTTACGTTCAGGAACAGGTGGAAGAATTTAAGAACGCCTTTTTCGTTTTGCATGCGGAACTAGACGATAAGCATCCCTGCGTTACACTCACCGTAAAAATCTAGAGAAGACAGCATAGATCCTGTTTCCGTCTCATATTTTGTTAGTAAACAACAAAAAATGAGGTGGTTCTTCTTGAAAAAAACCATTCGAACACTTGGGATTGTACTTCCGCTGCTGATTTTATTCTGCTGTATGTTTCAAATTACCAGACAGGCAAATACAGTGGCGGCTGGAGGCAGTATGATACATCGGGGGAAATATCATATTTTTGTAGACTGTGAAGCTTCGAAGCTATATTTATTTGAAAACGGGCAGCTTATAAAAACCTATCCCTGCGCCGGCGGAAAACCCTCCACCCCCTCCCCGGTCGGCACCTGGAAAATCGTATCAAAAGGGGACTGGACAGGCGGATTTGGCGGAAGCTGGATGGGCTTCAATGTACCTTGGGGAAAATTTGGAATTCATGGAACAGATAAGCCATACTCTATCGGCTGGAATTCCTCTCACGGATGTATTCGTATGTATAATGACGATGCCAGACAATTGATGGACACCATCCCTATCGGCACGAAAGTTACCATCGAAGATGGGACATTGGGAGATTTCTCCCGCGGGTTCCGCACACTTACAACCGGTACTTACGGAGCTGATGTAAAGCGAATTCAAATTGCTTTGAAAGAAAGAGGATATTTTAAAGGGACACCTTACGGTTACTTTGACAGTGGAATGCTTTATGCGGTCAAAGCATTCCAAAAGGACAACGGACTGACTGTACAGGATAGAATCACAAGAAACTTTTATGAAAAATTAGGGCTTATTGAGTTTGAGTAATCTATATCAACACAAAAATTTTTGTTTGCTCAAAAAACGGCAACAGAATTTTCCAGATTATAAAAAACGCAAAGGAATTTTTGATGAATTTCCTTTGCGTTTTTTCATAAAGGGGCATTGCCCCGTTATGCAGCGATTTAGCGGGAGATTGCATTTCAATGTTCTCCGAATCTCTTGGCATTTTCAATGCCTTAGAGGTTCGTGAGGTTATTATTCCCTCTTTTTCGATTTTATACAGAACAATTCTTCCGACTGATTTTTAAAACTGCTTTTCGTATCATGTCCGCCGGAAATACAATCAGCGCACAGAAAATAACAATTTTCAGCTCTCTTAATGGAAGTGGGATCGTGCGGAACAGTTCCCCTCCGAAATAGACAAATAAAAGCTGGGCAAAAAGGACACCGCACATAATTACCAAAAATATTTTATTCTGCCACAGGTTTGAAAAGATCTTCACCCTGGTTGTTCTCACATTAAAGCAATTAAAAATACTTAAGAAAATAAAGAAGTTAAAGAAAGCCGTCAGAAAATAGATATCATTTTCCGCGTAATGAAAATAGTCTTTTACAAAACCGCATTTCAGAAACAGAATACACAAAGTAAGAATAAAAGCCGTCATCACGCCGATTTGATTGAGCATATACCCATTTAAAATTGGTTCGTCCCTGCGTTTTGGTTTTTCATTCATGTATTCGGACAACGGAGGTTCCCCAGCGAATGCCAAGCCACCTAACGTATCCATAATCATATTAATCCAGAGCATCTGTACTATGGTTACCGGAGAATCGATGCCGATAAAAGGGCCTATCATGGAAACACCCACTGCACACAGATTCATGGTGAGCTGAAACACGATAAATTTCCGAATGCTTTTGAAAATCGTTCTTCCATACAAAATCGCTTTGACAATGGAGGCGAAATTATTATCCACAATCACGATATCCGACGCTTCCTTTGCCACCTCCGTGCCGCTGCCCATGGCAAAACCAACATCCGCCCGCTTCAATGCGGGTGCGTCATTGATCCCGTCTCCTGTCATTCCCACAACCAAATCCATTTCCTGCGCGATCCGTACCAACCGGCTTTTGTCCGTCGGAACCGCCCTTGCAATGACACAGATTTTAGGAAGCATTTCTTTTAGCTGCGTATCGCTCAATTGGGAAAGCTCCGCGCTGGTGAGAAGAATACTTCCATCATGATATCCCAGCAACTCCGCTTCTTTTGCGATCGCTGCTGCTGTTTCCTTATTGTCTCCGGTTATCATGATCACCTGCACCCCTGCTTCCCGCACCTGACGAACGGCACCGCGAACCTCCGGCCGAATTTCATCTCGTATACCGACCAGCCCAACCAAAATCAGATTTTCAAAATTGCCTTCCTCCGTAATTTTTTTTTCTGAAACGGCAACGGCAAGCACGCGGATCGCTTGATTTGCCATCTCATTCCACTTTTTTCTGAGAATACTTCTGTTTGTCAGGGAGCATACCTTTCCCGCTTCATCGTAATACCTTGAAACATTGGGAAGTATTTTTTCCGGTGCACCCTTTATCAGAATATATTCTTTTTCTCCTTTGATATGGACAGAAGAAAATTTTCTAGCGCTGTCAAAGGGAACTACTTCCAATTTTTGATAACGCTTAACCCCTTCCCTTACCGGGAGAACATAGGATAACAGAGCGCGGTCGGTAGCATTTCCTCCGACAGCTTGCTCTGCGGATACGGCGCTGCCGGTATTGAAATAGCTTCCCAACTCAAAAATGTCGTACAGTGGCTTTGCTTTGCGCTGAAAGTCCTCCTTGCTTCGATATTCTTTTCCGTCTCCCTTTATGAAATGAGCAACGGATAATTGACCTTTGGTAAGGGTTCCCGTCTTATCCGTAAACAAAATATTCAGGCTGCCGGACGTCTCGATCCCCACCAGTTTTCGAACCAGAACATTGTCTTTCAGCATTCTACGCATATTCGCAGAGAGCACCACGGTTATCATCATAGGGAGTCCCTCGGGTACCGCCACCACTACCACTGTGATAGCCAGCGTCATAGCATGCAATAAAGAGCTGAACAGTGCAGCCGGAGTGGTAAGCTTCTCCATAATGAGAGGAAGCTGAAAACCACAGTCCATCACGATAGAGTGAAACAAATCTGCCAAGGCTACCAAGCCTGCACCGATATAGCCCAGCTTGCTGATGCTGTTTGCTAAGTTTTCCAGTCTAAGTTTTAGGGGGCTTTGCCTGGTATCCTCCTGCATATCCTTTGCCATAGCGCCATAAAAGGTTCCGTTTCCAACCCTGACAACTTGCATAATGCCATCACCGTTGGAAACGACACTGCCTCGGAACAGCTGATGTTTCGACATCAAATCCCACTGTTCCGTTTCAGCGGAAGCTGGTCTCTTTTTGCATTCCAAGCTTTCTCCGTTCAGAGCGGACTGAGCCACATTAAGTTCGCCCTGAAGAATAATGCCATCTGCCGGGATACGTTCTCCGGACTGCAATAAAACGATATCTCCCACTACAATCTCGTTGATCGGAAGGAGTATCAGTTTCCCTTCCCGCCTGACTCGGCAGGTAATCTTTCCCGCATCCTCCTGAAGCTGTTCAAAAGCTGCCTCACTGGAAAATTCCGAAAAAGTGGAAACAAAAGTGGCCAGAAAAATAGCAAACGCGATTCCCAATGATTCAAACCAGTCGAAATTCCGAAAGGTAAACAGTACGTTCAGCGCAAGTGCAATCAGCAAAATTTTGATGATGGGGTCCCCAAAATTGCTTAGAAACTGCCTGAAAAAGCTTTTCTTTTTCGTTTGGGTGATACTGTTGTCACCATACATTTTTTTGGATTCTTCCGCCTGCTTTGTATTGAGCCCATTCCATCCATCTGTTGTATCCGGCCCTGATTTATCGAAATAAATCATGGTTTCTCCTCCTTTTGTACGTTTCTGTATATCCTATTATCTCGTCCAAAAAAATATGACAGAATACAGAATAAATAATAGGGATTTCCTGGATGAAAAAAAGTCCCGCAAACGGGACTTTTTCAAGTATCTCTATAAAATTTTCTCTTTTGTTCCAAAATAGCTTTTCGCCGGAATGCAGACAGCCGAAGCTTGTATTACTAAAATTTTTCCCGCCGACTGCGAAGACGGAGTGAGATCATAGACCATATCCGCGCTCGTATTTTCGACTCAGCTTAACAGGCAGTTTCCCCTTCGGTTTCTTTGTTCCAAAAAGAATATCCACGGCGGCTTTTATGGAGTAGTTACAGTCGCTGTATGCGGCTATGACATTGGCGGTTTTCGGCAAACGCGCAATCACATAGGGATTGCCAAATATCAGATTGGTCACGCTTCGGTTTTGTTTTGCCAGCCGTTCAATAAAATCGATCTGGCTGTCCGGAATGGTGCCGCTTCCCTGCTTATAGCTGATAATCCGGATATAGTTGGTGACAATGACATGCTTAAACTTTTTGCTGAGCTGCAAAATTCTCTTTTTCTCTTCCTCACCCGGATTTTCGGAAATTGTGGTAATCGCCGTATTTTCATTATATTCCTTCAGATACTCATACAGCACTATGGATTTCGGGGAAATAATGGTTCCCAGATCACATGTGCTGCCCAAGTCTTCATCATTTCTCGTCGATATCACCAATATTTCCTGCTTTGCCGGAATAGGCATAGCACGGTTTTCCAAGACAGTCACTGATTTCTCCGCAATTTCCGCGGAAAGCATTTGATGAAATTTATTTTTGTTCAAGTCTTCTATCGTTTTCTCTCTGAGCAGAGGTTTTGTGCGGATATTGCACCATTCCTTTGCTTGAAGAATTTTTAAGACCTTTTTGTCAATATCCTCTTTTTCGTCAAGCCTTCCATCCTTTACGGCATTCAAAAGGCCGTTGAACGTCACCATCGGATCGGTATTGTAATCCTGCAAAAGCAAGTCGTTTCCCGCTTTTACAGAAAGAACGGCAGCTTCCTCGACTGAATAGTCGGAAGTGATAGCATTCATGGACAAGCTGTCTGAAATGACAAGGCCTTTAAATTTCCAGGAGCCAATCAGCAGCTTTTTCACCGCCTTTTCCGAAAAAGTTACCGGTACTTCTTCCCCCGTCTGCAATTCGGGGAAATAAGTATGGGAGGTCATAACAGACTTCATACCATAATCCACCAAAGTTCGGAATGGAGCCAGTTCCTTCTTCTTTAACGTCTTCAAACATTTGCCGACTACCGGAACACTGATATGGGAGTCGATGTCTGTATCTCCATGCCCCGGAAAATGCTTTCCGCAGGCAATCACTTGTTCCTCCTGAACCCCGTCCACATACCTTTTCCCGAACTCTGTAACCACCTCAACCGTATCCGCGAAGGCTCGGGTTCCAATGATCGGATTTTGTGGATTGGAATTGATGTCCAGCACCGGACCTGCGATGATATCATAGCCCAGCGTTCTGGCTTCATTCGCGATCGCACGCCCCATTTTATAGGCCAACTCCGGATCGCCCGTTGCCGCAACCGCCATATTATTTGGAAACTCTGTTCCGATGGTAAACACATGGGGGAGCCCATTTTCACAATCGGTATAAAAAAACGGCGGAATCAGGGATTCTTCCTGAATCTGATTGGTCAGCTTCACAATTTTATTCGCATCGGAACCGCAGACAAAGCGGATGAAAATCGAGCCGATGCCTCCCAGCCATCCTTTCCGCAACATTTCCAGCGTCGAACTTTTAAAATTGCTTCTGCTGATGATCAACTGTCCTATTTTTTGTTCTAATGTCATTTTCCGAAAGGTTTCCGCAACCCAATCCATACTACAACCTCGTAATTACAAGTTTTTGAAAGGAAACACCGCATACTTGCCGCATTTCCCCAATATTATACTTTATTTTTCAAAAAATATCAACTAAAAAGCCAAATATCCTCCGCCTTATAACAGGTGGAGGATATTCCAGCCTGTCGAAAAAGTCCAGTATACACTGGGCTTTTTTGCGTATGTGTGGTAAAATAAAGATAAGAAAAGACTGGGGAGGGACGGCGTGTGCTAGCAAAAGAGCAGGAATTGCGCAGAAATGTAGTAGAAATCCTATGTTTGGAGGAGCTGGTTCCATCGGAGCATCTGCTGCGGCAGATTGACAGCGCGGTGGATTTTACGCATCTGTACGACTTGGTGGATGCGCTTTACAGCCGCGACAACGGCCGTCCCAGCATTGACCCGGTGGTATTGTTCAAAATTGTGTTCATCCAGCACCTGTACGGCATCCCCTCGCTGCGCCGTACCATGCAGGAGATTGGCATGAACATCGCATA
>NZ_JAHLPV010000063.1 GCF_018918095.1 Acetivibrio sp. MSJd-27 | reverse complement strand
GCCGGATTAAGGCTTGAGTTTTTGCCATGTTTCTGTTATATTGAAAAAGCAGGGAGCAAAAACACTCCCTGCCAACCAATTTTACCCTTGTTTGGACTTTACACAAAGTTAGAAGCAGACCCAAGAATTCCCCTATGGTAGAATGAATTTTTATCTGAACCAAACTATAGCATACAACTTTCATTCTGCAAAGAAAAATGTCCCTATTATCAATCACCGGCTGTGTGATTGATAATAGGGACAATATGTTTCAGCATTTATCCAGCTGTATCCATCATAGTTCCCCAGATGCTTTTTAGAACATATCGCCCATAATATCTTCCAAGTCGAGAACGTCCTTTAATTCTTCATTGACTGCTTCTATGTCATATTCCGTGTCAAAGCTTTGCATATTTGCCCACTCCACTGCTTCATCATGTTCTGGAGCTGTTTTGTTATTATATTTTTCAAGGAAATCGTAATAGTTGTCAATGCCGCCGCAATCCTCTGGCGGGCAACATTGCCTGAATTTCAGCACCTGAGGAAATTCGTAGGTATAATCGTCAATCATGCCGATCACTTCCACTGTGTGTTCCCACCAATCTCCAAAATCATATATATATTTGAAATTCTTTGTCTTTTTAAAATATTTATCAATTTTCACTTCTTTTGCATGCAGAGATTTTTGTATTCTCATCATAAAATCGAAATCTATTTTCTGCAATCGCTTTTTTCCTTCCTCGGAAGTGTAGTATTCATACTCCTCACAAGCTTCCTGATCATTGGTAATTCGTTCCTCAAATTCCTTGAAGGAAAATTCATACATATGATAATTGTGCCATCCCATCGAAACTTGAATGATATTGTGAAGCTGCATAAAGTTAATATCAGTCGGGACGGCTATTTTTCTCCATATCGGCGGTTTTGCTCCTTTTATTGATACTTTTATTTCGTATGCTTTCATCTCTTGCCATCCTTTCTTGAAATGAATTCTGGATATTCATCCAACTGATTCTCTTCCAGTCAGCCTCAAAAAAACTAAGATTTTTACTTTTCTATTATATCAAGCATTTGGGAAAAAATCAATTTTATTATATTGTTACAAAATGAGTGGGTTACCGCTAAAGAAATTCTTTAACACGTCAGGACTTTTGTATAAGTCAATGGAATTGAAAGACAAGCTCCCTACTATGTCTGAAGAAGAGCAATTAAAACTCCTTGCGACTGACGGAATGCTTGTAAAACGACCTTTGGTAATTGGTGAGAATTTTGTTCTGATCGGGTTCAAAGAAAGTGAATGGGGTGAAAAGATGTGAATAGTAAGTTATTCATTTCTTAACAGTTCAAATTTTTAATATTAAAAATTTTAAAGACGAATCTCATCAGAGGGATTCGTCTTTTTGCCTATTTAAGAATATAAAACTGTAAAAAGGTGCAAAAATCTCTTTTAAAATCTTGACTATTTTATATATTTGTGGTAATATTAATATATAAAAATATAAAAAGGTGTAAAAATCTCTTTTGGAGCGATGAACAATATGGAAATTAAGCGGGATTTATATTTGAATAAGTTGCTTAGCTTGAAGCACAACGGATTAATCAAAGTTATAACCGGCATCAGAAGATGCGGAAAGTCGTATCTTTTGAATGAAATTTTTTATAATCATCTTTTAGAAAGCGGTGTAGATGAGAAGCATATCATCCGTTTTGCGTTTGATTCCGGTGATGATTTGAATCTGATTGGTGAAAGCATAATTGAAATAGAAAAACAAAAAAGAAGAGTTGATCCCGAAAAGTTTATGGCGTACATCCGAAATCAAATGGAAGATAATGAAATGCACTATCTTCTTTTAGATGAGGTGCAGATGCTCGATTGCTTTGAAACTGTTTTAAACGGTTATCTTCGCAAGAAAAACATGGATGTTTATGTAACCGGCAGTAATGCGAAATTCCTTTCGAAGGACATTATTACCGAGTTTGCTGGTCGCGGTGATGAAATTCATATGTATCCTTTAAGCTTTTCTGAGTTTATGACTGCTTATAAGGGCGATAAGTATGAAGGGCTTTCGGAATATATGCTCTACGGGGGTATTCCTTTAGTGGTTCTCAGAGACGGTGCGGAAAACAAGGCATCTGCCCTTGAAAATCTTTTCAGCGAGATTTATGTAAGAGATATTCAAAAAAGAAACAAGGTCAGAAACATCGGCGAGCTTGAAGATTTGCTTAACATAGTATCTTCTGCCATTGGTTCTTTAACCAATCCGGAAAAATTAAAAAACACCTTTAAATCTATCAAGAATTCAAAAATTACTTCCACAACAATCAAAAAGTATCTTGATTATCTTGAGGATTCATTCCTGCTTGAATCGGCACAAAGATATGACATCAAGGGAAAGGCTTATATCGAAACCCCTAAAAAGTATTATTTTTCCGATATGGGACTTCGTAATGCACGCATAAACTTCAGGCAGTTTGAACAGACTCACGCGATGGAGAATGTAATTTATAATGAGCTCAGGATGCGCGGCTACAGAGTTGATGTAGGCGTTGTCCCTATTACAGAGAAAAACATAGAAGGCAAAACCGTCAGAAAGCAGCTTGAAGTTGATTTTATATGCAATCTTGGTTCAATGAAATATTATATTCAGTCTGCATTCTCTATTCCCGATGAAGAAAAGAGAATCCAGGAAATCAGACCGTTTAAGAAAATTGACGATTCGTTCAAGAAAATCATTATAACAAAAGATATTGTTCCAAGCTTTTACGATGAAAACGGAATTCTTACTATGAATATTTACGATTTTCTTATGGACGAAAAGAGTCTTGAAAAATAGGAGACAAACAATGATAAAATTTATTTGTTACCCAAAATGTACAACTTGTCAGAAAGCAAAGAAGTGGCTTGATGACAACGAAATAGAATACGAGCTTCGTGATATAAAGAAAGATAATCCGAGGTTTGAGGAACTTGCCGCTTGGTACAAAATGAGTGGACTTCAATTAAAGAAATTCTTTAACACATCCGGGCTTTTGTACAAGTCGATGGAGTTAAAGGACAAGCTTCCTACAATGTCTGGAGAAGAACAGTTGAAGTTGCTAGCTACAGACGGAATGCTTGTAAAACGCCCGCTTGTGATAGGACAAGACTTTGTTTTGGTTGGGTTCAGAGAAAGTGAATGGAATGAGAAACTGTAAGAGGTAATTCTATGCGATATTATGTAACGGCTGATGTGCACGGATATTTTAGTGAATTGAGATCTGCATTAGCTGAAAAAGGATTTTTTGAAGATACAGAGCCTCACGAGTTGATTATATGCGGAGATATTTATGATAGAGGCACTGAGGCATTAGAACTGCAAAGCTTCATACTTGATTTGATGTCAAAGGATGAAGTAATTCTTATAAGGGGAAATCACGAAGATTTGGTATTAGATCTTTTGAATAATTGGGATAAAGGTAGTTTTCTACAAAGACATCACTATTCCAACGGCACAGTAGATACTATCTGTCAGCTTACAGAATCAACCATCGAACAACTGTTAACTGAATCTGATGAGATGGATAGGAAGTTTTCGAAAAATCCATTTATACAAGACATTATTCCGACAATGGTTGATTATTTTGAAACAGAGCACTACATATTTACGCACGGATGGATTACTTGTACAATTATTGGCAATAACAATTCAAGGAATTATGTTCCCATCGAAGATTGGCGTAATGCGGGCACTCAGGCGTGGAATAGTTCAAGATGGATAAACGGAATGGAAGCGGCGCATAGTGGAATTATAGAAAGCGGCAAAACGATTGTCTGCGGGCATTGGCATTGTTCCTTTGGTCATGCCAACTACGAAGGCGATGGTGGTGAGTTTGACAATAATCCTAACTTTGCACCATATTTTGGGGAAGGGATTATTGCTCTTGATGCGTGACACCGGTTTCAAAAAAAGTTAATTGTATTGTAATTGAAGATTAATGACGAATTTCTTTGTAGAGATTCGTCATTTTTGTTAAAATAATGTTTATTAAGATTGACAAAAAATGAAACTATAGTATATAATAATATACGTTAGGAGTGATTTTTGTGGCTAAAAAGACTGCCCAAATATTGCCTGCAACGCAGGATATACTAAATACTATGGGCGAGCAGATAAAACTCGCCAGATTAAGAAGAAACTTATCTGTAGAACTTGTGGCTGAAAGAGCAGATATAAGTCGTGCTACATTATGGAAAGTAGAAAAGGGCGATAAAACTGTTGCTATTGGAATATATGCTGCGGTTCTTCACGCTCTTAATGGAATGGATAAGGATTTATTGCTCGTTGCAAAAGATGATACTTTAGGTAGAACTATTCAGGATTTGAATTTGACAGTACGCAAGCGTGCACCTCGGAAGGAAGATTAGTATGAAAACAATTTATGTTTATGAAAGTTTTAATTCAGATGAATCAAATTTAATGGGAAGATTATATGTTAGCGAAGGAAAAGGTTCTGATAACTTTTCTTTTGAATTTGATGAAGATTGGCTTTCAAATCACAAAAGAAATTATATAATAGATCCTGAATTACAGCTATATTCAGGTCGACAGTACCCTATAAATAAAAGTATTTTTGGAGTGTTTGCAGATTCATCTCCGGACCGTTGGGGACGTGTTTTGATGCAACGCCGTGAAAGAATTTATGCAGATAAAGAAGGTCGCAAACCAAGAAAATTAACCGACGGTGATTATCTGCTTGGGGTATATGACGAAACCCGAATGGGCGCAATACGATTTAAAGACGATGAAAATGGACCGTTTCTATCTGATGATAAAGAAACTGCTGCTCCGCCTTGGGCGACACTTCGAACTCTTGAAGAAGCTTCAAGAAATTTTGAAAATGAAGAAAATATGCTTAATGAAAAATGGTTGAACCAATTATTAAAGCCAGGTTCTTCATTAGGTGGTGCAAGACCAAAGGCAACAATTCAGGATACCAATGGCGAGCTTTGGATTGCAAAGTTCCCATCAAAGAACGATGAATTCAATACAGGTGCTTGGGAAAAAGTTGCTCACGATTTGGCCAGAATGTGTTCACTTAATGTTCCTGAATCAAAACTTGAAACCTTTTCTAAGTTAGGCAGTACGTTTATTGTAAAGCGCTTTGACCGTGACGGCAAAAGACGAATACACTTTGCGTCTGCTATGACTATGCTTGGAAAAACAGATGGAGCTTCATCTTCGGACGGCTCGAGTTATCTTGATATTGCAGGGTTTATCAAATCAAATGGCGTTTCACCCAAAAAGGATTTGAAGGAACTTTGGATGCGCATTGTATTTAGTATGGCCATCTCGAATACGGACGATCATTTAAGAAATCACGGTTTTATTTTAAGCAAGAATGGCTGGGAACTTTCCCCTCTATATGATGTTAATCCGATTCCATATGGAGATGAGTTGGCTCTGAATGTGAATTCAGATGACAATTCTATTTCAATGGACCTTGCAATAGAAACAGCTCATCATTTTGGGTTGTCGGTTGAAGAAGCAACGGAGAGTGCAAATAATATCACAACAACAGTCAGAGATAATTGGGAAAAACTTGCAACAAAGTATGGTCTTAGTCGTGGTGCTATTGAATATATGAGACCTGCGTTCAGTGCGTGTTATTGAGTTTAGGAGGTAGTTACTATGCGTAAGAATTTTGGAGCGAAAGCTATTTTATATCCTATGCCGGTACTTATTATTGGCACATATGATGAGAACGGAAAACCTAATGCAATGAATGCCGCCTGGGGTGGTATAAGTGAGGAAACACAGATTTCCATTTGTGTGGATGACGGACACAAGACTGCAAAGAATGTTGTTAAAACGGGTGCATTTACCGTAAGTATTGCAGATATAGAAAATGTTGTTGCCTGCGATTATGTTGGCATAGTTTCGGGTAATAAAGAACCTGATAAAATAGAAAAAGCGGGTTGGCACATTACAAAGAGTGAATTTGTAAATGCTCCGCTTTTTGATGAACTGCCTATGGCACTTGAATGTAAACTTATCAGCTACGACGAAGAAACCTGCAGACTTGTTGGCGAAATCGTAAATGTTTGTGCAGAAGAAAAAATCCTTGAAGAAAATGGCAAAATTGATTTGAATAAATTCAGTCCTATCACTTATGACCCGGTACACCATACATACCGCAAGATTGGTGATGTAGTTGGTAAGGCTTTTAGTGATGGTATCGAAATTTGATAAGGACATTTATTAATATGATTACAAAAATGTAATTTATTTAATAAATATAATATTGGGGGTCAAAAGATGGATGAATATACAAAAAGTGAATTTAATGATTTTGAGGTTATATCAATAAATGAAAAAACTTCGTTTGTGCATATCAATTTATCGGAATCTGAATCATTTTATAAAGAAATATTTTATTATTTTTTTAGTGAAGATAGAATATTAAAATATGCAGAAAATAAAAATCATCTTTCGTTTTCGCCCAACAAGAAGAACTATGCTATTCTGTATAGGGAGTTGGCTTATTTTATAGATGAATATAATACTTCTAGATTGCCTCAAGATATTGAAAATGAGGTGTTGAAAATATTAAATGACGAGTATGAAATAGGCGACGATGGCAAGGGTAATCTTAATATACGGTTAGATAAAATGGGTAAAATTGGGGGGTATATCTTCTGTAATTTACTGTCTGAATATTTTAAGTTTGAATGTATAATACCAAAAGTCCATCTAACAACAGATTACAATATGAGTGTTTATGGAATCGATGCCTTATACTATTCCCCTGAACGTGATATGATTTTATTCGGTGAATCAAAACTGAGTAGGTCGTTATCTAACGGGGTAGGATTATTAAAACAATCTTTGAAATTATACGAACAACAGATACGTGATGAGTTTTCTTTGGTATTAAGCAATCGTTTGTTAAAAGATAATATGGGGACTTTTGGGGCAAAATACCTATCCGCAATAGAAACATCAATTAAAATTGAAGACTTCATTGCAGATATGGGGATTAAGAAAATATCGGTGCCATTATTTGTTGCTCACGGGACAGAAAATACGGCAGATGAAATTTTTAAAACTTTAAGTTGTATAAAAAAGACCGATTTACTTGGGTTAGAAACACAATACATACTTATATCCTTGCCAATAATGAATAAATCAAAAATGATCAGTGTATTTACGCAATGTATAGCAGAGAGGAGAGCATTTTATGAAAAACAATCTGCCTCTATGTGAACCGCAGATGATGCGAGAAAATTATATAAAAAAATTAAATGAATCAAGCAATCCTACTCAAAAAGCTAAGGAAATAGCAGAAGATCTATTTGCACTTGATTTAACTGTTTATTCTTCGAACTATACTTTTGATTCGTTGGTTTACTCTGCAATGTCTAGGTCGCAACTAGACAATAATATATCTCTTCACCCGGAGCAAATAAGAATAATTGATGAAATACATAATAATGCAGCATTGATAGTAAGTGCACCAACAAGCTTTGGCAAAACTTTTTGCGTTTTTGAGTATATATCAAGATATAGACCAAACAACATTGTACTAATTGTGCCAACATTAGCACTGGTTGATGAGTATTTGAAAAAAATAATCAAAAAGTACAAAGATTTTTTTTGGCCAATATAAAATACATACTACTATTAATGATGAGAATTCTTATGATTTTGAAGGGAAAAATATTTTTATTTTAACACATGATCGCATTGTACAAGAAAATGCATATACGCTCATTGAAAGTATAGATTTCTTGGTAATAGACGAAGTTTATAAACTTGAAACAGATAAATCAAATGACAGAGTACTTGTTCTTAACATGGCATATTATTACGTATAATTAAACCATCTCGAAAGGGGTGGTTTTAATTATATCTCCTTTCTTAAAGTTTTTGATTATATTTGCAGGAGTAGCTACCTGCGATATAATAAAGACAAGCACTGTGGATTT
>NZ_JAHLPV010000062.1 GCF_018918095.1 Acetivibrio sp. MSJd-27 | reverse complement strand
GCCGGATTAAGGCTTGAGTTTTTGCCATGTTTCTGTTATATTGAAAAAGCAGGGAGCAAAAACACTCCCTGCCAACCAATTTTACCCTTGTTTGGACTTTACACAAAGTTAGAAGCAGACCCTCTGAGGATGTCCTTTTGTTATACATTTATTGGTTTGTAATCTCCGTTGTGCACAAGGGTTACATTTCCATCGTCATCGAATATCTCGCCATACTTGCCGAATGGTGCGTTCATTACTATTACCAGGGCAAGCTCGTTGTTCTCCATATCAAGAACTATGATTTCTTTTATGAGAAGCCTTAAGTTTACATTGCTGATTGCACCTTCTGCTATGATTCCGTCAAGTATATCAATACTTTCCTTGATTTCTTTCTTACGTTTTTTAACCGTCTGTTCCATATTCAGCATATCTTGAATTTTTGTTTTGAGATTTTCTATCTCGACTTTTCGTTTTTCAAGTATTCTGTCGTATGCAGCACGGTTTTGCATATCTCTGATTCTCTCTATCAGAATATTTTCCTGCTCAAGCTCAAGGTTTTCAATCATCGCTCGGTAATCTCTTATTTTCCTGTCGGTATTTCCTTTATTTGATAGCCACTTTTTAACCTCATCTTCAATTGCGAGCCAGTTGTCCTGTGCCTTTGATTTCAGCCTTGACAGTTCTTTATACACAAGGGTATCCAAGTCCCTTTCCTGAACTCTGTGAGATGTGCAGTAGCCTTTGTATCGGTGATAACCGTTGCAGACATATTTCATCCCCTACCTCATTTTCAAGTTTTTAAGGTATTCGCGTCTGTCCTGTTATTTTTCGAGGAAATTCAAAAAATTTATCATAAGCAACCTAATAATAGCAGAAAAAGACGCCGCAGCAAAATTGCTGTGACGCCTTATCAACAGTTGTACGGTATATTTTTATGTTGATTTTGCATTCCTTTACGCACCTGTGATATGACCTCGTACACTCCACATTATTCTTTGAAAATCAGGCATACCGCACCCAAAACCGCACCCAAATTTCCAAACCGCACCCTCCCGACTGGCACTGCCGGTCGGGGTTTAGAGCTTGGTGCGAGATAAAACGCACCAAAGCTTTTTCCTGCTTAAAAATATTCTGGTTGTTTTTCATTTAATTTCAGTTTGTTTTTGTATGTGATTTTCATAATTTTAGTGCCGATTTATTTTGTTTTTTACCGATAGAGATTTGATGTAGCAGAGCTATTTGTCTTTTTGAGATAACCCTTGTTTGCAAGTGACGGTATCGCTTTTTTAACGGTGCTTAAAATAATATCTATATCAACGGCTATCGTATTAAGGGATGGGGAACAGACATCTTGATTTCCGGCTCACATAGCCCCATTTTTCAAAAGTTCTTTCGGTTGCCAAAATGTGCTTTTGCATCTTTTGAAAATCGTCTGGCGTAATGTGTTAGCTATTTAATGATTTCTGTATCGCTCATATCAAGAAAATACGATAACAATATATTGCTCGCTTGAAGCTTTATTCGCGTTAGCGTTTATGTATTCAATACTTTGCTATTTCGTTGTGTTTTAGGATTTTAAAGTCCGTTACCGATGCAAAAATTAAAATGCACAGTATGAGAAGTAGTTTTAATACATTCAATCGCAGCTCCTCTTTTCCCACAGAAAAAGCCGGGCAGTGTAAAACGCCCGGCAATTCCGTTTTTTATATCAGATCCATTCCGTTTTGTATGTCGTTGTCCATAGCCTGTTCAAGACTGAAATCCACAATATCGTTTTTCAGATATTCTTTGGCATTTCGGTATGCAATTCCGCTTTCCGTTTCAAAGCTCTCGCCTCTGTAAAGCACAGCTTTGCTCACAATTTGCCCGAACCTGCGCTCTGTCTGCTCACACTTATCAGCGTCCGCAAGATGTCTGTACTGGTTTGCGTCGGACTTATCGCTGTGTTTGATCTCATAAATTCCGCATACATTTTTCTCACGGTCATAGATCACCATATCGAACTCTCCTGCCGCAAATTTCAGCTTAAACACCCTATACCTTTTTGGATTCAATTTTTTTGCAGTTTCCATAAGGACGATATCTTCAAGCATTCTGCCCTTTACTTCATCAAGAATACGGTTTGTGACAAGCTCTTTCATCTGCTCACTCTGAGCGCTGAATAAACTGTCTTTCATCAGCGAATGAACAAGCGCCTGTGCCTGACAGTATCTCATTCCCGGCTGTGTAAACACTATATTGTCGTAAGGTGCCGCACCCGGAATTGTTGTTTCGACCGATGTATAGTAGATTAAGTCAAGTGCTTTCAGATATTCTTTGATTTCCTCTATATGCGTTTTTGTTATACCGATTTTCCGATCCTCACTGTTGCGGATTTCAAGTATATCCATAAGTCTTTGAGTTACTGCTTCAATGTCAATATCGTCAAGAATATCCGTCCGCTTTTCGGAGTTTGCCTCACTGCGCAGATTTTTTGCCGCAAGCTTCAAATCATTTGACTTAAAATCTCTTGTCAGAACTTCGAGTATAAATCTGTGGTTCATATCCTCAATTATTCTGTTAATAGCACTTGTCAGCTCACCTGCCTCATACAATGTGTAAAGATGCCGAAACTGTCCGCCGTCCTCACAGTGTGCAAGTGAGTGCTGTATATTCTTGCTGATCGCCGTGTCGATGTATCTCCTTGTCGATTCATCACTGCGAAATGCCGATTCCTCCGAGAGCAAATCCTCATCGTCAAAATCAATTTCGCCTGCACGGAGCGTTCCCCCGTATCGGATATATTCATCTATATCGTCCTTTTTAAGAAGTTTTGAATATTCACGAAACGGTATAAAGGTTGTGTGGATACTGTATGCTCTGTCATAAAGCTCCTGATTTTTTGCAAGCCAAAATCCCAGCGAGTCAGTACCGGACAGTATGATTTTCATACCCATAGCCGCATACACATCAGATAAAAGTGAGGACGAGTCTATGAAGTCGCTCATCAGCGTTATTTCATCTATGAATACATTTCTTATCCCACTGTCATAGAGCAATTGCAAATCCTTGTTAAGTCCCGCCATTGTATCATCGGTTTCGATTTTTATATATACGGTTTTTGAGAAATCCTCTGCCGTCATATCCTGTATCGTCTGAAACAGCATTGTTGTTTTGCCCGTTCTTCTCAGACCGTATATGACGCAAATTCTCGGTTCATTCGGCAATTCCAGAAATTTTTTTATACTTTTGAAGCAGTCACGCCGTTCATATCGCCTGACCGATTCCGTCATCCGCATAAGACTTTCGCCAGCAGACACCTTTGTGTGAAGTTCCGTTAAAGGTACATTTTTCATCTTCGGCACCTCCTTTTCAAGAGCTTTCAGCTCTTTCTGCAACTTTCTCCGCAGTTCTATCTGCTCTTGCAGTATTTCAAGCTCTCCGTCTTTAATGTATTTGCTTTTTATCTTACCCAGCTCTGTCCACTGATGATAATACCGCACCCTTCCGTTTATGTTTTTCTTTGATATGTACCCGACAGGCAGTTCACCGATTTTTGTTTTAAGCTCATTTATTCTTTTTGCAACGCTATCCATTCTGCCGCCTCCCTTATTTGTATCCTATTATATCACAGCACAACCTATTTGTCAATAGGTTATGCTGCATTTAAGGTTATTGGGAGACTTTTTTATCACCGGATTGTTACATGCTGTGCGTCATATCCATATCCAATTCCTGTTCTTCCGGTTCCGCAAGTTTCTGCATAAGTCCAAGCTTTCACAACTCGGTTTTTATTTCAGAGGTTTCTTTCGGAGACAGCCTCTCACCCTCAGACATAAGATACTCCACAGTTTCAAATTGATTATTGCGGAATGCCCCCATAAGCAGAGAATGATCTTCCCCGAATTTGGAATAGCAATTGTTGACGCTGCCGCCGTTTGCCTTTTTGCGATTTTTTTATGCCGATTTCAACCTATGCCGGAGGGTTCCCGTTTGCTTCGTCCTCATATTCTGACGGGCGAGGCTATTATTTTGCAAAAGATGTATCGGGCGGTATGGTTGCCATTGATCCGTGGCTGCGTCACGGTGACAGAACAAACTCAAATTGGGTTATTATGGGCGTTGCCGGACAGGGTAAGTCTGCGACCACAAAGCATATTATCACAGAGGAATATGCAAAGGGAACAAAGATTATCTTAATTGACCCCGAACGGGAATATAAAAAGCTGACTAAGGATATGGGCGGTGACTGGCTCGATGTCGGCGGCGGTGCAGGCGGTATGGTAAATCCGCTGCAAATACGGCCTATGCCCGAAGATGATGATGACGAAACGGGCGAATATGAGGAAAATGACAGCCTGAGATTAAACGGCAAGGAAAATAAGGGTATGGGCGATTTGGCTCTGCACTTAAAAACTCTTGAAATATTTTTCGGTTTGTATCTTCCCGAAATCAGCGATTATGAAAAGGCATATTTGAATAAGGCGCTCCGTGAGCTTTACGCAAAATACGGTATTATGCTGACAATGCGGCTGAAGGATAAAAAAATTGATAAATTTCCGATTATAAAGGACTTGTATGATTATCTCCGGGAGAAATCCGGCGATAAAGAGCTGCCCGAAGATGAAACCGAAAATTACAGACATCTTGCGTGTCTTTTGGAAAACGCCGCTATCGGTCAGGACAGCTTTTTGTGGAACAGTCAGACAAGCATTAAACCTCATTCAAAGTGGATTTGTCTTGACACGCACTCTCTGCAAAACAGCAGCGATAAGGTTATAAAGACGCAGTATTTTAATATCCTGACATGGGCTTGGGAGCAGATGAGCATTGACAGAACGGAGCGAGTTTTGCTTGTATGCGATGAGGCTTATCTGATGATTGATAATAAAGTGCCGCAAAGCCTTGTGTTTCTGCGTAACTGTGCAAAGAGAGCAAGAAAATATGAGGCAGGACTGATGATTATATCTCATAGCGTTGTTGACTTTCTTGATCCGTCAATAAAGATGTACGGACAGGCGCTTTTGGATATTCCGTGCTATAAAATTCTGTTCGGCGCTGACGGTCAGAACTTAAAGGAGCTTGCGGATTTATATAATCTCACGGAAGCGGAAAAAGAACTCCTGCTTGCAAAAAAGAGGGCTGTTGCACTGTTCTGCTGTGGCGCTAAAAGGTTAAGCGTAAAATTTGACTTGCAGCACAAGCTAAAATACATAAGCGGAGGCGGAAGATAAAACATAATAATTTTCACGAAAATATTTATGAAAATAGTTGACATTTTTCGAAATGCGGTGTATAATAATATTGTAATCAGCATATGTTAGATAGGAGTGAAAGTATTATGAAAGCGAGTATAAAAGGTATGGATATTGATTACGGTTTGTTGAATTTTACACAGCATTTGGTGCCTATTTCCGACTTCAGCCGAGGTAAAACGGCACAGCTTTTCGATGATGTGAAAAACAATAATACAGAGTATGTCGTTTTAAAGAACAATCAGCCGACGGCAATGGTTATATCTCTGGATATGTATAAAACGCTTGTGGAAAAGGCTGCAAAAATGGAACAGCTTCTTGACAGAATCGAAGAAAACAGACTGCTTGCGAAGGCTATTGATGTAGCGAACAGAACAGACGCCGCAAGCTATGAGAGTTTTGATGAGGTTTGCAAAGAGCTTGGATTTGATGCGGGCAAAATTGAGTCTGAATGTGAAAGTGTGGAGATTGAATAGTGTGGGAAGCAAAATTCGCACCTGACGCAAAAGCAGACCTTAAAAGGCTGGATAAAGCCTTTGCAAAGCAGGTGCTTAAAGGAATTGCGAAGGTCAGAAAGAATCCCCTGCCCCGTCCGGACGGCTATGGAAAGCCGCTCGGAAATAAGCAAGGAAACAATCTGACAGGATTTTTTAAGATAAAATACAGAGGCATAGGCATACGGGTTGTTTATACGCTTGTTCGTTCGGAGCAGGTTATGAACATCCTTGTTATTTCAAAAAGAAATGACGAGTATTGCTATGAGGCGGCGATTAAGCTGTATCAGAAATACGGAGACAGTATATTCGACGATATTTTTAAACAGTAAAACTTAATAATATTTTTCAGAACAGATTTCACTGAAAATGTGAGGTCTGTTCTTTTTTTATACCGGGAGGTGATAACAATCAGTGCGGCAGCAACAAAAGTCTTAATACAGCTTGCCATTCAGGTTATAACCGATGAGGAAACAAGAAAAAGAGTCCTTGCAATAGCCTTAACACCTATTATCAGCGTTGTGCTTATACTTTCAATGGCGTATTACATATTGACAAATCCGATTGATTTTTTAAGCAGTCTGTTTGGCGGCGATTCCGTCAGCACTTCGTATGCACAAGCCTTGCAGGATAATTACGGGTATATAGGCAGCGATGCGGTAATTGACATATCCGGCGAATACACCGAAAGTCAAACCCCATTGTTTATTCAATGGGATAAACGCTGGGGGAACTATTCCTACGGAAAAAGCGGAACGATCGGCTCAAGCGGCTGCGGCCCCACATCTCTTGCAATGGTTGTGGTAGGGCTTACGGGTGATACGACCGTCAATCCGAAGGTCGTCGCGGATTGGAGCTATGCAAACGGGCACAGAGTTGAGGGCATTGGTACAGCGTGGAGCTTGTTTCCGGCAGGAGCAAGAAAATGGGATATCCGCTGTGAGGAATTGTCCGTATCAGCGTCGCAGATTTCACAAAAGCTGCGTGAGGGAAAGACGATAATTACCAGTATGGGTAAAGGTCATTTCACCAACAACGGGCATTTCATAGTGCTGCGCGGTATAACGGAAAGCGGAAAAATCCTTGTAAACGATCCTAACAGCCGTGAAAAAAGCAATAAGGAATGGAGCGTGTCGATTATAGTGAGTGAGGCAAAGGGCGCATGGGCGTTTTCTAAACCCTGACGGGAGGTATTAAGATGAACAGAAAAATGAATGTAGTTGAAATCTGTATTTATGTGCTGATTATTGTACTTCTCATATTCGGTGTCGGAAAGTTCAAAAAAGACGATAACACCGAACAAAATATTCCGGCGGTGGAAATGCCGCAGAATACGGAGAGAGTGCAGTGAAAGAAAATGAGCCGAAAACTAACGAGATTTTCGGAAAGGAGGAATTTTTATGGTCTACTATATCACCACCCCGGAACATCTGGGGTTAATGCAGAAAATATGTGAAGAACGAAAGATGAATTTTGAATTTGTAACGAATATCAAGGATATAAAGCTTTTTGTGAATACTGAGATAAAAAAGCTTGAACATATAAAGTTTTTCGTAATCGACCTCGATTGTCTTGATAACACCGATAAAGAAATCTATGACAGTATTTGCGGTATGCGATATATGACAAAAGCAAAAATCTTGATTGTAGCGCTTGGCAGAACCACAGGCGACAGCCTTGTAAATGCCTTGCGTGAGAGAAATGTCTGCAAGCTGATTTTATCAAAGGACGAGGGACAGGCGCAAAAGGAAACCGAAAGCTGTCTTTCGGGTACGGAGACAAAGGAAGATGCGCCGCAAAAGGTATTTGCGGAAAAAACGATAAATCCGATAGCGCCGCCCGTAAAGCCGAGAGCCGTAGAAAGCGTGAAAAAAGTAATTCCGGCAGCGACAAAATCAATGATAACGATAGGCGTCTGCGGAATTGAACCTCATGTCGGTACGACATATCACGCAATGGCAATAACGGCATTTTTGACAAAACAGGGTAAAAAGGCTTGTTATCTTGAAAGCAATATACACGGCGATATTCAGAAAATGCTTGATATTTATGCAGGGAGCAAAAATTCCGTGCGTGAGGACGGTAGTATTTTGTGGAAGGGCATTACCATATATCACAATTATTCGTTTCTTGATGTTCTCGGTGAGGGTTATCAATTTTATATCTATGACTACGGCGCTTGCCGTGACATAACTTCACAGGAATTTGCGGCAAATGATATAAAGCTTTTGGTTTCGGGCGGCAAGCCGTGGGAGTTCTATAACTATCGCTTCATTAAGAGTAAATCTCTTAGAAAAACCAAAACAGATGCGATTGACTGCGAAATGATAGCCCGTTATCTGATGACGGTAGAGTACAAGCCCTATCCACCATCATTTTACCAC
>NZ_JAHLPV010000061.1 GCF_018918095.1 Acetivibrio sp. MSJd-27 | reverse complement strand
TATGCGATGTTCATGCCAATCTCCTGCATGGTACGGCGCAGCGAGGGGATGCCGTACAGGTGCTGGATGAACACAATTTTGAACAATACCACCGGGTCAATGCTGGGACGGCCGTTGTCACGGCTGTAAAGCGCATCCACCAAGTCGTACAGATGCGTAAAATCCACCGCGCTGTCAATCTGCCGCAGCAGATGCTCCGATGGAACCAGCTCCTCCAAACATAGGATTTCTACTACATTTCTGCGCAATTCCTGCTCTTTTGCTAGCACACGCCGTCCCTCCCCAGTCTTTTCTTATCTTTATTTTACCACACATACGCAAAAAAGCCCAGTGTATACTGGACTTTTTCGACAGGCTGGCGGCAGACATTTGTCTGCCGCTTTGTTGCTGATAAAAAGGAAGACTATATTGTATAGACCGAACCAGACACCATCCTATTTGAAAGAATGGAGCACAATACAATGAACAAACGCAGCATATCAAAGCGTATCCTATATATTGTTATCTCAGCTTTTTGCTTTGCACTGATGAATTTATTTATAAGTCTTTCGGGAGAACTGCCGTTTGTGCAAAAGAGCTTTTTCAGAAATCTGATTGCTTTTATAGCAGCGCTTTTTTTGCTGTTCAGGAGGAAACAACGGATTGAGATTTACCGCGGTAATATCAAAGATCTTCTCCTGCGATCTATTTTTGGAACTGTTGGAATTTCGTGTAACTTTTATGCGGTGGATCGCCTCTTCATAGCAGATGCATCCATGCTCAATAAAATGTCTCCGTTTTTTGCGGTTATTTTTAGCTTTTTCATGCTGAGGGAAAAGATAAGTCTGTTTCAGACGATTGTGGTGATATCAGCGTTTGCGGGGAGTATGTTGGTAGTGAAACCTTCTGTCACCAATATGGATTTTCTTCCCGGGCTTATCGGCCTTTGCGGTGGTATCTGCGCGGGTGCCGCATACACCTATGTAAGGAAGCTTGGAAACGGGGGGACGAAAGGTACCGTCACTGTGATATTTTTTTCAGGATTCTCCTGCCTTGTCACGCTTCCGTTTTTGCTGTTTGATTATCATACGATGACGCTTGTGCAGCTTGGCTGGCTTTTGCTTGCCGGTTTAGCCGCAACCGGCGGCCAGTTTGCCATAACAGCTGCATATTGTCACGCACCGGCAAAAGAAATCTCAGTTTATGACTATTCGCAGATTTTGTTTTCTGTTTTCCTGGGCTATGTGGTATTCGGTCAGATACCGGATTGGTACAGCATTTTGGGGTACATTATTATCATTTCTGTGGCGATTTCAATGTTTTTATATAACCTTGCTTCTAAGGAACCTGCTTCTGTAAGTGGCTAGGTATAAATTTATAACCTCGCTGTATGTCCTTCATTTCAAAAGCGGCGGGTACCTTGTTGAAAGAGCAAGCGGAGAGCATAATCTTGTGCTCCGCTCGGTTGAAACGCCATTAAGGTAACTTTTGCTGCGCAAACGTTTACAATGAAATCTTGTTATGAGCAAACAGAGGGGAATATCTCCTGCTTTGGGAGATTGAAATGCTTTTAAAGTGGTTTTGCCATGAAAAAGTGTTTTCATCTTGCTATAACTGCGGGCAAGATGTCCCCCGCCTCTTAAAGGCGGCGGGTTCCATATCCGCGTTCAGCGAGAGTGCAATCTCCCGCTGAGCGCGGCACTGCTATGCAGTGCCCTTGTCCTCGTTGAATGACGGGGCAAGCCCTTATTGAACAGAAAACATGCTTAGAAAAAATCTGTTAAAAAGTACAGAAATTCTACGAAGCGTTTCTTGTTTTTTTCAAAATTTCCGTTACAATAAAAGAGAGGAGGCGGTTAAAATGGATTGCAAAAAGGTTGGGATGTTGATCCGTTCTCTGCGTGTTGAGCAAAAAATGACGCAAAGGCAGCTGGCGGAACAAATGAATATCAGCGACAAAACCATATCAAAATGGGAACGCGGTGCAGGCTGTCCGGATGTTTCACTGCTTCCGGAGCTCTCTGGTCTGCTTGGCGTGAGTATTGAAAAAATTTTGGGCGGCGATTTGGCAGCCAATGCTTTTATAGGAGGAAATATGAAAAATACGGATTACTATGTTTGTCCTTTCTGCGGCAATTTGCTGTTCAGCACTGGAAAAGCGGAAATTTCCTGCTGCGGTAGAAAGTTAAAACCGTTAACCGCTAAAAAGGCTGAGGCAGAGGAGAAACTTCACATGGAGCAGGTGGAAGATGAATGGTTTATTACCAGCGATCATCCCATGCGGAAAGAAAACTATATTTCTTTTGTCGCGCTGGCTTCCGGCGGTAAAATACAGATTGTCAAACAATATCCTCAATGGGATCTGCAGGTGCGGTTTCCAAAGAGAGAACATGGAAAACTTTTGTGGTATTCCCGGAACAAAGGATTGTTGTATCAGATTGTTTAATATGCAAAAAAATATGTTACAGGATCGCGGTGCTCATTTTGACTGCGGTCTTTTTTCATAAACATGAAATGTTTTTTTGATAGAAAATAGATAAGATGCATAGATTCCTTTCATTTGTTTATCCTAACATTGATATTACATTCTTATGTTCAGACAGATTCAAAGAAAAAGGCGTGATGATAAAAAAATTGATAAAATTGTGTAAAGTGCACATAAAAAACGAAAAAAGTATTAAAAATTATTTAATATTTTGTTATAATCTTAACAAGAAGAAATGGATAAATTATACTTGAATATCCAAATTTCTTCAAATACGAGAGAATATCAGGAGGGATTTGCATGAAGTACACAGGAGTAATTCCGGCGTTCTACGCATGTTATGACAGCGAGGGTAACGTCAGCAAGGACAGGACAAAAGCTTTGGCGGAGTATCTGATGGGCAAAGGGGTCAATGGGCTCTATGTCTGCGGAAGTTCCGGCGAGTGTATCTATCAGAATGTAGAGGAACGAAAAATGATACTGGAAAGCGTAATGGAAGTCTGCAAAGGAAAGATTACCATTATTGCGCACATCGCGGCGCCCAGTACCAGGGACAGTATTGCATTGGCAAAGCATGCCGAAAGTCTGGGTGTGGATGCGATTGCTGCGATTCCCCCGATTTATTTTCGGCTTCCGGAATCCTCTATCTATAAATATTGGACAGATATGGTGGAAGCCACAAATTTGGATTTTATCATTTACAATATTCCTCAGACTACAGGGTACAATCTGTCGGTTTCTCTGTTTGAACGCATGATTGCCCATCCGCGTGTCATCGGAGTCAAGAACTCTTCTATGCCGGTTCTGGATATTGAGCAGTTCAAAGCACATGGGGGGAAGGACTGTGTCATTTTCAACGGGCCGGACGAACAGTTTGTGGCGGGCCGTCTGATGGGAGCTGACGCCGGCATCGGAGGCACTTATGGTGCGATGCCCGAGCTGTTCATTAAAGCCAATGAATGCATTGAGAAATCTGATGTAAAAACAGCGCGGGAAATTCAGGTGGCCATCAATGATATTATCATGAGTATGTGCAGTGTGAAAGGCAACCTATATGCTGTTATAAAAGGGATTATCCGCCTCAACGGGCTGGATATCGGTTCTGTCCGAGCTCCTTTGGAAGAGGTGGAGCGGCTGGAACAGAATAAAGTGAAGGTGATCTGGGAAAAAATCAATACTGCGATTGCTAAATTCTGCTAAAGGAGGTTGGCAAGATGAGAGGTTTTACATGGATAGACATGATCGTGCTGGTGGTGTATCTGCTTGCGGTTCTACTGGTCGGTCTGGCTTTCTCGAAAAAAGAGATGAAGGGAAAAGAGTTTTTTCGCGGGGACGGAACGATTCCCTGGTGGGTTACGTCGGTTTCGATCTTTGCAACACTGTTAAGTCCGATTTCCTTCCTGTCCCTTGCCGGAAATTCTTTTGCCGGGACATGGATTTTATGGTTTGCACAGCTGGGTATTTTTATCGCGGTTCCGCTGACCATCAAATTTATCCTGCCGATTTATTCCAGGCTGGACATTGACACCGCCTATGAATACTTGGAAATTCGGTTTCATGACGGAGGACTGCGAGTAATCGGTGCACTTTTGTTTATCGTATACCAGGTAGGGCGCATGTCCATCATTATGTATCTGCCGTCTATGGTTTTAGCGCAGTTGACCGGAATTAACGTAAATGTGCTGATCGCAATTATGGGAATCATTGCTATCATTTATTCGTACACAGGTGGTTTGAAATCGGTTCTGTGGACCGATTTTGTACAGGGCATGGTTCTGATTGTAGGGGTTACCTTTGCACTGATTTTCCTGTTCTTTAAAATTGACGGGGGAGCGGGAGCCGTTTTCAGTGCGTTGGGCAACGGTAAGTTTATGGGGGCGGATGAAATTTGGATTGATCCGAACATCCTGAAAAACAGTGTGTTTATCATTTTCCTGGGAGCGGGGCTGAATACTTTCTCCTCCTATGTATCTTCTCAGGATGTCGTACAGAGGTTTACCACGACGACGGATATCAAAAAACTGAATAAAATGACGTATGGAAACGGTGTTTTATCCATAGCGCTTGCGACAATTTTTTATCTGATCGGGACGGCTCTTTTTGTGTTTTACGGGCAGAACCCGGATTTGCTGCAGCATGCACAGAGGGATCAGGTGTTTGCCTCCTTTATCGCCTACGAGCTGCCGGTCGGTATCACTGGTATTTTGCTGGCCGCAATTTACGCGGCTTCCCAGTCAACTCTTTCCACCGGACTAAACTCGGTGGCAACCAGTTGGACATTGGATATACAGAAATTCATCACAAAAGATATGAGCGAGAAAAAGCAGACTCGTCTGGCGCAGTTTATCTCTCTTGGCGTGGGGATTATCTCCATCCTGGTATCTATGGTGCTTGCAAACGGCGAAATCAAATCGGCTTATGAGTGGTTCAACAGCTTTATGGGATTGGTGCTTGGTGTGCTGGCCGGTATTTTCGTGCTGGGGGCATTCTCCAAAAAAGCTTCCAAATACGGAGCTTATGCGGGATTTATCGTTTCCGCCATCCTGGTGATTTATCTGAAGTATACCGGCTCCTGGATCAGCTCCTGGGCATACTCCCTGATTTCTATTGTTGTGACCTTTGTGGTTGGCTCTATTGTAAGCATGTTTGCGAAGAATAAAGAGGATCTCAATATTGAAGCGACAATTTTTGCAAATAAAAAGCATAGATAGGAGGAGATGAAACCATATGATTTACGGAAATCTGAAAGATATAGACCATTATTCCTTTCTGAAGCAAAGGGAGCAGGAAGCTTTGAAATATGCAGCACAGAATGCGCTGGCAGAACTAGAATCCGGCAGGCATGATGTGGACGGCGACCGACTTTATTTTAATCTTGCCGAGTATGAGACCAAGCTGCCGGAGGAAGGATTCTGGGAAGCGCACAGACAGTATGTTGACATACATGTAATGCTTCGAGGAAAAGAAAAAATCTTTGTCAATTTTATGAACCGTATGCAGGCTGGTGAATTTGAATCGGATAAAGACTATCTGCCCCTTGAAGGCTCTGAGAGCGGTTATGTTCTTCTACAGGAAGGCGATTTTTTGATTTGTTATCCAGAGGACGCTCATATGACGGGAATTATGACGGGGCAAAAAGAACAAATTAAAAAAGCTATCTTTAAAGTGCAAATTTAAAGCAATGGCAAGAGGGGGCGAAAGTCCTCTCTTTTTTATGTAAAAATAGATTTCTTAACAGAGAAGAAAAACAGAATTTTCATGGTTTAAAATTGAAAAAAATGGATTCTAAGAATGCGAAAATTAGATGGGGAAATTGGCTAAAATATAGAGGGTTTAATCATTTTGGAAAAAATAGTTTTGACAAACAATATTGACTTTTACAGCAAAATATAATAAGATATTTACGATAGATAATTAAAATGTTAAATAAATGATGAGAAGGGGAGGGTTATGCCGAAAGATTTTATAAAATTTCAGATTCGTGAGGAACATCCTCGTGTTTATGTCAATCAGGAAATCATTCACCTGCTGCGCGGAAGAACTGAAAAAACGGCTTATGCCCAGGCGGTGCAAGTGATGCAGGAAAGCATACACAGCACAGCGTTAATGAAGGATTATATTTCCATGATAGAAGCGAATGCTTTTTATTTTTTAATATCAGGGGAAGAAGTCTATGGAAAAAAAGCCATTGTGCTTTTAGACGAATACATAAAAACCGAGAAGTATGCCAGCGGCAAAACCGAGCTTTTGCTGATCAAAGGGCAGATGCTTCACACACTGGCGATGGTCTACGACT
Source organism: Acetivibrio sp. MSJd-27 (assembly GCF_018918095.1). Lineage (GTDB taxonomy): Bacteria > Bacillota > Clostridia > UMGS1840 > HGM11507 > HGM11507. The sequence goes on along the minus strand of NZ_JAHLPV010000061.1, from coordinate 2,519 downwards.
GGTGCTATACCTTGATCGATGCTTCTTTGCGGGAAGTGTTCCTTTCGTCGGTGGCTGACACGGTGGAACAAATTGAGGCGATGTATCCTAAAAAAGATTTGCGGGATATTATGATCAACATTAGTGAGACGCAGTTGGTTCGGGATTTGATGGCTGTTGCAGTCGCTGTATATGATGAGATGCCGGAGCTGTTTGAACGGCTGAACAAAAAGTTTCTGCAGGAATACATTGTGATGATGAATTTTAAGGCTGTTTCGGAAGGTTATCCGCAGGGGCCTGGCTTTGGTGCTCTGCGGGCTGCTTTCGATATGCATCTGATCTGGCTGTTTGACCGCATGGGATATGGATTTGTGTTTTCGGAGCATATCGGCCTTCAGCCTTATTACCTGATTTATATGCGTCGTCCCGACGGATTGATGTTCCATGATGGAGACACTTACATTGATTATGACAAAAACGGAAATCCTTGCCGCTTTTCCCGTATTTTCATGCATGCCGCTTCCTATTACCGAGATCCGGTGCTGCATGGACAATTTTTGGAGGAGTTGGACGGAGTTGATTTTCATGGGGAATTTTGGAATAACAATCGGATTGATCCGGTTGAATTTATGCTGTTTTATGACGATACCGTCAAAGTGGACGGTATTGGGCATTTGCCGAAAACAAAACTGTTTCCCCAACCGATTGGTGCAATGGTTTGCCGAACCGGGTGGCAGCAGGGGGCAACTGTCAACGATGTCGCCGCTTATTTTAAAATAGGGGTTTTCAACTTTGATTACCATCAGCATTTGGACTGCGGTCAGTATCAGGTATACTACAAAGGATATCTTGCTGTAGATTCCGGCGGGTTTGCGAAATACGGTGACGGGCACGATGTGAACTACAACAAGCGTACGGTTGCCCATAACTGTATGTTATTTCACAAGCCGCGTGAAAAAATGATTTACCGAGGACGGGATGTCAGCAATGATGGGGGACAAGTCTATTTTAATGACCACCACACCTCCTTCAGTATTATTGATATGTTTGAGGGAGGGCAAAAGACGGGGAAATTTATCAATGAGGCACAGATTCCAAACTGTATCACACCGAAATATTCCCATTTGCGCGGAATGTATGATGATGCTTATGGGACGAAGCTCAACACATACAGCCGTTCCTTTCTGTTTATCAATACAGGCGATGAGAAATGTCCTGTTATTATCTGCATTATTGACCGGATGAAATCTAGATTTAAGAAGAGTTATCTGCTTCACACTATGGAAAAACCTCAGGTTCTTTTTAACAATGTGATTGTTAAAGATTCTGAAAAAGGCGGGAGAATGGTTCATACCACAGTGTTTCCTGCAACTGGAGAACTTTCGACAAAATTGATTGGAGGAAACGGCAGCAGTTTTTATGTGGATTCGGCCAACTACGAACCGGCGTTGACAGAAAAACAGAAAAAAATCCAGGAACCCGGTGGATACCGGGTGGAAATTACTTCAAACGCGGATAAAATCACTGAGATTTTTATGAATGTCATGCAGTTTACTTCCGGGGATGATGAGTTTATGTATGAAGTGATTCCCAGCGAGGAAGAGCAAGGGGCTTTGTGCGTAAGTGATTATAAAATTTATTATTTAAATGAGATTTGCTATGAATATCAGGTGAAAACAGCCCGCGAAGGATTAACACACTTTGTGATCCTCAATGCACGGCTGGGATATTATTCGGTGCGGTCCAAGGATACTTCTGTGTATATTCAGTGTGAATGCCGGGATAATATCATGACGTTTACCCTGCCGAAAGGGGAATATTATGTGGAGCGGATCATTATGTAGCGCAGGGGTAAAAAGAGTACAGAACTACGTGAAGATGAAAGAACTATACAGAGATTAGCGGCATGGGAGCGCAGCATTTTGATAAAAACAAAAAATCAGAACATTGAGGCGGAATTGCAATGAAAAGGTTTACCGCTTATCTGTTGAAAAAATGAAAAATTTTATTAAATTTTTGTAAAATGATATGTTGCTTTGCGGATCCTCTTGAATTTTTGTGATGCATGTGGTAAAATAGAAATACAAACTTTATTAAAATATAAAATTAATGATGTCTTTTTTCTGAAATATAGCTTATTTTGATTGCTTTTAAACCTTATTTTCCCTAAGGATTAACAGTTTTTTTATATCTTGAAAAAACAAATGCCAAATAAGTTATATTTATGAAAAAAATAGCAGCATTAATTGGAAGGTGGTATCATGAGAGATTAATGCAGAAACTTTATTAAAATATAAAATTAATTTTGTTATTTTATTGGGAAATAACTTATTTTATTTTTTTGAATAAACCTTAATTCTCTAAGAGAAGAAAATTTTTGTATATATCAAAAAAACAATTAACAAATAAATTATATTTATGGAAAAAACGGGAGGAGAAAGGTATGAAAAAGACAGTAAGCATACTGGTAGCAATGGTGATGATACTAAGCGTGATACTGGTGCCTGGGTACGCGTTCAGCGACATCGGGGAAGGGAAAC
>NZ_JAHLPV010000060.1 GCF_018918095.1 Acetivibrio sp. MSJd-27 | reverse complement strand
GTCACATTCTCTTCCATCGGTGTGACAACTTCCGTTTCTTTGTTCAGCTTATTGTATGCCGTGGTCACCGTGTTTCCGTTGAAATCGGTTGCGGACACTGCCCGTCCCAGCTTGTCGTAGGTGACTGTGCTTTCCATATAGGTGCCGTCGTCCTTCAGCACCTCCTGCTTGGTGACCCGGTTAGCATGGTCATAGGTGTTTTTCTGCACGGCTTTGTTGGTATAATTCTCGTCATTGGCGCGGAAGTCGGTTGTTGTCAGCACATTGCCCAAGGTGTCATGAGTAAAGCTCTGGGTATAGGTTTTCCCGTCAAAGATTGCCTGTTGTTCCTTGATCACGCCGTGTATATCGGTTTTCTGTACAATCTGGGTTTTCGCCGTATCGGTCGAATACACCTCCACGGTAGTCTGGTTTAAACTGTTATTGATTGCATAGGCGTAATCCTTTTTGCTCAGAACCTTGCTGCCTTCTTTTGCCGTCTCCGACTTTGGACTGCTGTCCGCATAATAGGTGTATTCCATCACGCCGGAGGGAGTTGTCTCACTTTCCGCATACAGAGATATCTTGATCGGACGACTGAAAAGATCGTAGTCTGTCTGCTTCATTTTCTGATAGCCTTGCCCCGGCTCTTCCATATAGATTGCATGCTCCCGTCCCAGCTTGTCGTATTTGATTTTCTGCTTCACATTGTTTTGGTTGGTCAGAATGATTTCATTGCTGACCGAATCATAGCTGAATTGGTTGGTTGTCCCGTCCGGGTTGGTCTGCACAAGCGGACGTCCCAGTTTGTCATAGGTGATAGCGATCACATTGTTGTTGCCGTCCTTCTGATAGACCAGATTTCCCATCTTGTCGTATTTTTCATGGGTGGATACAGAGGTCTGTCCCTCCACATGCTCCACATCGTTCACCGTCGTGGTTTTGGTGTAAAGGATGCCTTCCTCTTCCGGCGCATAGTTGTATGCAATGTCTGTCACCACATTGACCTGCGGTTCGTTGTAGGCAGTGGTTTTTGTCACTTCACCGTATTGGTTGTATTCAAAATCTGTGGTTTCAAAATATTCATAGGTATCTCCGGTCTGTTTGAAGCTTTCCGTCTTGATGACCTTTTTCCCATCCTCCGAATAGGTGTTTTTCGTACCCACATACACGCCGTCGCTCTGCTTTTGTTTTTGCTCGATGGGGAGACCGTAGTCGTTGTATGTAGTTAAGGTCTGACGGTCATTTTCAGCAACACTGGTCGGCTGGTGATATTTGTTGTAGGTCTTGTTGGTTGTCTTAGTGATCGATTTTCCGCTTATTGTAGTAACTTCATACAGTTCACTTATCAGTGAGACTCCTTCAGGGTTAGTATCACTGTAAGTATAATCTTGAACAACCTTTTTCCCGTCGCTGTAAGTTGTTGTTTTTTTTGTCAGTTGATTTTTTCTGTTATAATTATCTTTTACTGTTACGTTAGCATTGGAAGTAATGCTGATTGGCTGACTGTAACTGTCTTTATCCCATTCATAGGTATTATAATTTTGTTTTATCTCCGTTTGTCCGGGGTCTGATTCCCATTTTTCCGACATCCGGAAGACTTCTTTTGTCAAAAAATCTCTTGAAGTTGCTGTTTCACAATTATATCGATAATTGATTTTTCCGCCGGTTGAAAGCTCTATTTCGTCTAACAAATAATGATCGGTAACAAAAATGCCTCCGTATTTGCTGGATATACCTGTTCCATCTGCAGTAAGTTTCCATCTGCTCTGTTCCAGTGTATGCTTATATTTTATGGTATTTCCGGAAGCGCCCGGCTCTCCCTTTTGAACAGTCAGTGTTGCCGTGCCATCGACTACATATTTATTTTGCGGGTCAACGGAGGCATCATTTTGTTTCTCTGTAATGTACCGAACCATTTCTACTCCGTCAACAGATATGGTTTTTACATTTCCCTCTTCGGCGAAGCTGATCACTCTTCCATAGGTATCTGTTATACTTAATAGTTTACAGCTAAATGAATTGCTGGAAGATGGATTTCCGGTAAAGTTATATATAATTTCATTTCCGAAACGATCCGTTTTCTTTTGCAGCATACCTCCATCCGTAAAATAAAATTTTACCCCGTCATACCGTTCAATGACAATCCCATCGAAAATCTGATCCACTTCCCCTACGGAAAATGTGTTTAACACTGTATACATTTGAGAATTGTAGGACGGTTTGCCTTCAATATTTACTGTATAAATCGAATTGTTTACATTCTCAATAGTACCGTTTGGATATTGCGTAAATTCGGTTGTACAGGTTAAGCTTTGTCCGAATTCCTCATCAATAAACTCATATTTATAAGTTTTCACCTGAAAAAACGGATGACCCGGAACATCATAATCGACTATACTTATATCAACCAACTGCATGGTCGGCAGTTTATAGGTCCATCCCGACCCAATATGATAAACATGATTGCCCAGCGTCTCAATTTTGTAGTGCTCTGTCTTTACATAGTCACGGATAAGTATAGGAGATGAGTTCATGTCTCTGTATAATGTAAAAGTGGAAGCGGTATTATTATAGGTTACCTGGCGCACTCTGTAAAAATAATCGAATTCATTTCCTGTGTAGTAATAATAATCTGTATTTTCTTTGGATACCGTAGGATCTGTAGAATAAGGATAAATTTTATAGGCATCCTCTAAATGTCTTGCTGTAAGGGTATTATCCCCATTTTCAAACCGCTTGATTTCCGAAAGGGTTTCATATAAAATATAGTATGGTTTTGATACATCATTGTCCAGATAGTATTTTACAACATAGTTATAGCTAAAGGATTTCGTCGGATTAACATTATTTAAACCAATAGTAATAACATCCTTTACATTACTGGTGTAACTAACTGGCGATAAAGTTTCATAGTCGCGCTTGATAGAAACATCAAATCCGTTTTTGCCCTCTAATGTTAAATCAGTCGCAGTATAATTTAAACTGTTGCTTATCGTATTGATACTTTCTGTCCCTGCTTCCGATACACTCATAGGTGCCGTTTGTTTGTTTCCATATATTTCAAAATAGGCGTTTTTTTTCAACAGATTTTCGGTCGCTTCGCTGGTTGTCGCCGCATTTGACACTACAATTGTTCCTAAGAACAGTGTTATCAATGTTGTAAAGAAAACAACAATTCGTTTCATGATTTTCCCTCCTTTTTATTCTTCTATCAGATAGAAACGGATGGCCTGATCCAGTGTGATTCCGCGCCGTGCCGCAATCACAAGACCACGTTCCATTTCACGGATCAGATACCCTTTTTCTTCTATATTTGTTCGGATCTCTTCATCGGTTAAGGAAGGCAATTTCTGTTTTGCCAGTTCCATCATGGAATCATTCAGCACAAATTCAACATCTTTTTGTTTTGCAACTACATTTGCTGATACGGTTTTTGCCGAAATTTTTTGAATCGAAAAGGTAGAAATTTTATTTTCTTCTCCACTTTTATCATAAGAAACATTTGGACTTTCCCTGTTCAGGAGACCAGTTTTGATATGTTCAAAAATGGTTAATCCGTCTTCATTTTTAAATTTCCCCGCCTCCAGATTTGCTTCGGGGTAAACGGTGACTGCGATTTCGTACCAGCTCTTTCCGGAAAGGCGTTCATCGAGAATTGTTTTGATTGGTTTGACACCTTTAAAGCAAAAAATATTAGCCGTATGGACATCATTTAATGTCAGCCCTTGATCCAAATAAGCCTGAATCTCAGCTTCGTTGAGCACACCGCCTTGATAATTTGTCGCTTCATTGAAAGCTTCCTCCAGCCAATGGCCGTTTTTATAGTTTGTTTTCTTTCCATCCTGATACATTGTGTCCATCAGAGAATAATCCTGATGATAAGTAAAAAGAAACCGATAGATATCCAAAAGCTTATCCAGATCCTGTCCCTGCTCTGCACGGTCGAGAAACAGATTGATATGCTCCTGCGGCACTTGATAAAGCGCAATGGTTTCCAGATATTTTGTCATATTTTTGCGCACTTCATCCTCATACAAACCATTATTCCGTAAAATCGTTTCCATATCCCTTTGAGCAAGCACGTTTTCCAGCTTTGCTTCCGTCTGTGTTTCAATGGCTTCTATCTGCTGACTTTGCAGCTGTTCTTCCTGCAAAGCATTGTTCGCCGCAAAGGCATAAAAGATTCCGCCCAGTCCCAAAACCAGACATATTGCAATCATTATTATTTTCTTTTTCATATCTCGGAACCCCCCTCGTTATTCTCTGTAATCGCTGAAACACTGACATGGACATTCGCTAAGACAGAGCCTTTCGGCCGGAACAGAAGCGTGTTCACCACACCCGAAAAGAGCTGACTTTCTTCCATGTTTTCATTGTATTTGAATTTCAGTATTCCGGAAGTTGCGTCGTGGGACAGAATCGTTATCTTTGTGTTGAAGACCTGTCCAGCTTGCAGCTCATGGTTCTCCGTAAAGCCACAGCCGTCCAGAAGCTCCAGTTTCGCGGAATCATAGGTAACCGTGATTTCACGTTGGTTAATCGGCACATTGTCCAGTTTGATCAACACCATATAGTCCCATCCCTCCTGACAGGACATGCTGTATTCCGCTTCCGTTTCACCGCTCTCACTCTTCTGATAATTGGATAAGTTGTCTGTGATATCAAGAAATGTGAGAGAATTTGTAATATTTCCTGCGCCAAGCTGTCCGTAAGGATTGTATCCTGCGGTGAGGATTTTCCCATCCTCTGTCTTGACAACCGAATGTCCTTCCCCGAAGGATATCGAAGCAACAGCCCCGTTGATAGATTGTGTGATATCCAAAGGTGCCTCCGGCGTGACTTTCGTCCCGTTGCCCAACTGACCTTGGGAATTGTTTCCGAATACGAATAATTTTCCGTCACTTGTCAGCACAGCGGTCACATCGTTGGAGGCCTTCGCACGGACAGCCGTTCTGTCTCCAAGCAGATGATTGATGCTCTGAGGACTGCTCACGCTCTGCGGAGCCGTCTGCCCCAGCTGATACTTGTCGTTGTATCCCCAGACATATACATTTCCCTCGGAGGTTACCGCCGCGGCATGCTGTTTGCCGGCGGATAATTCGGTCACGGTTTCCCCGTTAAACTGACCGGTGATGTCTGTGATAGTCCCTTTCGACTGTAGCGTTCCGTCTCCCAGATTTCCCTTAGCGCCATATCCCCAGGCATATATCTTCCCGGACATAGTCAACGCAAACGTGCAGTAGTCTCCCGCTATAATCTCTTTCACCGTTTCTCCGCCGAAAAGGCTCGTGATGTCTGTCGGTGTGCTGTGGTTCGTGTTTGTTCCGTCGCCCAGCTGACGGTATTGATTCCGTCCCCAGGAATACACTCTTCCGGAATAGCTCAGAGCAAACGTCTGCCAGGCACTTGCGCGGATTTGTTTTATCGGCTCGCCAATGCCTGTTATCTCAGCCGGCGAGAGCTGTTCTTCCGTTGTGCTGTTTCCGATCTGTCCATATGTATTGTCGCCGCATGCGTATACCGTTCCGGCTTTCGTCAGAATCACCGTGTGATGATATCCGCTTTGCACGTCGAGAATCGTGTCGGAAAATAAATTGGTCAGTTCCATGGGATAATTGCGGTTTACAGTGCGCCCGTTTCCCAGCTGTCCCTTCGCGTTGTAGCCCCATCCATAAAGGCGTCCCTCGTCGGTTAAATAGAAACTGCCGTATTTTCCCGTCTCTGTTTTTGTACAGATTTCAAGAATTTCCAATGGAAATTTCACAACAAAACCTTCATACTTTGGATTTTCAAAGTCACAGTTAATAATCTGGGCATTATCCCGCCATACGGCATAGATGTCTGCAAAGCCTGCTTTTTTAATGATTGCCTGTCCGGTTTCTTGATCGACTTCCACAATGCTTTCGTCAGAACTGTAATACAGAAAGTCCGATAAATCCGCATTATCCGCCCATTCTCCTTCATGATATTCTGCAATCATGTAATGAATCTGATCAAAGTCTTTGACTAAAATCTGTTCGTTTCTCTCTAGTAAATCATTAAAGAAGGTGATTCCCGTCCGCAGTAAATGATCTGAAATATGGATCGGTGTATAGGAATCGTTATAATCTGTTTTGTTGCCAAGCTGTCCGTTTCCGTTTTCACCGCAGGTATAAATTTTCCCGTTGTTTGTCATATACATAGAATGATTTTCACCGAGAGCCATTCCGGTTATCTCTGTTTCTGCCGGAAAATGATTCGCTAGATCAACCTGATAATTTGTATTGTCCGTGCTGCCGATTCCCAGCTGCCCATATTCATTGCCGCCCCAGACATAGGCGGAAAATATCGTGATAACTCCGCTTGAATTTCCGCCTGCATATATATGAAGCACTTCCTCTGCTGGGAAATTCTCTGTGATATCCTGCGGCATAGCATAATATGTGTTCGTGCTGTCTCCCGTTACCTGCATATGATCGTTATATCCCCAAATAAATACCCTTCCGTAATTGGTAATCGCCATTGCGTGCTGTTTTCCCGCTGATATGTCTGTGATAAGATCCCCATCAAAACTTCCGGTGATATCACATGGATATACTTCTCTGTATGTACCGCCGTTTCCTAAATTTCCCTTTGCATTATATCCCCATGCATATAAATGACCGCCTGTAACCAATGCAAAAGTACAGTATCCGCCCGCCTCTATCTTTTGAACGTTTGAGAGAGAAGGAATTAACTGCGGTGTCAAAATTTCGCTGTCATAACCATATATCTGGGAATATTGGTTTCTGCCCCATCCGTAAACTTCTCCGTTTGAAGTGACAGCGAACGACTGCCATCCATTCGCTGAAATCTGTACAATCGGTTCCCCCTGAAAATAGGATGATAGATCTATCGGCACCGAGGAATCTGTTTTCGTATTGTTTCCCAGCTGACCGTATTCATTGTCCCCGTAGGAAAATACTTTGCCGGACTCCGTAAGAAGCAAAGTATGAAAAAAGCCTTTTTCAACCGATTTCACCTTTTCTCCGTCCGGCAAGATGTGATACACCGGTGTATTATTGATGCTTCCTCCGCCTCCTATCATTCCTACGGTTTCGTTGCCCCATGAGACATATGTCCCACCCAGATTTGCATATCCGCTGTTGTGTTTTCCTACTGCAATTTGCTTTGAAAAGTCATTTTCTAAGATTGTATCTATTGAAGGAACGCCTACTCCCACAATAGTTTCATCCATTTCCAGACGTTCTGGATTCACAGGATTCTCCTCCATTTGCTCTTCGTTCTCTTCAATATTTTCCTCCTGGCTGACCGCCACAGCTTGAATGTCCACATTTCCTTCTTCCGCCTTCGGCATTAAAGTAGTATTCGTAAATAATAACCCTATGCACAAGAACAAGCATAATATTTTTCCAAATATATTCTTCATGTATTTTCCTCCGCTAAAGTTTATTTTCTATAAAAAGGGTATAAAAAATAAGCCCTTTTCATCATATTTTTAAAAAAGGAATTTTTACAATATAAAAGTTTCAAATTCTTTATGGATAACTTAAGACAGCAAAAGCCATTCAGTATTTGAATAAATACTGAATGGCTTTATATTACTCTTGGAACTCGCCTCGACAAAAACGTATAAAAAGATATAATGGTTTTCTTAAAAATCCCCTTAAAATAGACAGTAGCCAGCATTATAAAATTCCCCATCTTATTTCTTTAGTAAGCAAACCTATATAAAGTTTTATTTTAATTTGTCTGTATTGTATAAGAAAGTTTTTCAACAAATATTTCCTAAAATTTCATATTTTCATGTGATGTGGATATTTTATCACATAATACTACAATTGTAAATATATTGAGATATTTTCTTGTATTTTACATGAAATTTAAGTATTATTTTGTTTGTTTTTAACATAATTTATCTTATTATAGTTTATACAATTTTATATAGGTCAGACTATCAATCCTTTTTTGAAAATACTATCTAATATTCAGATAAATCAGACAAGCTATTTTGGAGGAGTGAACTTTAGATTGATAATGTAAATGTCGCTCGTATGGATTTATTTGTTTATTGGTTTTTTTATTGTTACATCTGGCACGTATTGTTTTGACATCTTTGGCTAATAATTAAGGAACTTACAGAATTTATTTCTTGAATGGGAAATTTAATATTTGTTTTAGGAAAAATATGATACAATAATATTTCAATATGGATAAGATGCTATCTAAGGGAACTTGTTAGAGTTTTTATTGAAATGAGATAGGAGCGTTTGATAAACTCAAGTGTTTCTGGGGGGAAAGGTGGGTGTGTTATTTAATTGAAATGCTCAATTATTAGAATCACATATGCTTTTGAGTGATTGGCAACAATTTGAATGACTTTTTGCAGTTCGTTGTGGTTTCTAACTGTGCAAATATTGAACACTCCAATTTATATAGCGCGAGGTGAACAAAAATGAAATATTTTGATGAATTTGCTTCGAACACTTCGGTAGGAAGCGGCAATCAAAAATTTTTTTGTTATGAAAACATTCAAACAGGATGAATTTTATTCATATGACCCTTGACGACCCTTGGGATTCAAAGTTGGAAGAGCGGTTAGGAGAAGTCTATATGTATTGGAATCTTAGCTTAGGTTTTGGCAGAGCAAATGACGCAGCATCAGATGATGCGTGGCTTATATAAAGCTAGGCAAAATGTGTATGTTCCAGAGTGAATGATATAGCAAACGAATTACCAACAGAACAGATAAAAGCTGATTTGATTACGCCTGTCGATAAGCTGCATGAGGCTTTGGACAAGGCTATTTTAAAATCATATTGCCTTTTAACTATCCTGCAGTAACCGTTGAAAAAAGGTTTGCATTAAATGCTCATATTCTGGAAACGCTTTCACATAAGGCAGATTTGATTTTTGACGCAGTTCCTTATCCAGCAAATTTTAGATGACATTCGAATACGGAAGGCTGAAAAATTGGGATGGATGCGCCCTACTTTGAAATAAAAGTGTTTATGTAAGAAACCGGTTAAAGCGTTGCAGTCCGTCTATAACAAATTTGAGAGGGAAAGCACCATCATCAACACGATAAAAATAGCAGTTTCATCATATTTAAGAGGGGACTGCTGTTTTTTATGTCTAATATGATATGTAATAATAGATGCATGACAGGTTTTATAGATTAATGTACATTAATCTATACAGCCTGTCGAAAAAGTCCAGTATACACTGGGCTTTTTTGCGTATGTGTGGTAAAATAAAGATAAGAAAAGACTGGGGAGGGACGGCGTGTGCTAGCAAAAGAGCAGGAATTGCGCAGAAATGTAGTAGAAATCCTATGTTTGGAGGAGCTGGTTCCATCGGAGCATCTGCTGCGGCAGATTGACAGCGCGGTGGATTTTACGCATCTGTACGACTTGGTGGATGCGCTTTACAGCCGTGACAACGGCCGTCCCAGCATTGACCCGGTGGTATTGTTCAAAATTGTGTTCATCCAGCACCTGTACGGCATCCCCTCGCTGCGCCGTACCATGCAGGAGATTGGCATGAACATCGCATA
>NZ_JAHLPV010000059.1 GCF_018918095.1 Acetivibrio sp. MSJd-27 | reverse complement strand
CCCCTTTAAACAAACTTTGTTTGTCGTTTCCTTTTTACTCGTTTCTACTTGAGTTGTACTTGTTTTTAAACTCTAAGTTATTGCTAGGACCGTCATGTTGTTCAATTTTCAAGGACCGGTTGGCTTTATCGCCTGTCCCACTCCATTTTTGCGGAGCGTTCTTTTATGATAGCAAACATTTATCAAGTTGTCAAGAGTTTTTTTGAAGTTTTTTAAATGTTTTCTAGTTGCTCGTGCAGCTCTGATAGTCTAACACAAACAAGCCATCATGTCAATACTTTTTGTAAATAAATTTTCAGACTGTAAGATCAGTCAATTTATATTGTGTTATATTATCCATGTATGTGAAATATATACATGATAAATATGATTTTTTAATCTTTTTTATGGAGCCTATCATTTTAACATTGTGATTTCCTATCATTTTTCTTTGCTTTTCTTAGACTCTATAGATGGTCGAAAAAATTATGAGCAAGCGGTTGGTTCCTATCCTCCATTTTGCGAGGTTGAAACGCTTTTATAATTGCTTTTACAGCATATTGTGTGTAAAAGCGTTTTATCTTGTTCAACAAAGGGCAACGCCCGGAATACTTGTTTTGGTGTTGAATTGTGCCACCTCCAAAACAAGAAAGTAGAACCCGCCGCTTAAGAGGTGGGGCTCAGCTTGCTTTTCATTATAACATTCATAAAATAACGTATATTCTGACAAAAACAATACCAAGGAACTTTTAGTAGCCCTTGGTATTGTTATGTTTAACTGTGTTTACTCTTCTTCCGCTTGTCTGTTCATACTTTCTATTGTTTCGCGCAGAGTCATTTCATTCAGCTGTTCTTTTGTGATAAGAACCTGCCGAGGCTTACTGCCCTCTGACGGTCCCACAATCCCGCGCTCTTCCATCTGATCAACAATTCTCGCTGCCCGGGAATAGCCCAACTTCAATCTCCTTTGCAACATAGATGTGGAAGCCTGTCCGCAGTCCACTACAATCTCAATTGCCTGAGGCAGCAATTCATCCGCATCGGACGCTCCGTTGTCATCCCGTCCGCCTTCAGAGGATTGTGTATTTTCTACATGTTCCATAACATCTTCATTATAATTAACTTGCGCGGTTGCCTTTACAACATTGACAATTCGTTCTACTTCCTTGTCTGTAATCAGAGAACCTTGTACACGCAGGGGCTTGGTTTCCCCTACCGGATAATACAGCATATCTCCTTTTCCCAGCAACTTTTCTGCACCGCCTCCGTCCAGAATGGTTCTGGAATCCACTTGAGAGGATACCGCAAAAGCAATTCTTGACGGAACATTTGCTTTGATAAGACCTGTGATGACATCGACGGACGGTCTCTGTGTTGCTATCACAAGATGCATTCCAGCCGCGCGGGCAAGCTGAGCAAGACGGCAAATATATTCTTCCACTTCTTTCGGAGATGCCATCATCAAATCTGCCAACTCATCGATTATGATAACAATCTGTGGAAGAACCAGCTCCTCCTCTCCGTTTTTCCGTACAAATTCGTTATATCCCTTGATATCGCGGACACCGTTATCGGCAAATAATTTATAACGGTTCAGCATTTCCATAACGGCCCAGTTTAAAGCCCCTGCCGCTTTCTTGGGGTCAGTGACCACCGGAATCAACAGATGGGGTATTCCATTATATACCCCCAGTTCAACAACCTTTGGATCCACCATAATCAATTTCACCTCATTTGGGTGAGCCTTAAACAAAATGGATGTGATTAAAGTGTTGATACACACACTCTTCCCTGAACCAGTCGCTCCGGCAATCAAAACATGAGGCATTTTGGCAATGTCGCCCACGATGGTTTTACCTGTGGTATCCTTTCCCACCGCAAATGCAATTTTAGAGGGATGATCCTGAAATGCTTTGGAAGAAATGACCTCCTTCACAAAAACAGGAGTATTTTTATCATTTGCGATTTCAACGCCAATCACTGTCTTTCCGGGAATTGGCGCGATGCGGATTCCTTTTGCAGCTAAATTCAGTGCGATATCATCTGAAAGTCCCATAATTTTTGAAATCTTAACACCGCTTTTTGGCTGAAGCTCAAAGCGTGTCACGGTTGGTCCCTGTTCAATATTCACTACATGCGCTTCTACGCCGAAGCTCCGCAATGTTTCCTCCAGCTTGACAGCCTTAGCTTTCAGCTGATTTCTATCCATGCTCTGTTTATTTAGATAAGGATTGTCGTCAAGCAGTTCGATGGAAGGAAAGTGATATTCTTCCTCCTCCTTTTTTACTTCAATTTCTAAAGGCTGCACTGCCGCTTTCTTCGGTTTCGGTTTTTCAAAAACCGGTTCCGTGATCTCTTCGGCTGGTTCAGGCCCGTGTATGGTTATCTCTGGCTTTATCTCTTCCAACGCTGTGTGATCTTGTCCAGAAAGCAGTTTATCCAAAAATTCATTCTCGTCAAACAGTTCTTTTTCCAGATTCGTTTCTTTTTGCAGCGGTTCCTCGTCCTCGTCCTCCTCACCCAATTCCTGATAATCCTCAAAAATTTCCATAATCTTAGAAAAATCAGTTTTGCTATGCACGGGAGACCCCTCTGAATGTTCCTGTACCATTTTTTCTGTTTTTCTTTCCTTTGGCTGTATTTTCGTTTTTTTCTCCTTTTGAGAAATATGATCGAACCACTTCATTAACGGTTCGTAAAATAAAAAGATAAGTAAAAATAAAATGACCAGAAAAAGCAGGATAACCGCACCAGTGAAAGAGAGTACGCTTTTTAACGGTTCCCCGATAAATCCGCCGATGACACCTCCTCCGCCCTGGATGCCTTGGGTGTAAAGCTGCTCAATTTTAATCGGCATCGCCTGCGCGCCAAAATGGAACAAATGGTTGATCCCACTGCCGGCAAGGATAATACCTGCACACAGCCAGACTTTTATATATCCGGTATGGATTCTCATATTTACAATATACATTACAAATGCATAAATCAGCAGAAATGGCAACAGATATGACATGCTGCCGAAAATCCCTAGAAATATACTTTTGACAAACTCGCCATGGCTGCCCAGCATACCAGAATAGAAACTCAAAAAGGTATACACCAAAAGGATTACCGTCAAAAACAGGTAACCTATCGTAAATAATGTTTGATTTTTCTTTTTCTGTGCAGCCGTTTGCCGCTTGGCGGTCGGCTTTTTCGCTGTCCTCTTCTTTTGTGCTGCCACTCTAATCCAACCCTTCTATCCAAACTAATTCTATTTTATCAAAGCTTCCACTGGATGTCAAATAGGTTTTCCCATTCAGAAAAAGAGTGTGAATTTTTTGCTTCATTGGAAATGCTCCCCCTTTTCAGAACATGAAATACTGAAAAGAAGGAGCATGACACTAAATATTTTCCTGCTTCAATGCATCAATAATGTTTTCTTTTTTTACCTTTGAAATCGAATACAGCATTGCAGCACTGACAATCAGGAAGACGGCAATCATCGCGACAGCAATCTCTGTCCATGGAAGCATAAAACCAAAATTGAACTGTTTAGTAAGAGTATAGTAAATGAACAGCATCATAAGTACGCTGGCGGGAAGGCCATAAAGCAAAGCCTTGATTCCATAGAAAATGCTTTCATAGTTAATCATCTTGTTAAAGCCTTTGGGCGTCATTCCAACGGATTTCAGCATTGCAAATTCCCTTTTGCGCAGTGCGATACTGGTCGAAATGGTATTGAAAATATTTGCGATGCAGATCGCTGTGATCAGGATGATGAACCCATATACAAACACGGTCAGAAGCATCATTAACTGTTCCTCCTGCTGCCGCATCTGATATGTGTTGAAAATATAAATGGAATTGGTTTCCGATGCATCCCGAAGCCCTTCAATCTCTGTCTGCAGCTTCATAGGATCCTTTGACTGCAGGCAAAGATAACTGGAAGTGTAGATATCTTTTCTCTCGATCCTTTCGGCAAGTTTATGAAATACATCTTCACCGACAATCACCTGAAATCCTGCATTGTTTCCAATTGGCATCACCCCCATTGGAAATTGGTCTGTTGTTTGAAGTACGGTAAGCTCGCCCAGAGCAATATTCTGCCCCTTTTCAGAATCCATGTATGCCACAGGAAGACTGTCTCCCCTTGAAAGATTGACAGGCTTTAACTCCACATATTTCCCCTTTTCATTATCTCCATATTGAAATCGGTCAATTACAATGCAGGATAGATCTTTCATTTTTCTGGCATCCACGCCGATACTCCTTGTATATTCTTCCATCGAAGTATTGTCCAGCGCATAGACTTCAACCATATATTCAAATGCTTCCCTGTCCGCCTGATATTGCGGATGCTGTTTCAAATACGCAGGAAGCTTATTTCCAGTCAAAGTACAGGCTGCATCCAACCGTTTAAGGCTGCTCGCTTTTGTGACTCCATCCAGTGCCGCTATTTGATGGAACAACTCGGTTCCTTCCCCTCTCCTTCCGGTGACCTGAATATCAAAATTATACCCATCCTGTGTCAGAGCCAGCGATTTTTTCAGGTTGATAGAGAAATAAGATACGGATAAAAACAGTACAAGGCTAATAATCAGGGAAAAGACAGTGGCCTTATATCGCCGCTTATTCCGCTTCAAGTTTTTCAGTCCCAGTTCCGCTTCAATCCCAAAAATCTTCCGGGTAAGCTTTGTGGTTTTGACGTTTTTTCCGGTCAGCTTTACATCTCCTGTCTGCCGAATCGCATCAATAGGAGTGACTCTTGATGCACGCCTGGCCGGAATATAAGTGGAAATAAAAATAGTAAGTGCTGACAGTAGAATCGTACCCGCAATCATCAGAGGAGATACGGCAAGACGAAAGTCCTCTGTAACGCCAAACGCTCCTTGTATCAAGGGATTGATGCATGCAAAGGTGATGCCGATTCCACAAAGTCCGCAGACAATCCCAATGGGAATGCTCACTGCGCCGATAACCGTTCCCTCAAAGGATACCGAATTGCGCTTCTGTTTTTTGGTTGCCCCGATGCTGGACAGCATCCCAAGATACCTGGAACGCTCAGAGACAGAGATAGCAAAAGCATTGTAGATCAGTGAAATGGATCCCACCATGATAATGCTCATAATAATAGCGGTAAGGACGTTGAGCATGCTCTGCATATTGTCGTTTTTCACAACGCCGTATGTGCGCAGAAGGGTGTTATTAAATGACACCTTTCCAATTTCATTTTCCTCCGCAAATTTTTCCGCTTTGTTGAACAAAGCACGATTGATCTTTTTTACAGTCACCGAAGCGTGAAACCGTTCCGTATCGGAAACAGTGTTTTCATCATAATAGGAGACTACCGTATATCCCGGAGCCCAGGTCGCTTCCCATTCCGGTCGTTCCATGAAGCCGACAACGGTATACCGCTTATGCCGGGTATTGCGCAATATCTCAAGCGAGTTGCCCTCCTTATCGGTATCAAAGGACGTAGTCTGCCCTAAGGGACCGATATCTTCGCTTTCCCTGTTATAGCGTTCCCCCACATCCAGTTCCAAAACATCCCCCAAATGATATTGTACCTTGCCATTCGTGGCAACATGGACAGGGACTACGATTTCATCCGGTGATTGGGGCAAGCGCCCCTCTGTGATGTGAATGGGAAAACCGGTTAATCCGGCCTGATCATATGCCTTTACAAAGAGATAGGGTTTGTTGCTGTTCTTTCCGTTCTCCAGCTTAGCATAGCCCAAGTCCTTGCTCAGCATGACAGACTTGGTCTCCTCATCCGACTCGATCGCCTCCAGCTGCCGCCGGTTCACATTTTCATATAGAACATGCCATTCACCGTCATCCGCAATCGTTTGCCGGCGCATCATATCCATGAAGGAAAGCCCCAGAGTGGCCACTGCCGTTATCATCGCCACCGAAATAATGACGCCGATGACCGTAACCATTGTTCTCTTTTTGTTTTCTTTTAGCTGCCTGACGGTAAGTTTGTTCACAATATTCATGGACGAATCACCTCATCCTTTGCGATCCTGCCGTCCTCTATGGCAATAATGCGGTCTGCCTGGAGAGCAATCCGCTCGTCGTGTGTGATGACAATCAGTGTTTGGTGATAGGTTTTGTTGAACATCTTCAACAATTCAACGATCTCCGCACTGTTCTTGCTGTCCAGGTTTCCGGTAGGCTCATCCGCCAGAACCAGGGCTGGTTTATTGATAAGCGCTCTGCCGATAGAGACTCTCTGCTGCTGACCGCCCGAAAGTTGATTTGGCAGATGATCCATCCGGTTTTGAAGTCCCAGCATTTCCACAATTTCCTGAAGCTGTCTCTGGTTCACCTTCTGTCCATCCAGCAGTTGGGGCAATGTGATATTTTCCTCCACATTCAGCACTGGAATCAAATTGTAAAACTGATAGATCAGTCCGATCTGCCGGCGGCGGAAGATCGCCAGATTTGTCTCATTCAGAGCATAGATATCGGTGTTGTCCACAAGTACTTTACCGCTGGTTGGGCGGTCAACCCCTCCCAGAATGTGAAGCAATGTAGACTTTCCTGAGCCGGAAGGTCCGATGATTGCCACGAATTCTCCCTTTTCCACCCGGAAAGATACCTGATCCAATGCTCTGACCGCGGTCTCACCGCTGCCGTATATTTTGGAAAGGTTTTCAATCTTTAAAATTTCCATATACATTCCTCCATTGTTTTGATGCTGTCATTTTACACCTGGCAAATGACTTTCCGGTGACTTTTTTATAACAATTTTGTCACTTTAATGCAGATGACATGGGAATCAAAATACCTTCACAAGCCATTCAATAAAAAATTTTGCTTAGAGAAATCCATCCCTTCCGATGGAAAGGCGGATATGTCGGCGTATGAAGCAATTGTGGAGAATTTTCACCTTTAAGGAGCATTGCAGCTCTATTGGAAAAAAATCCTGCCGCCGCAGGATTTTAAACAATATGCTTATAAAATTTCATGTTAAATTGAGTTCCAATGCGCTCTTTGCTGATAACACTCAGATCGCCGTTCTGATGCTCGGTTATGCTTTTCGCCATAGCAAGCCCAATGCCGATACTCTCATCTCCGGCATTTTTCCCCCGATAGAACCGTTTGAAGATGTATGGGAGATCCTCTCGTGCAATCCCGCTGCCGTTGTCGATTATGCGCATCTCAGCGTACAAGGGATTCTCACTGTATTCCACTGTGATCGTCCCCCCATCTCCGGTGTGCTCAATACAGTTCTTGATAATATTGGTCAACGCCTCTGCCGTCCAGTTGATATCACCAAAAAAGGTGACGTCCTCTCCCCGAATGACAATCTGTTGGCTTCGCAGTTCCATAGGAATCAGCAGCGGCTCGACAGCGCGTTTCACCACCTCGGCAGCGGAGATTTGCTCCCGTTTAAATTCGGCTGTTCCCGCGTCTATTTTAGAAAGTTTTAAAAGGGAGGATACAAGCCATTCAATCCGTTCCAGCTGAGTGCGGATATTGTGTAAAAATTCCTTGCGTTTTTCCTCGGAAAGGCTCTCATCCCCCAGCAAATCCGTCATCACGCTCATAGAGGTCAAAGGGGTTTTCAGCTGATGAGAAATATCGGATATGGCATCCGACAGCTGTTTTTTGTCTTTCTGAAGCATCTGCGTCTGCTCTGACAGCCGGAGAGTGACCTTGTAAATATCATTTTTTAGAATACTCAGCTCGCCCTCCTCGTTGTCGCGGATGTCTAAATCGTACCTTCCACTGCAAATTTGGTTGAGATAATCGGAAAGCTCTGCCAGTCTCCGGTACCGCCATTTTGTAAAAATAAAAGTGGTCAGCATCATTGCCGCGCTTAACAAAAGCGCCAATATCGCCGCGGCCGTGCTAACCAAAAAGCCTGCTGCAATTCCACTCACAGCCAGGACAGTCTGCAACAGCGCAAAATTTCGGAACTCCCGATTTCTAAACATGGTCTCCACCTGCCTTATAGCCAAGACCCCGCACCGTTTGAATCAATCTGGGATTTTGCGGATCATCCTCCAGTTTCTCTCGAAGACGTTTGATATACACGGTCAAAGTATTGTCATTGACAAAATCTCCTGCTGCATCCCAGATACTTTCCAGCAGCTGGGAACGGGACATCACCTTGCCCGGATGATTACAGAAAGTCAAAAGCAGGCGGTACTCCATAGCAGTGAGGACAATCTCCTTCCCGTTTTTGGATACCTTCGCCTCCTCCGTATGAACCATGACATCCCCCAAGGCACAGAAGCGTCTTTCCTCTTTTTTATAACGCCGCAGAACCGAATGGATCCGTGAGAGCAGTTCCCTTATCCGAAAAGGCTTGGTGATATAATCGTCTGCCCCCATATCCAGTCCCATCACCACATTGACCTCCTCGTCGCAGGCGGTCAGAAAGATAACTGGAAGATCCCCTGTCTGTTTTGCCTTTCGGCAGATATCATAGCCGCTCCCATCCGGCAGACTCACATCCAGCAGGCACAAATCAATTTTTTCCGATTCCAGCGTCTGAACCGCGCTTTTCACATTGTGGCACAGAATCACGCCGTAGCCCTCGCTTCGCAGGGAATATTCCAAGCCGGAGGCGATCGTCTTGTCGTCCTCAGCCAATAAAATGTTCATCATTTTTGACTCACCTTCTTCATCACGATAATATTATGAAAATGAACTATAGCAAATAAATCTTTATTTTTTTGGACATATCTTTTTCTCTTTTGTAAGACCAATTAAATAATCAGCAGATATGTTGTAATATTTACAAATTAATCTTATATCCTCTATATCCGGATTTGAAGTTCCTGTTTCCATTCTTGATAGTTTTCTTTGTGTCATATTTAATTTTGCAGCTACTGCTTCCTGTGACAATCTTGGTTCAGTTTCTTCCCTTAATTCTCTCAAAATTTCATACCATTCCATAAAATCACCTCATAACAATAATACATCAGACGAAAAATGACTATTGACTTTTAGTCATATTTCGTCTAAAATATTATTAAAACAGTTTTTTTATTCCTATTTTGAAAATAATAAATAGAATTCTAAAGGATATTAAAAATGAGAAAATTTAAAATTCCGGCAATACCGAAAAAAACGAATAAAACCATACGGTTTCCGGATACTGTCATTGAAAAAGTAGAGGAAAACATTCGCGGGACAGACTGCACCTTTTCCGCCTTTATCGTTGCGGGAACAGAGTTCACCCTGGAAATGCTGGAAGAAGAGAAAAAAGAAAAGGGCTCGGAAGAGATCCATTCCCATCGGAAAAGCTGAGAAATCATTAAAAAACTGCCGGCGAGCGGCAGAACAACATCTGTTTCTGCTGTCACACGGCAGTATTTCATCAAACAGTTGATTTATTTCTGGTTCACGCGGCACCAGGTTCTCGCTTCTTCCACATTGACATCGGATGGCATTGTGGTGTTTGTCTCAGGATCCCTTGATTTCTCTTCTGCCAGCGCAAGCGTTTCGTATGCTTTTAAAATTCCGTGCTCCGCCTGCTGTTTGCTGTGTTTGATTCTTCCCATTGTCATATCCTCCAATCATCTGTTTGACAAGCATTCGGGAATGGAACACAATACGCATACAGATGAAATTTCTTCCATTCCGTGTTAAAATACTTGTCAATTGAGCCTTTGAAAAGCGAAAATAGAACAAGTACATTGCATATTGGGCTCGACTCTCCAATGCTTATCTTTAGTATTTGAATATGACAATTTTTTATGCTGTTTAAATTTTGATTCTTTTTTTCTTTCTGTTTTCAAAAGTGGTAAGATAGGAAAATCCCGCTTCTTTTAACAGCCGGATCCCCTCCTCATATTTCAGCCCTAACGCTTGGGTTTGATGGGAATCCGATCCCAAAGTGACAATCTCCCCGCCGTTTTGTTTATACAGCTTCAAGAGACGGAAGGACGGCATTGCCATACGCCCATCCCGCAGCCCGGAAATATTAAGTTCAATTCCTCTGCCGGATGCCGCCAGCTTCCGAAACGCGGAAATAAAATAAGATTCATATGCTTCCATTTCATAGTGAATACCATATTTCTGCAGATATCTGGTGGGATAGTCAATATGGCCGAACACGTCAAAATCCAATTCGTCAACGTATAATTCAATCTCCCTGACATATTCAAGAAGCACCTCGTCCACATTCTTTTGCTCATAGTGCCGCTCACAGTAATCCTCCTGTCCTCTGGCACGATGGATGGAGGACATAACGAAGTCAAAGGGGAAGGCGTTAACCACTCTCTGGTATTCCACGGGATTGTAAATTCCCTGCCCCAGCTCCAGTCCAAACCGAATTGTGATTTTATTTTCAAACCATTCACGGCATTGCAGAATATCCTCATAAATCGCTTTCAGCCTGGCGTAATGAAACTCCAGTCCGCCTTCGTTTATTTCGATATGATCGGTAAATGCGAGCTCTTTTATATCCAACTCTGCCGCTCTCGAAACCATATCTCGCATGGTGTCCCGAGCGTCGGAGGAATGTCTGGTGTGTACATGATAATCCGTTTTATACATATCTTTCTCCCTCTTTTTTATTTCGTTGATGTTTATTATACATCAAAAAAGAAAAAAGTGAAACAGCAAATTTACAGCCGCGTGAATAGAATATATTTCATGAATCAGAACCACCAGTAAACTGGTGGTTTGCACAGCCCCTATAAGGGGCTATTACAGGCTTAGCCTCTCTAAGAGGCACCGAAAGTTTGACACCGCATTACTATCACAGGCAGCCGCTC
>NZ_JAHLPV010000058.1 GCF_018918095.1 Acetivibrio sp. MSJd-27 | reverse complement strand
GCTGGCCATGTGGAAGTGGCGGGATGGGAACCATGGCACGCTGCATCGGATACTCATGTTTTTATTCCCAATAGACACAAAAACGCGTGGATTCGCTTGATGGAATCCATGCGTTTTTCGACAGGCTGAACAGATATATTCTGGTATATATTATTTACTTTACTTTTCTTTACTTTACTTTGTGTACTTTTTTCCGAATAAATCGCAGTTTCTTCCGAATTAATACTGTCACAAGTAGTATTTTCTTCGTCATTTATCGTATTTTCTTCCGATTTTATAAGGTTAAATTCTTCCCTTATTTTAGCCCCTTTTCTTTTCTGACAAATTGATAAATATCGCATTTGGATCCCGTTACTTGTTAGAATTTTATGTTTTTTATACAGAATTAAATCGAATAAATTCCGCTTAAAACATGTATTTATGATAGAATGAACACGGTTTATATCAAAATTTATCTCTCTTGCAAATAAAAGAACATTGTCCTCATCCCACTCTATGTAATAGGAATTCGCATATATTTTTTGATATAATTTAATTAATATTGCAAAACCTTCTATTCCCTGTTCCGCTTCAAGAAGTTTTATCTTTTCATCCGTGTAAACATCGAGAGGGAAATAGTCAAGTCCTGTTTTCTGCAGTCTTCCCATTTTTATCATCTCCTTCCCTACTCGGCCGCCAGCCTTCTATTCCATTTTGAAACACTTTTTTTCAATACATCTGCTAATGACAATTCGGGTCCTGGCTTCCAATTATTTTTCGGTTCAAGATAACTTCCTTCAGCTATAGCAGACGTTGAATTCCCGCACTTTTTACACCGTACTCTCATACCATCGAGATGATATATCCCCACTCCTTTTATTTCCGCTTCTCCGCCGCAGAATGGACATAAAAGAAGCGGCTCGTGTTCAATCTCACACGGATCATCATCTATTGATTCTCCGTCAACAATTTCATATGTTAAAAATTTTACTCTGTCGCCTAAGTCCTCAAACCATTTATACATGTGAAAACCTCCAAATTTTTCTTTACATTTTTTTAGTGATGTGCTATAATATAAAAAAGTTTTTTATGTGTTTTGCCTGTTCTGGCTCCAATCCAGAGCGGGCAATTTTATTTTATCCCTCATATTTTTCTTTCCTCCGCTTCTCTTTGTGATACCAGAACACTACAGAAAAAATAATTTCTTCTAAGCTGAATTCATCTCCGACCTGGCGAAGCATCTGTATAATTGTGTCCGAAAGACTGCCGATTTTTTTAGATAGTTCGATTTTTTCATTCTGTTTTTTCATCCCTGTTACCTCCAAATCGTTTCATATACTCAGTTAACAAAATTTCGTCTCCCACATTGTCTTTTACAAATAAAATTCCATTCCGTTTTATTACCGAAAATCCTTCATAAGCGAAAATCTTATCGAAAGTATAATCATCAAGTACATCAATTATTTCAGAACATTCCGGGCACGATGGGCTTATAGCGTCAAAACTTGGCTCAGAATTAATCATAATATCTTTCAATAGTACTCCGATAACTCCTGCCGCAATTAAAACACTCAGCCCTTATTTTTTCGTCTGTAAGTTCGATGCGTTTTCCGTATTTATCTTCCACGTAATACATTTTTGTATCCTTTCATGTGATGATATCATTCTCAGGCACAAATTCCGCCTGTCAAAGCTGCAAAAGCACTATACCCAATCAGTATGTATATTGCCATAGAAAAACTAAATAGAAGTATATTTTTCATGCTTTAAGCTCCTTTCCTGATTTTTTCGCTTGGTGGAAAATACTTCGATATCTCATTAAGCGGTATGTCTAAAAGCTCGCATAGTATGTAAATCTCATCCATTGAAAAGCACTCTCTGCCTTTCATCCGCCCTGTAATATACGGCTGAGATTTTCCAAGAGCCTCCTGCAAATCAATGTTTATTAAACGCTTGTCCAGCATTTTTTTCTTGACTTCGATAAGCTCCATGTCCAATTTTCTCATTGCTTGGTTCCTCCTTTTAACTTTTTCATTTTCTCTGTTTCAAAATCAATTATGTTAGGTTTCCCATGAGCTCTGAAATAGGCTCTTCTTATAATCCTAGAAATCAGATACTGTTCGCGAAGCGGAAGCATTGAATACATTTTCGTCATATTTCCAGCATTGTAAATATCCATATCAGCAGCCTCCGATTTTATGCTTCCCTGGAAAGCGAATAATTTTTGAATTTGTTTCTCCGATGTACGATTTTATAATTTCAGAAATAACAATTCTTTCGTGATACGATAATTTAGAATATTTCTTCGTCAGCTCCGGAATAGATAAAACTTTCACCTTTCCACCTCCATATCAGCTTGTCCTTTGCGTGGAAATAAAATGATTTTTCTGCTCCTCTTATCAATGGCAAGCGCATCCTCAACAGAACCGGATATAATCATTTTCCATTTTGGAGATAACTGATTGTACATGGAGGCAATTGCCGCTCCTGTTTTATACATGAAGCTCCTCCTTTACGTTTCTACAGTCGAATTTTTGATTCGCTGTTTCGGAAATTGTATAATTTTATTACTATGTGTTTCGTGTTTGCTGGCAACGTCTAACATTTTTTCCACCATATATTTCCCCTGTTTCGACAGTTTAGAATAACGGCTTGCAAGTACCGCCGCTGGAATTGGAGTGTATATGCTACGTCTCTCCTTATCGGTTTTACACTGCATTTTCATAAAATGCCCCATACTTAACCGCCATTTCCTTCGTGATGGCTGTGTAAATTTCAATCAGCTTCTTATCCTCGGCGATAATATCCAGATAATTCAGCTTGTCCCGCTTGGATTTGCACACGCCCTCATCCGCCATTCTCCGGCGCTTGTTTGTCAGACGAATAGAAAGATTCACCGAACCTCTTAATTCCACCAGCTTATAGATTTCCGTCTGTACGTCTCTTATGTATTGAACCCCGCCCATCGACTTGGCTATCTTCGTGATAAGCTTTCTGGATTCCTCCCGCCATGACGTGGTGTCCAGCTTCACAATATCACAGATGCCGTCAAGGCACTTGTCCACCTTTTCGATTGCTTTGTCCTGCTCCCGCTGTTTCTTTTCAATGTCTACCAGCAATTGTGCCTGTGCGGCTAAAATTTCAGCCTGGGACATGGGAAGCGGTTTATTTACCATCTTCTCCAGTTCAATCAGTTTTTGGCGAATAGCAAATCCTTGCGGCGTTCTCTGTATCATTGCAATGTGTTTCGCCATATCAAGGGTTAGGACATGCTCAATTGTCCTTCCTCCGTTTTCTAAATTTTTAGAAAACGTTGAATAATCTTTGTTTTCATCAAATCCATACAAGATCATGTTTTTTATCCAATCCGCATATTTACTGACGATATTTAAATTTTCATGGAGTTCCCTTCCCAGTACAACCTTATTTCCCTCTTCCGTTTCGTAAACCGGAATAACCTCTTGATTAAATATTTTTAATTCATTCATTTTTGATTTCCTTTCTTTGCAATAAAATTTCTAAATTTGCTCAACACATTTTTTCTTTCCCTCGTATTAGCTGACTTGTACCAACGCATCACAGTTTCACGAACGCAATATTCAATCCACGGTGCATGAATTAAGCAGAACGCTTTATCCACTTCATCCAGAGCAAATTGTAAATCTGCAGAGCATTTTGTAAGTGCTTTATACACAATCTCATCGGCAGTCTGCAGACGTGGATCAATGCCAGGGGGATTGATTAACCTCCTCAACTTATTTTCTGAATATCTCTCTCAATCAAAGGAAGAATGCCGTTATCTTTCAGAAGATTGTAGATGAAAAGTCTGCCCTTTTGGGTCCATTTCGTCTCCATCACAACATCCGGAGTTCCGTCAGAACGGGTAATCTCAATGGTTTTGGAATGAGTATATCCCAAATGATGATACTTGCTGTATAACAGCCATTGCCCGCTTTGCTTGTACTGGACATTGTATTGATTCAGAAGCTGGTTCATTTTCGCACCGCTCAGCCCGTAATCCTTCGCAATCTGCGTGATGGTGACAAGCCCTTTATTGTTCAATATCCTATCAACATAGCTCGCCTTTGGCTGCAGTTCCCCAATCAACTGTGTTTTCTGTGCATTCTCCAGCTGTAAAGCCTTTAACTGCTGTGCAATACCGATGATCATGTCTGGATTGTATAACACCTTTTCAATGGTTTCCGGTGTCATGTATGTACCTGTTTGACGAATGGAGGGAAGAACCTCTTCAAATACCCAGCGTTCAAATTTTTCAGCCGAGGGTAGTTTGCTGTTTACAATAAGCCTGTATAAATTTCCTTCGTTTATAAACTTAGCTTTTTGAGTTCTTCCAAGATTATCGGTGAGGTGGTGAAACGCCACCCCATCTTTTTTACAATGTTGTTTTAAGGCGTTAGTTGTATCAGCATATCCCAGTGCCTTAGCTACATCAGAACCACAAAATAGAATCTTTCCGTTTTCTTCAACCGTTCGTATTAATCCAAATTCCTTATTTTCAAATACTTTCAGTTTATTCATTTACTCAATCCTTTCTTATTAAAAATTTCATTCTCTACTGTCAGAACATCCCGCCGATTTCAGAACGCTGAATCATGCAGAGTTCTTTTGCCATTGGGATTGTGAGTTGATGAGCAATAAGCTGTCTTGTAACTTCACGCTCTCCCTCAAGTCGAACCTGCTCAAAAATGAGCGGGTTGAAGTCCATCCCTTCGGCAAATTCCATACTCGCACATTCTCGGGAACCAGTCTTTATAGGCTGTTTTAATGTTCAATGCTGCGTGTAAATCCCTCCCGCTTACAGTGGGCTGTTCTCCATCACGATTGATTTTAAGTAATTCGTTCATGTTTTATCTCCTTTTTGTATCTCATGGTTTACTTGTTGTTAAAAAAATTTCTGAAATATTTTTCTCTAATGCCTTAGAAATGCTTTCCATTGTGCTTAATTTTATTGTCTTTACTTTTTCGCTTTCCAATAGTGATATATATGGTCTCGATACACCACTAATCTCGGATAATTTTTGTTGTGTCATATTTTGTTTCTTCCGAAAAATCTTTATATTATTTTTCAAATAGCTCACCTCCCTTTTGTATTTTATGAAGTACAAAATTAGTATAACATTTTGTCTTTTGGATGTCAACCATAAAATACAAAAAATATTTTTTGTTTGTAAATCATAAAGAACACATAGAAATATTTACATTTTGTAATTTATAATGTACAATATTTGCAGAGGTGTTTATTATGGAAAACAAATTGGGCATTTTTTTAAAAAATTTACGGGAATCAAGAGGACTTAGTCTTAGAGACTTTGCACAGGAGCTTCATATCAGTCATTCATATTTAAACAAATTAGAGAATGGTATTGATCCCCGAAGCGGAAAGCCTGTGGCACCTACAATAGATATTTTGAAACAAATATCTTCTGCTTTGAATTTATCTTTAGAAAATCTATTAAAAATAAGTGGATATATACAAGGGGAATCATATTATGATGAAAAAAATGGTTCTGTGTCTACAGAATGGTATCCAAACAATAATTTAATTTATATCAATGACATTGAATGCGAAAATCCTGATATTAGAATGATAGCTCGCGCAGGTAAAAAAATGACAAAAGAGCAAGCTGAAATACTAAGAAAATATGCTGAATATACTTTTCCGGAGGCTTTTAAGGATGTTGGAAAAACAGAATAGAGAAGACATTTATTTTAAAACTTTTAAATTTATTATCAATAATATTGATATATATCCATTATCAGTCCCTCAAATTTGTAAATTATTAAATGTTGAAATGATAAAATTATCAACAATCATTTCTGAGACTAAAATCTCCAAAGAAGAAATTTTTTCCATTTGGGGGAACGAAGATGGTACAGTTCAATTATACAAAAAAGAGGAAAAAGAAATTTATAAAATTCTTTATAACGATTCAATGTGTGATGGAAGAATTCGTTTCACATTATTTGAAGAATTTGCACATATTATTCTTGGACATTTAAAAAACTATTCAGAATTTTCTATATTTAACCAATCATATAATGATAATTTATATAAAAAATTAGATGAAGAAGCGCGAATTTGTGCCGGATTATTGTTATGTCCGCCGCAATTCTTTTATAAAAAAACGAAAAAAATGAGCGTAGCATTACTTGCTGAATTATTTGATTTATCCTATCAATGCGCACTCTCTCGCTATGAAATTTTATTGAAATATCAAAGCGAAATACAAAACTGTTCTTTATATTCTGCTTTGCCGGAAATAAAATTTTATCGAAGTAATATTCGTGATGTAGGACTTTATAAAATAAAAAGAGATATTTATACTGGAGAACCAATAGCTATTTGTTTTTAGTCCAAAATGGCTTTACATTCTCTAAGTTTTAAATTTTGTTTATGCTCCTAGAAATATAATACGACCTGACATAACGAAACGTTCGGTCAGCTTGTTTCCACTAAGAAAAAAAGAGGACGGTGAAACGCCGACACCTTAAATATGAGGTCGTAAACCACTACCCCATCAGCACTAACCAATTTGGTTAGTACTGAAATCGTTTCTTGGATAAAACAAATAAAAAGAAAGACGTGAAAATAATTTGGATAAAGAATTGAACTTTTTAATATACAGCACACCGGAAGAAGACATCAAAGTAAACGCTGTTATTAAAGACGAAACAATTTGGCTTACGCAAAAAGGAATGGCTGAACTATTTGGTTGCACTGCGGATAACATTTCTTTACATTTAAAAAATATCTTTGCAGAAGGTGAATTAGACAAAATTTCAGTTACCGAGAAATTCTCGGCAACTGCCTCAGACGGAAAAAATTATTTGACACAGTTCTATAATCTTGATGCCATTATATCAGTCGGATATCGCGTTAACTCTGCGAAAGCAACACACTTCCGTATATGGGCAACCCAAATACTAAAAGAATATATGCAAAAAGGATTTGTCCTGGACGATGAACGTCTGAAACAAGGAAGCGCAGTATTTGGGAAGGATTACTTTCGTGAATTGCTCGAAAGAGTTCGTTCTATCCGTGCAAGTGAACGTCGTATATGGCAGCAGATAACGGATATATTTGCAGAGTGCAGTATTGATTATGACCGTAATTCTCCAATCACTCAAAAGTTTTACTCTATGGTGCAGAACAAATTTCACTATGCAATCACAGGACAAACAGCGGCAGAAATCATTCATTCATCTGCTGACCATAAGAAAGAGCATATGGGGTTAACTACTTGGAAAAACTCTCCTGATGGACGCATTCTAAAATCTGATGTAACGATTGCTAAAAACTATCTAGACGAAAAAGAAATCAGACGTTTGGAAAGAACGGTTACAGGCTATTTTGATTACATAGAAGATTTAATTGAAAGAGAAAATACATTCACTATGAAAGAATTCGCAAACAGTATCAATGAGTTTTTAGCCTTTCGTAAGTATCAAATTCTCAGAGACAATGGAAAGGTATCGAAAACACAAGCGATTCAAAAAGCAACAGATGAATATACTGAATTTAATAAAACCCAAAAAATAAATTCGGATTTCGATAAAGAGATAAAAAAATTATCCGGCAAGAACAAATAACTATTTTGTAAACTTCAACAACTTGCATTTCAAATTTGGAAAACGATAATTCCGAAAAACAGATTAACATTTTTAGTTTTCCCCAAAAGTGGGGAAAAGCCTTAACCCCGAATAAATTCGTTGTTCAACGGAAATTTCCGTTCTATCACTCAGCGGATTTTTCCGTTCAGTTACTCGCGGCGGAAGATTCCGCTACCAAAACCCAAAACTCAGCCGAAAATCCGGCTCAGTAATCAACCGACGGAAAATACCGTTCGTTCTCCCTAAAGTCGTGTTACACGACCTTTGAAGCCAACAATCAAGCTACTGATAACCACATTTCCAGTTGGAGAAAATGGCAGAAGTGGTTCTTTCCAAAATGGAAACCGTTCAGAAATAAGACAGCAAAAGAAAAAAGTATTTTAAATATTTTTCTTGACACGTAATATATTACGTGGTAAAATGATATTGTCAGGAGGTGGTGAGGTGAAAAGCTATTCATCAAGAGAGGTTATAAAAGCATTAAAAGATGATGGTTGGTATCTTGTTGCGTGTGATGGAGACCACCATCAGTATAAGCATCCCACCAAAAAAGGAAAAGCAACAGTCACACATCCGGTAAAAGACATCCCTATAAGAACACTGAAAAGCATAGAAAAGCAAACAGGGCTTAAATTTTAGCCCTGTGTTGCATTTAAATAAAAAGGAGGAACAAACAATGAAAAACGAATATACATTTCCTGCAATTTTTTATTTTGATGATGACGGAATATCAATTGAGTTTCCCGATCTGCCCGGTTGTCTACCCTGCGCTCACGATACAGCAGAAGCCGTAAAAAATGCAAAGGAAGCGCTTGGATTGCATTTGTACGGAATGGAAAAAGACAATGAAGAAATACCTGAACCATCCGATATAAAAAATATCAAGGTAGAAGAAGGCGGAGTATTAATGCTTGTAGATATCTTTATGCCTGCCGTAAGAGACAGAATCAATAATAAGTTTGTAAAAAAAACGCTTTCCATTCCATTTTGGCTAAATGCCGAAGCAGAAAAATGCAACGTAAACTTTTCAGGTATATTACAAGAAGCTTTAAAAAATTATCTCCATATTAATCCGTAATATTATAACCATTTTCACGACCTCACAAAAGCTGTTTTAACTTGCTGGTGTAAGCAAATCATTATTTTTGTGCGAATTTAAATTTTATTCTTGACTTATACGTATATACGTGCTACTCTATATACACAGGGGGTCGTTATAGTGAAAGATAAAGATTTACTTAAAAAATTAAAACAAGATGGCTGGTCAGTAATAAGAATAAAAGGAAGTCATCACGTTTTACAAAAAGGAAACAAGATAGAAGTGATACCGATACATGGAACAGATGTTCCCGCAGGGCTATTAAATGCTATATTGAAAAGGACAGGGCTGAAATAAGCCCCTCCTTAAAGAAAGGATGATATTATGAGATTAGTATACCCCGCAATCTTTCATAAAGATAACGGCGCATATTGGGCTGAATTTCCCGATTTGGAAGGTTGCCAAACCTACGGAAAAGATTTAAACGATACATTATTTCAGGCAAAAGAAGCTTTGGAAGTATATTGTATTACACTTTTAGAACAGGAACAGAAACTAACCGCTCCCAGCAGAATTGAAGATATCGAAACAGATTCATCCTCATTTGTAAATCTGGTTGATATTGAAATTAAAAACTATATTTCCAAAAGCAAGGCAGTGAAAAAGACTTTGACTATTCCGGCATGGCTTAATGATGCCGCAAAAAGCGAAAATATAAACTTTTCGCAGGTATTACAAGATGCATTAATTGAGCATTTACACATTCAAAAATAAAAAACAACCCCGACATGGTACGCATTGTTAAGAGGCGTGTCGAGGTCTAGCTATATCATTATACAGCGATTTGATGAAAAATTCAAGTACCGAGTTTTTCTCAGTAACTCAATAATACTTTTGTTAACGTCAGCAAAACGATACCTTTAACTTGCCGGTAACTTGCTGAAAAGAAATCTTTTTTTGAAAGAAAGTATATAAATATGCATCTTTCTAAGAGTTTCACAAATATTTTTGTTTATATTTAACTTGCTTATAACTTGCCAGCTCCGGCAAAACATTATAAGTAACAATATCCCCTGACTACCGCAATAGCCAAGGGATATCAATAGAGTGCGTATAGTATAAACCATACACCACCAAACAGTGTAATTATACTATATGCGCTCCTATTTTGCAAGAAAAATTAAGAAAGGAACGCTATTGTATGCAAGTTGGAATATCTCTCGTACTACAGATGCTGCGTTCTCATCGATAATGAGTTTGTGACAATCATTCTCTGATTTCATATAACCAAATGGGGCACGTGGAGCAACAAATCTTCCTGCTTTTATGTTGGCATCAATTGTCGATTGAACCTTTTTACTAATATCTCTTGAATAGTATTCATCAATAATTGTTATTATTGGTATTTTAGAAACCGGTTTTGATGAGTCATCTATATTAGTTATTCCGTTAATAGTGTCGAATTTATCATCTATAGATATAAAACGAACCCCATTAATAGGGAAAAACTGTTGAATATAGTATCCAACTGATATAGAATCTCTACCAAGACGTGATAAATCTTTTACAATTACACAGTTAATCTCACCATTATTTATATCATCTAATATCTCATTAAATCCTTTTCTGTCGAAGGTACTGCCAGATACATTTTTATCAACATAAATTTTATGGAGTTTTAAATAAGAATGATTACTGATATATTCTTTGATAATGTTTGATTGATTTTCTATTGAATTACTAAAGACGTCATCTTTAACAACCGATAATCTAACATATCCTGCAACTTTTAAATAATCATTCTTATTAATTTTGTCTGACGCTATTTTCATAACTTTACTTTTTCTACTCATAATGAAAATCCTTTCCTTTTTCAATTTGATAATAAAAAAAGACTACAATATTTCTATCATAGTCTTATAGTAATTATTAAATCCGCATACACGCACTTAGGCACACATTTATATCTATGTGTAAAGATGTCCCGCTGGAGTTATTAAAACAGTTTGTAGGTCATTCTGAAGTGCTCCCCAAATATTAGACAATATGATAAAATAAAATCATAACCATCTAATAATTGGGGGGTACTTTTTATGGGGAAAAGAAAATATACAGTGGAATTGAAAATGGAAATCGTG
>NZ_JAHLPV010000057.1 GCF_018918095.1 Acetivibrio sp. MSJd-27 | reverse complement strand
TTTGAGATAATCTTTATCTAATATTTTTTTAGTCCTTGAAACATAGGGCTTGTTTAAGTGCGCCTATTTTTCAATTACTTAATTTTTTTAAAAATGTCTTGACTTTTAATAGTTAGTCACCTTTCATGAAGATATCTTTATCTTAAAAAAAAATGTTCCACTTTTCGCTTAAACCGGATAAAACGTTCCTCATTGTCATCGAAGGGCTTTACAAGAACCGTAAACATTCCCATCCGTTTACCGCCCCAGATATCTGTAAAAAGCTGATCGCCCACCATACAAGCTTCTTTTCGTTCAATACCGAACGCTTTGATTATTTTGCTCAATTTAAATTTCAAAGGTTTACACGCCCTATATATATGAGGAAGTTTCAAATTTTGATTATAGGTTGTAACCCGCATTTTATTATTGTTGGAGACCAGAGCGATTTGAAATCCTTCTTTTTGCAATGCTTTCAGAAAAGCTGTAACTTTTTCATCTGGCTCGGGCTCCGCATTGTATGCAAGAGTATTATCTATATCAAAAATAACACCTTTGATTCTGTTTTTTTTCAACTTTTCGACATTTAAATCGAATACCCGATCCAATATGATATCGGGTTTGAAATATTTCATTGGCCCTCTCCTTGTCTTATATTCTATTTCATATTATAACGTTGGCAAAGCAGGAAGTCAATTTCTTTTCAAAGAATATCAGAAAAAGGCCAATTTCATCATTCCGCTTTGACGCACGCTTCCACACAGCTTCCTATATTATAAAAAAGTTTTTTGGAACATGCAATCGCGCGCGATTCCGCTCTGTTTCCTATGTTATAAAAAAACACCAGGGAAGCTGAAAGAAAGGCTTCCCTGATGAAAAAGAAGGGGTGGAGAGAGGGATGGCATCGATAAATCCTGACAGCCACATGAAAACAGTTTTACATTTGTATAAATATGCTATTTGCATGTGGCTGTCAGAATCTTTGGTTTAATATTGTTCCATCTGATTCAGCATCCACTCTACAAAAACAGCATAACCCTTTTGGGGATCATTTACAAATACATGCGTTACTGCACCAACAAGCTTTCCGTTTTGCAGAATTGGGCTTCCGCTCATTCCCTGTACAATCCCCCCTGTCTGGGAAAGGAGTTCCTGATCTGTAACCTGGATCACCATATTTTTTATACTTTGGGTTTGCTGATTAAATATTTTAATAATTTCAATATCATATTCTTTTACCTGATATCCATCGATGGTGGCAAGTATCTTTGCCGGCCCTACTTTTACTTCGTTTCGCAAAGCAAGCGGTACAGGATTACTTTCCTGTATGGCAGTTGGATCTGTAACATTCCCGTATAATCCAAATTCATTGTTTAGCCTGATTCTTCCCACTTCCTGCTGCGGCTCATCAAAAATTCCTTTCAGTTCACCGGGCTCTCCCCGTTTCCCTTTTGTCTGTCCTATGATTTTGGATTTTACCAGTTCACCATCCTTCACTGTCATGGTTTCACCGGTATCTACATCTGAAATACAGTGGCCGAGAGCGGCAAATTTTTGTTTATCCTGGGTATAAAAGGTAACAGTCCCCAAACCGGCTGTACTGTCCCGAACCCACATACCCAGTGCCAATTTTCCATCTTCTCCGGATACAGCCGGAGTGATCACTGTTTTAATACTCTTTCCATGACGCTTATATTCCAATTCCAATGCATTTCCACCGCATTCCTGCACAATTTGTGAAAGGTGATTGTTATTTCTCAGATTCTCTCCATTTACTTTAAAAATATAATCTCCCGGCTCTAAACCAGCTTCTTTTGCAGGAAGGCGCTGTATATTTTGTGAATCTACAATTGCCCCCAGTGATAAAACCAATACTCCGTCTGTTAATATTTTGACCCCGGCGCTCTGTCCGGAAGGATACACGTATTGTTCTTTTACCACCTTTAATAAGGTCTCCTTGACGGGAATCAATCCCATCAAATCAAGGCGCAGATTATAATTTCCTGTCTGATTTGCCTTGAGAGTCAGAGGTGTTCCCAACTGAAATGTACCGCTGGTCTCAATCGCAGGATCAGCGATGATCGTTGCAGACATCGGATTATGAAAATTTAATTGGTATTTTCTTCCTTCAATAACACTAATTTCTTTCGGCAATAAAAAATAAGATGCCAAAAATGTAATAATCAACAGAATAACAGCAAATACTATAAATACCTTCCATTTTTCTTTTTTTAAAAGCATCTCCACTCACTTCCTTTCGGTTACTGTGATCGTTTGCGTTCGTATCACATAGTTAAGTTAACCTTTCGGAAGAGTTCTTATACTTCTAAAAAGTTATGGAATAGATAAATTTTACTATCCTTCCCATAGGATAATTGAGAAATTTCCATCAATACTAATAAGGTCCGACAATCCGGTATACAATTGAATCACAAACAATCAATTGTATATCGCACTGGCGGTTAAGCATTAGGGAGTTGAAAGCCATATGGTTTTCACAGGCCAATTTTCCGCAATCCTGCGTCAAAATGCTCGCGCATACGTCAGTATTCCCTGCGCTTTTTCCTTGCTTTACGAAAAATTAGCTCTGTGGAAACTCTGCGACCCTGCACGCAGGAAAATTTTCGTCTTTTCGGTGCGCAAGGGTGCAGCAAGGCTGACGCCTTGCAAGACCGACAATCCGAAAAGGCGGGAATTTAACAAGTGCAGGGCATATGGGCTTCGACTCTCTAATGCTTATGCATTGGAAATTTCAAGAATGTTGTCAATAAGACAGAATGGAGGATCTATATGAATAAAGTCAACTGTGATGTGACCAACTGTGCCTATAACCATGAACAATGCTGTAAAGCCGCTGCAATCAATATAGACGGTCTTAGAGCGAATGCGGATTCTGAGACATGCTGTGGTACTTTCGTGGATGAAAAGCATGGCGGCAGCAATCTTTCCAATTCCTGCGGAAATGAAGACTGCAGCTGTTTAAATTGTGACGCATTAAACTGTAAACACAATGAGGATTGTAGATGCAGTCTCTCCGAAATTGATGTCTGCAGATGCGACAACAATGTCTGCAGCTGTGACCAAACTTGCTGTGGCAGCTTTGAAGAAGAATCCTAATTTTTCATAACATAGGAAACCGTGCGGAATTGTGCGCAGTTACTTGTTTCAAAAAACAGCGTGCGAAGCGAGACCGCGCTTTTCAGAATGAATCGTTTTTTTATGTTCAAATATTCCATGCACTTTTCTAAATAGCTTTTGAAAAGGCTTTGATTCAGCAGGCTATCATAAACCATTCTCTTCATTGGATAATAAAAGCAATTCCCTCTTTCCTGTATACTGGGAAAGAGGGATTTTTTACATGGTTAGCGCTTTTTCCACTGCATTTTTTTCTATAATGACTGTTGCATATTCTTTAATAATTCCGATATATGATTTTTTTCGAAGATATCTTCCAAATTCACATAATGTTAGAATGATTCGCTCTTCCTCTCTGTTCTCGTTTGGAAGAAGCCATAGAAAATAATTTTCCCGGTATAGATAAACAGCGCTTTGTCCTTTATAAAAAGGAGCCAGTTCCTTTAGTGCAGCTATTAATATATAAAAATCATCAAAAAGAAACAAAAGGGGATTCTGATTTTTTTCTGTGATGTCTTTCATTTTCAGAAGCAGATCGTCTTCTTTGAGAATTTTCGTGATCATGAGTACCAATCCGTCTAAATGAAACGGCATCACTTCAATAATAAGGCGATGTCCCTGGGTTTCAAATCCACATTCTTTTTCGGCCAGCTCCAAAAGCTCATCCAGAATATCTGAAGCATCTGAATCCTCATACCCCAGTTCCACCGCATCAAAATCCAGTTCTTCCATATCTTCATATGTGAGGGTTATTCTCAGCCTGTCATCGCCGATTTTTTCAAATTTCATCTCCTCACAGCCTTTCAACAGAATAAAAGAGGATAAATCCCCTTACTCTATTCTATTCCAAGGAAGCTATTTCGGAAGCAGATTTTATCAATAAATCGCTACCTTCCACACAAGTAAAGTGACAGAAAGCGTTGCTAACAGGCAGGACATCACAGCACCTGCTTTATTGTTTTTCTTCCACAACCAAATAGAAAAAGAAAGGCAATAGATAAAAAGCCAAATACTAAAAATATAAGTCATTATGTTAAAAAAATAGATCATCTCAATGCTCTCCTACTCCCTGCTCTCTGTCTGCGAACCGCACCAGCGTATCTATGCCTTCTCCCCACAGAGGTGGAAAGCCTTCGAGAAGGGATTTGTATCATATTCTCAATGTTCCTGCACTTCATAATTTGGATCAAGAACCAGATAATTAGTAAATGTTTCCGCCTTCACATTGATTTCAAATTCCGCATTTTTATAATTTTTCTTCCAATCAAATTCCTCCAGCTCTTTATAGGTTTTAAAATCACTTTTCGCATATTCTCCAAATCCAAGAATATCACTGTTATATACATATTTGGTATTCGTGACCAGCTCCATGCAGATCTTTTTTATATATCGCTCTATCAACTCTTCTGCTTTTGGGATATCTCGCAAATATTCCGGAGCAGAGACCGAAGATATTTTAGTGACTTCGACATTGATATCAATAAAAATATGCGGTACGCCGTCAACGATTTTAACTTTTTTTATAGGTTTCACTTTATTTTGAATATAAATATTGATTAGTCTAGAAAAATCCTCTTCCACAGGCACGGAAATATTTGCTTTAAAATAATGGCCTTTTATTAATCCATATGCTTCAATTTCCTCTCCTTCCAGATAGTCCAGCATTTTTCCATCCTTAAATACTGCCAAGCGGGTAATCTCACTCTTGGAAGGTGTGACAGACAAAACCTGATTGTCGTTAAACTCTTTTTTTGTTTCCGAATCCAGTTTTATGTTATTCTCGGCTTGTTCTCCTCCGGAATCTTTTTCGCCGTTGCCTCCTTCACTTTCCTCCTTTTTGTCTTGTGAATCATTATTCCCCTTCTCATTTTGAACATAAGTAATATATGGAATTACAATTTCCCCCTGGGATGAAATCTGGCTGAAGGCGATTTCCGAAATCGTCATTACATTCAAAAAAGACCGGTAAGCCTTGTCATAAAAAAGCTCATAAAATTTACTTGGGGTTGTCTCCAGCCAGATTTTCTGTTCGTCCAAATAACGGACCGCGCTTCCCGCCGAAACCATGACATAAAGATTCGGGTACACGTTATATGAATTCACCAAAGAATAGATCAAAGGCAAAATTCCTTCCCTTGCGAACTCCTCCGATAGGATGATCGCTTTGAGCTGCGCATAACTTAACTGTTTGCTTGTTCTGTTGTTGAGTTTCTCAAACGCATCATAAATACTCAATCCCTCATATTTTATGACAATATTCCCCTCTTCCGTGGGAGTTCCGCCTTCGGCTCCCTTTATCACTTTTCCGAACTGAACACCCAATTCAATTTTTTCTCCTATCTTGTCGATGGCAATGGCAATGGGATACGCCTTCGTATCCACTTCTTCCACTGAATAACATCCCGACAGGCAAAAAGCGGTAACCAAAACAGAAAGACAAACTATACTCCATTTAACGCTTCTCTTTCTTTTCATGTTTGTCCTCCTTTTGCAGCCTTTTGATTTTTATGTTATTGCATGCCAAAACGATAATCGGCACAATAAGGCCTACGACCCATAAAAATGACAGTCCAATTTCATACATATCTTTATTCATGTTCATATCCACAGGAATCTGTGTTATTCCAAGCAAAACCACCGAGAAACAAATCGTTAGCGGGGTTGTCTTATTGATGTAAAACATTTTAGAAAAGATAAGCGTACAGACATAAATATGGATACTGATATATAAAGCTGTACAAATGCAATAGAAAATAGAAAAAACCGTAAACAATTCCTGTGGAATGTGATGAAACGTCATATAATCTGGAGTCATCATAATGACAGATAAAATATTCGTATTTGCCGGATAAGGTACTGCAATAATATAAACAAGGCTCAAAATCAGTGTTGCAGCGGATACGAAAACATAAGTGAGCTTTAAGGTTTTTGAGAACTCGCTATAAGTTTTCATATAGGGTGTTATCAATGTGATAAGAATAAATTCAAAAAAACCGGACAAAGCAAAATGGCCCAATTTAAAAACATTTGGCAATCCAGTTCCAAATATTGGGAATATATTTTGAATACTCCCTTCCGTCATTAGAAAAAATGCGATAATACCCGTGGCAATCAATGAGATCGGAACAAAAAAGGCATGTACCCGCGCAATGGAATCCAAGCCCTTCATCGCAAGAAAAAAAGCAACCAATATCAGGAAAATAATCATCATCTTTGTAGAGCTATCGGTCAAAAGCGAATTTTTAAAAGATTCTGCAAAATAGATAAGATTCGTACCTGAATTAAACAGAAAACAAAGGATTAAACCAAATCCCAAAATGTATTTTCCTGCATTTCCGAATGTGGCATGGGCAATATCCATCAAATCGGCCTGTCCCGCATACTGATATAATTTTTGTATTATCAGCACTGCAACGAGGAATACAATGCATATATAAACCGCAACCATCCAACCTGCACTGCCTGCAATGCCAGGAAATGTATTCAGAAAAAAGAAAGCATACTTTAAAAGGATGGAGTTAACGATAATGAATGTGCCTTCCCAATGTCCAAATACCGTCGATCGTTTCACAATGATTCCTCCTTAATATTTGTGATTATTTTTCCACACTTTGCTGATCTTCGGCTGCTTGACCTTGAGTTGTGTTTGCAGACTGTCATCCCTAAATTCCTGCTTCCAAAGCGGTTTTATAAAGAAAGAGTCAAAGGTATTCTTTCCTGTATGAGGGGCAACCGGTGTAATAAACGGCACGCCAAGAGAATTCGCAGAACAAAGAACCGAGGCGTGTACAAACAAAACCAACGCGATTCCAAAAAAGCCGAAAACAGCG
This sequence comes from Acetivibrio sp. MSJd-27, assembly GCF_018918095.1. Classification (GTDB taxonomy): domain Bacteria; phylum Bacillota; class Clostridia; order UMGS1840; family HGM11507; genus HGM11507. The sequence goes on along the minus strand of NZ_JAHLPV010000057.1, from coordinate 4,156 downwards.
GCTGCCACGGTATAAAAAAATCTGGTTACCCGCAGAGAAAACGCATAGTCATAACTGGGGGTAGCAAAGGAACCCAAGCCGGTAAAAGCTACCACAATAATGAGAATGGAAGAAGCTATTTTTGCTTCCACAGCAGCCTGCCCCATAATCAGCGCACCGACAATGCCAATAGTCGGTCCAATCGGTCCGGGTATCCGTAATCCCGCCTCCTTAATCAATTCAAAGGCAAACTCCATGGCAAAAAGTTCAATCAAAAGCGGAAAAGGAGTCTGTGCTTTTGCATTTTCGATCGTAAAAAATAATTCCGTTTCTAAAATCTCCGGATGAAAGCCCACCACGGAAATAAAAAAAGCAGGAAGCATAAGGGATGCGACAAGGGACACCAAACGAATAATGCGCAGAAAATTTGTCATGTTATATTTCATATAACGATCTTCTGTCAGATTGATAAAAGACGTGATATTGATGGGCAGGATAAGAGCATAGGGGCTGCCATCCAGCATAATGGCTATTTTTCCCTCGTTCAGTGCCATTGCAACCCTATCCGGACGTTCCGTGGACAGCACCTGCGGGGTGAGCATCATTTCATCTCCCATCAGAAACTGTTCCAGTTCTCCGGTATCCATTACATAACTGACTTTGATATTGTTCAAACGGCGCTGTACTTCTTTTACCAGTTCCTGATTCGCTATGTTATTGATATACAATAGAGACGTGGGCGTTTTACTCATCTCCCCTATCGTAAACCCCTGATTGACCAAAGCTTCATTTTTCAGCGTTTTACGTATCAAAGCCGTATTGATACGCAGAACTTCACAAAACGCTTCCTGCGGACCTTTGATTGTCACTTCATTCTTTGCATCGGAAATAGAGCGGTGCTCCCAGCCTTTCACATCCATTGCAAGAGCTTCGGCACATCCATCTACAAAAATAATACAGCCGCCGAAGTTCAGCTCTTCCATTACCTTATCAAAATGTAAGCACAGTTTAACCTGATTTTGACTGATGACGTTTCGCATCAAATAATCAGCCATCCTGCTTGGCTTAACATCCTCTGTAATCTCTTTTAAAACCGGCATCATGATAAGCTGTCCAATCAGCTGCTTGTTTACCAAACCATCAAAAAAGAAGGCCGCGGCAGGAATCCGTTTTCCCTGAACCGTAATATTCAAATCCCGCAGAATCAAATCCGAATTATTCTCATAATAGTAACGCTGTTTCATATAATCCACGTTATAGGCAAGGGAGGAAGAAATTTTGACGGATTCCTTCTTCCCATATATATCATAAAACTTTCTATGTGTTTTCTCTTCCGACTCATTTAAAATAAATGGCTCATCCGCCGGTTTTTCATGAAAAAGAAATTTCGAACCAACAAATTCCCTCAGACGCATTTTTCATCACCTCATCATTATTCTGACAGCTTTTGAAAGAATTTATACCTTGACTTTTTCCAGGCAAAATTTTAAAATAAGAAAAACTGGGAAAGGAAACTTTTTATGAATGATAACAAAAAGCAAGAGGTCCCCCATCTCCGCATTCAGGGAAAATCACTTTCCTGTTCAGCAAGAGTGCACAGTTTCGCTGAATCGTTGAATGACAGGAAGCCGCCCTTATTTAAAACCATTTTATTTGATGCGGACGGCACTCTCCTCGATTTTAAAAAGACAGAGCAGCATGCTTTGAAGCAGTGCTTTGCAGAATATAAAATTCCCTTGACAGAGGAGATAAAAGAAGCCTACTTTACAATAAACCATAATTTATGGACACAATTTGAAAAGGGTGAAATCGATAAGCAAACCGTCGTATATACCCGTTTCCGCAAACTGTTTGAGCGGTTTAGGTTTCTTTATGACGGAAAAGAATTTGAAGACCACTATCAATTTCTGCTGGGAGAAGGCCATTTTTTAATTCCAGGGGCTCTGGAGCTCTGCCGGAAGCTATCTGAGCAATTTGATCTCTATATTGTCTCAAACGGAGTATCCCGCACACAGCATAGCCGCTTGAATGCCTCCGGTCTAAGAACTTACATGAAAGATGTCTTTGTTTCGGAAGATGCCGGCTATCAAAAGCCCATGAAAAAATTTTTCGATTATGTGTTCGAGCGAATCCCTGATTTTTCTCCCTCTCAAACAATCATTGTGGGTGACTCTCTTACCTCTGATATCCAAGGAGGGAAAAATGCTGGAATTCCCACCTGCTGGTTTAATCCGGATGGTATAAAAAATGTTTTTCCCTATTCCGCCGATTACGAAATTCATTTACTGGAAGATTTGCTCTCTATTCTTTTTTAGACAAAATAATTGTGTAGAATCACCAGATTATTCAGTGATTCTACACAAAATTTCTGTAATAAAAAAAAGATGTTAAAATCCTATTGACTTCCCGAAAAAATGCAGTAAAATAGACTAACATGTGATTGAAAAAGGAGGAAAGTCAATGACAAAAGATCTGACAAAAGGAAATCCCACAAAACTTATTTTACTTTTTACCCTTCCCTTACTGCTTGGAAATGTATTCCAGCAGTTTTACAGTATGGCAGATACTGTCATCGTCGGCCGCACGATCAGTGTAAATGCATTGGCAGCGGTTGGAGCTACCGGAAGCATTATGTTTCTGATTCTAGGTTTTGCCCAAGGACTGACCTCCGGTTTTGCAATCATCACAGCGCAGCGTTTCGGTGCGGAAGACTTCGAAGGAGTCCGCCGCAGTGTAGCTACCAGTGTAATACTCAGCGCTGCTATTACCGTTGTTTTAACCATCATCAGTATGCTGCTGACAATGCCGGTCTTAAAAATAATGAATACCCCTCCTGAAATCATAGAGGATGCTTACCGTTATCTCATTGTTATATACGGCGGAATCGGCGCCTCTGTGCTCTTTAACCTGCTATCCAATATCATACGTGCTTTGGGTGACAGTAAGACACCTCTCGTTTTTTTGATAATCGCCTGCATCTTAAACATCGCCTTGGATTTCATTTTTATTTTAAATTTTTCCATGGGGGTGGCGGGAGCCGCTTGGGCGACCATTATCGCTCAATTGCTATCAGGTCTTTTATGTATTCTATACATTATCAAAAAACTTCCGATTTTACGGTTTCACAAAAATGACTGGAAACCGGAACGTCACTGGATTGGACGTCATCTGAAAGTAGGCCTCCCAATGGCTTTTCAAATGTCCATCATCGCCATCGGAGCTATGATTCTGCAGACCGCCCTGAATACACTGGGTGCAACTGCTGTTGCGGCCTTTACGGCGGCACAGAAGATAGACATGGTAGCGACTCAGCCTCTGATGTCTTTCGGAATCACCATGTCAACTTTCGCTGCCCAAAATTACGGTGCGGGAAATATCTGCCGAATCCGCCGGGGAGTTCGCCAATGTACTCTAATATCGGTTATCGTAAGTTTACTAGGCGGAGTAGGTATTATTCTTGCCGGCACCACATTTGTAAAACTATTTGTTGGAGGGGATCAGCCGGAAGTCATCAATCTGGCAAAAATATATTTAATTTTCAACTGTTCCATGTACTTTGTGCTATCCCTTTTGTTTATTTACCGTTATACATTGCAAGGCTTAGGCAAAAGCCTGATACCAACAGTAGCAGGTATCATGGAATTGATTATGCGTACGCTTGCAGCTGTGTTTCTTGCTCAATCTATCGGATTTGCCGGGGTGTCTATGGCCAATCCAATTGCATGGATGGGCGCTCTCATTCCTTTGGCAGCCGCATACTTTTATACCATCAAAAAATTGGAAAGATCCTCCTTTTAACAAAAAGAAAGCATATCGTTACAGCCTGTCGAAAAAGTCCAGTATACACTGGGCTTTTTTGCGTATGTGTGGTAAAATAAAGATAAGAAAAGACTGGGGAGGGACGGCGTGTGCTAGCAAAAGAGCAGGAATTGCGCAGAAATGTAGTAGAAATCCTATGTTTGGAGGAGCTGGTTCCATCGGAGCATCTGCTGCGGCAGATTGACAGCGCGGTGGATTTTACGCATCTGTACGACTTGGTGGATGCGCTTTACAGCCGCGACAACGGCCGTCCCAGCATTGACCCGGTGGTATTGTTCAAAATTGTGTTCATCCAGCACCTGTACGGCATCCCCTCGCTGCGCCGTACCATGCAGGAGATTGGCATGAACATCGCATA
>NZ_JAHLPV010000056.1 GCF_018918095.1 Acetivibrio sp. MSJd-27 | reverse complement strand
TGTTTACTTATATTCATTTCTACAACTCCCAGCGCCCACATAGTTCAAATGCTTACTTGACGCCCAACGAAAAAGAACTGACTTTTGAGGAGGTGTTTTCCTCTTAATCTTTCTCTTTTTCTGTCTATTTTATTGACTATTGTCCAATCTAATTTTATCCACGTATTTGATAAATCCTCAATTGCCCGATATACAACAGGATTATTATCCTTAAATCTACTATCACTTCCATCTTCAGCCCAGTTACCCGTAGGATCCCTGAAATTCACCGGATTATTTCCACAATATATATACCAATTCACGCCGTCCTTCGCCGGATCCTCCGTCGTAAACCTTCCGGTTTCGCTGTTATAGTACCTCGCTCTGAGATAGATGAAGTTGGTTTCATTGTCGAAATATTCTCCGCAGTAACGGAACGGATTATTGTCGTTCTCCTGTGCTGTTGTCTGATTCCCGAAGGCGTCATAATCATAATTTTTCGTGATGGTTCCGGCGGCGTCAAACAGTGCCGCTGTATCCCCGTGCACGTTGAAGGAATAATACTCCCTCTCTCCTCCGTTCAGATAATACTGCACGCTGTACTCCGCCAATAGCTCCGCATCCCCCTCCTTGATAACAGAGATCTTTAGGTTGTTATCGTTAAATATATCAAAGGGACGGTGCTAGTGACAGTTTTAAAATTGTCAGGAGAACCGTCCCTTTTTGTTTCTTATCGTTTTCTGTTAATGGTTACTTCAGTCTTTATTTCCAAATCATATCCGAAATAGTTAAGTAATCTTCGCATAGTATCTGGGTAAAGGTATATTCTGTCATCGATCATCTTGTAACCTCCTCCTGCTCCCATAGGGTTCAACTGAATATGATCCTTTAATAATTTGGAATCTCCAGCTTTTATATTTTTCACATAAAAATACTTATCATTCGGGAAATACCTATTAGGAGCTTTCATTTCACAAACATACTGCTCTCCTTGTATTGACAATATGATTCTTTCTGTTTCAGCCTCCCATTCTATCTTTGCGCCCAATTCTTCAAAAACCGAACGGAAAGGAATAAGGTAACTTCCGTTTAAAACCACGGTTTCGCTTATATCAACAACTTTATTTCCGGACAAATCTTCTTTCTCTCTTTCCGCTTTTATATGTTCTTCTGCATTTGCACCAAATACAAAAATATTCATCAAAAGAATCGATAAAACAACTGCTGTCATTCTTTTCATACGATTTACCTCCAAATTTGATTTCACGAAATTGTTTTTACGACAATATTATTTGTGACTTTTCTATGATACCTTTCTTTTTAAATTAATAGATTCTTCTGACCGGCAGCCTCTTGTACATCTTCAAGATTGTCATAGATACAATCAATTACAAAATCAAAATTCCAATCAATCATACCCCATTTTTGATCTTTTTTTACATATGCATATCCGTTTTTAAAACTTAAAGCTTCATCAAAGGTCATTTCTGTCACATAATTTCCGTCTGTTCCTATATAACTCCACTTATTGTATGTTCTACCATCTGGGGGCAGAGGAGCTCCGTATCCTTCTTTTAAAACGGCTGCTCGACCTTCACTGAAACTATACGCAAGCAGAAACTCTTTATCGAATTGCTTTTCTCCATTTTTATTTATAAAATAAAAGATTGTATGTTCAGTCATAGAACCGCCATTATCCGATATATCGGAGACAGCGACTAAAGCATAGCCATGACTGAAATTACTTGCCTGATCATACATACAAGGAATTACTTTATCTTCTTTTTCATTAATAAATCCATATTTCCCGTCAGAGCCCTTACCCCCTTTTATTGCAGCTAATCCATCATGAAAAGAAGATGCATAAGAATATTTAGGTTTTATAACAACTTCATCCTTTTTATTTTTATAACCATATAGACCATCCTTTTCAAACGGATATAATCCATTCTCTTCCTCATCAATGACACAAATCATTCCATCTCTCCATTCTACCTTTCTATCTAGAAGTTCAAAGAGTTCCCTCAAAGGAACATAAGTCCTATCATTTATTATGTATATAGGACTATCCAATTGAATCTCTTTATTGTCTATAAATATTTGATAGGACACCTGTGATATATTTATCCCTTGTGCAAAACTTATAATCCCTGCATTAATACATAAGCTGATGAATAAAATAAGCAAAACAGCAAAAAAACTTTTCTTCATTTTACAACTCCTTTATTTATATAGAATCCCTAACTCATCAAGCAAATCAGTATTTTCACTCCATCTTTGCCACTTATCTTCTTTTTGTGCTTTTAGCATCATAGCATAATCAACCTGTTGGGCTTTACCCTTTACCTCCCATTGATTGTTCATCATTGCTGGAAATTTAATTGGTATCCCGCTATCATTATATAAATCTCCGATTCCTAATGCATGTCCAAATTCATGGGCTACAGTCATAGCAAAATCAGATCCTGAATATTTATATGAATTTCTAGAATCTCCAATATACATCTCAATAGAACCTGGATCACTTTTTGAATACCAGCCAGATAAATTCGATACCCCATACGAATCCTTTATTTCTATATTTAAACTCTTTTGCTTATTCTTTGTATAATGAAGACCTCCATCATTTAGATCGACAATTATCACTTGTACGGTTTTCCCTTGAAACTCTCCGGACCATCCTGTTATGATCCCTCACGATATTTCCTTTGTAGTCCGAACGCTGCTTGATCACCGTATCCGCAAGGGGATCGTTTCTCAGGCGGGTTGTCTTGACTTGGCTGACCTCCCCCAGGTTATTCTCTAAATCATAGGAAAATTCCTGCTGGCTGAGAACCGTATCCCCCTCCTTGATAACAGAGGTCTTTAGGGTGTTATCGTTGTGATAGGTATACTCTACACGGCTTTTTTCCTGGCTGCCGTCGAACACAGCGATGGATGCCGGACAGTTAAACGCGTCATAGACTGTTTCCTTTGCCTTTACAAACTGGTTGTTTTCATTCAGGACATAAACCGCCTTCTCATTGCCAAACACATCGAAATGATACTGCGTCTTTACCTGTCCCTGGCTGACGGTTACGATATTGTCCGTGTCATTGTATGTAATCTCTTAATTTTTTTGTCTTTAAGCAGTCATCGAAAACTCGACTTTTTCAGTGGTCACGAACCGTCCCCCTGATATACTGACCTTTCAGCAACCAGTTATGCCCTAATTTTTATTCTGATTAAATATGGTTTGAATAAATGCTCCAATTGTTCCTATGGTAGCTCCAATAAAATCAAAAATGTAAATTATCGCCATTGCAAAGCCATCACCCAACGAAAATTCAACAGCATTTGGATATTTATTGTAATAAAAGTAATTCACTACCCCAAATCCATTAAATATTAATTCCCAAATTAGAAAACCAATTACCATTACTATCACTGATAAAATAAGGTGTTTAATACTATCGCTTTTGAGAACAAAAAATACAGCTACTGAACTTGGGACTGCCATAAGATAAAAAACAATATTAGCAAAAGATACATACAAAAATACTATATAACCTATATTTCCAACAAGAGAAATTACCAGTCCTGCAATTACTCCCTTTAAGCACGAAAGCCAAATATTCACAATAATCCTTGCTCCTCATTCTACTTATTAGCTTACTATAAAATTTTGAATTATCTTGGTGCCGAACCCGGTTGTGGACTTAAAGTTGATTTATACCACTCATATCCTTTCCATATCATATCCTGATCATGTCCTTCATTACTCCAATCGCTAAATCCATGATTTTTAAATTGATTACCGACAGAACCAATAATCAAAGAATAAGAAAAACCACTCACTCCACCAAGGTATCCATATGTAATATTTCCAATTTCCTCAAGAGTAAAAAATTCACCAAATAGTATCATTTGAGTCGAATATCCAGGAAATGTTGCTCCAATAGTATTTTCCCAAGAGGAATAACCATTATTATAATATTTTAAATTCCAAATTCCATCATCCCCAACCATTGAAGCAAACCAGCCAAAATCGCCACTATGCTTCATAAATTCTTCTTTATCCCTATTCAAAGCATTGTTAATTGGAATACTTACATCTTTGTATTGTTTTCTTCCAATTGTAGATATTATAACTCCTACACTAATATCCTTTTGAGTCCTATAGATTAGTCCTAAACTCGTCCATGTCTGCAAACCAACAACGCCCTTATCTTTTCCCGTATTGCCAAGTCCCATATCATCTTTATATGCATTTACAGCCGCTTGTGTTTTTGGTCCATAGTATCCCCATCCGCCGTCAGACATATCAAGATACCCAAGCCAAGCTAATTCATTTTGTAAAACTTCAACATCTTCATTATAGGTTTGGCTATATGAAAGTCTCGTATTGTAATCAAACAATCCCAGAGGATCAATTCTGTTTATAGGGTTGTTAGAGCAGTAAGCATACCAGTTCATCCCATTTCTCACAGGATCTTCACTTATAAAACGACCGACAGATGGATCATAATACCTATTTCTTAAATAGATGAAGTTGGTTTCATTGTCGAAATATTCCCCGCAGTATCGGAACGGATTATTGTCGTTCTCCTGTGCTGTTGTCTGATTCCCGAAGGCATCATAATCATAATTTTTCGTGATGGTTCCGGCGGCGTCAAACAGTGCCGCTGTATCCCCGTGCACGTTGAAGGAATAATACTCCTTGTCTCCTCCGTTCACCGTTCTGGAAACAAGCGAAAGCCCTCTGTGATAGACCTGTTTCTCTCCACTCTTCTCATCCATGACAATATTCTTCCCGTCATAGATATGCTTGGTGGTCAACCCGCCTGTGGTCTTTGTCTGGCGAAGTCCGCTGTAGTCATAGGTATAGGTTGTCTCCGTTCCTCCTATAACCGTCTTTGCCATCCGGTTCAGGCTGTCATAGGTGAAGGTATCGGTGTTTTCTCCCTGCTGTACCGCCGTCTGATTCCCGTTGGCGTCATAGCTGTAGGTTTTCTGCACGCCTGCGTTCTCCTCGCTCAGAAGCCAGTTGTTCCGGTTATAGGTGTAATTCGTTGTGCTTACCGTATTGTCCGCCAGATTCTGCACTGTTTTTTGACTGCGGTTCTGATTGCTGTCATAGAGATAATCGGTGACGCTGGTATTTTCCACCGTCTCCTTCGACAGTCTTCCCATCCCGTCATACACATAGCTGACAGACGGTTTTCCGGTTTCCTGTACGCCCGAACGGTTTCCGTTCAGATAATACTGCACGCTGTACTCCGCCAACAGCTCCGTCGGAGATTTTTTGCTGGTCTGCGCGGTTAGAAGCCCCGCCTTGTTGTAGGTATATTCCGCAATCGACTGATTGTTGGTATTCGCGCTTAACAGATTGCCGTTAAAGTCGTAAGTATAGCTGGTTTCGTCCTCCCCGTTGACCACGCTGCTCAGACGGTTCAGCTCATCGTAGGTATAGCTGGTATTCAGTTCCAGAGTTCCGTTGCTGTTCAGCTGGAACAGCGTACGGTTTCCATTCGGATCGTATTGGTACGTTTTTACAATACCATTCTTTTCTTCCTTTGTCAACCGGCTGAGGCCGTCATACGTATAGGCCGTGGTTCCCGTGCCGTCGGTTATGCTGGTGGGTTTGCCCAGCATATTGTATGCCATGGCAATGGTTTCATCGGAAGAAGTCTGGCTTGTCATGCGTCCCAAACCATCATATTGGTATTGAATGACCGTGCCTTTTTTATCGGTCGTCTGCTTCAGGTTTCCCAAGCTGTCATAGGTATACTGAACCGTTGCGCCCAGCGGATCGGTCAGGGTGGAAAGCTTGTTTATCTCGTTATACTCATAAGCTGTCACCGAATGGACGGAAGGATCCACTGCCTGCTCCAAAGAGGAAAGTCCTGTGATCTGCTTTGTCACATTTCCCAAAGCGTCATATTCATATCTCACCACATTGTCTTTTTCCCCGTCATTGACTCTGACGGCGGTCAGACGGTTCATGCTGTCATAAATATTTTCCGTGACGGAATAGGCTTCCGCTTCTCCCGGCTTGTTATTCTGCTGCTCGGTCTTTGTCAGGTTTCCGTTTCGGTCATAATAATATTTGGTTTTTGCTGTGACATTTTCTTCGATTGGCGTCCGGGTTTCCGTCAGGAAGCTTAAATAGTTATAAAGATATTGTTTTGTATTGCCGTTGAAATCCGTTTCCTGCGTTTTACGCGCCATTTTATCATAGGTAATAGAAGAAGTCTTTCCCTGAGCGTTTGTGACAGAGGAAAGCAATTTTGGAATTTCATAAGTATAGGTTTCGGTATTGCCGTTGAAATCAATCTTTTTGATCATATCGTTGGCTGCGTTGTATTCATATTGCTGGCTGATGGTTTGCAGATTTCCGTCGGCATCCGGATAGCACGCTTCCTCCGACACGATATTTCCTTTGTAGTCCGAACACTGCTTGATCACCGTGTCCGCAAGGGGATCGTTTCTCAGGCGGGTTGTCTTGACTTGGCTGACCTCCCCCAGGTTATTCTCTAAATCATAGGAAAATTCCTGCTGGCTAAGAACCGTATCCCCCTGCTTTATGACTGAGGTCTTTAGGGTGTTATCGTTGTGATAGGTATACTCTACACGGCTTTTTTCCTGGCTGCCGTCGAACACAGCGATGGATGCCGGACGGTTAAACGCGTCATAGACCGTTTCCTTTGCCTTTACAAACTGGTTGTTTCCATTCAGGACATAAACCGCCTTCTCATTGCCAAACACATCGAAATGATACTGTGTCTTTACCTGTCCCTGGCTGACGGTTACGATATTGTCCGTGTCATTGTATGTAATCTCTTTTTCAGAGCCGTCCGGATAGGTGGTTCTCACCAGACGGTTTGCGCCGTCATAGGCGTAATGTGTAATATTTCCTTTCGGATCCTGCTCCTGCATGAGATTTCCAAGAACATCATATGTTTTTATGGTCACAGCCTTTTTTTGATCTGTATCCGTTAAATGTTCAACATCTCTGACTTCCGCAGTGATTTTCAGAAATTGATCCGTATTTGCGGATGTTTCATAGGATAAATAAGTCGTGACATGCAGTTTGTTGTTTGATTCCGAATATCGGTCTTTTGTTCGAATAACGTTCCCTGAGCCATCATATTCCAGCATCTTATAACGCAAGTCATCGTATACGGCGCTTGGCGCCTTATAATTGGGATCATATATTGCACGAACTTTGTAGCCGTTGCTGTTTTCCAATGTCTTGATTCCATATGTGGTATAGGAATAACCTGACTGGTCAATTAAATTTTCTGTTGAGACGGAATCCTTATAAGTTTTGGAGGTTAACAGATACTGATGTTCCGTATCATATGTTTTGTCTGTGATTAATTTATAGCTGACATCCCCGTCCTTTACCGTTTCTGTAATACGGGTGGGAAGATAATTGCCCTCCGGCGCTTTCTTATAAGTATATTCCTGAATTACGGTATTGTTTTCCCCGACCGTTTCCCTTTTCTTCAGCGTACCGTCAGCATTGTACGTGTCGGTCACCTGATAGCCGCTTCCTTCTTTGTTCATAACGGCAATGGACTGCCGTTCAGAGGTGAGCTCATAAGTCCAAGTTGAAACATCCTTTTCAACAATTTGTTCCCCCGAGGAATCTGACAGCTGCCGTTTTACAACCCTGCCCAGTTTTCTGTAACAATCCGTTAATTTGTTGTCAGAATAGATATAGGGCACCTCGGCAACCGTGTATCCATACTGCACTTTGCCGCCTGTATCAAGTATTATCTCGCTAAGCGTATACCCCGGCATTCTAAGCGGAATGCTTGTGTTTCGCAGAAACAGGATGTTATCGGTATCATGGGAGACATAAGTGACCGCTTTGTCCCCCTTTGTCACGGTCAGGAAGCATTTATCATCAGAACGGTAATAATTATTCGGATCCAAGGCAGGATCGTTCTCCCTTGTTGTCACAAAAGAAAGAACCTGCTTGCCGTTGACGCTGATATGATCGGAGCCGAATGTAATTTTTCTTCCGTATGAGTCTGTAATATAATTTAAAGATTTATCCGTGTTCCATGTATAAGAAATCGTGTTATTATACCGGTCTGTTTTTTTCCCGATCAAGCCGTCTTTTCTCATATGAAACTGAACGCCGTCGTCTCGTTCAATGACAAACTGAATATCAGAGGGAATTAAATTTTTTGCATATTTAAATGAAACGATTTTATACATTCTGGAAGGCTGGCTTGACTGTCCTTCATAGATATAAAATCTTGTCTTCGCTGTGTTCATATCTACCTTAATGCCGCTTGAGGTATATGTATAAGTGATGATATAATCCATCAGCTGACCGTATTCGGGATCGTAGAAATGTCCGCGTTCGATATTTCCGGTCGCTTTTGTGCTTCCGGAGCTTTTTATTTCAAATTCATCGGTTGTTTCAAAATAAGGGAACTCATAATTCCAGCCGTTTCCCAATTCAAAAACACCGGACATTGTCATCTTTTTCGGAACCCAGTAATTTCCGTATTCGTTTTGGGAACTGGGTCTGACCGTCAAATCTCTGTTGTATACGATTCCGTTTTTGGTGATAGAGTTTGTCCCGTTTTCTGCAAGAAACATTTCCTGCTCGCTGTCATAGTTGACATAAATGACGTCAGACGGCTTTGCGGAAGAAATATATTTAATTCTTACAACCCTTTCTGTCCGGGAGCCCGATGAATATTTTCCCAGATAATAAATATAGCTTTTGTGATCTTCGGTCACCACATTGCTGTTATAGCTTCTTGTCAGGCTGAAATCAAAACCGCCCTTTCCCGGCAACGTCAAATCGGTGCTGGTATAGATCAAGTTACCCTCTCTGGTGTTTACCTTCTCGACGCCTGCATCTGACACCTGAGTTTGCTGCAGCTGTTCCGTTCCGTAAATATCATAGTAACGCTCTTTATTGATCAGTGCATCGATCTCCTGGGAGGTAGCCGCAAAAGCACAGTTGAACCCCAAGCAAAGCAGAAACGCTGATACAATACCTGCAAAACATAATATCTTTCTCATTCAATGACCCCCTATTCTTCACGGAAGAGTGCAATGACTTCTCTGACAGACATTCCCGCATTCAACTTTTTCTCAATCGCATCCTTTTCAATATGGGGAAGTTCCTGTTTTGCCTCATTTAAAACGATATCATCCACTCTTTCTTCAAAGCCGTTTTCCTGGATAAACTGATACACTGCGTCCAAAAGAGCTGCAACTTCATTTCGGCTTGCTTCCTTAATCTTCCCATCCTCTATCACAGAATTGATATCACATTTTAAAATTTGAGCGATATCAATACTTTCCAAAAGCACAAATCCATCTGTAATATTGCCGAAGCATTCCGGCGAAAAGGAAATCTCAGGATATATCTGAGCAATGATTTCGCTTATATCTGTCCCGTTTTTCATATCGCCGATTATCTCACGGATCGTTTTGACTCCTCTTCGCGATAAAATATTCGCCAGCTGAACATCTTCCAATCCGATCGTTTCATCTAAAAACGCCAAAATTTCAGTTTTATCCAAGGTGTTCTCATTGTTCGTATAGGTATCAAAAGCGTTTTCTGCCCAGTAATCTCCGCTGAATTCGTTTTGCTCCCCAATCGCATACATGGGACCGATGTCTGAGTAGTTCAGGCTTGTATTTTTTATAAAATAATATAATTCACAAATTTTTGATAAATCCCGTCCACTGTTCACTTGTTCCATAATATAGGTTGTTTCTTCGGCGGACAAATGATACTTTATAAGAATATTGGCATATTGCGTAATGCCTCTGCGTATTTCGTCGGTATAATATCCGTGAGAACGCATAACAGATACCATATCTTTTGCAATAATTTCTCCGCTTAACTGCTGGGAGATGCTGTTCTGAAAGGTATCTTCCGATATTTCGGTTTGTCCGATTCCCGCCTGTACTAAAATAAAGATACTTGTAATCAGGCAAATACACAGCACAATTGCCATTGAAACAATTATTTTTTGTTTTCTCATCTTTTTATAAACTCCTTTTTCTCATTTTTTCATACGCTTTTTAAAAAAATTTTAACTTGTATTCATAACAGCCTCTTTTCAAAAATGGAATATACTAACCAAAAAAACATATATTTTAATGATTATCCATAATTTTCACAGCAAGAAGTAGTCTACCATATCGCAATTAATTTGTCAATATTTATATTTTATTGTTTATATTTGAAGAAAAACCTTATTTTTATATATGATCAAATCGTGATTTCATCCGCTCTTCCCATTCTTCACGGAATTCTCTTTTTTGCATAATATAAAAAGTGCGCAGTTCTCTCCGCGCACTTTATTCTTTTTATTAAGTTACAATACCCCTTTCCCTGAAATATCTTTTCATTCAAATGATTCGCTTCACAAAATCATCCAACGATTCAGGAAAGATTATAGTACCGTTGAAAAGAGGAAGCGGATTTCTTTGTCGGAAAAGCCAACGGCTAACCCTGCTTTTCATGACAGAAGCAGGGAACATTTTTCGCAAGGTTATAAAAAGTAGTCACTTATAGAGGTTTTTGTCATATTATATTATTGAGATTGAGACGAATCTCTCTATATCAATTTTAAATGGAGGTTATGATACATGGCTGATAAATGTAATCCGAACGGAAACAATTCATCCATCCGAGACAAAGTCTGTATACATACGGATAAGGTCTATGATGCCTGCAAAGAAAAAGACTGCCTTGAAGACCTTAGAGTATTCCTAACAGTTTGTGGCCAAGAGATCGTCGATCGAGCAATCAACGTAAAATTCCGGAAAGCGGAAATCATCTGGGTATATACCGATGTAGAACCCGTTCCTTTTAATAAGGGCTTCTATACGGTTGACTTAAAATACTTCTTCAAGGTATATCTGGATGTGTTTACCGGATGCGGCAGGCCGGTGTTGGTAGAAGGTCTGGCAACCTTTGACAAAAAGATTATTCTTTTTGGTTCCGAAGGTAATGCAAAAATCTTTTCTTCCAAATACCGCCCCAACGATTCTGATATTGCAGAATGTGTCAAAACAAATCTGCCCAAAGCAATCGTTGAAGTTGTTGACCCCATTGCGCTGAATGCAAAAATCGTTGATAAGTCCGACAGCTGCTGCTGCGAATGTGACATGGATGTCTCCAGCATTCCAGGGGAAATCTGCAAATGCTTTGATGATGACATTGTCGTTGCAGGACATAACAGAAAAGTCTATGTGACTCTCGGCCTTTTCACAATTGTGAGGCTGGAAAGAAGCGTAGAATTACTTATCCCGGTATATGATTTCTGCGTGCCGGAAAAAGAATGCGTAGGTTCTACGGAAGAAGATCCATGCAACATCTTCAGAAGACTGAAATTCCCTGTAGATGAATTCTTCCCGCCCTGTAAACCGTCCAATATAACGGAACAGGCAAATAATAATGTATGTGAAAATAACAACAACAAATGCTGTAGATAAAAAATAAATGTTATTACTTCCTTCACAAAAACAGCCGGCAGGTTTTTCACCTGCCGGCTGTTTTTCAGCCTGTCGAAAAAGTCCAGTATACACTGGGCTTTTTTGCGTATGTGTGGTAAAATAAAGATAAGAAAAGACTGGGGAGGGACGGCGTGTGCTAGCAAAAGAGCAGGAATTGCGCAGAAATGTAGTAGAAATCCTATGTTTGGAGGAGCTGGTTCCATCGGAGCATCTGCTGCGGCAGATTGACAGCGCGGTGGATTTTACGCATCTGTACGACTTGGTGGATGCGCTTTACAGCCGTGACAACGGCCGTCCCAGCATTGACCCGGTGGTATTGTTCAAAATTGTGTTCATCCAGCACCTGTACGGCATCCCCTCGCTGCGCCGTACCATGCAGGAGATTGGCATGAACATCGCATA
>NZ_JAHLPV010000055.1 GCF_018918095.1 Acetivibrio sp. MSJd-27 | reverse complement strand
GCTGGCCATGTGGAAGTGGCGGGATGGGAACCATGGCACGCTGCATCGGATACTCATGTTTTTATTCCCAATAGACACAAAAACGCGTGGATTCGCTTGATGGAATCCATGCGTTTTTCGACAGGCTGACAGCCTGTTTATTTCGTAAAATAAACAGGCTGTTTTTTTAAGAAATTTGTAAGATTTTCTTTGATAAATATTAAAATAATTCATAATCTAAATGTAAGAATTGACTGTTATGATTAAATTGTTGACAGGAAAAGATTTTTCAGAGCATACAGAAGAGGAGATAAAAAATGACAATAAAAACAAAGGATGAAGCGATCAGTGAAAAGCAGTATCATACCAGAAGAAAACTCATCAGCATTGTCTCTATCGTTTTGTTTATCGCCGCCTTGGCTATCCTTACCGTAACCGTTGGAAAAAATGCACTTCAATTCGTATCCGAACCGGAAACGCTCCGCAGCTGGGTAAATTCTCATGGTTTTCTTGGAAAATTGGCACTGATTGGGACAATGTGTCTTCAGGTTGTCATTGCTTTCATTCCGGGAGAATTTGTCGAAATTGGAGCTGGATATGCCTATGGCGCAGTTGAAGGAATGTTTCTTTGCCTGATTGGAGCGGCGGTTGGTTCAACAATTATCTATCTTTTTACAAAGCTCTTCGGCATAAAAATGGTGGAAGCTTTCATATCCCGGGAAAAATTGAATTCTCTCCGCTTTCTAAAAGACGCGAGAAAATTAAATCTTTTGATCTTTATCCTATTTTTTATTCCCGGTACCCCAAAAGATATTATCACTTACTTTATTGGATTGACAAAGATGAAGCTATCTACTTTTTTGACGATTTCTACTTTTGCAAGAATTCCTTCCGTCATTACTTCCACCATTGGCGGGAATGCATTGGGATTGTCAAACTATACCTTCGCTGTTGTTGTATTCGCCGTCACTGCTCTAGTGAGTTCTATCGGCATTCTGATTTATCAAAAAATTTTGCAGTCACAAAAGAATTGATTTGTTTCATAAAAGAGCATTGCCCTTTGTTTGCTTCACAAACCAGAGCCAGTTCCCTTACAGATAAAAAGAACATACGAACAAGGTTACCGCTTTTTTGTTTCATCGCAAAATACCGTAGAGTAAAACACAACACTCTCCCGAACTTTTCTGAACTAACCTCTTTTTTTAAGATACATCAAAGAGGCTTCATCTGCATAGTAGATATTATCTTTTTTATCTAAAACAAATAAATCGGTAGGTTGGTCTAAAACCTGCTCGGTTTCCATAGTGTCAATATTCAAAGCTGTTATTCCATTAATATTGACATACAATCTTCCAGCCTTCCCCCAGCGCAGATATTTCGGACGCCAATTACTGGTATGAATGACTTCCCGATCCAACTGAATATATTTTTTCAGTAACAAATTTTCGGGATTCAAAGCAAATATAATGTTTTCCGCTGTCCCCCACAGCAGTCCATCTTTTCCAAAAGAAATATTCCCTATTTTCCGAATCGGCTGTGAAAGTTCAGAAAAATACAGTTCTCTTTCCAGTTCCGTTTGCTTGGTGGACATGTTCCACCGAAAAACCTTCGCTGCCTGTTCCAGAGGCTCTGCTCCCAAACCACCCCATACGGATGTGGAACCATATACAATTCCATTTTGAAAAGCAAGACCTATCACACTCTGATTTTTTACTACATGGCGGAAAACCTCCCAATTGTCCGTTTCAAAATCATAAATGCTGAGGGCTCCGCCATGTTTTGCATATCCTGGAATCGTGCCGATAAACAGTTTATTATCCGCAGAATACATCTGAAAGGGACGGTCCTGATCCTGTCCGAGGATTCTCAGCAGCTTTTTCTCATATGTATTTTTGCATATTTCAAAAATTTTTCCACCGGGATATACTCCAAAAACAGTGTGATCTTTTAAAGGAAGGATGCCCTCTGTCTGTCCCATTGAAAAAGCGGAAAATTTGTTTTCTTCCGGCTCATATTCCACCGCCTTTGTACCCATGTATGCACCAATATAAAGCTTTCCAGACGGGCTTATTTCCAATGCCTGAAGCTGCAGTTTTCCAGCCTGTAAAGAAACTGACTCTCTCGTTTCAACTCCAGTTTTCACATTCATGCGATGAAGGCAAAATGTCTTATGATTTAATAGCAGGAGTTCTTCTTTGCAAACACCAATCCCCTTGCAGTCTTCATCCTTGAAATGGAACACGGTTTTCTCTATCTTCCAGTTACTGCAGTCAAAGCTGCATATCGTTCCATCAATATTAAAATAGACCTTTCCATCCAATGGCTGAGAGGCATATAATCCTTTGTATCCCCTTACTTTCTGATTCAAAAATCTATTGTTGATAAGATCATAAATGACAAGCAATTTTTCCTGATCTGTGATCATAAAAATAAAGATATAATTGTCCGCCAATGTCATACTGTAATAGCTCTGAATTCTGTCTGAAGGATCAAACAGCGGAGGTGCAGGAATTTCTTGTTTTTCGCCCGTCTTCCTGTCAATCCGAAATAATTTTGCCCCATTTGCATAGGTTCCTGCATAGAGATATCCTTTATCATATACATGAGAATGGATATACTGGTGTCCCTCACAGATTGTTCCATAATCAAAAAATTTTCCCTCACTGAATTTAACCAGTTTCCCGTGAGGGCTGGTTCCGATATAGGCGCTGTCCTCCTCGTCAAAACTAACATGATATGCAGCTATTTCGCCAAGTATTTTACCGAGATCTTCTATTTTCTTTTTGGTGGGAGAATAACGAAATAATTTGGCTTCATCCTGCGGTGCAATATAAATATTTCCCTTACTGTCAGCGCCCAGGCTCCAGCAATTTTTTGTACCAGGGAGTTGTGCGCTCATTTCAAGTTTTTTATCTGTAATATTATAGGCATTGAATACACAGGGAATTCCACTTCCCACTGTGTATAACATCATTTTTCCATCTTGTTCCCGGAATAAATCATTCAAATAAATACCGCACTCCACTGGTTCACCCAAATTTTCTTTGATATACTTTATCACTTGCTTATCCTCTTCTCTTTCTCAAAAAGGTTTCCCTTAGCTTATATCCTATATTTTTCTTAAAAACACTCTGCTTCCGCCATAGTCTTCCAAATAACCAAAATGTATAAATTTTCCATAATACGCAAAAAAGAACTTATCGATTTGATAAGCTCTCTTAAATGGCGACCCGGATGGGACTCGAACCCACGACCTCTAGCGTGACAGGCTAGCGTTCTAACCAACTGAACTACCGGGCCAAATACATATATCATTCAACACAATAAGAATGATAACACGTTTATCTTTATTTGTCAATATTTTTTTGATTATTTTTCAATAAAGAATCGAAAATTTCATACTTTCCCCCTTGCAGAGGTGGAAAACCTAAAAGCAAGGCTATAAAGCTTCTTATTGAAATATATTTTTATATAAAAACTATTGACAAAACATCAAATTACTGATATAATTTTCAAAGTAATGACGCTAAAGAAATGGGCCTTTAGCTCAGTTGGTTAGAGCAACCGGCTCATAACCGGTCGGTCCGGGGTTCGAGTCCCTGAAGGCCCACCAATTGATATCAATATTTATATAGGGGTATAGCTCAGTTGGTAGAGCAGTGGTCTCCAAAACCACGTGCCGAGGGTTCAAATCCTTCTGCCCCTGCCATAATTTAAGCTTGTAACCGTTAGAAGTTGCAAGCTTTTTCTATTGTTTGTCAGAAAAAACTTATATAATAAAAAGACATAGCGGTCGCCATGTCTTTCTAATTATATTTCACTCATCAAAAGTGATTTTCATTCTACCTTTCATTCATGTTTACTTCACGTTTCTTATTCAATCACTCCTCCTCCTACAAGGATATCGCCGTCATAAAAAACAGCAGACTGGCCGGGAGTAACTGCTCTCTGCGGCTCATCAAAGGTTACCATAACGCGTTTGTCAGACAACGGGGTCAGAAGTGCAGGCTGCTCTTTTTGGGAATATCGCACTTTTCCCCAAAAACGCTGGGGTTCCTTCAGAAAATCAAATGGAATAAAATTTGTATCCCTGATGACAAATTCTTTCCGGTATTCCATTCCTTTTCTTCCAAGAGTCACAGTATTGTCTGCAGCATTGATCTCTGTCACGAACATAGGCTGACCGAAGGCAATTCCAAGCCCTTTCCTCTGCCCGATTGTATAATGAATAATTCCTCTATGCTCTCCCAAAATGTTTCCCGTTTCGTCAATAAAATTTCCGGGTTCTCCCGTTATACCAAACTGTTTCTTTAAGAAATCAATATAGTCATCGTTTTCTATAAAACAGATCTCCTGACTGTCTTTTTTCCCGGCTGTGGGCAGTCCCGCTTCAGCCGCAATGCTTCGCACCTGGCTTTTATCGTAATCTCCCAATACAAACAGGGTATGCTTCAGTTGTTCCTGAGACAGATTATAATGCATATAGGTTTGATCTTTTGTATGTGCACTTGATTTCCGGATTAGGTAACGCCCGGACTTCTCATCATAAAAAACTTTAGAATAATGCCCAGTCGCCACATAATCATAATTCATCTGGTACATCTGCTCAAAGACTTTGCCAAATTTAATAAACTTATTACAGACAACGCAGGGATTCGGAGTCCGTCCCAATTCATATTCTGATCTGAAATTTTGAATCACTGTCTTTCGAAACTCTTCCGAATAATCCAAAACAATATGAGGTATCCCCAGAACACGGCAAACTTCACGGGCATCCCCTATAAAACCAGTTTTCCCATATATTTCATCACGCCATAATTTTAAAGTAAATCCAGTCACTTCATAGCCCTGTTTCTGCAATAAATAAGCGGCGACCGAACTGTCAACGCCGCCGCTTACTCCTAGAAGTACTTTTTTATTCATGCTCACAGTGGCAATCGGAACAGCAACCGCTGCATCCTTCTATGTGGGACGTATCAATCCCCTGATTTTTATAGTAATCAATAATTGCCGCTTTGATTGCTTCCTCAGCCAGAACAGAACAATGTATCTTCTGCGGCGGTAAGCCGTCCAATGCCTCTATGACAGCTTTATTAGACAGTTCCAACGCCTCCTCAACCGTCTTTCCCTTCACCATCTCCGTGGCGATGGAACTGGTTGCAATTGCAGCGCCGCATCCAAAGGTTTTAAATTTCACATCTTTTACTCTGTTATCCTCAATCTTCATATAGATTTTCATGATATCTCCGCATTTTGCATTGCCTACTTCCCCAACCGCGTTTGCATCTTTTAATTCTCCTACGTTTCTCGGATTAGAGAAATGATCCATCACTTTTTCACTGTACATATTAATTACTCCTTTTCTACCTCTTCATATAAAGGTGACATTTTTCTAAGTCTGTCCACGATAACTTTCAGTTCATCCACTACATAATCCACTTCTTGCTCTGTATTAAAATCTCCGAAAGTGACACGAAGGGAACCGTGAGCTATCTCATGCGGCAAGCCGATCGCCAATAAAACATGAGACGGATCAAGAGAACCAGATGTGCATGCAGAACCGCTGGATGCACAGATCCCTTTCATATCCAGAAACAATAATAATCCTTCTCCTTCAATGTAGCGGAAAGAAAAATTTGCGTTATTGCAAAGCCTGTTGCTCGGATGCCCGTTTAATCGGACATAAGGTATCTCCTCTTGTACTCTCCGGATAAATTTATCACGTAATATACTTATCTTTTTTACTTTTTCATCAATATTGCTGGTGGCCATTTCAATCGCTTGTCCTAGTCCAACAATATATGCAATATTTTCTGTACCGCCCCGGCGTTTGCTTTCTTGCGCACCGCCATTCATAAACGGCAAAATTTTTGTTCCTTTCCGGATATATAAGGCACCGATTCCTTTTGGTCCATATATCTTGTGACCTGTCAAAGAAAGCAAATCAAGTCCGAGTTCATTCACATCGATCGGTACATTTCCAATCGCCTGAACTGCATCCGTATGGAAAAAAATGTGTTTTTCTTTTGCTATTTGTCCAATTTCTTTAATCGGCTCAATCGTTCCTATCTCATTATTTGCAAACATAACGGAAATAAGGATGGTTTCCTTTTTAATGGAACGTTTCAACTCCTCCAAATCAACAACACCGAACTCATCAACATCCAGATAAGTTACCTCAAATCCTTCCTTTTCCAGCTGTTGCGCAGCATGAAGAACCGCATGATGTTCAATCTTTGTAGTGATAATATGGTTCCCCTTATTTCTGTTGGCGTAAGCAATCCCTTTCAGCGCCCAGTTATCTGATTCTGTTGCACCAGATGTAAAAACAATTTCCTTCGGATCAGCGTGAATCGCCTTGGCTACTTTTTCCCTTGCCTTGTCAATTGCTTTTTTACTTTCGTTCGCAATAGAATATATAGAAGAAGGATTACCATAAAATTCTGTCAAATAAGGCATCATTTTGTCCAATACTTCCGGTTTTATTTTGGTTGTCGCCGCATTATCGACATATACTATGTTTGACATTTTATAACACTCCCAATGTTTGAATTTTGAAAATAGACACAAATTTTCTCTTTATATATCATACACCTAATCCGATCTATTTACAATATTTATTTGCCTTGTATTTTAATAATTGACAATTAAAATAATTTTATGCCTGGATTGCGCATAATGCAGTGTTGCACCGGTTCCGCCTGTTTTATCATTGCAGACAGCTACCACTACATCTGATTTGTCAACCATATACTCATTTCTCCGCTTCATACAATCTTTCTCATAAATCTCCGCGATACACGTTACCTTGTCACACTGCTCCAATATATGGCGATAGCGCTCTTGATATTTTACACTCCATCTTTTTTCCTGACCTTTGCAGGGAATCGCTGCTTCGAGAAGAACCGGCATTCCCCGACGTTTAAAATAGAGTACAGCTTCTGCTGCCCATATATCCACCCCCAGCGCCATGCCTGTGATAAAATGACTGCAGCCTATTGAAATCAGCTTTTCTATTTCATTATACATCTTTTCCTTTAATGCTATACAGCGCGGATGATATTCATCAAATTTAAATGGCATGTTCTGCGGTCTTTTTCCTGTAAAACAGACTATTTTTCCCATGATGCACACTCTCTCAATACATTTGTTTGGATCTAGAATATCATATCTTACCTTTGATTGCAAGCGTGCTTTTTTCAAAGTTAGCTTCTTCTAACTTTATAGTCTCACTTTGTTCCATTGAACCACTTTTAAGATGGCTTATGCAAGCAAAAAACATTTAATCTTGTTCAATAAGGGGCATAGCCCCGAAATGCAACGTTTCTGTGGTGGTACAATCCAACACAGAAAAATGAAGTAGAGTCCCGCCGTCTAAGAGGGGGGAACATCTTGTTTTGTTATAATATCACATTTTCTGTCTCTTTACAATTGATAATCTGTCGAAATTTTTGAAAAACAGAAAGGAAATCTTATGCAATACCAATAATTTTGATAGGAATTGTAGTGTTTATTTTATTTAAAATAAGAAAGAGCTTATCACAAATATTTTGCAATAAGCTCTCTCTATCCTCATTAACGATAGCTGATTCCTTTGAATTTGCAGACGGCTTTCGCAATTGCCGCGGCAAGCTTTTCCTGACCGGCTTGGCTTGCAAGCAACTGTGCATCCGATTCCTTATCAATAAAAGCCGTCTCCACTAAAATGGCAGGCATAATCGTATTTTTTATCACAAAAAGATTATCTGTTTTGACCCCTCTATTCGTCAGTCCAGTTTCTTCTATAATCATTTCCTGAACAAGTTTTGCCAGCTTCTCACCATTGCCGCCCAGCTGATAGCAATAGGTTTCCGTACCTGTACCGCCGCCGGAGTTACAATGGATAGAAAGAAACAAATCCGCATTGTTTCTGTTTGCAATGTCAACCCGCTCCTGTAAACTTTCGCGAACAGTCGTTCCAAGTGAATCCGTCTTCTTCGGGCGTGTCATAATGACCTCAAATCCGTTTCTCTGTAAATGAACGCGCAGCTTATCTGCTATCTCCCAAGTGATATCCTGTTCTTTTAATCCATTTCCAACCGCTCCCGTATCAACCGTTTGATAGTTATGCCCCGCATCGATAACAATCCTTTTTCCGTCAGAGCTTGCCGGTCTTTCCGGTTTCACCGTAGGGGTGGAAGTCGGCGTCGGCGTAGAGGTAGGCGTAGCGGTCACAGGGGGCGTGGTGGGTATTGTGCCATTGCTGTCGAAGTAACCTTTTTCCATTGCATTATAAATGATTTGTGCAACATGACCTCGGGGAATTGGCTGACCTATTTTCACAGTAAACCCGTTTAGAAATCCCTTTTCATCAGCTCGGTCAATATACCCGGAATACCAGTATGGTCCTGCATTTATAAGCGAAGTTCCCCCTACTCCTGCAGCGCTTACCACCATTTTCACTGCTTCTTCATATGTAATCTGCCGTGCGGGCTCAAAGGTACCGTCCCCCATCCCGCTGATATATCCTTTGGAATAACAAAAATAAATAGTGTTCACTGCCCAATAGGTAGTTGGAACATCTTTAAACGGAACGGATCCCGAAACGGTGTTGTCCTTATATCCATTCGCCCTTGAGAGAAATGCGCAAAACTCTGCTCTGGTGGTAGCATCATAAGGGTTAAAATTTCCATCGCCCTTTCCTGCAATCACTCCAATATCACTCAGCTTCGATACCGCTTTATAAAACGGATCTGATGAAGACACATCATGAAACGTTCTGGCACTTGCATAGCAGGTCATTGTGCAAAGCAGTATACAGATAAGCACAAATGACATAATTTTTTTCATTGGTATCACCTTTTCTTCTTTCCAAAACAACAAACACAATCATAAATATTGTAACATACTGAAAATTCGATGTCAATGAAGGACCGATTATTTCATAATTTGTCATGATTCTGTAAAAAACGGGCAATCTAAGCATTAGATAAAATACAATCTTTCTTTTCGTTATCATTTTTAAAGATAATTTTTTAGTATTAAGGAAAAGAGCAGCAAAATCTCCTGAAATTCAAAAATTCGACAGACACATTTCATTATATGGAGCAGAGAGGTAAAGAAAATGAAATCATTATGGAGTGCAACATGCAAAATTCCAGTTAGAAAAGAATTAAACCAGAATATTCAAACAGATGCCGTGATAATCGGCGGAGGAATGGCTGGAATATTAACGGCATATATGTTGCAGAAAAGCGGATTAAAAACCGTTGTCTTGGAAGCTGGACGAATCGGAAGCGGCATGACGCAAAATACTACCGCCAAAATAACATCACAGCATAATCTCATTTATACTGATTTGCTCCGACAGTTTGGACAGGAAATTACGGCTATGTATGCCGCCGCAAATCAAGCAGCAATTGACGAATACCAAGCTCTTATTATTGATGAGCAAATCAACTGCCATTTTGAGAGAAGACCTTCCTATGTCTATACTCTGGACAACGCCGGCAGGCTGGAAAAAGAAACTTCAGTGGCAGAAAAATGTGGTATTCCCGCGGAATTCACTACTTCCGTTACCCTTCCCTTTCCAGTTCGGGGAGCTGTTAAATTTTCAAATCAGGCTCAATTTCATCCACTAGAATTTTTATCCGTTTTATCCCAAAAACTTCAAATCTATGAGAATACCAAGGCATTTGAAATCGAAGAAAAAACAGTTCGAACAGAAAATCACACTGTAACAGCTGATTTTATTATTTTGGCATGCCACTTTCCGTTTGTCAATGTACCTGGTTACTACTTTGCAAGAATGTATCAGCAGCGCTCTTATGTTCTAGCCTTATCCGGTGTTCCGCAATTGGATGGTATGTATATCGGTGCGGATGAAAAAGGATATTCCTTCCGTAGCTATGAAAACTTTATTCTATTGGGAGGTTCCGGACACCGTACTGGGCAAAACCAAAACGGCGGCAGTTACGAAAACTTAAAAAATGCCGCTGCATCTTTTTATCCAGCCAGCACGCTTATGTACCAATGGTCTGCACAGGATTGTATACCGCTCGACGGGATTCCTTATATTGGCCAATTTTCTTCCAAGACACCAAATCTTTTCGTGGCAACAGGATTCCAAAAATGGGGTATGAGCAGTTCGATGGCTGCCGCTCGTCTTATTTCAGATTTGATAAGCAAGGGGGACTCTCCTTTCAAAGAGGTCTTTACACCTCAACGGTTTAAAATATCCGCCTCCGTGCAAAAGCTGGCTGAAAACAGCGGAAAATCAGTTAAAGGTCTTTTCAAAGGATTTTTTTCTATCCCCGATGAGCAATTGAATCAAATTCCAAAAGGACATGGAGGTGTTGTGGAATATGAGGGCGAAAAAGTGGGAATTTACAAAGATGAGAACGGCGAAATTTTTATGGTTTCTGTGCGCTGCCCCCACCTTGGCTGTGAGCTTGCATGGAATCCTGACGAGCTATCCTGGGATTGCCCTTGCCATGGATCTCGTTTTGATTATAAAGGCAACTTGTTGAATGGGCCAGCTATGGAAAACCTAAATACTCTATAGCAAAAAAGAAAGGCTGCGGCAAATGACATATTTTGCTTCAGTCTTTTTCAATAGGACGAATTGTCCTGTTATTGCATTCAGAGGATGTTCCATCATCCGCTGATCCCGACCGCCCACAAAGGCAGAAAATATCTTGCTTTTCGTTATAATATAGAAAATTACGCGGACTATTGAGCAATTGCATGTTTCAAAAACGGCGCGGCGCGAAGTAGGTTTGTGTTTTTCTGTAATATTACGAATTTTCTCCGCCATATCGCTTTAAATTCTCATTCAGCATGCTTACATAGCTCTGTTTTACATGTTCCGGAGAAACAATTTTTATACCGGAACCCAGCCCAAAAATCCAGGCTAAAAACTGGGGACTGACCTTAACGTGAATATGTATCAAAAAATGATGTTCTCCGTCCGGTATGATACTAATTTCTTTTCCAAAACGGTCAAGAGCGATTCCAACCATCCTATTTTCAAGGCGAAGCGTAACCCTTTCCTCGTCTCCGCCAAACATACCAAAAACGCCTCGGGTATACACAGCGATGTCAAACGCATCAAAAATTTCTTTTCCGTCACGTTCTTGGAATACAATATTGATTTTATCCATCTTATCTACACGGTAATGTTTCACCTGCTGTGCTTCCGCATCAAAAGCAATCATGTAGTAATTCTCATCACTCCAGCAAAGCGCATAAGGACTGACTTGATACAGTTTTTCCCCATGCCTGTACTGTTTTTGTTTCTTCGCATCATATTCAAAATAGTAAAAACAAATTTTTAAATTTTTGATAATAGCCTCATGAATCTTATCGATATTGTAATAAATGCTCTCATTCATCGTTTTGATACGGTTTCCAACGTAAACTTGTCGATGCAAAGATTTCGCCTCATTTTGGCTGACCAAAGTCTCGATCTTTGCAATGAGCTCTTCACTTTTTTTCAGCGTGATAAATTTAGAAGCCTGCACAGCATCCACCAACAGCTTTAATTCAGGCAATTCAAATAGCCGGCTCGCCAGAAAGTATCCATTTTTTCCTTTGACGATATCCAATCCAAAGTTCTGCAATGTTTCCAAATCATCATAAATACTTTTGCGCTCCGCGCTAATTCCCTGTCTCTGGAGCTGAGATATCATTTCCGGCACGGTCAGGCTATGTTCCACGTCAGTCTGTTCTAATAAGAATTTCACCAGATACAGTATTTTTATTTTCTGATTTGCGCTTTTGGGCATTTGTATATCTCCCTTCTTTCAAATTACAGTGATACCTTCTCAAATATATTGCGATAATTTAAGTAAGTAAAACACGGTAGGTGCCAATATTGATGATTTCATAAAAAACAATTGCCGGAATCTTGATTTTATTTACGGTGTATAGCATAGAAACTTGCGTATAATCGTGCGCAATGGCATATTTCAAAAAATAGCGTGCGAAGCAAGCTTACATTTTATGGCATTACGGTAACGCTGACGGCAGAATGTCGCCGCAGTATTGTGATTCAATCGTTCTCCAAAGCTCTTGGCCTTTTCAATGCCTTAGAGCTTTATGAGATTATTATATCACATCCATAATTTGATGAAAAGCCCATTGTTCATTGTTCAAAAAGAAAAGCGGTTATACGAAACAAGTGTTTCGTATAACCGCTTTTCAAGCCAACACTGAAATGATGATATATCTATCCTTATTTCAGGCCGTTTTCGTAAGATTCGATCATTTTTTTAACCATCTGACCGCCGATAGAACCAGCCTGTTTGGAAGTTAAGTCGCCGTTGTAACCCTGTTTCAGGTTAACACCTACGTCCTGAGCTGCTTCCATTTTGAATTTTTCCATTGCTGCTTTTGCTTCCGGTACTACGATTTTGTTACTAGAATTAGCCATTTTCCTTCACTCCTTAATAATAAAAAATGTTTTGTATTTTGCAATGACTCAATGTTCATTACACTATTATAATGCGCAGCGTGCCATTTATTATGCTTGGTAATTATTGCTTTCCTGTTGACTCAAACTGCTGGAAACTCACCTCTTTCACTCTATTTTCTATTATAAATTTCTCAGCAAAACAGGTATCCTATTAAAAATCAAACAAAATCTTTGTCTTGGAGTAAAGTACTTAACCGCTATCATAGCGACCTATTTCAAAAACAGAGTATAAATCAAATTTTTTATTGCTCTGAATACTTTTTTATTATAAATCAATTTCTGTGTAATATACAAAAAGCACGGTATTAAATACCGTGCTTTCAGCCTGTCGAAAAAGTCCAGTATACACTGGGCTTTTTTGCGTATGTGTGGTAAAATAAAGATAAGAAAAGACTGGGGAGGGACGGCGTGTGCTAGCAAAAGAGCAGGAATTGCGCAGAAATGTAGTAGAAATCCTATGTTTGGAGGAGCTGGTTCCGTCGGAGCATCTGCTGCGGCAGATTGACAGCGCGGTGGATTTTACGCATCTGTACGACTTGGTGGATGCGCTTTACAGCCGCGACAACGGCCGTCCCAGCATTGACCCGGTGGTATTGTTCAAAATTGTGTTCATCCAGCACCTGTACGGCATCCCCTCGCTGCGCCGTACCATGCAGGAGATTGGCATGAACATCGCATA
>NZ_JAHLPV010000054.1 GCF_018918095.1 Acetivibrio sp. MSJd-27 | reverse complement strand
CACAGTGCTTGTCTTTATTATATCGCAGGTAGCTACTCCTGCAAATATAATCAAAAACTTTAAGAAAGGAGATATAATTAAAACCACCCCTTTCGAGATGGTTTAATTATACGTGATTGATATGCAGATGAAATTCGGGCCGGGAGGAAACTCGGAAAGCTTCAAAGCGGCTGGTTACAAATCCTCATTGGATATGCCGGGATACTTGAAAGAAATCGGGCTTTCCGCCTATGAATACCAGTGCAATAAAGGTGTAAAAATCTCTGAAAAGAGTGCATATGCATTAGGTGAAAATGCAAAAAAATTTGGTATTAGCCTTTCCATTCATTCTCAATATTATATCAGTCTTTCCTCCAAGGAGGAGGAAAAAAGATTAAAGAGTGTCGATTATATTATGCAGTGTATGCGTATAGCAAGAGTGATGGGAGCGGACCGGATTGTGGTACACAGTGGTTCTGCAGGAAAAATCACCAGGCAGATAGCTTTAGAGCTTGCGAAAGATACGATACGGAAAGCTTTAATACAGGCTGATTCTGAGGGATACTCAGATATTCATATTTGTCCTGAAACAATGGGGAAGATCAACCAGCTTGGAACACTTGAAGAAGTGATAGAATTGTGCAAACTGGATGAGCGGCTTATTCCGACTATTGATTTTGGACATCTGAATGCTAGAACAATGGGTGGGTTGAAGGCTCCATATGCATTTGAACATATTTTAGATGAGATAGAAAATCATTTGGGCTATGAACGATTAAAGATCTTTCACAGCCATTTTTCTAAAATAATGTATTCAGCAGGCGGAGAAGTAAAACATCTGACATTTGATGATATAGAATATGGTCCCTCATTTGAACCTTTGGCTGAGATTGTTGTAAAGAAAAATCTCACACCGTGTTTTATTTGCGAGTCTGCGGGAACCCAAACGGAAGACGCTTTGAAGATGCAAAATATGATAATGAAGGTGATAGATAATGAAAATTTTGGTGATTAACGGTCCTAATTTGAATATGCTTGGAATCCGTGAGCCGGATGTTTACGGACGTGAAACATTAAAAGACATCGAGAAAAAGCTATGGAAAAAAGCTCAGCAGATGGAAGTACAAATCAGTTTTTTCCAAAGTAACTCTGAGGGCGAAATGATCGATAAAATTCATGATTCGTACGGGAAAATGGATGGGATTATCATGAATCCCGGAGCATATTCTCATTATAGTATTGCCATTCGCGACGCTATAAAAAGTGTAAACATAAAAACAGTGGAAGTGCATATCTCCAACGTATTTGCTCGGGAAGAGATGCGTGCCAACCTGGTAACCGCTCCGGCTAGCCATGGAGTCATCAGTGGTTTTGGAAGCTATGGATATCTTATGGCACTGGACGCTTTGGTGAATGGAGGAAAATAAGGAGTGTTTTTCAAATGGAAGAACGTTTAAAAAAACTGCGCAGTCTTTTACATGAGAAAGAAGCATATCTTATTTTGAATCCTGCGGATATCAGGTATTTCTCAGGAATGAAATCTTCAAACATCGTACTGCTGGTTACTGAGAAACGGCAATTGGTATTCAGCGATGCAAGATATCTGCACCTGATTCAGTCACAGCAGCTATTTGAACCAGTTGTGCTTCAAAAGAGTCTGATCGCGGGTGTCTGCGAGATTGCCGGGCAGATGGAGTTTCAAAAGCTTATTATTGAACCGGGCGATATTCTCTACAGCGATTATCTGATGTTGCAGGAGCTAACGAATAAAGAAATTGTGCAGGGCAACCGTCTTACAAAAAATTTGCGGATGATAAAAACGAAGAAGGAGCTGGAGGCAATCCAGCGGGCACAAGAAATTGCAGAAAAGGCATATGATGAGGTATTAAATGAGGTTCGGCCGGGGAATACTTCTAAGAGAATCGCTGCAAAGCTGGATTATCTGATGAATCTTTATGGCAGTGAGGAGCCAGCCTTTGAAACAATTGTTGTATCAGGAGAAGATACGATTAACTGCCATGGCGTTCCGAATGACCGGCCGATTGAAACGGGGGATTTTGTCCTCTTTGATTTCGGGGCAACTTGGAATGGATACCGCAGTGATATGACGCGCACAGTAGGGATTGGCTCTCTGACGGAAACAAAAATACATTTATACCAAACGGTGCTGCAAGCCCACCTGCTTGCACTGGAGGCTGTAAGGCCGGGAATGGAAGCAAACAATCTTGATAAAATTGCAAGAGATTATATTGAAAAAGCAGGGTATCGGGAATTTCTTCATTCTCTTGGTCACGGTGTTGGCCTTGATATTCATGAACAGCCAAGTATATCGTTACGAAACACAGATATATTAAGGGAAGGTATGGTCATAACCATAGAACCAGGTATATATGTCAAAGGCGTTGGGGGGGTAAGAATAGAAGACACTGTTGCAGTGACGGATAAAGGCTGCCGTTCCTTTGCAAGCACGAAGAAGGAATTAATTATGATATAAAGTTGTTATAAAGTCAAAAAAATCCTTGCAATTTACCAGAATTTCTATTAAACTATAGAAGATAAGATAAAAACGAGAGGAGAATCATATTTATGATTTCTGCAGGCGATTTCAGAAACGGCATTACCTTTGAAAGTGAAGGCAATGTGTATCAGATCGTTGAATTTCAACATGTAAAACCGGGAAAAGGGGCAGCTTTTGTCCGCACCAAAATAAAAAATGTGATCACCGGCGGTGTAGTAGAAAAAACGTTCCGCCCGACGGATAAATTCCCGAAAGCACATATCGAGAGAAAAGATATGCAGTATCTTTATAATGACGGAGAATTGTTTTACTTTATGGATCAGGAAACCTATGACCAGATTCCGTTAAGTCCTGACCAGTTAGGGGATGCTCTAAAATTTGTCAAGGAGAACGATTTTGTCAAAATCCTGAGTTTTAAGGGCAGTGTATTTGGGGTAGAACCGCCGAACTTCGTGGAACTGAAAGTTACGGAGACGGAACCGGGCTTTAAAGGCGATACTTCTACAGGAGCAAGCAAACCGGCTACACTGGAAACAGGAGCCACCATTAACGTTCCTCTGTTTGTGGATATTGATGATGTCATCCGTGTGGATACCAGAACCGGGGAATACATGGAAAGAGTATAAAAACATTCCTGTTATAGATGGATTGTCTGCTTTGATAGACAGTATAGTAGGATTGTTTTTTATCTAATTTAGAAAATAGTTCATATTAAAAATTTTTTTGAGAGAAGAGGAGGGCACTCATATGGAATCAATCGGTGAAAAAATTGCTTATTTAAAAGGTTTGGCGGAAGGTCTGAAAGTGGACGAGTCCACTTCGGAGGGGAAAATCATCAAAGGAATTCTTGAGGTTTTGGCTGACTTAAGCGCCAGCGTTTCTGATATGGAAGATGACATGTTTGAAATGCAGGAAGTCATCGATGAAATCGATGAGGACTTAGCGGAGGTCGAAGATGAAATCTATGACGAATGCTGCGATTGTGAAGATGAGGATGATGTTGATTTTTATGAGTTAACCTGTCCGAATTGCAAAGAAAAAATCTATATCGATGAAGATATGCTGGAGGATGAGGAACTCATCTGCCCAAATTGCGATGAAAAAATCGAATTGGATTTTGACGATACTTGCGGTTGCTGTGACTGCGGCTGTGAGGAAGAATAACGCAATAATAAAAGTTTTGTGATATGCACCCCCAAGGCTTGGACTTTTGGGGGTGCATATTTTATAGAAAAATATACGGAATGGATCGATTGAAAAGAATACGTAATAGAACAGAAAGTTTTCGTAAAAAGAAAATCGCCGAACGAAAAGCAAAGCGAGAATATTGAAAAAAACCTCCAAGTATAATAGAAACGGTTTGGCAGCCGCATTACTAAAATACAGGAGGTTAAAAGCATAATTTACTCAATATGCTATGAACTTTTTATCTTTCTCTGATAGGAACATAAGCCTTGCGATCGTTGACATTCTTATAGGCAGGACGAATAATCTTTCCTGCATTGATCAACTCTTCGATTCGATGAGCACTCCAGCCTGCTATTCTCGCAATGGCAAAGATGGGAGTATAGAGTTCCAAAGGAAGATTTAACATACTGTATACAAAGCCGCTGTAAAAGTCTACATTCGCACTGACTCCTTTGTATATTTTTCTTTCTTCAGCAATGACTTCCGGCGCCAATTTTTCCACCAGAGCATAAAGCTGAAATTCTTCGTTTCTTCCTTTTTCTTCGGAAAGGCTTTTGACAAAGGCTTTAAAAATATTGGCTCTTGGATCCGAGAGGGAATAAACAGCATGCCCCATACCATAGATTAGACCGGCGTGGTCAAAAGCTTCCTTGTGAAGAAGTTTTTTCAAATATTCTTTAACTTGCGTTTCGCTGCTCCAATCCTCCACATTTTTCTTCATATCCTCTATCATCTGTACAACTTTGATATTGGCGCCGCCATGTTTGGGACCTTTCAGAGAACCAATGGCAGCTGCAATTGCAGAATACGTGTCAGTGCCAGAAGAAGTTACAACATGAGTGGTAAAGGAGGAATTGTTGCCACCGCCATGTTCCGCGTGCAGAACCAAAGCCACATCCAGAATTTTGGCTTCAAGCTCGGTATATTGACTGTCCGGCCGCAGAATATGTAATAAATTTTCAGCGGTAGAAAGATTTTGCATGGGGGGATGAATAAACAAACTCTTGCCGTCATGATAATGCGCATAGGCCTGATAGCCGTATACGGAAAGCATGGGGAACAGCGCGATTAACTGCAAACTTTGCCTTAAAACGTTTGGGATAGAGATATCATTTGCTTTTTCATCATAGGAATACAGTGTGAGAACGCTTCTGGCCAGCGTGTTCATCATGTCTGCACTGGGGGCTTTCATGATAATATCTCTTACAAAACTTGTGGGAAGCGTGCGGTAATTTGCCAAAAGGGATGAAAAATTCTGCAATTCCTTCTCATCCGGTAATGCTCCAAACAAGAGAAGATACACGACTTCTTCAAAGCCAAACCGTTTTTCACTGATAAATCCTTTTACAATCTCTTCAATATCCACTCCTCGATAATACAGTTTTCCTTCACAGGGAATTGACTGACCGTCTTTTTCAATGGAGGAACAGACTTCCGAGATCTCAGTTAATCCGGCAAGAACACCTTTTCCGCTGATGTCGCGAAGGCCGCGTTTTACATCGTACTTTCCATAAAGTCCAGGTTCAATGGAACCGTTTGTTTTACATAGTTCACTTAACGCCATAATTTCCGGCGTAATTTCAGAAAAATTCTGCATTCCATCCACTCCTTTAAATTGTTCTTATTGTCTTTCATGATATACTGTAGAAACAATTTTATAGCATATCAATTCATATATTCCGGCTGCCCGGTCATAGTAGTGTATCAAAATTATATAAAATAGATTCATAACTTCATATATTATATCATAAAATTATGTCTAAATTATGTACAAAGAAAAAATCTAGAAAATAATACTTATTTTATCACAAAAATCGAAAAGGATCAAATTTGTTTTAGAATAGAATACGTCTATTTTTGTTGAAAAAAATCGATATGTCAAATGGAACATAAGTCTATTTAATAGTTTTTCCATAAAAAGTTGAGTCATTGAGTAAAGAAATTATATTGAATAGAAAGCAGAAGCTTTTTTAATTAAAATTTCTTTAAAATTGGAAAAAAGTATTTACATCACATTAAAACTTTAATATAATAAAACAATAAAGTATAATAAAAAAGTTAGGGAGATAGTGTTGGATAAATTTATAGAAATTATAAAACTTACATTGCCCAGCGTGGCACAGGGACTTATCGTTACTTTGGAGCTTTTTGCGGTCACACTCGTATTATCTATTCCTTTAGGATATCTGATTGCATTGATGCAGCGGTCTAAAGCAAGAATTCCACTTCTCAGGTGGTTTCTCAGGTGGTTTGCAGGAGGATATACTTGGCTTCTGAGAGGAACTCCTTTATTGCTGCAGATTTTCTTTATCTACTTCGGGTTGCCTTATATCAAGATTGGAACATTTCAGTTTCCTGCTTTGAACAACATGTTAGCCTGCATCATTGCTTTTACTTTAAATTATGCTGCATATTTCGGCGAAATTTTCCGGGCAGGAATTGAATCGATAGACAAAGGACAGTATGAGTGTGCAAAAGCACTTGGATATACAGGCTCACAGACAATGCGGAAAATTATTATTCCCCAGATGGTGAGGTTGGTTTTGCCGCCTGTCAGCAACGAAACCATCACATTGGTAAAAGATACGGCATTGGTTTCCGTTGTTGCTTTAAATGATATTATGAGGGAAACCCAGCTGAAAGTGTCGGCTTTGTCCAATGTTTCACCTTTTATTGTTGCAGCTGTATTTTATCTTGTCTTGACATTGGTTCTTACCATTATATTCAACCGTTTGGAAAAAAAGCTCTGTAATTATTGAGGGGAAGAGGAAAATTAGAATGATAAAAGCGGAAAATATTTATAAATCTTTTGGAAAGCTTTCGGTTTTAAACGGCATTTCCATTGAAGTAAGGCCGGGAGAGGTCATTGCGATCATTGGCCGCTCCGGCTCTGGTAAAAGTACATTTCTGCGCTGTCTGAATCATTTAGAGACCGTTGACAAGGGAACCATCTCCATTGATGGGGAGACTTTTGTCAGCAACGGAAAATATTTGGGAGATAACGATATCCGAAGAATTTGTATGAAAACCGGAATGGTATTTCAGTCGTTTAATTTGTTTCCGCATATGACGATATTGAAAAATGTGACAGAGCCTCAGGAAACCGTGAATAAGATACCTCATGAAGAGGCGGTTAAAACGGCTAGAGAACTTCTAAAGAAGGTTGGCCTTTCTGAAAAAGAAAATGCATATCCCTCCCAGCTGTCCGGCGGTCAGAAGCAGCGGGTTGCAATTGCGAGAGCTTTGGCGATGAAACCGGAGGTTATGTTGTTTGACGAGCCAACCTCCGCATTGGATCCGGAATTGACCGGGGGCGTTTTAAGTACAATGAAGGATTTGGCGAAGGAACACTTGACAATGATTGTTGTCACTCACGAAATGGGCTTTGCCAGAGAAGTGGCTGACCGGGTCATTTTTCTCTCTGACGGCAAAATTTGCGAGCAGGGAAAACCCGCTGAATTATTTGAAAATCCTCAGACTGAAGAACTGAAGACATTTTTATCTTCCCTTTTGAAATAACAGAAAATTTTTATTGTAAAATTCGGCCGGAATTTTGATATTTCCGGCTGTTTTTAAGTTGGTGATAATATGACAATCAAATTGCCTGAAAGCGTGAAATCGATATTACAAAGATTTTGGGATTATGGTTATGAAGCCTATATTGTAGGCGGATGTGTGCGTGATTTTTGCCTTGGCAAAAAACCGCAGGATTATGATATTGCTACCAGTGCACGACCGGAAGAAACAAAAGCATTGTTTCAAGAATACAAAATACTGGAAACAGGACTGCAGCACGGCACGGTCACTCTTATTATGGAAGGTATCCCTTTTGAGATTACGACTTATCGTGTTGACGGCGATTATTTCGATCATCGGCGGCCATCGTCGGTGAGATTTACAAAAAGTTTGCAGGAGGATTTGAAACGACGGGATTTTACCATAAATGCTATGGCATACTACAACGGTCTGTTTGATTATTTCGGCGGGATGGAAGACCTCCGAAAAAAAGAAATCCGCTGTGTCGGAGAACCTGAACAGCGGTTTGAAGAGGATGGCTTGCGCATTCTGCGGGCTTTGCGTTTTGCATCCATGTTGGGATTTTCTATTGACGGTGAAACAAAAGATGCAATAATAAAAAAGAAAGAAGGATTACGAAAAATTTCAAGGGAGAGGATACGGGATGAATGGACAAAGCTGTTATCCGGTTCGGCAGCGGAACAAATATTATGGGAGTTTCAGAGTGTCATAAATGTGTTTCTTCCCGGGTTTCGTCCATGTGTTTTCCCAGACAATATTCAGGAAGAACTTTTAAGATTCTGTTTTGTATTAAATGAGACCTATGGAGCATCAGAAATTGGTAAAAGTATGGAAATGATGAAGGAACTTCGGTACGATAGAAAAAGCTGCCGTGATATGAGCCTATTGCTTCCTTTTTTTGATCGTCCCTTCCATACAGATAAGATACATGTGAAGCAATATATGAAAAGAATGGGCTTGAATTTAACCAGGAAGGCGGCGCTTCTGAAACAGCAGGATATTGAAGAGATGATAAAGGAGATTGCATGCAATCACGAATGCTACACCTTATCGGATTTATGTCTGAAAGGAGAGGATGTGATAAGACTTGGAGTTCGTCCGGGAAAAGAAGTGGGGGAGGTTCTTCAACGCCTGCTCGATTATGTTATTGAGAACCCTTCTGCAAATACGCCGGAATTATTGACAGAATATTTACAAAATAAACTCTAGTAATTTACTATGCTTTATGGTACAATAAAACCGGAGGCGATACAATGAAGATTTCCACAAAAGGCAGGTATGCATTGCGGCTTATGATTGACTTGGCAGAACATAATGACGGAACATATATTGCGTTAAAAGATATCTCGGCAAGACAGGAGATCTCCATAAAATATTTGGAGCAGATTATATCTCAACTCAGCAAAAGCGGCTTTTTAAAGAGCACACGCGGGCCGCAGGGAGGATACTGTCTGACAAAGGAACCGGGCGAATATACGGTTGGTTCTATTTTGCGTGCAATAGAAGGAAACTTGGCACCGGTTGCCTGCTTAATGCAGGAGCCAAATGAGTGTGAGCGTTATAGTGATTGTAAGACGATACCTTTTTGGGAAGGTCTTTATCAAGTAATAACGGATTATATTGACAGTGTGACTTTGGAAGAATTGGCAAAATAACTGCGGGCAAGATGTCCCCGCCTCTTAAGGCGGCGGGTTCCATATCCGCAATCAGCGGGAGTGCAATCTCCCGCTGATTGCGACACTGCTATGCAGTGCCCTTGTCCTCGTTGAATGACGGGGCAAACCCTTATTGAATAAGCTCTTTTCAGACCAGAGTGTTAGAGCGTTTTTGAAAAGAAAAACAAAAAAAGGAGTCAGCGCCAAAGGGGAATTCTTTGGGGCTGATTCCTTTCTGACTAAAATGCGCAAAATTTCTTTTACAGAGGGTTTATTCCCGCTCCTCCAAAGGTGTATAAGCGATTCTTTTGCTGACACTTTTGTAAGCTGGGCGAATAATTCTTCCTCCGGCAATATTTTCTTCTAAAATATGGGCGCACCATCCGACAACCCTGGAGACGGCAAATAGAGGTGTACATAACTCTTGGGGAATGTTCAGCATTTGATACACAAAACCAGAGTATAGATCGACATTGGCACAGATATCTTTTTTACCGCCTTTTACCTTTGCAAGCACCTCTGGTCCCAGACGTTCCACTGCCTCATAAACAGACAGTTCTTTTAAGGCTCCCCGCTCTTTTGCCAGCTCTCTTGCCTTTTCGCGCAAAAGTTCCGCCCTGGGATCGGAAATTGTGTAAACGGCATGTCCCATACCATAGATAAGACCGGTACGGTCAAAGGCCTCTTTCCGTACAATTTTTTCAAGATATGCTGCTATTTCATCATCATTCTCCCAATTTTCCACATGTTCCATAATGTCACGAGCCATTTTGGTAACCTTGGCATTTGCTCCTCCATGCTTTGGTCCTTTTAAGGAACCAATAGCAGCAGCAACTGCAGAATAAATGTCTGTGCCGGAAGAAGTCACCACATGGGCGGCAAAAGTGGAATTGTTTCCGCCTCCGTGTTCTGCATGCAAAATCAGCATCAAATCGAGAATATCAGCCTCCAGCTTGGTGAATTTATTATCGGGACGGAGCATATACAAAAAGCTTTCCGCTGTGGAGAATTCAATTTTAGGCGTATGTAAATACAAGCTTTTCCCATCAAAATAACGGGATTTAGCCTGGTAGGCATAAGCGGCCAGAGTCGGGAATTTTGCAATCAATTCAATCGATTGTTTTAGAACATTGAGCACACTGGTATCATCCGGATTATCATCATAGGAGTAGAGCGCAAGTACACTTCGGGATAATTTAATCATAATGTCTTTACAGGGTGTTTTAAGGATCATATCTTCGGTAAATCCATCGGGCAGAAGTCTTAGAATACCGATTAGTTCCTTAAATTCAGCAAGCTGTTCCTGAGTTGGAAGGATACCGAACAGAAGCAAAAAAATAACTTCCTCAAATCCATGGCGGTTGGAGGAGGCCACATCCTCTACAATATCGCGGATATCTACGCCGCGGTAAATCAATTTTCCGGGAACTGCTTCTTTTTCATTGTCTGCGATAATATAGCCGCTGACTTCACCGATAGAAGTCAAACCTACCAGAACGCCGGTTCCGTCCTGGTTCCGCAAACCTCTTTTTACATTATATTTATCATAATAATATCCGTCAATTTGATTGGTAACCCGGGATATATCGCATAAATTTTCCAGATACTCTTTTGGAATACTGAAATTATTAAAATTCTTTGTCATTTTTTTCTCCTATCTGTTTTTGCTATATTATAATTTTATCTTATCCACATATAGATTGTCAAGTGAAAATTGCAACAAGAAAAGAAGGAAACTTTCATTTTACAAATAGTAAATCGACGATTATGATGAGAAATTATCTGTGAACATCAATGAAACCCTTAAGTTCTATATGATTTCCGTAAATAAAAAGGAAAGATGATATTTGCAATTCTAAACTGAAAATCTTGCACATATAATCTATTAAATACAATTGGAAAAGGTGATAGTATGCGGAGACACAAAAAGAAAAAGCCAAGTATTCTGCTTTTGTATCCAATATTTATTTTATTGATTATTGTTTCGATTCCTTTTATCATGCTTGCATCTTCCGGTGGTTTGATAAATAACGGAGCTTATGAAGAGCTTAAAATACCTGAGGTATTACAGACGCAAAATGCGGAAAAAGCTATTCAGGTTTATTTTAAGGACGAGGATGCTGTAAAGGATGTCAATCTGGAGGAATACTTAATTGGGGTTGTAGCCGGGGAAATGCCGGCAACCTTTGAGACAGAAGCCTTAAAAGCGCAGGCTGTCGCAGCGCGCACTTATATTATAAACCGGGAAAAAGCAAATAATGAGGAGAGCTTAAAACTTCATAAAGGCGCGGCGATCTGCACAGATCCAACACACTGTAAGGCATACGTTAGTCTGGAAAAAACAAAGGAGAACTGGAAGGAACAATGGGAGGCCAATTATAACAAAATAAAGAAAAGTGTGGACGATACAAAGGGGATTATTATAACCTATAATGATGAGCCAATCTCTGCTGTGTTTCATTCAACCAGCAGCGGAAAAACGGAAAATTCCGAAGATGTGTGGGGCGGCAGTGTTCCTTATTTAAAAAGTGTGGACAGCGAAGGAGAGGAATTATCACCGAGATATACTTCGACCGTCGAGGTGACGATAACCGATTTTCAAAATAAGCTGAAGCAAAAGAAATCGGATATACAGTTTTCCCAGGAAAGGGAAAAGTGGGTGGAAGGGATAGAAAATGCAGAGAGCGGAGGAGTGAAAACAATTAAAATAGGAGGACAGACTTTTAAGGGAACAGAGATACGAGAGTTGTTCGGTCTGAGATCGACCCATTTTACATTGGGATTTCAGAATGACAAGATTGTTTTTCATGTGACGGGAAACGGACATGGAGTGGGGATGAGCCAGTATGGAGCCAATTATGCAGCTTCTCAGGGAGCAGGATATGAGGAGATTCTAAAAAAATATTATCAGGGAGTCGTGCTGAAAAAAGCATATTGAGCAGAAAAGCACACCCGAGCAGGAGTACTTTTAAGTTATAATGAAAAGTAAGCGGCATATAGGAATCGCCAAAATTGGGGCAGTTCATATATGTCGCTTGACTTTTTCAGTGATGTTTTCATCTGCTGCGGAAAAGTTGAATGAAAGATAAATATATTTTGAAAGAAATTTTTTGTGATTGTATAGATATTCTTGCTTTGGAAAGAATATCTAACATGGAGGTATAAAAAATGAAAAAATTCTTTCAAAAGTTTTCAAACAACAAAATCTATTATTCTCTCGTTGTCTTATGCATTGTAGCGGTAGGTTCCGTGGTTACAACAGTCATCAAAGACAATATTGATGAATCGATGAGAAGAAATCTGGCATTGTCAGAAGGAGTGCAGATTCCAGAGATAAATGCACAGATTCCTGCCACTGCTGAACCCTATACGGCGCCTGTCATTGCCCCGAAAAACCAGGAGACTATAAAACCTCAGGCTGCGAAACCGGCAGAGGAAGAACCTTTGGAAGAGGCGGAAGAAACGTTCGGAAAAAAATTTGTAATTGAGCCTCCGGTACCGGGACAGATAATCAATGCTTTTTCAGGAGAAGAACTGGTCTACGATAAAACCTTTGAAGATTGGCGTGTCCATTCCGGAATTGATATCGGAGCGGAACGCAGTACACCAGTAAAAGCATGTGCATCCGGTGTGATAGATGATGTTTTTGTGGATCCGATGGATGGAATCACAATCATTATTGACCATGGAAATCATTATAAATCTATCTATAAAAACCTTTCCAGCGATAAGATGGTGAAAAAAGGAGAGAGTGTGGAGAAGGGCCAGGCCATCAGCGGCATTGGAGAAACAGGCATTTCAGAAGCAGGTCTTCCCAGCCATCTTCATTTCGAATTGATGAAAAAAGAAAAATATGTGGATCCCGCCTCCTACTATGAATAAATACGGAGGAAGAAGCCGGAGAAAAACAACTCTCCGGCTTCCAAAAAAAATGCAAAAATTCGAAAAAAGTATTGCATTTTATCCGAATATATGCTATACTATGAACACCGTAAGAGATGCGGGAGTGGCTCAGTGGTAGAGCGTCACCTTGCCAAGGTGAACGTCGCGAGTTCGAATCTCGTCTTCCGCTCCAAAAAAGCATTGCGTAAGCAATGCTTTTTTTATTTCAACGAAACGTGACCGCCAACATTTTAAAATATTGTAAATTTCATGAAAGTGTGTTAATATATAAAAATGAAAAAATAATTTCGGCTCTGTAAAGTTAACATGAAAAAATAGCACCCGCAATCAGCCAATCTGGCTAAGCAACGAGCAAAAGCTCGCGTTTGCGCTTTTTGGACAGCTCGAGGCCGGCGCACTGTGCCGGGG
>NZ_JAHLPV010000053.1 GCF_018918095.1 Acetivibrio sp. MSJd-27 | reverse complement strand
TATGCGATGTTCATGCCAATCTCCTGCATGGTACGGCGCAGCGAGGGGATGCCGTACAGGTGCTGGATGAACACAATTTTGAACAATACCACCGGGTCAATGCTGGGACGGCCGTTGTCGCGGCTGTAAAGCGCATCCACCAAGTCGTACAGATGCGTAAAATCCACCGCGCTGTCAATCTGCCGCAGCAGATGCTCCGATGGAACCAGCTCCTCCAAACATAGGATTTCTACTACATTTCTGCGCAATTCCTGCTCTTTTGCTAGCACACGCCGTCCCTCCCCAGTCTTTTCTTATCTTTATTTTACCACACATACGCAAAAAAGCCCAGTGTATACTGGACTTTTTCGACAGGCTGAGACATCCAATTG
Source organism: Acetivibrio sp. MSJd-27 (assembly GCF_018918095.1). GTDB lineage: Bacteria > Bacillota > Clostridia > UMGS1840 > HGM11507 > HGM11507. Next base: position 13,363 of record NZ_JAHLPV010000053.1, on the reverse strand, counting down.
GATGTCTTTTTTCTTTTCTCTTCTCTTAACCTTTCTCTTTCCTATCTTCTCTATTTTTCCATATTTATTTTGTTCTAATTGGTATCTTTGAATGTAATCCAGATGATATCTTTTGGCAGGCTGATATGTTTCAACCCTGAAATCTGAAATTCTGTTTTGCTTTTTGTAACTGCTGATCAAAAATTGAATTTTGTGATTCTATATGATATGATAATATCATAAAACGCTGACATTAAAATATCAAGAGGTTTGCAGAGCATCACGATACTGCGGCGACATTCCGCCGCCTTCGTTGTTGTGGTATAATATATATAACATAAACATATTGAAATGAGGTATCAGGTTGAGAGTTGTTGTAGCAATCGATTCCTTCAAAGGCAGTTTGACAACCCTACAAGCTGGAAATGCGGCAGCGCGTGGGATAAAAAGAGTTTTTGACAGTGCAATTGTTTCTGTTTGTCCGCTTGCTGATGGCGGAGAGGGAACACTGAATGCTTTGCTCTATGAGGATGAAACAGATTTGCAGAAAGTGAAAGTTTGTAATCCTTTAGGTCAAAGGATCAATGCACATTATGGAATTATAGACGATGGAGGCACAGCTGTTATCGAAATCGCAGCAGCTGCGGGAATAACACTTATAAAAGAAGAAGAAAAAAATCCTATGAATACAACGACGTATGGTGTCGGTGAGTTGATTAAGGATGCTGTCGCCAAAGGCTGTCGCAATTTTATTATTGGAATAGGTGGAAGTGCAACAAACGATTGCGGGATTGGGATGCTTCAGGCACTAGGATTTGATTTTTTAGATGCGGATGGCAAACCGGTTGAGTTTGGTGCGAAAGGTCTATATAACATAAAAAGCATTAGCATTAAAAATGCATTGCCAGAGCTTGCAGTATGTAGCTTTCATGTTGCATGTGATGTGAAAAATGTCCTGTGCGGAGCGCAGGGATGCAGTGCTGTATATGGAGCATAAAAAGGGGCTACATTACATATGATTCGGCAAATGGACAATTGGTTGAGAAAATTCGCTGTATTGACAAGGTCAATTTTAAAAACGGATTATTCTAATTATCCAGGATCCGGTGCTGCGGGAGGCCTTGGATTTGCATTTTTGACTTATCTTAACGCCACTCTTGAGCCAGGGATTGACCTGATTATTCGTGAAACACATCTTGAAGATTATATAAGAAATGCGGATATCGTGATTACGGGCGAGGGGAGGCTTGATGGACAGACTTGTATGGGAAAAGCCCCTGCCGGTGTCGCTGCAATTGCTAAAAAATATAATGTTCCTGTGATTGCTTTCTCAGGATGCGTGGCTGATGGAGCAAGGCGGTGCAATGAAAATGGAATTGATGCTTTTTTTCCGATATTAAGAAATCCAGGTACATTTGAAGAGGCAATGGAGGTTAAGAATGCTTGTCAGAATATGAGTGATACAGTTGAACAGGTGTTCAAACTCATTAAATCTGTATCAAAAAATGAATAATACGATTATATGCACTATAAGAATTTGGGAGATTTTGTATATGTATAAAAAGTAAAAGGTCTTTGACAAAATGAAAAGTATAACACAATCGATTCTGTGATGTATTGCTGCCAAGGAATTATTATGTTTAGGAAAAAAGCAGTAAATATAAAAAGCTGTGATAATTTTATCACAGCTCAGCCTGTCGAAAAAGCCCAGTGTATACTGGACTTTTTCGACAGGCTGAGAGGAAGGGAGACCTTCCTCTTTTGCATATATAAGAAAAATATTAAAACATCATGTTTTCTTGAAAAGATATTTTTTTTGCGTATTCTTCTAACCTCTCGGTAATGCGCTGCGCTTTCGACGGATTGATGAGGGCGCCAAAACTGCCGATGGCCAAAGAACCAATCAGATTCTTTTTGTGATCGTAAACCGGAAAAGCAATTCTTCTCAAACCAGATTTGGATGAGAGCTCATCATCACAGTATCCGTGTTTTCTGGTAAAATTCTGTGCCATATCAAATAAGTCTAAATGAATACTGTAGTAGTAATCCGGATAATTCTTTTCAATAAACGAATGGGGATTATCCAGCGTTGCCAGGTAAAGCTGCCCCCATGAACATAGTATGTTTCCACGGTCATATGAGCCTATTTCCTGCATACTGACATTATCAACTGCCAGCACTTTGTCGAGAAGAGATATATTACCTGTGTTAGTGATTCCGAATAAAACCGCTGTGACACGGAATTCCTGCTCCAGCAGCTCTAAATATTTTCTTGCCCGTTCCTTCATGATGCTATAGATATTGATGCTGTCATTTAGAACAGTGAGCTTTGCACCCTGTAAGTATTTTGCATCATCACTTTTATTTATATAACCGAGTTCGATTAAAGTAGATAGATAGCGGTTCAAACTATTGGAATTGATACCAGCCAGTTCCTGAATTCTATTGAAGCCTAACCCGGGATTCCGCGTGATAATTTCAAGTATTTTAAGCCCATAAGCAATGGCCGGTGCAGCATATTTTTTTTCCATTCTACCCTCCCGATATTCTTCCTATATTCGGAATCTTCCAATTCGTAATCTATCTGGATTATATCTAATATTGTATATTTTGTCAAATCTTTTTAAAGCAAACAAATACTTCTACTACTGATGCGTTTTAAAGGAATTTCGTTAATAAAGAGGGATATTTATTTGTATAATATTAAAAAGGTTGAAGAAAGAGTAGGATTATTATGTCGTTTTTTAGAATTATATGGAATTAATTTAAATATATTTTCATTTTATGGTTGACATTTTTGCTTAGTATTTATATACTATATATAGATAATTATATATAAGTGATAAAGGCAGCCCTGCTGAAAGCAGGTACGCAAAGCTATAGGGCCTAATACCCTTCTTAAGGGTTATGGTAGCCAGCTACCGCAAACCAGTTTTTTGGTTTGCTTTTTTTATACCAACAAATCAAGGACTGGATAAAATACAGAGAGGTGAAAATGATGAAAAATCTTTTACAAAGGACACTTCTTTTTTCGTTCTTGATGACCGCTATATTGACTTTTTCCTGTTTTGTATCTGCCTTTGCAGAAGGAAGTAAGGAAATGACGCAAAATGGGGGATATCGTCCCTATTTGGAATGGGATCCATATCAGCAGACAGCGTCTCTGTCTAGAGTTAATGTGCTGAAAGTCTATGTGAATGCAGGAGAACAGATTGATTTCGGTTCAAGCGTTCCGGAGGCTATGAATGGGGAAGATATTGTTGTCCGCACACCAAGCGGAGCGGAAACAATCTATGATGTGCTGGCAGACGGCACAGGGTTGATTGACACCTATGAAAAGGAACAAATCGGACCTTATCCAGAATTGGGCGGTTATATACCGCTGAGCATCCTGTCAGAGGAAACCGGTTTTTGGGAGTTTGAGTTTCATTCACCTGTTCCGACAAAGAAAGGTTCTAACGGTAATGATAGTGTGAATCCTCCGGCTACTCCTGTTTCCAAAATTTCAATCGGTGCAGAGCAGGGGAGAGCGGTGGCGGCGTGGGATATCACGGTGAAGAAGGATGGCGTAGCCATTCCAGGCAGAACTTTTTCAAACTATATCGCTATGAATCTTGGGAAGAACGTCAGCGATCAAAAGGTGATGAACGGCGTTATTTATGTACTTACAAAAGATGGATATCAGTATCGTGTTGATATGAATGGGTTGGATCCCTATGGGTTTATGTTTTTTGCAAATAATCGCGGATTGATTGACAGCACTGCAAATACATCGCTTTATCACAATGCAATTGCGGTTGATATGGGAAACAATAATCTTTTGGCACTAAGAGGTAATATCAAATTGCAAATGCCAAATGTGCCGGATACGGAAACGGATATTACACATTATGTGTTCTTTAACAAGCCAGCAGAAGATCTTCCGGTTTCGATGCCTACATCAGCAATTTCTCCAACGACGGCACAGACCTACCGTTTTGTCGGAAAAGCTTCCGGTGTCACCGATGAAGGGGCTGGCGGAGCTTTTAATACTAGTTTTGACAAATCTACTACGTATCAGATAACAATTGATGTTAATGCAAACGGTATGTATGATGAGGGACTCGATGTTCTTCTTGCTAATGCGGCGAAACCAGGAGAGAATGTAATCTACTGGGATGGGTTGGATGCACAAGGGAACGTTGTAAAAGCCGGCACTTATAAAGCTTCTTTGAAAACCAAAGGCGGTGAATACCACTTTCCGCTTTTAGATGCAGAAAACAATGCATATGGAATTAAAATCTAACTGATGAATCCTCCCTATGCAGTTGAGGGCTATAATCCCAACGGTATTTATTATGACAACTCCTGCTACACGGCCGCGGATGGCACCTATATTGATACCAACCCCTCAGCAAACGGAGCGCTTGTACCTACCATTGCACTCAACGGGATTGACAGTTCTGGAGGTGCTCTTGCATACCGCAATGCACAGGGGAACAATAAGGTTCTTGATGTGTGGACCTACTTTCCAGGTAACACATATGATATTTCTTTTGCTGTTTTAGGAAGAGGAACAGAGATAAAACTAAAGAATGACTATGCGTATATTTATGGATACTCTGACACGGAGATGGCGGCGGAAAATCCGATTATCCGTTGTGAGGCTTCTGCGCTGATGCACAGACTGCTGAAACAGAACGATATGCTGGGCGGCTATCAAAAACCGCATATTCCTTCCTACACTGAGCTGGATGGATCAGAGTGGTATTATGCGGCAGTAGAATATATGACTTATATCGGAATGTATCATCCGGATGATTTAAATGGTGTTATTTCCCCTGCTACCCATGTGACGAGAGGGGAAGCAGCAAAATTATTTGTCTTGTCTCTGGGACTGGAAAGTACTGAAAATGTCTGTTTCTTTGACGATTTGGATACCAGCCATCCGTATTATAGTCATATCAATACATTGATAGCCAATGGATATATGCTGGGAGACAAAGATACGAATATATTCCGTCCGGATGCTCCGATGACAAGAGCGGAATATGTTGCAGTATATAACAGAATCATCGGCCGTGATGACAGATATGATATCACAACAGACGTGGAAGGAAATCCTGTTGAATGTGGCTTTGAAGATTTATAGCCTTCCCAGTGGTATTATGAAGATATGATGAGAGCCACGAATTCCTTCACGAATTACAAGGTGGATCCCTCTAAACGGCAGTATAGAAACGAATTGGATGAATATTCTGTACCTAACCAGACAGCGGAAGAAGGAAACGGTAAAATAGAAGAGCATCCTATTTCTTCCGAGCAGTAGGGAGTGTTTGGACGGATAAGAGAGCCCCTCCGACGTTCGCCGGAGGGGCTCTCTTCGGTCAATCAGCTGTTCCATTCTCCTGAATGATCTTTAAAATTTTGTCATAAGATTTGTCCAGCTTTTTATTGTGAGGTAACTCTTTTGCCGCCAGAATATTTTCTTTTGCTTTTTTGTAGTCTCCACTGTCCATATGTAGGGAACAAAGATAGGAATAGAAAAAGCTTTTTTCATTATCCGTATCAAAATTTTTCATCTTTACTTTTTGAGCATATTCTAATGCTTTGCGTGTGTCTCCGAATTTCTGCAGTGTCAGCATGGATTTGGAAAGATAATAATACGCTTTTCGGTAAGGAAGCAGAAAATAAGGCAACGTAGCAGTCAAAAATAGATTGGACAGTCCCAATTTGTCTTTTAGGAGCATGGTGTGCCCAAGCGTCACAAATCCAAACAGGATATACCAAATAAATAGTATGGTATTTCCAAGAGCTGTATAATTTGTCAAGATTCCCAGAACGCCCAGAAAAATCATAAAGCAGGGAATCAGCTCGCTGTTTCTTTTCTTCATCGTACTTACAGGATATGAGCTTTTTTGAAAGCTTGTTTCAGAGCGATTCCAAGCGGGAGTGCGATTACAATTCCAATTCCGGTCGTAGTCAGGGAGGCAATCGCATTGATATAGGCTACTCCCATATCATAGATAACACAGTCCGCCGCAAAATAGCCAGCCAGGGATATCACGCCCCCTGCCAGACAGCCCAGTATATCAAATGCGCTTTGCCTTCCGAAACCGCCGTTTTTCCGACCGGCAAAGGAAATCAAACCGCACACCAATCCGGTTAGTCCTTTTGTCAGCAGCGTCCAGGGTGCATAGGCGACATAACCGCCTAACAAATCAAACAGGCCAAGGCCGATTCCACCCGCCAGACCGCCTTTGACGCCGCCGAACAGCATTGCGGAGATAAAAATCGCTGTTGTGCCGAGATGTATCATTGCTTTGCCGAACGGAATGTGGATATAAGTAGCTACAAAACAGATAGCCGCAAGCAGTGCGGTGATTACAATGTCTTTTACAGTTAGTTTTTTGTTTGCCATAAGAAACCCCTTACTTTTTTGATTTAACTTTTATATTATAACAAGATAAAGATACTTTTGCAAGGCAAAAGTTACCTTATAAAGCGTTTCAACCTCGTGGTATGGGGATATATACCTATCATGTGCTGAGATGAAGAAATTTTGCCGTTTTAGAAGAGAAGGAGACAACACAACGAGGTTATAACAAGACAAAGATACTTTTGCAAGGCAAAAGTTACCTTATAAAGCGTTTCAACCTCGTGGTATGGGGATATATACCTATCATGTGCTGAGATGAAGAAATTTTGCCGTTTTAGAAGAGAAGGAGACAACACAACGAGGTTATAACAAGACAAAGATACTTTTGCAAGGCAAAAGTTACCTTATAAAGCGTTTCAACCTCGTGGTATGGAGATATATACCTATCATGTGCTGAGATGAAGGAATTATGCCGTTTTAGAAGAGAAGGAGACAACACAACGAGGTTATAATACAAAATAAGAAAAACTTCAAGGTTGCTTTTCGTAAAATACTTGCATTTTTTCCTGCTTCATATTAAAATAATACTATTAAGCATTAGGGAGAACAGAAATGAAAAATGATTTTTTGCCGATTTCCAGACAGGATATGGAAAGACGTGGGTGGAAGCAGGCGGATTTTATACTGGTTACTGCTGATGCCTACGTGGATCATCCATCCTTTGCAAATGCGATTATATCCCGTGTTCTGGAGTCGGAAGGCTATAAAGTTGGATTGATTTCCCAGCCGGACTGGAATGACAGGAAGGCCTTTCAAGTGCTTGGGACTCCAAAATATGCCTTTCTGGTTTCCGGCGGTAATATCGATTCTATGGTCAACCATTACACGGTTTCCAAAAAGCGGAGAAATACAGACAGCTATTCTCCCGGTGGAAAGGCCGGATTGCGACCCGATCGTCCTACGATTGTATACTGCAATAAGCTGCGGGAGGCGTTTTCTAAGGACATTCCTATCGTAATCGGAGGTATTGAAGCGTCCCTTCGTCGCTTTGCTCACTACGACTATTGGCAGGATAAGGTGCGGCGCTCCATCCTGTGTGATTCCCAGGCAAATCTGCTGAGCTACGGGATGGGGGAGCGCTCCATTGTCCAGATTGCGGAGCGGCTGAGAAGCGGCATTCCCATACAGGAAATCCGTGATGTGGCGGGAACTTGTTATCTGACAAAATCGGTTGATGAAATCGAGAACAAAATCTTGCTGTCCTCCTTTGACGAGATTCGCCGGGATAAGCGGAAATATGCGATGAATTGCCGAACGGAATACGAGGAGCAGAATCCATTCCGCGGAAAAATTCTTGCGGAGGAACAGACGGACGGCTTTTATCTGGTGCAGAATCCGCCCCAGAAACCGCTCGGCAGAGCGGAGCTGGATAGGGTGTACTCCCTGAAATATCAGCGGGCATGGCATCCTGTATATGACAAACAGGGCGGGGTTCCCGCTATTGAAGAAGTGAAGTTTTCCGTGATATCCGAGCGAGGCTGTTTCGGAGCCTGCAATTTCTGTGCCCTTGCTTTTCATCAGGGGCGGGTGGTTACCTCCCGCAGTCATCAATCCATTGTGACCGAGGTGAAAAAAATTACTCATGATCCGGATTTTAAAGGATATATTCACGATGTGGGAGGTCCCACGGCAAATTTTCGGATGGAGGCATGTGAAAAGCAGAAAACGCACGGCGCCTGTAAAGACAAACAGTGCCTGTATCCAAAGCCCTGTAAAAATCTGAGGGTTTCTCACCGGGACTATCTGGAGCTGCTTCGGAAAATCAAACAGATTGACGGCGTTAAAAAGGTGTTTATCCGGTCCGGTATCCGATTTGATTACCTGCTGGCGGACAAGGATGACACTTTTTTTCGGGAATTGGTGCGGGATCACGTTTCCGGCCAGTTGAAGGTGGCGCCGGAGCACTGCTCCGACAACGTGTTAAAAAGGATGGGGAAGCCGGAGATCTCGGTCTATAATCAGTTTAAAAAGAAATTTTTTCAGTATTGCTCTGAATGCGGAAAAGAACAGTATTTGGTTCCCTATCTGATGTCTTCTCATCCGGGAAGCACTTTGAAAGACGCGGTGCGGATGGCAGAATTTTTGCGGGATTCCAATTATCAGCCGGAACAGGTGCAGGATTTTTATCCGACACCGGGTACCATTTCCACCTGTATGTATTATACCGGTCTGGATCCTAGAAGCATGGAAAAGGTTTATGTACCCCGCTCCTATAAAGAGAAACAGATGCAAAGGGCTTTGCTGCAGTATCGCCGCAAAGAGAATTACCAGACGGTTAAGGAAGCACTTACGCTGGTGGGAAGAACGGATCTCATCGGTTTTGACAGCCGGTGTCTGATACGGCCGCAGGTGACAAAGGCAAAGAGTCGGAAAGGCTGGAAAGAGCAGGGATCATCGCTGAAACAGAAAAGTCAAAAGAATCAAAAAAACATTATAAATCATGGGAGGAATACCAATGAAAATCATAGACGGAAAAGCAGTATCGGCAAAGGTAAGACAGGAAATCAAAAAAGAGGTGGGAAACCTAAAAGATAAAGGGCTCACTCCGGGTTTGGCGGTTGTGATCGTCGGACAAGATCCGGCTTCAAGGGTCTATGTCAACAATAAAAAAAAGGCTTGCCTGGAGTTGGGAATGTATTCCGAGGAATATGCCTTGCCTGAGGAGACAACCCAGGAGGAGCTGCTGCGCTTGGTGCAGAAGCTGAATGCCAAGGAGGATATTCACGGAATCCTGGTTCAGCTTCCTTTGCCGAAGCATCTTGATGAAAAGACGGTAATCAATAACATCGATCCCAAAAAGGATGTGGATGCATTTCATCCTGTCAATGTGGGAAAAATCATGATAGGTGATTACGACTATCTGCCCTGCACGCCGGCCGGCATCATGGAGCTTTTAAAGGATACCGGTATTGATTTGATAGGAAAAGAATGTGTTGTGATTGGAAGAAGTAATATTGTAGGAAAGCCGATGGCAATGCTTTTGCTCCATCAGAATGCAACCGTGACGATCTGTCATTCCAAAACCAGAAATCTGAAAGAAATAGTCAAACGTGCGGATGTTGTTGTTGCTGCGGTTGGCAGGGCGAATTTTGTGACAGCGGACATGGTGAAAGAGGGAGCCGTTGTGATTGACGTTGGAATGAACCGGCTGGAAAACGGAAAGCTGTGCGGCGATGTGAATTTCGACGAGGTCAGCAAGATAGCAGGCTTTATTACTCCGGTGCCCGGCGGTGTGGGTCCGATGACCATCACAACCTTAATGAAAAATACGCTGACAGCAGCACAGAAACAGAGGTGAACGGATTGAGACTGGATAAATATTTGAAAGTATCCCGCCTGATTAAACGCAGAACGGTTGCGAATGAGGCGTGCGAGCAGGGACGGGTTCTGCTGAACGATAAGGTGGCAAAGCCTTCTGCCGATGTGAGGATCGGTGATGTTCTTGTGATCAAATTTGGAGAAAAGGAATTGAAAGTCCGTGTAACCGCTGTTGCGGAGCATGTGAAAAAGGATGACGCTTCCTCCATGTTTGAGGCGATTGTGTAACTTCGCTTATAACTGCGGGCAGGATGTTCTCAGCCTCTTTCGGCGGCGGGATCCATATGCCCATGAAGTGGAAGTTGGCTCTTCGTGTGACACTGCCATGCAGAGCCTTGTACTCGTTGCATAACGGGGCAATGCCTTCTATTGAAAATCTGCATATTTGACCGCTTTTCCGCATAGATTGTAACATCAACGGAAAGGCGGTTGTTTTTATGGAAGAAAGAAAAAACACAACTCAAAAAATTGTTTCCAATATTATTGTGGAAAGCCGTGAGAGAATCACTGTTTCCGGCGTCAATGATGTGGAGTCTTTTGATGAAAACAGTATTATTCTCTCCACGGAGCTTGGAAATCTGATCATCAAAGGACAAGATTTGAAGATTGGAAAATTGAATCTGGATTCCGGAGAAGTGCTTGCCGAGGGTGACTTTGACTCTTTTGAGTACGCCGACTACGGAACCCAAAAAGGCAGTTTTTTCTCAAAAATGTTTAAGTAGGTTAAACCGCTATGTTAGAATTTTCAGTAAAGCAGCAGACACTGCATTTCTTTTACTATGTGATTGTGGGACTGTCAGTGGGAATTTTATTCGACCTTTTCCGCTCTGTTCGTGTGCGCTATCAAAAAAATAAACCGATGACCCATATTATGGATGTCGTTTTTGGATTGAGCTGTACCGGATACCTTATCGCTGTTTTTTATCGTTTAGATGGATTGATGCTATGCATTTTTAATATGATAGGCGCTGTTTTGGGGCTGATTCTATATTTTTTACTGTTTTGCCGCTTTTTCAGAGCCGTTTTCCAAAAAATATTAACGATTTTTATAAAAATTTTTAAAATAGTCTTGTATCCTGTGCTATTATTGTGTAAAATAGGAATTAAGATCTTTCTCTTTTTCAAAAAGCAGTTTTTATGGTTCGGAAAGCGCTTTTTGAAATGGAAGGGACGTTTCAAAAATTATACGCGGAAAAGGTTCGGCATACTACGAAAAAAGATTCAAAAGAATTGACGGAAAGGATTGCTTTTATGAAACGAAAGATAAACTATAAAAGAGTTACTGTCTTTATTTTAGTCTTGCTTACAGTATATTTTTGCAACATGCACTATAAAGCAATTCTGGATAACGTCAATATCAAAAACGAAAGCGAAAAGATAGCTGGCCTGCTGGAGACGGAGAAGAAGAAAAACGAAGAGCTGAAAGCCCAGCAGGAAAATCTGGATTCGGATGAATATTATGAAAAGCTTGCCCGTGAGGAACTCGGCTATTTAAAGCCGGAAGAAAAGGTGTTCATCGATTCTCAAAAAAAATAAGCAAAAAAGTATTGACATTTTAGTTTAATCGTGATATTATATAAAAGTGCTCAAAAGAAAGCAGGCCGCTTGCCGGAGTGGCGGAACTGGCAGACGCCCAGGACTTAAAATCCTGTGGGATTTATTTCCCGTACCGGTTCGATTCCGGTCTCCGGCACCAATTCTATATATCGCAGGGTAGAGCAGTCTGGTAGCTCGTCGGGCTCATAACCCGGAGGTCGTCGGTTCAAATCCGGCCCCTGCACCCAGAAAAAAGACTATTCGAAAGAATAGTCTTTTTTTATGAAATTTGCCTACCGCAGGTGAAATAGCTAAGCTATGAAATACACTGTGTGTATAAAAAATTGCTTCACAATATGAATGGAAAATTTCATCTCATATCGAAATTAAATTAATGAAGAACACGTAAAACACTCTTTTAGGGAGAGTTTTGCGTGTTCTGTCTATTATTTGTCGGTTGACAGGTATAGTTGGGCTTTGATAATATATAGCTAAATGAAATAAAATCAAGAAGGCGGTAAAGTTTATATGTCAAACTATTCGGCAAATTTTTCATTTCATTTAAAGGCTCTGCGAGAGAAAAGGAACCTTACACAAAAAGCCTTTGCAGAATTAATACAGTATTCAGAGAAAACGGTAAGCAAATGGGAATGTGGTTCTAGTGTTCCTTGCATAGATACTTTGTTTGATATTTCTAAAATTTTACACACAAGCATCGAGACCCTATTTAGTGAAAGATATATATATTATCTTGGTATTGATGGGGGTGGAACAAAAACAGAACTAGCCCTTGCGGATAAGAATGGAAATATAATTCGTACATTAAAAACAGAACCGTGTAATCCTGTTGATATAGGATTGAATGCATCCACAGTTATTCTTGAGGATGCTATATATAAAATATGCAGTGATATAAGTTTTTCCTCGATTTATTGCTTTGCAGGAATTGCAGGCGGAATAACGAACGATATGCAGCAGATGCTTAAAGCGTTTTTTAGTAAATTCAACTTTCTTGGTTTTTCGAACGATTCTGATAATAAAAATATTATTGCAGCAGGGTTAGGAGATTGTGATGGAATAACCTTGATTCTGGGTACAGGAATATGTGCGTATATCCAAAAAAATAAAAAACATAGAAGAATATCTGGTTGGGGTTATTTAATTGATAATGGTGGAAGCGGTTACAATTTGGGACGTGATGCATTAAATGCCTATTTTAGCGCCGTTGATGAAACAGGTCCCAAAACAGCACTGACGGAAGTGATTGATGAAATGTATCCGGAAGGCATGCAGAAACTTATAGAATATATTTATAGCGGTGGAAAAAAGGCTGTTGGACAATAGTCAATAAAATAGACACGAAAAGAGAAAGATTAAGAGGAAAACACCTCCTCAAAAGTCAGTTCTTTTTCGTTGGGCGTCAAGTAAGCATTTGAACTATGTGGGCGCTGGGAGTTGTAGAAATGAATATAAGTAAACAGCGAAAGCTGTAAATCGTTTAAGGAACAATAGGTTTTGCGGTTGGTTTCCTCAAGTTTCAGAAATTTGAAGAAACTTTCCGCCACCGCATTGTCATATGGGTGGCCTTTGGCAGAGAAGGATTGCACAACACCGCAGCCGTCAAGCAGCCTGCGGAATTCTTTGGCAGTGTATTGACTGCCGCGGTCGGAATGAAAAAGCAGTCCGGTCGGTTCTCCCCGGTTATTCCATGCGGATTGAAACGTATCAATAGTGAGGTGGACATTCATTTTGGGACTGAGCTGGTAAGCGATCACTTTTCGTGCAAATAAGTCAATTACAATGCAGAAGTAATAAAACCGGCTGCCAACCCGGATATATGTGATATCACTGACCCAAACCTGATTTGGAGCGGATGGATTGAAGTTTTGCTTTAGGTGGTTGGGGCAGTCAGAATCAGCGGTATTTATAGAAAAAACCGCTTTTGGTTTGATGGATGACATTTTGGGGAGCTGCATGGATTTCATCAGACGGTACACTCGACCGGTGCTGATGGATATGCCATATTCAACCCAAAGCCGCTGCCTGATTTTATACGCGCCGAACCGTTTTTCAGATTTAGCATATAGTTCCAGAATTGCGGAACGAATTTTT
>NZ_JAHLPV010000052.1 GCF_018918095.1 Acetivibrio sp. MSJd-27 | reverse complement strand
CTTTTGCTTTGCGTGCGATTTCCTCCGGCGTTCTTTTTCTTCTTGGCATAGTAAAACCTCCAAACTCAGTATTTATTATATACCTGTTTGGAGGTTTACACAATCTTTGTAAAAGACTCGTTAGATACTAAAAATTACTCTTTGAATTAACACCGTTTTGTCTTAAAAGAGGATGCCCGTTACAAAAGGGCATCCTCTTTCATTCCATCTGCTTTGTTCAAGGAAAACCAAAAGGTCGAGCCCTTATGCACCTTGCTATTCACTCCAAACTCCGCATGATGTAAAAGAAGAATATTTTTCACGATCGAAAGACCGATTCCTGTACCGACAGCCGCTCTTTTATGCCGATGGCTGGATTTATAGTACCGTTCCCAGACGCGGTCGATCTCTTCCTTTGCAATTCCCTCTCCGGAATCTGATACGCTGAAACGAACCTTTCCATCCTGCACTTTTACGGCAATATGAACGGTTTTGTCTTCTCCTGTATAATTGACCGCATTTCCAATCAGATTATAGATTACCTGGCTGATTTTGAGTTCGTCCGCTTCCACCCAAGCCCTTTCGTCACATTCTGAGGTGATAACATAGCCGTCCCGGTGCTGATATACTGCAAAACGGTTTATGATCTCTTTCACGGTTTCCGCCATGTCGAATCGGGATATATTCAGCTTTAAGGTCCCGGACTCCAGTTTTGACAAATCCAGCATGTCACTGACCAATCCGGAAAGCCGATCGGACTCGTCTACAATGACTTGTGTATGCGCCTGCCGCTTCACCGGATTATCACCCGACAAATCCCGAATCATCTCCGCATAAGATTTGATAATGGTAAGAGGCGTGCGCAAATCATGAGATACATTGGCAATCAAATCCCGTCTCAACTCATCTGTTTTCGACAATTCCTGGGTGGTATAATTCAAAACCTCGGCCAACTGGTTTACCTCGGTATAATCACCATGTTCAAACACAACGCTGTAATCCCCTTTTGCAAGTTTTCCGGCAGACTTTGTAATTTTTGAAATCGGCCTTGCAAGCCGGTTTGCAATAAAATAGGATAAAATAAAAGCGAATACAAGGGACAGAATCGTCACAATCAACAACTGATTCTGCAAAACCTGTGTTGTGGCGTCTATCGGTGCAAGCGGAGCATACATGGAAAGATATGCCTTGCTTCCGTCATCATTCTGAAGAACAGCGCCAAAAACTACTGTGTGCATCCGCATGCCCTCATCATTCTGTACAAAACACACTGTCTTTTCTGCGTTGTTCTGTATTCTCGATTTGAGCATATTAAATTCGTAAGGATTCATCCGCCCGTTTTTATCGCGGTTATTGTCACGGTTAAAAATGTTATTGCTCAAAATCGGTTCTCCGTTTTCATCCACAATTCTTATCATCAAACCGTTGCGAAAAGAAATCTGCTCCAAAAGATTTTGATAGATATCAGAATCTTCATACTGCGACACCAGATGATTTCCTATTTTTTCAACCTGCCGCATTTTCATACTTTCATAGTACGTATTGATAAAAATAATCTGCAGAAGCCATAAAACGATCATGATTCCGGCGGCAAACAAAAGGAAATAGGTCCATAGTTTGAATTTTAGTCCCTTAAAATCAAAAATTTTTTTCCCATTCACTTTTCTTCCACCTCAAACTTGTATCCCAGCCCCCGCAGGGTGACAATGTAATCACGGTATTTTCCCAAGCTGTTGCGCAGCATTTTGATGTGTGTGTCCACCGTCCTGTCATCACCAAAAAATTCATATCCCCACACATCATTCAATAATTTATCACGGGTCAGCGCAAGATTTTGATTCCGCACCAAATAGAACAACAAATCATATTCCTTTGGCGTCATCTCCGCTTTTACATCATCCACATAAACATTCCGCCCAGCTATATCAATTGTTAGGCCATCCAATTTTATAAGTTCTTTTTTGCTTTCTTCCGATTTCTGCCGGCTGTTGCGGTTAATAATAACATGAATGCGCGCCATTACCTCTTTCGGTGAAAAAGGTTTGACCACATAATCGTCCACACCGATTTCGAACCCAAATAGCTTGTCGTATTCCTCTCCCCTTGCCGACAGCATCAAAAAGGGCGTAGATTTGAATTTACGGATTTCCTTGCAGGCGGAAAAGCCATCCAGCTTGGGCATCATGACATCCATAACAATCACGTCAAAATCCTTTTCTTTGCAAATTCGTACTGCCTCCATGCCGTCTTTTGCTTCCGTCACCTCATATCCCTCAAATTCTGCATATTCGCGCAGCACTTCCCTGATCTTATCCTCATCGTCCACAACTAAAATTTTGTACATACAAATCCCCTCTCTTTTTCCATACTATTTTATCTTTAACACGCAGAATTCATTCATTTCATTTTGCTTTTGTAAGGCTATTATAGCATAAATGAAAAATGTGTCAATTTTGTGATAAAAATAAGAAAGTCTTAAGAAAGATTTGTTTTCATAAAAAAGTTTTTTCATTCCGAAAAACTGTAAGCACGCTTTGCACTCTATTTTTTCAAACACGAATTTGCGCACGATTCTGCCCAATTTCCTATGTTATAAAAAATTTTTCATTCTGAAAAACGCAGTCGCGCTCCGCGCGCTGTTCTTTGAAATCTGCTAAATTGCGACTTCATCTTATCTTGCTCAATGAAATTTCAACTCATTCTGCCGCAATTTCCTAGATTATAAAAAAGAGCCGCAAAACGGCTCCCTTATTTTAGATAAACTCTTTTATGCAGTTTTCCGCTCTCATACATTGCGCAGACCATTTGCTGCGTTTTCAGTGCATCATAACAAGTGATTTCGGGCTGTTCTCCTTTTTTCAGGGCATCATAAAATTGATTGATCTGCACCTGATGGCAGACACCCCAATAGGATTTGACATTGCCATAGTGAAAATAATCGCCTGTTGGATGAGCTTCCTCACTATCTCCGTTATGATAATATATCACACTCTTATCCGCTGTCAGCTTTGCTCTTCCCTTTTCACAGTCAAACTCCAATTCGACCGGCGCATCATAGGTAAAATAATTGATACAATGGAAAGCGCCGAATATACCGTTTTGAAACTTAATGACGCCTTCGGCCGCATCTTCCACTTCAATGATTTCATGCGCCCGATTGCTGATACTGCAATCAACAAATTCAATTTCTTCCCCGATCATATAACGCATTAAATCCAAGGTATGAATCGCCTGGTCGATGATAACGCCACCGCCCTCTTTGTCCCAAGTGCCTTTCCAATCGCTCTTGGAATAATATTCATCACTGCGGCACCAGGCCAAAGTCATGCGGACGGATTTTACTTTTCCCAGCCGTCCATCCCGCAACGCCTTATAGATAAGCTGGGTAGAATTGTTATAACGATTCTGAAAAATAACCCCTAGTGTGCGGCCGCTCTTCTCCGCCGCTTCTATCATTGCTTTTGCATCCCTCAGATAAATCGACATCGGCTTTTCCGTCATGACATGCAGGCCTTTGGAAAAAGCATATTCTGCAACAATGGGATGAAGATAATGGGGTAAACAGATATGTATGACATCCAAATTTTCCTTTTCTATCATCTCCTGATAATCATAGTAGGCCTTTGCACTTAATTCCTTCGCCTTCGCATCCGCTCTTTCCTGTTTGATATCACATACAGCCACCAGATCCACATTGTCATTTTTTGATATAGGATAAGCATGCATCGGAAAAATATTTCCGCAGCCTACAATCCCTGCACGAAATTTATGATCCATAAAAACTTCTCCTTTCAATCGAATCCCTCTGCCGTTTTTATCCGGCAGAGGGATTCAAGTTATTCCCGCATAGAATTCATTTTAAGCCCAGAAAGCAGCGGTAGGCTGGGTTTCTATCACAACTTCCTGAAGAAGCTTCAGTGCCTTTAAGAAACCTTCCGTATCACTCATCAAAGCATCCTCATGTTCAATGCTGATCGCATGATCGTAACCAACCTTGCGCAGTTCGGATATGACATCACACCAGAACAGGCGGTCATTGCCATAGCCAACTGTGCGGAAATACCACGAACGTTTCGGCAAATCCGCCAGGGAAGTCGTATCCAAAACACCGTTCACGGCAGTGTTGAGAGAATCGATTTTCGTATCCTTCGCATGGAAATGGAAAATGGCGTCCTTCAGTTCCCGAATCACAAGAACCGGATCCATTCCCTGCCAAATCAAATGGGAGGGATCCAGATTGGCTCCCAATTCTTTTCCGACCGCCTCACGGATACGAAGCATAGAACTGGTATTGTAAACCATAAATCCAGGATGCAGTTCAAAGCCGATTTTATTTACTCCATGCTCTTTGGCAAATTGAACAGTATCTGTCCAATACGGAATCAAGCATTCTTCCCACTGGTATTCCAGTATCTTTTGATAATCCTCAGGCCAAGCGCAGGTTACCCAGTTTGGATATCTGGAATCTTTGCAATCTCCTGCACAGCCGGAAAAGGTGTTAATCTGATGAATGCCAAGTTTTTCTGCCATTAAAATGGTGTTTTTTACATAACTGTCTTCCCGTTTTGCGATATCAGCATCCGGATGAATCGGATTGGAATGACAGCTCAGCGCTGAAATTTCAATTTCGTATTTGGAAAGCAGATCCTTGAACTCCTGCAGCTTTGCTGCATCATGCAGCAAAATATCCGGATTACAGTGATCCATGCCTGGATATCCCCCGGCACCAATCTCAGCCATATGTACACCATACTTATTCAGCAACTGAAAGACCTTTTCAAGCGGCTGATTGCGGTAAAGTGTTGTGAATAATCCTACTTTCATATGAAATCTCCTCTCTGACCTTTTTAGAAATAGATCGTTTCTCC
Organism: Acetivibrio sp. MSJd-27; assembly: GCF_018918095.1. Lineage (GTDB taxonomy): Bacteria > Bacillota > Clostridia > UMGS1840 > HGM11507 > HGM11507. Next base: position 9,798 of record NZ_JAHLPV010000052.1, on the reverse strand, counting down.
TGTTTCAGCAGATTTATAAATTGCCTCCAGAATTTTTGTAACCACAATTGCCTGTTCCGGTTTCACCAGCGGCTCTTTGTCATGGATGACCGCATCAATCCATGATTGCGCTTCCATATCATCCGAATTGATTTCTTCGCCCTCATAAAAAGCCACGCCGCCGGATTCCAGATTCGGAATTTCCACGTTTTGTTTTCCATGCTTTATATTGTTGATTCTAAGACCATCGTCCATATCTGCACCGCCTAATGTTCCGCAGAGAGTCGTTTTTGCTTCTTTAACATCCAATGTATTTAAGGCCCAACTGGATTCCAAAATAATTGTTGCACCGTTTTCCATAGTGATAAATCCAAAAGCGGAATCCTCAACCGTATATTTTTCCGCATCCCAGTCCCCCCATGCATTTCCCGTATTTTTTTGATCTGCTAGTTTCCGGTATACAGACCCTTTCACCGACTTCGGCTTATAGTTATCCATCATCCAAAGCGTCAGATCCAGCGCATGGGTACCGATATCAATCAACGGACCGCCGCCCTGTGCTTCCTCATCCAGAAAAACGCCCCAAGTCGGAACCGCTCTTCTGCGGACGGCATGAGCCTTTGCAAAATAAATCTCTCCCAATTCGTTCGCTTCACAAGCCGCTTTCAAATAAAGACTGTCGCTCCGAAAACGATTTTGGTAGCCAATGGTAAGTTTTTTTCCAGACTCTTTCGCTGCTTTCAACATAGCTTCCGCTTGCTCTGTTGTCTTTGCCATGGGCTTCTCACACAAAACATGTTTCCCTGCATATAGCGCACAGCATGTGATCTCACTGTGGGAACTGTTCGGCGTGCACACATGGATTACTTCAATCTCTTTTTCCTTTTCCATCATTTCTTTGTAATCCGTGTAAACCCTTGCATCCTCCGTGCCATATTCTTTTTTTGCTTTTTCCGCTCTGTCCGGTTTGATGTCGCAGAATGCAACCATCTGTACTTCCTTCAGTTTTTTCAGACTCGGAAGGTGTTTTCCATTTGCAATTCCGCCGCAGCCAACAATTCCAACCTTTACAATTCGTTCCATTTTCATTTCCTCCAGTCTAAGATTCTCTGACTATAATTTTATGGGTGAGTTTTATGGTTTCCATTTTCCCGCCTGTTTCGATTCTTCGTATCAGCCGATCCATAACAGTGTAGCCGATCTCAAAACGCGGCTGTGACACCGTTGTAAGGGAGGGCATATATACCTCTGAAATTTTCGTGTTGTCAAAACCGCAGATATGAACCTCTTTTCCGATTTTTATGCCGTTTTTTATCAATTCTCTCATTGCACCGATTGCCATCGCATCCGATATGGAAAAAATAGCCTGGGGCATTTTTGGAAGGGAAAGGAAATGCCTTCCCGCCGTTTCACCGGCATCAAAGCTATAGTTTCCATAAAAAATATAGTCTTTGTTTTCCGGAATTTCCGCGTCTGACAGAGCTTTTTTATAGCCCAGTTCACGTTCTGCCGCGGAACCGTACTTTAATTTTGTTCCGATAAAGGCAATCTTTGTAAATCCCTGATCAATATAGAATTTTGTAGCGTCGTATCCTGCTTTCTCATTGTCAACCCCAATATAAGGAATTTTTGTGTTTTCAACGTATTCACTGCAGAACGCAATCGGAAAGTGATCGTAAATATCGTTCAGATATTCCGAATCCAATGCAGAACTCAGCGATACAACTCCGTCATAAAAATGCATTTTCAAATTTTCAAAGCACTGGCGTTCAATATCAGCATTATTATGCGTAATCGCAATCGCTGTACGGTATCCGTCTTCCTCTGCACGCCGTTCCATTCCTACCAGTACCTTGGAATAGAACTGGTTGCTGATTCCGGCCAGCAAAACTAAAATACGTTTCGTTTTGTCCGTTCTCAAATTTTTAGCGATTGCATTCGGCACGTAATGAAGCTCGTCAATCGCTTCCAGCACTTTTCTTCTTGTGGATTCCCTGACGTTGGCATCGCGATTAATAACTCTGGATACGGTTGCAACAGAGACACCGCAGAATTTTGAAACATCCTTGATGGTTGCCACCGAATTCCCTCCATCCTTTTTGTAATCGATTACATTTCTCACTGGTATCCTAGCATACTCCCTTTCAAATTGCAAGTCTCAAATAAAAAAATTCCAAAAAACTTTCTTGCACTTTTTGTCCTTATATACTTCATTTGTGTTTTACCACAAAAAATTGCAAAAACTATTGCAACCTATCCAAAATGGTGCTATAATTTTTGCGTATTCTATGTAAACGATTACATTTTCTCGAAATTTATCAAAAAAGAGGACAGCGAATATGAAAAATATTAATTTACAATTGTATTCTGTCGCACGGCTTTTGGAAAAGGATTTTTTCGGCACTTTGGACGAAATTGCCCGAATTGGTTATTCCGGTGTGGAATTTGCGGGATATTATGATATCGATGCAAAAACCATGAAAAAAGAATTGGAAAAACGGAATTTGAAAGCAGTCTCTTCCCATGTGGGACTGAAGCTCATGGAAGAAGATTTAGAAAAAGAAATTGACTACTTAAAAGAACTTGGCTGCGATCAGATTGTATGTCCTTGGACAGATATGGACTCTTTGGAAAAAGCAAAAAAATATGCTGAAATTTTGAATAAGCATGGGGAAGAATGTGTCAAAAACGGCTTGACACTCTCCTATCACAATCACGCCCTCGAATTTGAAATTCAGGATGGTACTGTTTGCTTGGATTATCTGTATCAAAATACGGATCCACGTTATCTAAAAGCTCAGATTGACGTTTATTGGGTGGCAATGGGAAAGCAGGATCCCTACGAATATGTAAAAAAATATGCAAATCGCATGAATCTGGTGCATTTAAAACAATTTAAGGATTTCACCAATGTAGATGCCCCGGACGGTACCATCGATTTCAGAAAAATCGTTGATCTGACAAACCATGCCGTACCGATTTATGAGCAGGAAGGCTTAACCTGCGAAAACGGTATTTTAAGCATTACCCGCTCTTTTGAGCATATGAATGAAGTGCTGTAAAAAAATTTTGCGCTTGACAAAAATGTCTTTTGAAAACAAGTCCAAAAAGGAAATAAGAAACATAAGAATATAAATTTGAAAAAATCGTCATGGACTCATCAAGAATCCATGACGATTGCTTCTTTTTCGCTCCTATCCAAAACAGAAATATGTCTTCCGAAAAGAAGAAAATTTATATAAACGTATTTATCCTCTCTTCTTTATGTAAAATGAAAATTTTTAAGTTTTCTCTCTTCTTTCATACCTTTTAATATCTTCTCATCAATTTCCACTAAAAATAAAAAAGTTTTTCATTCCGAAAAACGCAGCCGCGCTTCGCACGCTGTTTTTTGAAACATGCAATTGCGCACGATCCCGCGCAATTTCCTATGTTATAAAAAATTTCGAATTGTCAGATTTCCAATCCATCGAATTTCCCATTGCAAAAACTTATGTACAATGATAAAATAAAACAATCTTCAATAAAAGAAGGAGTTGTCGTATATGAAATTTCAAATTTTGGGAACTGCAGCCGCGGAGGGCTGGCCGGCCGTTTTCTGCCATTGTGATGCCTGTAAGGAAGCCCGAAAACTGGGAGAAATCCGCACTCGCAGTCAGGCAATAATCGATGAGAATCTTCTGATTGATTTTCCCGGTGATACCTACTATCATGCTGTTTCACAAAACATTGACCTATCAAAAATCGAGACGCTTTTAATCACTCATTCCCACAGTGATCATTTTGCACCGATTGATTTGATGATGAAGGGCAGCTGTTATGCTTATGGGATGGTACAGCAGAAATTAGATATCTATTCCAATGAAGCCTGTAAGTCCATATTTGATTCCACCGTTCAGTACGAAATTTTACCGGAAGTGCAGGAAAATCTGCGTTATCATATCATACACCCCTTTACGGAATTTACTGCCGGTGCATATCACATTTGTTCTCTGAAAGCATTTCATGCGCCCAAAGAAGATGCATTGCTCTATCTTATTGAAAAAGAAGGAAAAACCATCTTTTATTGCACAGATACCGGATGGCTTCCGGAGGAAACGTATGCTTATCTGCAGGGAAAGCATATTGATCTTGTTGCTTATGATGCCACGTTTGGTCCCAAAAAATTTGGGAACGGTCATTTAGGAATTCCCGACGCAGCACAAGTGCATGAAAGGTTGAAAAAGCTCGGCTGCATAGATGGCAGTACAATTGGAATTGTCACTCATTTCTCACACAACTGCGGAGCAAAATCTCATGCTGACTTAGTAAACTGTGCTGAAAAATATGGCTTTTTAACTGCATATGATGGTTTTACGATAGAGATTTAACTGTAGAGACAAACTGATAAAAAATGATTGCACTTAGCAGCACCTTCAGTAATAGATATCGGACAAAGTCCGCGATTTTTTCAACAGTCTCAATATTTCCACTATGGAAAGGCACTACTGAACTTTATATCCTATGTCTGCTATTGGATTTTGATTTTGTTTTCTCTTTATGTGGTTCTTTTCATCCCTCTGAAAAGTTCCATTACACTAACCAAATACCAAAAAGCAAGCCAGTTGGCTTGCTTTTTTAGATATATACAGAATTTTTATTGCATCATATTTTTATTTCTATTTCAGATAATTTGACTCTATTCTTTATAAACATTGTTATTTTGAGAATACCATATTTTTTTGTTGTTATACATCATATTATCCGCTTTTTGAAGGAGCTGATCATAAGTTAACGAATCAAAATCACTTGATAAAGCATGACCTTCTGAATAATATATTTTCAGATATTCTGTCGTATTATTATATCTATCAACTGCATTTTCTATCGCTTGTGCATATTTTTCTAAACTTTCATGAGATGTATTTGAAAGCAAAATGGTAAATTCATCCCCACCCCATCGGCATATAACGTTTTCGGGAGAAACAGAATTGCGAAGAATGTTGGCAAAATGAAATATTAGTCTATCGCCGCTTTCATGTCCATAAGTGTCATTTACATACTTTAAACAATTGAGATCAAACATCATAATTCCAATCATACTATTCCGCTTCATATTTCTTTTTGTGAGCTCATCCCAATAATTTTTATTTACTAATCCAGTATGTACATCAATGTACGCCTTGTCCCGTATTTCTTTTATGTTTGTATATGCGACAATCACGGCATATATAGCAAAAGCTATCATGGTATAGAAAACTCCTGATGAATTTCCTTTCGCATAAAATATAAGGATATCAGAAATTCCTCCGCAAACTAAGAGCAGCACAAAGTATAACGATTTGTATCTTTTTTTGCTTCGATTACTTTTTTCAGCAATTAGCAAAGTCAATACAATCATTGCCAAAGAAGCAATAAGAGAAATATGACTTAGCACTATAAGCTCCCTAATTTCTATTCTCCCGGGAACCTGATACAGAACAGCAAAAATAGCAATAATGCTAACTATTGCGGCAGTAATATTCAAAGGCAAAGCTTTCGCTTTGTCAATCCGGTCTCTCACAAACAAAAGTAATGGAAGAGCACCAATAAAGAGTACTCCTACCGAAATGTATCCTAAAACCATTTCGTTTGAAGTAAAGAGCAATGGTGCGATTCTCGTATCAGTAATTCTCCAAACAGCAAGCAAAACAGAAAAAACACCAAGGTATAAAAGATCTGATTTATATTGCTTTTTATTATACTTAAAATAACCGTACAGTGTTACCATAAATATTCCAAGCACCAGGCAATCAATTGCGGTAAATCCATCACAAGCTGATTCATAAATATTTCATGGTATGAACCGAATTTAAAAATGATATCACGGTTGATTACAGAATGATATACAGGAACCGCTACAACTTTTACCACTACAGAGCTATCCTGTGGATAAATAGGAACTACCACCCAATTGCTGCTTGGTGTTCTACCAATCTTATTATTTTCATCTACATTTAAACTATATATCAGTTCATTATCAAAATATACTTCTGCATAATGATGAACAACATAAAATGCAAGACAATTTTCATTCGTATCAGCATCGTCAATAACAAAAGTATATTCTTTCTTGATACCGGCAGGCGCAGCTGAGTCCTTTATTACTTTCTCATCTATATTTTCAATTGTATAAAATGAACGCGGCTCTCTAGCCTGATAAACCGAAATATTTTCGAAAAAAGACATATAAATGAAAAAGGAAAAAAACACCAGCATTGCCGTTGCAGATAAAACATTTACAATTTTAACAAATTTGTTTCTCTCGTTCATAATCAATACCTTTAAATTATAAACTTTGTCAGATATCCCCCGCTTCGCAAGGTTGAAACGTTTGTGTCGTGGTTTTGCCCTGCAAAAGCGTTTCATCTAGTTATAATTTTTTAAATAATAATAAAGATTCAGCATCAAATTTAACGTGCACTCAACATTGTACCTTTTCTCTTCTATACAAAAGCTTTTTGTCTTCACATCATAAAGCTTGCCGCAGAAAATTTTTTAGCTTTTCTGTTCTCCAGGATTTGTAATACCCCTATTTAAATTCTCCACCAATCAAAAAGAGAGCACCGTGTGTGCTCTCTTTTTGATTGGTGGAGATGAGGGGATTCGAACCCCTGGCCTCTTACATGCGAAGCAAGCGCTCTCCCAACTGAGCTACACCCCCATATGTACTTATATTATATCATAAAAAAAGAAAAAAACAATAGATATATTTTAATTTTTAAAATAATTTTGCTTTTAAAAACAAACAGAATCGAGTAATTAAATTTACCCGATTCTGCGTAAACCTGGTGGAGACAACTGGATTCGAACCAGTGACCCCTTGCATGTCAAGCAAGTACTCTAACCAACTGAGCTATGCCTCCATCTACGCTTTTAATCATAACATAAATTGAAACAAAATGCAAGGAAAAAAATAATTTTTTATAACATAGAAAGCTGTGCGGATTTGTGCAATTAGTTTTCAGAATGACAAATTTTTATTTTAAAATATGGAATTTGTAAGCCATTTGTCTATTGTAAAAAATTTTTTCAGCTAGTTATCTCATCCCAATAGGAAACGGCCAGTCCTGTTTGAAACAGGACTGGCCATTATTGGTAATAAGCCCCTTTTCTTAACGGTAAAAATCATGATTTCCGATCGTCATATAATATGGTCTGTTTCGAATAATCCAACTGTTTGTGGCTTTTCGCGGATTCAAGAAATAGAGGCAATCATCCACTATGCTCTCCCCCTCCAGCGCACGCTTTGCAGCAGCCACGCTCTGCGCATCAGGAGTATTGTAAATCGTACCATTGGATGTTGGCTCATATTGTACAGCATATTTTCTGTCAAAAATAACGCCGTAGATGGTGTCGGGAAACTCACTGCTTTTCACACGGTTTAGCACGGTATTTGCCACAGCAATTTTGCCCGACATAGGTTCTCCCTGGCTTTCCGCATATATAATCCGAGCAAGCCAGAATATTTCATCATCACTGTATGAGCGGCTACTCTGTAAGTAAGAGGGGACTGATATGCCGTCTTTATAGACATTCACCGTATAGCTCATTTCATCCCAATCAACATAGGCTGAAAAAGTTTCGGCGACAAAGCGGGCAGGAACAAATAAACGGTCTTCCCGCTTTTTAATTCCATTTTCCAAATATTTTTTTGTCCCATTCACTGTAGCATATGCAGCTCCATCCTGCATTTGAATCGTGGTATCCGCTTTTTGAATGGTAGCGGTTTGCGTGCCTGCATTCCAATATACATTTGCACCCAGGGCCTCCCCTAAGGCACGTATTGGCACATAAGTGCGGTTGTTTACCATGAATGGCTCAGCATCCATGTTCAAATAAGTACCATTGACTTTCACACAAATCGGAGATTCCAAATCATAAATTTCCTTGGCGAAAGCTGTAAAACTTGTGGTCAGCAGGATAATCATCATAAGAAAGGTTATCACTCGCAGACGCATTGTATCTCCTCCTTTATAACATTTGTGCCTTGTTTGAACAAGACTGGGCCCATTATACCATACTTCCGCTTTTCGATTCAACCTCTAAGGATTGGGGCTTTCGACAGGTTATGTAAAATTTTTTTAAAATTTTGGAATCATATAATAAAAAAAATTGGTTAAAATAAAAATTATACGGAGGTGATAAAAATGGATTGTAAAGCAAATCAAAGCATTGGCTGCACAGTAACTCAGTGCAAACACCACTGCGAAACACAAAATTATTGTTCGCTGGACAAAATTATGGTAGGTACGCATGAATCGAATCCTACTATGAAACAATGTACCGACTGTGATTCTTTTGAATTGAAACAGTAACTTTTTAAAACGCTCTCATATGAAATTACAGCTTGCAAAAAAGTTTTATGTTGAAACGCTTTTGTACAGCAAAAGATGCCTTATAAGCGTTTCCATCTCGCAATGTGGGAGAGTGATTCTCACCACATATGAAAAATTCATTTTCCAATCGTCTGCAGTGACGGAGGACCTTGAAGCGAGTTTTTAAATAAAACTTTTTTACAGGCTGTTTTTCTTTTTGTAAATCTAATAGAATTCTTTCTTCTACATATAATATAGACAAAGAGAGGAGAGAAAGGATATTATGAAAACACTTGCATTTTATGACACGAAACCCTATGATAAACAGAGCTTTGAGCAGCAGCTGAAGGACACAGATGAAATCCGGTTTAAATATTTCGAAAATAAGCTAAATCCTGATACAGCCATTATGGCAAAGGGCTGTGATGGCGTGGTCGCTTTTGTCAATGACACAATAGACGCAAGAACCATAGAAAACTTATATAACAATGGCATCCAGCTGATTGCAATGCGTTGCTCTGGCTACAACAATATCGACTTTAAAGCAGCTTACGGGAAAATTCATGTACTGCGGGTTCCTGCCTATTCGCCTTATGCCGTTGCAGAGCACGCTATTGGAATGTTGCTTACCCTAAACAGAAAAATACACAGGGGTTATAACCGCACCAAAGATTTTAATTTCAGTCTAAGCGGATTGACCGGGTTCGATCTCCATGGAAAAACAATAGGAGTAATCGGAACCGGAAAAATTGGTCAAAAGTTTGTGGATATCTGCAATGGATTTGGGATGAAAGTTCTTGCTTACGATCCTTATCCAGTAGAAAATCTGAAAGCAGAATATGTGTCCGTCGATGAACTTTGCAGCCAATCCGACATTATATCACTTCATTGCCCGCTCACAAAAGATACCAAATATATCATTAATGATCACAGCATCAAGCTTATGAAAGAGAATGCCATCATCATCAACACCTCACGCGGTGCGCTGATTGACAGCGAAGCCCTTTTGGAAGCTTTAAAAAGCAAAAGAGTGGGAGGTGCTGCCCTCGATGTATATGAGGAAGAATCCGAACTGTTCTTTGAAGACAATTCGGACACTATCATACAGGATGATGTCTTGGCAAGGCTTCTGTCACTACCGAATGTGTTGGTTACATCACATCAGGCCTTTCTGACAAATGAAGCATTGGAGGGCATTGCAAAGGTAACCATTCAAAACATCAAAGACTTTTTCGATGAAAAAAGGTTGGACAATGAAATCTGCTATCACTGTACAAAAGGCGGTGGCTGTAAAAAGGAACACAAGCTCAGATGTTTTTAACTATGAAAGAGCCGGAAGAAAGAATCTTCCGGCCCAGCCTGTCGAAAAACGCATGGATTCCATCAAGCGAATCCACGCGTTTTTGTGTCTATTGGGAATAAAAACATGAGTATCCGATGCAGCGTGCCATGGTTCCCATCCCGCCACTTCCACATGGCCAGC
>NZ_JAHLPV010000051.1 GCF_018918095.1 Acetivibrio sp. MSJd-27 | reverse complement strand
GCTGGCCATGTGGAAGTGGCGGGATGGGAACCATGGCACGCTGCATCGGATACTCATGTTTTTATTCCCAATAGACACAAAAACGCGTGGATTCGCTTGATGGAATCCATGCGTTTTTCGACAGGCTGAGATTGACACTCAAGTGTCAATCTTTTTTTCAGAGTAGATAGAAATGCGGTTTTTTCCGCTTTTCTTGGCACGGTACAAAGCCAAGTCTGCCTCTTTTAAAATGTTTAGATAATCCTGACCATTTTCAGGAATCTTTACCGCCATCCCTAAACTGATTGTTATACGAATACTTTCTTTTTCTTCCGAGTGAAAAGAAAAACGGCTGATTGCCTCTGCAATCTCATTGGCATATTTAACCGCCTTTTCTGCTTTTTGACCCGAAACAATCAAAGCAATTTCCTCACCGCCATAACGTGCTGCGAAAATACCTTCCTCCGTCGCATAATCTCGGATAAAAGAACCTATCATTCTCAGGCATTCATCCCCGGCAGGATGCCCATAGGTATCATTGAACTGCTTGAAATCATCGATATCTATCATGATAACCGCCAGTTTTTCTCTCTTTTCTGCACAGATAAGAAATATGTCCTTTAAATGTTCGTCAAAAGAGCGCCGATTATTTAGGCCTGTCAGTTCATCCGTGATACTGTTTTTTCTCAATGCCATCCGAATTCTTCCCTCGCGCAGCCGGATTTCCCAGACCAAATAAGCCAGTATAAGACTTATTATCCACGCTGTAACAGAGCCAAACCAGTCGTAAGAAAAACTTTCAAGTGTTTTCATGCAAAAGGATAAAATTAAAAACAGCATTTCAAAGCCAGTCAGCACAGCTATGGTTTCCCAAAGAGGAAAAATAAATATCTGTCCGATAGCCATAATAAAAATACTGAAAAAAATAGCAGGACGATCCCGAAAGGGAAAGATGCTGATAACCAAAATAAAGCTCATAACCAATATAACAAACAGCATACAAAGCCTCTGAACCATGCGAAAAGAAAAATATTTACGCCTGTTATAATGCCTTATAAAGAAAGCCATCATTCCATGCAAAACAAAAAATATCAGATAAGTAAATGTCAGTGAAGACGAGCGGAAAGAGAAAGCACCAAAACATCCATAAAGCAGTAAAACAACCAATGCGCAGTAATTTGCTTTTTTCAGCAGAGAAAGGTTATCTAAGATAACGTTTTCACGGCATTCCAAAAAATATTTTGTACTTTCGTCTATGAAGTTCCTGATTTTATGAAACATTTTTTATGCCGCCTTCCTTTTTTAAAGTTATTCAATAAGGGCTTGTCCCGTCATTCAACGAGAACAAGGACACTGCATAGCAGTGCCGTGATCAGCGGGAGATTACACTCCCGCTGATCACGGATATGGACCCCGCCGCCTTAAGAGGCGGGGGACACCTTGCCCGCAGTTATATTGTATTCTGATTTCTGTTTTACAAGCTGTCGAAGTATGTTCTTTCGAATTACATTTTGAGTACATTCAATCATCTGTATTTGCATATTTTACAACAAGATAAAACGCTTTTACCGCACGATTTGTGAAAAAGCCGCGATATAAGCATTTCAACCTTGTGAAGCGTGGGCTATTTTTCTCCTCTGCAAGTGACAGGAACACCTTTCTTTTTTCAGTATAAGTATAATCTCTTACGGAATCGCTGTATTCCGAGCCAATACTTCTTATCGAAAAAGCAAAACGTCCATTTCTATTCTAAAAATTCTTCGATTTTTTAATCCTCTAAGTTTGTTAAAGGGACCGGATTTTTTCCGATCCCCCTAACTATTTTTTACTTTTTCATCTACTGTTGTACTTATTCGCTCACATGCGGATTGGAAATCAACTGAGGAAAATCAAATCCAGCCTTTAATATCCATGTATCTGACGGGAATAAGATATTCGGAGATTCCGCTGTCCCAAAATTCCTGTCTATCAGCGTTTTAAATTCTTCTGCTGACAATCCGGTTCCTCGGTTATAAGCCGAAGCAGTTCCTCCGGTCAGATAAAAATTTTCAGCATTGTCCGCTTTAAAGGTTTTCTCATCTTTGTAAGTACCGCTCAGACCATACCCGTAAATTTTATTTGCATATCCCGTATTGGTTACAAAGTTTCTCTGCAGGACAACCTCTACCTTTCCCTGTCTGCTGCAGTCCGCAGATAAACCAATGATTCCGCCGCTGCGGCCTCCGCCGTTGATCATACCTGTAAAATAGCAATCCTCAATGACAACCTTCAGATTTGTAGACGCCCCGGATGACATTCCAACGCCGCCTATGATTCCGCAAGCATAATTTGAGGTTACTGTCATATCCCCGGTTGCGTAGCATTTTGAAATGCGGACATTCTGATTCCCATTTGCGGTAATGGCGGCAATCCCGGCTGCATAAGAAGCAGCGCTTAAATTTCCGGTTGAATAACAGTTTTCGATAACGCCTCTGTTATCACCGGCGATTCCGCCGCAATAAGAAGCAGTGGTTGTCAAATTCGCAGAACTGTAACAATTTTGAATGACACCTATATTTTGATACGCAATGCCTCCTACATAATTCGCAGTGGAATTGACCGTTCCGGTGGTTCCGATAAATTCAACGACAGCAGTTTCACCGACGGAACCAAACAGACCAAAAAACTGTGCCGGCGCTGTCACATTGTTGAAGTGAACGGTACGGTACTTGACGCCGTTTTCCAAGTCCTGTTTTCCGCGGTATGTGCCAGTGAAACGATTGTTGTAGTCCGGACAAACCGGCGTATAGCCGTCCTCTATTGTGAAATCCGCGATTTGAAGATAGTGCGCGCCCTTGTTCTCGTCAATATTTTTGAAATGACGCACATTGGCAATCTCATAGGGGGCGGCTTCGGTTCCCTCGCCGCCCGCATAACGGGAATCCAATGTTACACTGTCAGAAGGCAGACTGTTATAGCTATCATTTTTTGCAATTACTGTCACCGTATACTTTCCGACATTTGCAAGTTCTGTTCCCAGTACCGTATCGGTGATATTACCGCTGTTGGTATCCGTGCTCAGCACAACCGGAGACTCAGCTCCATCCTTCAGCAGAGAGATGTCATAAGCATTTGCGCCTTCCACCTCGTCAAAGGAAACGGTATAAACATCGGAAGTGTCTGCGGATACCTTTACATTCTGCGGTTTCAACGCTGAAATATCCGTATCCACCGGTGTATTTTCATCCGGTTCCGGATTGCTTCCGATATGTTTATTATCCTTCAGCTGTGGAAGCATATAGGAGCCTTCTTTCACCCACACACCGTTGGAATTAAAGCTCGCCTCGTCCGTCAGCAAAGTCTTTAATTCATTCAGTGTCTTTGCCGCTCCATGAAATCCATCCGTTGCAGTATCATCGGCTTTCCGGAAGAAAGCATTTTTGAGATCCGTCTTATCCGTGGCACCACTTGCCACTCTGCCAACCAAAGTCATGGTCTGTTTCTGCGCGTCATAGCAATTATGAACCATCGCCGTTCCGCTTCTGCCCTTTCGGCCATACTGTCCGATGATACCGCCGACAGCGTCTACACCTGTGATTTTACCGGTATTATAGCAATCCCGGATACCATAAAAATTGTTTGTGCTTCCCGCCTGATAATTCGCCGCAATCCCTGCAACATTCTCTTTTCCGGTGATATTCCCCGTGTTATAGCACTCCATAATGTTATAGGCATATTCGTCTTCTTTCGCACTTCCTCCCGAATTTAAACCGGAGATTCCGCCTGCGGTGTTGTTACTGCCTATGTTGATATCTGCATGGTTGGAGCACCGAAGAAGTCTGCCGTAGTTGGCACCGGTGATACCGCCGACATTCTGACCGTGGATACCGCCTTTATTGACACAGCCAACTGTAAACGCTCTGACATACCCTGCAATACCCCCCACATTGTTAAGCCCTGAAATCTCTCCAAGATTTACACAGTTTTCGATCTTTGCACCGACCCCTGCTGATCCATATTGATTTCCGATGATACCGCCGGTGCCTTCCGTACCGGCTTTTGTCTTCGCTGCTTTAGTGATCGCCGCATTGTTCACACAATTGCGGATCGTGATTGCTGTATCTGTTGTGCTGACGCCCGCAATCCCGCCGACTCCGTTTAAAATATTGCCCTTTACAGAGCCCTCTGTACGGATATTTTCGATCAGTACATTATCCTGCAATTCGCGGAACATTCCGATTCCTTTGATTGCTCTTATGTCGCTTCCATCAACCATTCCCTCGGTCGTCATATCCTCCAAAGCCAGAGTAACAATTTTCTGTGTTTCTCCATCGCCGATATATTTTCCTTTAAATAGTTCAATCGGCTTGGTCATAGGCTCGGTGATATCCGCAATCTGAATATAGCTGCCGTTTTCCTTCACGTTATACAGATGACGCAGACAGCCGATCAGCTGATAAGTTTCCCCATCTTTTTCTCTGGAACCTGCAAATTCGCTGTTTGTGATAATTGGAAGGGAAGTTGCGGTACTCTCACCCTTCTTTGCTGTCACTGTGACAGTATAAGTGCCGACATTCGCATTCTCAAGCCCAATCAAGTAATCCTTTAAGCTCACGGAAGTCTCAGTGACGTCATGGATTGTTACGGGGACTTCAGAGCCCTCCTTCAGCAGGGAAATATCATGCGCAATGGCATTTCTTCCGGGATTAAAGCTGAGAACATAATCATCCTCTGTACCGGTGGAGCCGCCCCATGCTATATTCACATTCGTAGGAGCTGTAACCGTATTGGGATCAATCATATCATAGGTAACTTCGGCTGCAAGCGAATTTTTATAATTCACCCCGTCGCCTATCGAAGTAATCCGAATGGTATAGCTGCCTTTCTGTGTCAGCGCACTGGTAATATCAACACTCGTCACAGATGCGTCCGCCGTCTCAAAGGGAGTCGAAACGCCATTTAAAACAACTTCAACTATATGTTTTACCGCTCTGCCATCACCGTCAAACTGAACGGTAATAACATTTTTGTTTTCAAGCACCTGTATATTGGAAGGTGCTTTCAGCGGAATGACAACCGTACTCGGTGCTTTGTGCGGATTATTCTTTAAAGTGGGATAATGGTATCCCGGAACCTCGCCGATTGTCCAGATTTCCCTGTCAAACCCAACAAAGTTCTCAAGAACCTGCATTTTCGCAGATGTCATACCAGTCGCGTACTCATTCGCCGCTTCCGTTTCATCTAAATAATAGTTACTTTCTAGAACAGAGTCAGCAGGCACACTTGAAAACGCTTCTTTCCCTGCTTCCGTCTGCCCGACATTGTAATTGAATTTCACTACCTTCTTTGCATTGTTTCCGCCGGCTGCGCCCACAATACCCGCATGACTAACTTTTCCGGTATTGTAGTTATTGTTCAGCCATGCGCCGATCATGGTTCCACCGGAATGTGTACCCGCAATGCCGCCGGTAGTAGACTGCCCGCCTGTTACGGCACCGGTATTATAGCACTGCTCTATGCGATCGTAGTTCGCACCTGCAATACCGCCGGCGTTAGCTTTGTTGGCATCGGTAGTTACTGTACCATTGTTTCTGCATTTTGTGATAAGTCCTAAGTTCATATATCCAACAATACCGCCAATATTACTGTCATGAGCAACAATATCACCGTTATTTTCGCAGTTTTCTATCACCAAACTTGGACTGTTGGTCGAATATCCGACAATACCTCCGGTATTCCGCCCCAGTGTACTCTCGATTCTTCCGAAATTAATACAATCTTTAATAACACTGTTGCCGTTAACATATCCTATGATGCCTCCGATACATGAATTTGTGCCGGAATTATTCAAAGAGGTAACAGACGCATTATTCACACAATTGATGACTGTTGTGTCGCCGGAATAGCCAACAATTCCGCCCGCATAAGCCTTGGCCAGGATTTTTCCTTCCACCTGAAGGTTTTCTATGGTACATTTCCCGGTTTCTCCAAACAAGCCGACATTCAAGGCATCCGGCATATTGATGTTGACCGTTATGATCGCTCTGTCCCCGTCCACATCGCCCTTTAATGTACCCTCGAAATTAGAAATCGGCGCATAGCTGTCAGGCAGCACGATGTCTCTTTTTACAACAAAATTTTTGGATACATCTTTCTTTATATTTTCAAAATGTCTTGCATTGTAAATCAGATAAGGATCTGCTCCAGAACCGTCACCGCCTCCGAAATCGGGAAGGGTCACTTCCGTGCTCAAAACTTCGGAATCAATGATAGCATCGGACAAAGTCTGAATTTCAGCGACCAGTTTTGCATCAATCCCTGTCTGTGCAATTATTTGTGTTATATCAATGTTTGTGTTAGTAGTGGTATCGGTGTAATATACCGTTTCACCTTTTTTGATCGTTACCACATAACCAGAAGCATTTTCTACCGGTGACCAGGTTAAGTAAAATTGTTCGGTGGCAGATTCATTCACCGATTCGATAGAGACACCAGTAACTTGGGCAATGCTGTCAAACTGAAACGTCAATGTAGCTGGTGTACTATATGCTGTATCGCTGTACGGTGAATTTCTCAAAGCTTTTACTTTAACTATGTAAGTTTCTTTTGCAGACAAATCTTCCAGAGCAGGAAGAATTTCATCCTGAATATCTTTTACACTGAATTTGTTTTCGGTAGCATAATAGATATGTTCAATCCCTGTCTTTTCGTGTGTAATTGAAATCTGATATTTGAGCGTATTTTTTACACTCGTCCAGTTCAGACCAGTTTCGGCATTTGCACGGGTAATGGTGACCTTATTGTTTTCAACGACAGTTGAACCTCCGCCGGAACTGCCGCCGGAAGAACCTGTTCCGCCGCCATAACCCGGCCCCACAACATTGCCGGAATTATTGGCGCCGCTGTTGTCATCATCTGTCTGCTCTCTGACAATGCGCGCAAAAATCACAAAGGATTCCGCCCTGGTAATCAGCGCGTTCGCGCCGAAAGAGCCGTCTGCATAGCCGGAAATCAGTCCCTTTTCAGACAGAGCCGCAATCGCACCAGATGCCCATTCCGGGAAGTCGGCAGCGTCTGTAAAAGACGGCTGATTTGCTGTTGAAAGGTTCATAATTCTGGAGACAATCACAGCAACTTCCGCCCTGGTGATCAGGTTGTCCGGATTCGCGTTGCCGTTTTCATCGCCGGAAAGATATCCGTGTGCCTTTGCTGTCAAAAATTGATCGTAGTACCACGCGGAAGCGCTAATGTCTGCAAAATTGGAACTGGCCTTTTGGGTATAACCAAAAATTCGGTTTACTACAGTGACAAATTCAGCCCGCGTGATGTTTTCGTCAGGACGAATATCCCCATTGTCATCGCCCTTGACATAGTTCTTCGAAACCAGATAGTTAATATCCGATTCTGCCCAATGCCCCGAAGTATCCCCTGAGGCAAAGGTAGCTACTGCACTTGAAAGCACCATCATGAATGATACCATAAGCGCGAGAACTCGTTTGAATTTCATTGTACGAATCAAATTCAAACACCTCCCATTTTTAGTTTTATTTTTGTTCTTTATCATTATAGCACAACATCCGGCTTTATTCTAGACATTTCCATTCTTGTTTAATAGAAATTCCCCTGTTTATTTTGTCTATTTCCAACAAAACCGGTTGAAAGTTTTTGCATATTTCGCCACATAAAACAGTCGGAAAGGATTTGACTATATCCGCTTCCGTTACAAAAAACAGAATGTGGGACGCTTTTCAAGCCTTTGCATATAAAAGAGTTTTTCTTTTCGAAAAACGCAGCCGCGCTTCGCACGCTGTTTTTTGAAACATGCAGTTGCGCACGATTTCGCGTAATTTCCTATGTTTAATAAGGGCTTGCCCCGTCATTCAACGAGGACAAGGGCACTGCATAGCAGTGCCGCGATCAGCGAGAGATTGCACTCCCGCTGATCGCGGATATGGAACTCGCCGCCTTAAAAGGCGGGGGACATCTTGCCCGCAGCTATAAAAAAGTTTTTCATTCTGAAAAACGCAGCCGCGCTTCGCACGCTGTTTTTTGAAACATGCAATTGCGCACGATTTCGCACAATTTCCTATGTTATAAAAAAACTGCCGCAAATTCAAATTTGCAGCAGTTTTTTCGATAAGGATCTTCCGTTTCCCTATTTCAGCATCTCACTGTTGTTGATAATCTGCTCTCCGTATAGGAAAAGAACATCTTTTCCATCAAAGTTGACATAGCTTCCAAGCATTGCGCTCATCATATATCGGATATCAATCAAAGTGATTTTTTTATAGTTTTCAATCAGCAGCGGTGCCAAACTGCTGGACGAGGAATCCCGGAACAGAATCAGTTCCTTATCCGAAGCGGCATTCTCATTGGTAACGGTCAGAAGAGGTGTCGGCCCGGATAAAAACAAATCATAGGGAGCACTGGATGACAATTTTTCCGAATCATATACCTGATGAAAATCCTTGTTTTCTATATTTTCGACAACAGCATTGTCAATCGAATCGTTTGTCAGATAAACCAACTGTTCCGAAGGAAAATTCTCTTTCTTGTATCCGTGCTGTCCGATAAAATTTTCCACTGTGTTCGCTTTGTTTTTGGAAAGATCGATCTGAAATCCCAGATTTTCGCCCAGACGGTCAACTACCTTTTGCAGTTTTTCCTGCCTCCAGTGCGGATCTGTTTTATAATAATCCTCCAATGTCAGGGTATCAAAAAGATTGATATAGGTCGCACTTTTTATATTCTGATTGAGAATAGACTGCATCTGCTCATAATCAAAAGGAGCCTGCACACGGTCATTCACAAAGTAGCTCTTGCTCGGAATAATAGAATAGTAAACACCGGAGCTGTTCTGCAGATACTGTGCAGTCAACGATTCCACCTTGTCGGCAAAATTCTGAACCGACTGAGGGCGCAGCTCGCCGATATAATCCATATAATAGCCGTCGGTGTACATCAGCTTATCTACGTCCGGAACCAACACCGGTTTTTGTTCCGTGAGATCCAGCTTCATAAAGCTTTCCGCAATCTTTTTCGGCGCAATCTGGTCAATTACAAGCAGAATTAAATTACCGCGGTTTTCGACGATGACCTCGTCACGCTCCACACCGACGCAAATCCATTTTCTCGGGTTCACAGATGTGCGGATCTCTTCCTTGATGGCGTCCACATCGCCGCCCTCTTTCACCTGAACCAGGCAAACGGAGTGGGCGATAGATCCCATCATGGCTTCAGAGGCAATTGCCCTTTCAATATCATCCAAATTTTTCAATCCAAGAAAATATTCCGCTCTGTCCTCGGTAATCTCTATGTTGGAAACCTTGGGCATCTGCTCGTCAACGCCGGCATAAATCCGCTCCATAATGCCCTCCAGCGAATTTTTATCATGCACCAAATTGAGTCCGTCTAAAATTTTAACGCTTTCCGCACGGGTAATCTCCCCTAATGGACGGATGGTATTGTCCTCGTAACCGTTTACATACCCTTCCTCCACCAAACCTGCTATAATTTCAGCCGCGTAATCGGAAATATCCTTATAATCGGCAAAATTCTCTATCGCTTCGGTGCCGTAAGCTCTGACATAGAAAGCTCTGCCAATCATGGTCATAGCATCCTGACGGGTTATGTAGCTTTCCGGATAAAACTCTTCCGCCTTCGCAATCACCTCTGCCTGCATCAGATACATTACGCTTTCATAAAACCAGTCGCCTTGGTTCACATCGGTGAAGGTATGATCCGTCTCTTGGGCAGGCGGCGTCTTCTGCACTACATTAAATAGAATCTGCGCAAACTCCGCACGGGTCACACGGTTGTCCGGCTGAAAGCTTCCATCCGGATATCCCTTGATTTTTTCCGCATCAATCCATTTCGTTATAATCTGTTCTGCCCAATGCCCGCCGATATCAGTCGGCGCCGCATATGCGGAAAAACTGCCTGCAACAAGCGTAGCCGCTGTCAAAACCGCCGCAACACTTTTGGAATACCATTTTTTCATGTTTCCGTTCTCCTTCATTTCTTTATGGTGAAGCATTAGAGAGTCCGCCTCTCTAATGCTTGAACATTATAGGGTTTGCCCCTCTATGCCTGTTAGACGGCAAAATTTTAAAAAGGTTGCAGTGTTTTCATTGATTTCTCAGAAAAATATATTTTTGCAAAACAAAAAAACCATAGGGAAAACTATGGTTTCTTTGAGGGAGTTTCACTGACCACTGTGGGAATAAATCTCTGCGCATGAGGAGCCGCGCAGGATTTCAGCAATCTGTGAAAAAAATATATATAAATGTTTTACCGCAGTTTTTACGCCGCGGCTGTGAAAAAATAGGCGTTTTAATACAAGCAGTCATACTTATCCAACAGCTTATGCAGCTTTTGAATATCGACATCCTTTGCTTCCGCTCCGTCTGCCAGAGCTATGCTCGCCGCCAGTCCTGCCGCTTCCCCCATGCTGCAGCAAATGGGCATCACACGGTATGCCGCCTGTGCTTCATGAACAGAAGAAATGCATCTGCCAGCTACAATCAGGTTGCTGACTTTTTGCGGTATCAGGGCACGGTACGGAATGGTATAGTACTCTCCTACGGGAATGTCATGTATTGTGGTTCCCTTTCCGTCCGGGCTGTGAATGTCCACGCCGTAAGCGCCCCGGGCAATGGAATCCTCAAACTTCGTACAGTCAATGATATCCTGCTGAACAATGGTATAATGCCCGTTGATCATACGGCTTTCCCTGGCGCCAATCTGCGGTGCCGAGGATAAAAGCATACTGTTTTCAAACCCTTCCACATGCTCTTTCATAAAAAGATAAAGCTCATAGGCCTGCTCTCTGGCATCCATCTCTGCTTCGCTTACATCGGACGCATCCACCGGACAGCGCTTGATGATTCTGGTTGAATTAAAGTGAACCACCCCATCCGCCATATGGGTGAACATCAAAACATCCTCACGGGGATTTTTGATTTTTCCCTCGTCCTGAAATTTTTTGTATAATGCATTGATGTCGATATGATTGCCGTGAAGCATCGCTGTTTCCCGCTGTTTGAAATTGGGATTGTCAGAGGGAATATGGGTTTTGATTTCATGCAGCTTTGAGGTGTCCACATTTCCCAAACGGAAACACAGCGTCATCGGCTGGCACATCTGATCGTTTTCTCTGCCCAAATGATACGGGCATCCGGAACGGGCTGCCAAGTCAGCATCCCCTGTAGTATCAATAAAATAATCTCCGCCGATGTCATAACTGCCGGTTTTGTTTGCCACATGAACCGAAACAATTTTCCCATTTTCCACTTTCGTCCCGGTTACAAAGGTATGGAATAAAACGGTTACACCGTATTTGCGCATCATGCGATCCAGTATTAATTTCAGATATTCTTCATTGAATGTCAATTCATTTTTGTGGAAGCCGCCCATTTCTCTGAGCTGCTTCAGAATTTCCGAAAAAATGCCGGTATTGATAGGGGTTTGATTCCCCTCTTCATCCTGTATGGTATAAGGCATAAAAGGATTGACAAAAATCGTGGTTGCTGCGCCGCCCAAAAAGCCGTACTGCTCAAGAAGCAGAACTTTTTTCCCTTCCCGCGCCGCCGCGATTGCCGCCGCGCATCCGGTCAGTCCACCGCCGGACACGATCAAATCATATTGCTCCATTTTTATCCCTCTTTCTGTTGCCTTGGCTTCTTTCTATGTCTCTATTAAACCACAGAAGCCAAAAGAATTCTTATACAAAACTGTTGAAAAACTTGAACAAATCTGATATTTTTGATAAAATAATCAATAGATAATGCAAAACTGTTTAACATTTGAAAAACTTGGACAAAGGAGGAAATCCATTTGAAGGTGATGAATTTGGGAGAATTGGTCCATCTGCTCGGAGATGGAAAACAATACCACATCTGTATTCACGATCTTTCCGGTTTGCTGGAATATGAATCCTATCAAATCGGCTCTCCTTATGAATATCACTCCAGAGATATTTGCAACGCTGCAAAAACGACCTCCAAAGGGATGCAGCTATGCCTGGCCTGCAAATATCTTGCATTGGAAAAAGCGATAGAGACAAAAGAATCCTATCACGGTGCCTGTCCGCTGGGAGTCTATGAGGTCGTGACTCCCGTTGTCATTGAAGGGAAAGTCGTCTGCGTTATTTTTATCGGTAACCTGCACTATCGCCAGAGAGATTTAGCAAAGGATATCCACCGCACGGTCAAATTCACCAAGGTGGATGAACATCTGCTTCTGGAGGAGGCAAAGCATCTGTGCCCTGTCGAACATTTGGAGCCTCTCACACAAATGGCAGAATTGATCTCCAGCTATATTTGTCTTCTGTATCAGACGATTCGAATTAAGGTTCACTCCGATACCCACTGGGCAGTGGAAGCCTTGAAAAAATATATCGCGCAGTATTACGACAAGGATTTAAAGCTGTCCCATCTGGCCCGTCTGTATTATTTGAATGAAACCTATCTGGGCAGGCTGTTTAAACAGCAGGAAGGAACCACCTTTACCAATTATCTGAACAACATCCGCGTGGAAACCGCCTGCAAAATGCTGAAAATGACCGACAACAGCATTTTAAGCATCTCTATGGCGGTCGGATTCAATAATGTGACCTATTTCAACCGGGTATTTAAAAAACAAACCGGTATGACGCCGGCGGAATACCGCAAAACGGATTGAGCAATCTGCTGCCGATCTCTTATATAGCGAGAATTTTCACTTTTTCGGATATAGAAGAATCATTTTTTGCAGTCAAAATGCCAGGGAAGTAAAATTCCCTGGCATTTTTGTGCGATATCATTCTTTCATTCCGATTATTTTCCGAAACAATCTCCCTCGCCGCATAACCATTAGGGAGGCCTACTCACAGCATATCCGCTAAACGCTGGCTTTTTGTTTTATCTTCCGCTTCTTTTGCTCTTCAGCTTCATGCGAAGCACCTGCACTTTAAACTCATGCGCATGAAAGGGAATCATAGGATACAGATATCCTTTTTTGTTGATGGTCTTATTGCTTGCTAAAATGATGAAAATCAGCACAAGCCCGCCGATAAAGCCTGCCAAATCCAGCCATGCGGTCAACAGCAGAAGCAGTATCCGCATAAATTTGACGGCATACCCCAATTCCACGCTGGGCTGTGTGAACCCTGCAATGGTGATATAGGCCATATACAGGATTGTTTCCGGCACGAACCACCCCACCTCTACCGCGAATTCGCCCAAAAGAAGGGCTCCTATGATACTCAGCGAATTGCTCAGGATATCCGGCGTGTTCAAAGAAGCAATTTTCAGCCCGTCAATGGCAATCTCCAGTATCAAAAGCTGCAGAAGAATAGGCACCGCATTGGGTTCATTGACTTTAACAATCTGGAGCCACTGGGGCAATGCGTCCCCGTGCATCAGAAGCAGATACCAAAGCGGCGTCAGAAACAGGGTGGTGGCGAAAATTCCATTGCGCACCAGCCGCAGATAGCCTCCCACAATAGGTGAAAAATAGTAATCTCCCGGCTCCTGGATAAAATCGAAAATCGTGGTGGGAAGAATGATGCAGTTGGGCGAATTATCCACAATCAGAATGATCTTGCCATCCAGAATGGAAGCCGCCGCCACATCCGGGCGTTCTGTCAGCCTCACCTTTGGGAAAGGATTAAAAAATTTGGACTTTATCAGGCTTTCTACCAAGCTTTGTTGCCCCATAACCAAGGATTTCACGTCGATTTTTTCCAGGGTATCTTCAACCTTTTTTAACAGTTCTTGATCCACATAATCACTGATATATCCCACTACCACATCGGTTTTCGAGCGATTCCCCACCGTGTGCATGTCAAAGACCAGCTTTGGATCGCGGATTCTTCGGCGAATCATGGCAGTGTTAAACACGATGGTTTCCACAAAACCATCCCTTGCACCCCGCATCGTCTGTTCCTTTTGAGGCTCTGCCGGACTTCTTGCCGGATAGGTGCGCACATCAATCATGATGCAGTCCTCATATCCGTCAATAAAAAATGCAGTCGGTCCGCTCAGCACCTGCTGTACAATCTTTTCTTTGTCACGCGAAAGCTCGACCTCGATATACGGAATCTGGGAATCGGCGAAGGACTGCGCGTCATGCAGCTTCTCCATTTCCTGCGGATCGATGGAGATAAAAAAATCCAGAAGCCGCTCCATGACGCTGTCCTTCATGAAACCGTCCACAAAGAAATAGCAGGCGTCCTTTCCGCCGATCTTTGTATTCTTTCTTATGACATCAAAGCTTTTTTCCGGATTCAGGATTTTTTCAACCTGCCGGCTTAATTCAGGCAGCATCCAATCAACTCACTTTTTTTCTTTAGTATTTCCCGGCAGGACAAAAATATAACCTCACGAAAAAATATCCTTCTCCTCTGCAAAATCTCTTTTGCTCCGTTGAAATGATTTTCCCGTTTAATCCTTTAATAATTTATCAAAAAAAGCCTGTGTCCCCACACCATGGCGGCGGTTGTACCTCTTGAGCATATACAGACATTCCGGATCACGGGTGATATGGTTCATTCCCTCCTCGCAGGACAAACTTGCCTGGAAGCCCATCTCCTTTATGATGGTAAAGGATTCCTTGGATACATAGCCAAAGGGATAGGTAAACGTATTGGGATAAACGCCGGTTGCCTTGCACAGCAGTTCCTGATTCTTTCCCAAGTCCTGTTTCAGCAGATCGGAATAATGTTCAAAGGTTTCCCCCTTCTGCATCTTGGTTCCCTTTCGATTTTCCAGACTGTGCAGGTTATAGGTGTGATTCTGAATTTCAACGATGCCGGAATCGTGCAGTTCTTTGATTTCCTCCCAGGTCAGATGGGAATAGTTGATATGCTTATGGGTTTCCGTGGAATAAAGTTCACTCCAATATCCGATGACTGAGATGACCGCCTTCATATTATATTTTTTCAGCAGCGGAAACGCATACTTGTAATTGCTCTCATATCCGTCGTCAAAAGTGACAAGAATCGGTTTTGCGGGCAGCTCCTTTTTACCGTTGACATAATCAATCAGATCCTGCATCAGGATGGCTTCATACCCTTTTTCCTTGATATATTTCAAATCATTTTCAAGTTCCTGGGTGGATATGACATAGTCTCCGAATTTCCCGCTTTCCAGTACATGATGGTACATTACCACAGGCAGAGGGATTGAATCCGCCACAGCGGCGTCGGCCGGCTGTCCGGCATCCGTGAAAAAACCGTGTACCAGAATTCCCACAAAGGCAGCTATCAAACAGAAGGACAAGACATATCGGGCAACAGTGCCGCGGTGCAAATGAAATACAATCATATGAAAAACCTCTTTTACCTTTTGATAGTACTATACTATGCATGCCGCGGCAGTTTTATTAATTGAGACATAAGGGAACACGTTTTTCCAAGAGAATAAACATTTTTGAGGATTAACAAATCCGCAGATTGTGATAAAATAAGAGCAGATAAAGGTATAACCGTAAAACGGTTGCCAAAGATGAAAATCCATTGATGAGATATCAGAAACATATTGTATTCATAAAAGCGATATCAGCAAATGGGTAGCAAAATATCAATATCATGGTATGGAGGGAATGGAACAGAGGTGTTACACCTAT
>NZ_JAHLPV010000050.1 GCF_018918095.1 Acetivibrio sp. MSJd-27 | reverse complement strand
TATGCGATGTTCATGCCAATCTCCTGCATGGTACGGCGCAGCGAGGGGATGCCGTACAGGTGCTGGATGAACACAATTTTGAACAATACCACCGGGTCAATGCTGGGACGGCCGTTGTCACGGCTGTAAAGCGCATCCACCAAGTCGTACAGATGCGTAAAATCCACCGCGCTGTCAATCTGCCGCAGCAGATGCTCCGATGGAACCAGCTCCTCCAAACATAGGATTTCTACTACATTTCTGCGCAATTCCTGCTCTTTTGCTAGCACACGCCGTCCCTCCCCAGTCTTTTCTTATCTTTATTTTACCACACATACGCAAAAAAGCCCAGTGTATACTGGACTTTTTCGACAGGCTGAAACCACCGGCTTTTTTCAGCCGGTGGTTTTTTGCGTTTACAGTGATGTCTTGACTGTTTGATACAGTAAAGCAGATTTCTTTTTAAAAGCGCATATTTTTTGTTTCAAGTATATTTTTTCCAATCCGCCATACCCACGCCGCTTTGTTCACATCGTTCTTCAAATCGTCCGTATGTCCGAAGCCGCCCTTTGACGAACAGAAATCAGACCGGTAACCAATGACAGTCTGTCCTTAAGTATTATTACAATATGCGGCTTTCACAGGCAAATTTCCGATTTTTCGGTGCGTATGAGTGCATTATGGGCTCAAACCCTGCCTTGAAAGACCGATAATCGAAAAAAAGGGAATTTAGCAAGGGCAGAATTCTTATGTTCCATTTCCTAACGCTTAGACCTTCTCTCTTGCATCCTTTATTTCTATGTGTATATAATCTCCCAGATTATCTTACAATAATTTTCTATATTGTAATAGCTAAGACAAAAGAAAAAATACTATGACAGCATTTTTTCTTTCCTATTTAATTGTTTCAGACAATAAAGTGGTCCTTTATGCTATGATGTTCCGTATCTCGACTCTATATTTCATACGAAATAACGCTAAAAAGGAGCCAGCCGAATGCTGACTCCTTATCCTATTTATTCGATTCCATTTTAGCCAAAGTATCTTTTCAAAAGCCCTTCAAAAGCACAACCATGTCTTGCTTCATCTTTTGCCATTTCATGAACAGTATCGTGAATAGCATCCAGATTCTGCTGTTTTGCTTTGACAGCTAAATCTTTCTTTCCTGCGCAAGCACCGTTTTCAGCTGCAACTCTCAGCTCCAGATTTTTCTTTGTGGAGTCTGTGACAACTTCGCCCAGCAATTCAGCAAATTTAGCTGCATGTTCTGCTTCTTCCCAAGCAGCCTTTTCATAATACAGGCCGATTTCAGGATAGCCTTCTCTATGAGCCACTCTTGCCATCGCCAGGTACATACCTACCTCAGTGCATTCTCCTGTAAAATTCATTCTCAGACCTTCAACGATTTCCGGATCAACATCCTTTGCAACGCCGATTCTGTGTTCGTCTGCCCAAGCCATTTTATCAGAAGACTGCTCTACAAATTTTTCCTTCGGCGCACCGCACTGTGGACATTTGTCCGGTGCTTCATTCCCTTCATGAACGTAACCGCAGATTGCACATACAAATTTTTTCATTTTAAATTCCTCCATTTTCTTTGTTCTATTTATTTTAATTAATAACAATAATCGTTACTGATAATATACCAGAATCTATTTTATTTGTCAACACTATTTTAAAAAAATTAAAAAATTTGTATATATCCGTAATTATTATCTATTTTTTCAATCTGTTTTCATTTGCTTCCAATTATCATCAAAGCACTGACATAAAAACCGTCCCTGCAGGAAGCAGAAGTCCTCTTGTTATTTCTCATGGCTTAGATATTTATGAGGTTATTATAGCATCCTTCTATGTACGCATTATGATGGAACTGTAAACGTTTTTTGAATACCAGCCTTCTTCTTGAAAAAGTAGATTTCCCTCTCTCATTCCCATTCTCTCCGTCATACTTTTTCAAATTCTGATTTCATAAAAAACATTTCTGCATTCCCTAATAAAGTACGAAACCCGCTACACCTGCCAGCGCCATCAATAAAATTGGATTACATTTCCATTTTCGGAGTATGAACAGAGAAAACGCAAAAATTCCCGCTGCAATCAGGTTAAAAGATTGGCCGGATCCTGGTTCTGCCTCAAAAGCTATGGAAAGAATCGTCCCCGCCGCAGAGGCGATCAGCCCTACGGACGCGGCCCGCAGTCCCTTTAAAACGTCCATAGCTCCCTGTGCCTGCCGATGTTTTTGAAAAAAGCGAAACAGGCAGACAGAGATCAAAAAGCCGGATATCACACACCCAAAGGTTGCGATGACAGCGCCAGCAATTCCTGCAATCCGGATTCCTACAAACGTGGAGGTGTTGACCGCTAAAGGACCCGGCGTCATCTGAGAGATCGTGATGATATCGGTAAATTCCTGATAGCTCAGCCAGCCGTGAAGATCGACAACCTGTTCCTGTATCAGCGGGATAGTCGCGTATCCTCCGCCAATACTGAACAATCCAATCTGTAAAAAACTCACCAATAAAGAGATTAATTGGTGTATCATTCCCTTCCCCCTTTTTTCCGTTTCCAAAATCCCTCTGCAAGGCATGCCAGGGCGCAGAAAATCAGTATCAGAATCACATTTATCTTCAGAAGAAAGCTTGCCGCGAAAGCGGCGGGTACCATCCATTTGAGCAATTTGTGTTCCTGTTTGAAAATGGCGGCCGCCATGTCTATCACGCAGTCTACAATCAGCGCTGCCACCCCCGCTTCCATTCCCTTTAACACAGCGGAAATGATATGATTGCTGCGAAACGCCGCATAGCAGGAAGAAATCACCGACAGCAGAATAAGCGGCGGCAGAACAGATGCCACGCAGGTTAAGACTGCACCGAAAATTCCTTTCAGACGATATCCCACCAATACGGACAAATTAACCGCGATAGCCCCCGGAGAAGATTGCGCAATTGCCGCCATATTGTTCAGCTCCTCCTCAGTGAACAGTTTTTTCTTTTCCAGATAATATTTTCGCATCATCGGCAAAATAACGTAACCGCCTCCGAATGTGAATGCACTGAAGGAAAACTGTTTCCAGAACAGCCACAGGCAAAAACGTATGTTTTCTTTCTTTTTCATTTCATTCCTCCTTTTCTATTCAGTATACCGGTTGCATTAGCATAAGTAAAATAGTATAATTTAATTATTATCATATATTTATTTTATGAATAACGATGAAAAGCAATCATTTCATCTGTTTTTCCGCTGATAGGAGGTATTAAAATGAATCTAAAACAATTAAGCGTATTTCAAAAAGTTTGCGCAACAGGGAATATGACGAAAGCATCCGAAGAACTCTACATGACACAGCCTGCTGTTTCCCACGTAATCGGCACTCTAGAAACGGAGCTTGGCTATCCGCTGTTTGACCGCATCTCCCGCAAAATATACCTGAACGATGCAGGAAGTCTCTTTCTCAGCAAAACAAATAAATTGCTGGAATCTTACGAGGATTTAAAACAGAGTACAAAAGACATTGGTGCCTGTTCCGCACTGCGAATTGGATCCAGCATCACGATCGCTAACTTTATTTTGCCCAAAATCATAAAACAATTCACTCAATGTAATCTTCCAGTTTCTCTTAAAGTCATCATTGAAAATGCCGCAGAAATTGAACAGAAGCTGATGCGGAATGAGATTGATATCGCTCTGATAGAAGGTGTCATCTATCATCCTCAGCTCATCAAAATTCCCTTTTCCTCCCACGAATTGTATGTAATCTGTTCTTCCGCTCACCCCTTTGCCCGGATGAAAAACATTTCTCTTCAGACCCTTGAGGACTGGCCGCTCCTTATGCGGGAAAAAGGAAGCGCAATACGCTCAGCTTTTGACAGCGCCTTGCTTGTAAAAAACGTCTCTCTGGAACCGGATTGGGTCAGTGTAAACTCACAGGCTTTGATACAGGCAGTGATACAAAATTTAGGGATAACCGTTCTCCCCGAAATTCTTGTGAAGGAAGAAATCAAAAAGGGTCTTCTCTGTGCGAAAAGGATCGAGGGGATTCAGCTGAACACAATAAATCATATTGTATATCATAAGGATAAATATCAGACAAAAGCCTTTCAGATATTTTTGGAAACCGCAAAACAGTATACCGAAAAAGATTTCATGAAAGAAGAGCATACCGTACCACTTTCACGCTGACCGAGAATGCCGTCTAACCGCAATCGTAAGGAAAAAGAAAACGTAGAAAAGAAGATAGAAAAACCGTCCTGAAAATTCGAACTTTCCAAGACGGTTTTTATACTGAATTTTATTTTTTGTTGTTCAGCCGCTCTATCTCTTCCTGTGTAAAATCGGACACATCCTCCATACGGACACTTACAGCCGCCGTTTTGTTCTCCGGCGCGGCATCATCCGGCATATGGAATATGACATCCAGCATCCACGGAGTCTCATCCTCAGATGCATAGATTTCCGGGCACAATATTTCCGGTTTTGAAAAATCAAATGCCAATCGTTCCCCCTGCCAGGTACACAGCAGCTTTGCATTTCCTCTCATAAACAGATAACAGTTCTCCCCCAGCTTCTGATACGCCGTGCCTTTCGCCAGAAACCATCTCTGCACATGCGGACGAGGATCCCTTCCCCCAAGCACAACGCTGTCCTTTATGAAAAAGCCTTTCTCCCGCCAGAACGTCAATTCCCTGTATACCGTACAAAAGCCATATCCGTTATGGTGCGCCCGCAGGGTAACCCTCTTTTCCTCCGGGTTCCATACATCCAGAATGGTGTCCGGTTTTGCGACACCCCAGCAGCTGGAGAAATAACGGTCCGCCGTGATTGGCTCTCCATGTGCCAGCACCGTATTGTGCGAACTCATATTGTAAAGGAATCCTCGATGCGGCTTGTTCATGATAAATCTCCCGTAGATATCGCCTGCCGCGGATTCTTCAAAAATCATGCTGCCCCGCACCGCCAAATTTAACGAAAGCATATCCAAATGATCGTGGCTGGACATTTCACAGCCTTGCTTGGCGCACATCAGAAAATAGCTGCTGTCCCTTTGATAGCTGCTGCGCGATGTAATGAAACCTGCCTCCGGACTGCAGAAATCCAGTGGAATCTTCGTTACTTTCCCCTGCCGCGCCGCCAGAACCTCCTTCGCCATCCGGTGATCACTCAGCTCCGCGCCCATCCGAAGCATTTCATCGATGATAATATCCCCCTTATCACCGATAACGGGATAGCATTCTTCCGGGGAAGCCAGATAGCAGGCCGCTTCAAAAATACGTTTTATCTTCCTTTTTGCCTTGTCATCGAAAAAATCATCTTTTTCCGCCTTTGCCACATACAGAACACGGTACAGCATTTCGCTGACGGTGGCGCCGAAAAAGTAACCGATTGAATGCTCCGAATAAGCGCCGCTTTCGGTGAAATCTTTTTCAATATGTTCGAGAATCACTTTTTTTCCCCGCTGCTCCATGCTTCTGAGCTCCTTAAATTCCGGCACCAGCTTTGCCGTGATATAGGGGGTGATACCCCGCTCAAAAAAATGGTGGTTATGGGGATAAAACGCATCGGTATCATAGCGGTGAAACTGCATACCAAAAAACCAAATCCGCTTTATCATCTCAAAGGCCAGCTCGGTATCAATCTCATAAAAAATCCTGGTGTTGAGCAGATTGATAAAGGTCAGAAGAAGCCATCCCACATCCATGGACTCCCGGTTTTCCGAATACTGAAACCAAGCAGACTTCTCAGAAAACTCCTCAATTGTTAGGTTATACTGCTCAAAAAATGCCCTTAAAAGCCCGCTGAATTTTTCCACCCACACCGGATTTCCATCCCGCTGAAACAGGACAGCCAGAAGCTCAAACATCTTTCCGCGTTTCATCACAATGTGAATACCCTGCTGTACCTTCTGTGCATCCTTCTGACTGGCATGGGGCAGAAGCTCAAACCGGTTGCCCATATCGATCTCCACACCGCCCGGCAGCAGATAGATATTCTCCATCATCTTCTCCGCAGCTTTTTCAATGTAGTCCTCCAAATCAATATTTAATCCTACAAAAGACTGCCATTTCTGAGGATTTGACGAGAGATCAACCTTTTCAAACGGAATCTTCCGGTAATCAAAAAAACCTTTCACATTCCGTCTCTTTTCAAAATAGCGAATCAAGGCTTTCTTGGCAAACGCTGTATCGCCGTTGTTCCATGCGATTTTCACTTCGCTCAGTTCCGGATATTTTTCATACTCCAGTGCTTCAAAAATATCTTTTTCTGTTGTCTTTTTTTCTTCTACCGGTAATTTCATCGGTCGTCTCCTTTGATCTTAGGAAAACCGCACAGTAGAACTGTACGGTTTTCCAAATTTTATATAAGAGGTATAAGAGAACTAAAAGCGAATCCGATCATACAGCCGTTTGAACATCATCGCTGCCTGTGCCCTGGTGGCATTTTCCTGTGGTGCGATGGTCGTTTCGGTCATGCCGCTGATCAATCCCAGCTTCACAGCGCCTGACATATAAAGTGTTGCCCAATCGGAAACACTGTTCCTGTCAGTGAATTTCTCCAATTCTTTCTCCGTTGCGCTTACCGCACCCTTCTTCTGCGCGTAAGCTTCCACCAGCACTTTTGTCATTTCCTCCCGGGTGATTTTGTCATCCGGCCGGAACATTCCGTCCGCGCCTATCATGATATTCGCCTGCGCTACCGCTCCCACAGAGCCATAGTACCAAGCGTCTGACGACACATCCGTAAAGTTACTGTCCGCATTCTGCAGTCCCAGAAGTCTTGCAATCATCGCCGCAAATTCTGCCCGTGTCACATCCGTATCAGGCGAGAATTCTGTCTCACTAATCCCGTTGACAACGCCAATCTTATGCATTTCATCGATAGCCTCTTCCGCCCAATGTCCCTTGGTGTCCTCAAACCCATTGGACGGTTCCGTAGTAGGCGGATTGGTCGGCTCTGTAGTAGGCGGAGTCGTGGGTTCCGTGGTGGGCGGTGTAGTAGGCGTTACTGGTCCGCCTCCACCACCGCCGTTGTTATTAGGAGGTGTCAGATTCTTTGTATACAATGTCACATCAATCGGAATTCTGCTGTACAGGACAATATATCCGCTTCCCTGATAAACACCAACTGTGTTTTCGGAAAGCGCCCCGTTTGCTGCCTCGATTCCCTCTTCTTTGAGTGTCTGAAGGCTGGTCACTTTTTTGCCGTTCTGATAACAATCATACTGCAGGTCGGAGGGCATTTCAATCCGCATTTCATAAGGTATCGTTGATTCCACATCCGCCTTATCCAAAGACAGATATGCTTTTACCTGTCCGTTTACCGTTCTGGGAGATTTCCCCGCGACATTTATTTTCGGCAGCGTTCCATCCCAGAAAGCCGGTCTTGTCAGCTTGCTTCCCGCACCGATCGTGGAGGATACCTGATAACTCTTTCCATAAGTATAAGAAGTCTGGCTTGTATATGCCGCATCTGCTGTACCTGTATAATAGGTCGTTTTCCCTTCCGTATAGCTTGTCACCGGAATTTTACCCTCGCCGCTCTCTTTTTCCAGATCAATGGAGAGCTGCGTTCCGTTTCGGGTAAAATCTACCTCTTCGCCATTGACGGTGATCTTCTTTATCTCGTCCGTTCCATAAAGCGTCAATCCGCTGATGTTGTTCAGATTCAGAACAGAGGATTCCAGCTCGATACAATCAAAATTATAGGTAATACATAAGTCGGTCAGCTTCGTATCACTCTTCGGTATATACTGCATCAAAATCGTTTCTTTTCCATCCTCTGTGACAGTCAGCTTGCTGCCGTTCACAACAGAGACAGCGTCCAGCTTTCCATTCTGCTTTTTCTCAATCAGCATTGCCTGCCCGTTGAATCGGTATGCTCCGATTTCCCGTTCTGTATAAGCCGCTTCATAGGTCTGATAGAAAACATTTTTCTGCACCGCTTTCCCGTCAACAATGTCAACCGAGAAGGCTGTCGCCGTATCCGGCTGCACATCCAGAGGAATCCGTGCTGTTTCCACCTTGGACGTATCCCCAGCCGGCTTCGGATAAAGCACGGTGTCATAGGTCACCGTTCCTTTTTTTCGCTGGCGGAAGCTAGGAAATGAAACAATTTCTGCCGTCCCCTGTTTCCCGGAATAATAGCCGCTTTGCTGAACCATCTCAAAGCCGCTCTTGTCAACCTGTGAGATGATCAGATTCGCACCGCTTTCAAAATGAGTCTCCAGCATGGCGGAATCCTTGTTGTAACTCCACTTTGATTTTGGCAAAAAATGCCAGTTCTGATCGTAATTATTTTGACCCTCGTTAGGCGGAACGATCTTATCACTGACAAGAAAGAACTTTGATTTGGGGAATAAAATCGTCCGCTTATAGTCAAAGGATTTTCCGTTCTTTGCCGCCGTTGCTCTGGATGTTCCGCTTGCATAGTCAAATTTATCGTTGGTATAGAACTGATCCAGCGTGTCATGTTTGTTGCTCTGGGGTGTATCGTTAATGTTCACTACATTGTGAGCCTCAGTGGTTCTTCTAAGCCAGTCGGCAATGGTTCCGGCACTGTAATTGTATCTTCCGGGATCTACAAGAAGTGCCCTTCCGTAGGCAAACATGGTAATCGCCATGTTGTCGGGATGGGTATGACTTTTTGCGTCTCCGCACCCGTAATTGGTTGCCAGCATCATCCCCTGCCTGCTCCAGTCATCGCGCAGGTTCAAATATTTATTGTACCCTTGCCCGTAATATACGGAGGTATGGTCGGGCGCTTCTCCTTCCGCACCATTGCTCAGAATATACCTCACATCCTCCAAATCAAAATAGTCTACAACTTTTTTCATGACGGATGTATAGCTTGTCATGTCGCTGTCCCCGTATGCAGGCGCCGTCAAATCCGGCTGCAGACAGTCCGCAAGATACCGTGTTACCGCTATAAGCTGACTGTTGAACGCCGCGTTTAACGGGAACTGAAAGGTTTTTGCCTCGTCGATGATGGTCAAGAAGTTGTTGATAACCTCATTGGTGTAGTTGAAGGAGGCCTCGATGTAACTTCCGTCCGGCAGTACCAGGTTACCGGAAAGAGTATCCCATCTGCTGATAAACAGTTTCTTATATTTTTCATAATCTGCGAACTCCGGAAAGTATAATGTGATTCTTGTCTGTCCGCGGTTGGAGTAAACGCCGTGGTTATGCGCCGGGGCAAAATAACCATCCAGTGTCAGCGTTTTATTCAGCTGCCACATGTTCTTGATAAACGCCATACATGCGTCGTCTGTCATGTATTCGGATTTGCGCAGAGAGTTGAACGCCGCAACTTCTGTTCCGGCACGGATGCCGGCGTCCTGCAGATTAAAAGCACCTACAGAGTCCTTTGTTCCCTCAAACAAATCCATACACTGCCGGATGGCATGATACGCAAAATACTCATCGCCGGTCGTATTGTAACATCCGGTCAGAGTGCCCATCCAGATAGAACGGGCAATGTTCATATAGGTTGCGTTATCCGCACCCTCGTTCGGGTTTTTCGGCATGATCCAGTCTACTTTTTCGGAACCGTTCCAGGAGAAGACACTAACCATCGCGTCTCTCCAGTTGAATTCGGTTTCCTTCCAACTGTTGTTGCCCTCGCCCCAGACGATCATTTCGCTGGTGCCGCCGTCCGCTTTTCCGTAAACCTTCAAAACAGCGGAATCAATTTTGGTATCCTTGTCGATGCCGGTGATGTTAAACTGCATATAGGGTCGTTTGGTATCTTTTGTCCAAAGTTCCCCGAACCCGCCGGCAACCGTGGACGGATCCTCCGCTCTGGTCTCCTTGGCATACATTCTGTTTTCCGTGCCGAAATTCTTCTCCTGATTCGTATCAGGGGATACATAGGTGTCTTTTGCCGCTTTGAAGCGCATTTCCTTCCCGTTTGCGACAATGACAAGCTCCGGTATATGAGCACCGTTCTCCGCTTCCTTGGTATAGAACTCAGCCTGCGGCTCATGTTTATATTTCTGTACAAAATAGATGGTTTTACTCCCACTTTTCTTCACATAGGAGGAGACATCCACGCTGATCTCACTGTATTCCGCCGGCACGGTAAAAGTGCCGATCAGACTGTTGTTGGAACTGTACATGATGTTGTTTGCATAGAGTTCCGCTTTATCGTACTCCTTGGAAGAATGGGTGATATGATAATTGAGATCTTTATTTTTATAGTAGGCGACCAGTTCACTCTTGGCGGATTCATAATCGCCCTTCTTAGCATACTCGCCGACGATTTGCAGTTCCGGGCAGTAGTCATAATTCAGCTTCGGCAGGTAATCAAAATCCCAGTCCTGGTATTCTTCTTCCCACTTTCCGAAGAACATCTCGTCGGTCATGCTGGTGGGATTGCCATAATACTTTTCCATTTTGTTCGGATCTTTTCCCATAATGACGCCTGCCTGCAGAACAGTCACTGGAATATCTTTTGTCACGGATTTTCCGTTTCTGGAGATCGTCGCAGTCAGAATCACATCGGTATTCTGCTGCGGCCGGGTGACCTTCCCATCATTGGTGATGATCTCCTGATTGGAGGACATCCAGGTGACCGTCGTGCCGTGAGTTGCTTCCGCAGGAAGATCGATATCTGCCTGAATCCGGTCACTGCCGGATATCTTCAGAAGCTCTTTGGCCAGCCGGATCGCTTCGTCATCGGTGATAGCAGAGTTGAACAGCTGCAGTTCTCTCAAAGATATCTGCTGACCGTTCGCAGAAGAGAATTCAACCTTTACATATCTCGCTTCCACAGCCACGAAAGAAAATTCCTGAATCTCAGTTTTGTCCGCCGCATTGCCGGACACATTCTGTGTGAGAACTTGCTTGTAGTTCAACCCGTCATTGGAGACCGAAAGCTTAAAGTCTTTCACATTTCCGCAGGCACTGAGAAGTCCGCTGTCAATACGCTGTTTGACGCCCAGATCCAAAGTGACAAAGGGAGAAGCATCATTGTTCAAAGTACTCCACACTGTACCAAAATTCCCGTCATTCAGATTGTTAGCCGGAGATGCCTGACTGTCCGAGGAGGCCTTTGAAACAGCCGCACCATATGCCAGGTTGATGCCAAAGTATTTCTTAACCGTTATGTCGAATTCCTTGGTTTTTTCGATACCGTCCTGAGATATCACTGCCGTCAGCTTCACAGGTTTGTCACTGTCCTTCAGCGTTACGGTTCCCTGTTCTCCATCAACCCGAAGCACAGAACTATCGGAGCTTTCCCAGCGAATCGCCGTACCTTCATATCCATTAGAAGGCAGCGATATATTTTTTGTAACTGCGTCGATCGGCTCGTTAGAGAGAGAGGCAAATGTCAGACGCTCCACCGTACCGTCTACAGCTTCTTCCGCTGTAGATTTCTTCTTGACAAGCAGTGTGAAATCCTTCGTCAGCGTCTTGCCGTCTATCTGTGCGACAGCAGTCAGTACGACCGTCTTATCCGTTTCCCCTGCTGCGGGACGCTTTACCGTCGCCTCGCTGCCGTTTATCTCGATTAGTCCGCTGTCAGCGGATTTCCAGGTAATTTGTACCCCTTCTGCTAAATCGGTGGGAAGCGTGAAGTTTTCTGTCACTCCGTCTTTATATTCATCGAAAGAGATCAAATCCAATGCATTTGCCATCTGGGTAGTCATATTTTGCTCCACTGTGATATTGTCCAGATATGCCACACCGTCTTTGGAGCCATCCTTCACCCAGTTGTAAAGATAAATCCATTTCAGAGAATAATTATCCGCCAGATTGGCACTGCAGCGGAAGCAGGCGGCCAGCTGATCGTTAATA
Organism: Acetivibrio sp. MSJd-27; assembly: GCF_018918095.1. Lineage (GTDB taxonomy): Bacteria > Bacillota > Clostridia > UMGS1840 > HGM11507 > HGM11507. Next base: position 4,705 of record NZ_JAHLPV010000050.1, on the reverse strand, counting down.
TACCAGAGCACATAGCCTGTATCCGTAAACATCTCAATGCGGAATTTATACCACTTGTTCGCCTGAATGCTGATATCACTGACAGCTACCGTACCCTCCTGCGCCGCATACTGGAAGGCTCCCTGGTTGCCTACAGAATACAGAAGCTCGGTCTTGTCATTGTAAATGCGAAGCATCACTTGGGTGTCAAGCTGTTTGACCATATAGTCCATATTCAGCACAATATGTCCGTTATAACTCTCCGGAAGGGCATAACGACCGGTAAACCCGCTATATTCCTGGGGAGTAAAATGGTGGTTCGTCTGCTTTAATACCTTATTGGAGGCATTCAGCGGATCTGTTTCCACCGTTATCTTGGTATCATCGTGCAGCGGATAGTCAGAGGGCGCCACCCAGCCGTCAGGCATGTTTCCTGCCGTCTGATCCTCAAAATCCATTTGGAATAGCTGTTTTTTATATTGGGAGGCGAGCGCTTGTTTCACCGTCATATCAAAACTTTTGCTCATGCTGGCATTCCCTTTGGTGAAGGTTGCCCTCAAACTTACCAGCTTGTCGCCGTCCTCAGGCCGCGCCACAAAGCCATTGGAGAACACAACCTTCGGGTTGGAGCACTCCCAGCTGACGGAAGAGCCGTAACGTCCCTCGGTGCGAAGATTCAGGGGCTTCGTTACACTGTCTGCAGATTCCCGGGTGATATACTCCCAGCGGAAATCTTCATAATCCTTCTGCACAGTCAGACGATCCTCCTCGGAGATATCCTTGTCTGCTTTCATCAGCAGGTTATCCACCAAGAACAGATTATTCGGCTTTCCATAAGCCGCACGGTAATAGGATGTCATTTTAATCATGCTGAAATTTTTTGCCGCAGTGGAACGAGTTACATCAAAGTTTCCTGCATAGCTGCCATTGATATACAAATCCACTCTCTGTGCCGCATGATGGTAGTCCAATTTGATATGATAGGTCTGTCCGAGCACGGCGGCAGGCTCATCGTATGCAGTATATACACTGTCAGAATTTCCTTTGATACGGAATCCGCCTGCCTCATAACCGAAAGCGAACACAGCAACACCGGAAGAATTGCAGAAAGCAATGTATCTGGTAGGTCTGTCTCCTGGTTTATCAGAAGGATTTCCTGTCACCGTCATGTCGAAGGAGGCGTTGAAATCCCCGGTATGGTTATTCTGCAAAGGTGCAATCGCACTGTTGGAACCTCTGCCAGTAGATCGGTTGTCAATGTAGAACAGCTGGTTATCCGGATTGGAGGGTTCTGCATTTACCCCATAAAACCCGTTTGCCTGATCCAGACCAGCTGCCAGGTCTAATCTCCATCCGGTGGGAAGTTCCCCCAGCTTGGTCGTTTCAAAGTCTTCCTTAAATAGAACAGAATCCTTTCCGCTGGGATCGTTGACAACAATCCGGAATTTTAAGGCTGTCACAGCCCCCTCATCGTCAGTAGCTGTAAGCGTTACGGTTTCCTCTCCTACCGCTTGGGGTGTATAAGAAAATTTCGTGCCGGTGATGGTTCCCTTATCTGCCGTGATAATAACCGGCGCCTGCCCGTCATCCGAGAAGGTGTCGTTCAGCTGCAGAGAAACCTCCTCTCCCAGAACAATATACTGGTCGCTTACCGGAATCTCAATCTTCGGCGGTGCGTTTCCCGTCACGGTCAAGCTGATTACATACTGTACTCTGCCGCCTTTTCCGTCGATAGCAGTCAGTGTAATGTCATCCTGTCCGGTACCTTGCGGTGTATAGGTTAATATACCGCTGGAAATAGTCCCCTTGTCGGCAGTGATCCCCAAAAGGTCGCCGTCAGCGTCACTAAACAAACGGGATATATCCAAAGTGAGCGGTGTGTTCACCTTGACGGACTGGGGTTCAACAGAGCCTGAAACAGCCGGATCGGCATTTCCAACCACTCTTCTCACTAGAATATCATCCAAGTAAAGATAAGAGGCATAGCTTGCTGTTTTCCGGTATCTGTTGTAAGTTGTGAAACCACCTAAAGCCAGCTCCACGTCATCCTTCAAATCCATGGAAATCTCAACGGGAGCATTGTCCCCAATGGTGACATAAGCCAGTTTCGCATCGGTATCCAATACGACCCTGAGAGACGTCCAGACATCGGTTGGAACCGAGATCCCTTCTAAAATATAATCTTTTGATCCCTCTTTGTGATTGTAGATATTGATCTTCACATTGTTCTTAACCAAATCCGTATTGTTCAGAACAATGGACATCAGCCTGGTATCCGCAGATTCAACCGGTCCATTGGAAAGATAAACGATCTGCTCATAAACGTCTACTTTATGGTAAATCTGTGCTTCAAAGGAGAGAAGGCCTGTGTATTTGGCCGGATTGCCGTCTTTATCCTGGAATCCATAGGTGATGGTTCCGATTGTGCCGGCAACCTTCGCTCTCATATTATTTTTTAAAGCTTTGTCTTTGCCGGTATCCGCCGCAATACCAAAGAAGTTTTCGTCAGCTACATCGTCTTTGTTCACAATCACATTGTACCCGTCAGGAATAGAACCAACCGCATCGTCCTCAAAGTCAGTTCGATAGATAATATCGCTTCCGGAAGCTTCCACCGTGATCTCAAAGGTTGTTGTCACCGTACCGCCGAGTCCATCATCTGCAGTAATGGTTTCCGTGATGGTTCCCTCCGAAGAAGGCGTTATGGTATAAACCGTTCCGTTTACCGCGCCGTGCTCTGCCGTCAGCGTCAGGCTATCTCCATCCGCGTCAGTGAACACATTGGACAAATCGACCACCAGTTCAGAGCCTGCCACAACCTTCTGCCCAGAAATATAGGATGCCACTTCCGGCGCTCTGTTTATTTTTTTGAACGCAATATCATCCAGGTAGATATAAGTATTTTTGCCGTCTGTCTTTGTATAGTTGTAAGTACTGAAACCGCCTACAGCCAAAGGAGAACCGGATTTCTGCGTGATGTCGTAAGACACCGGTTCATTGTCACCCACCTTGATGGAGGCCGTCGCTTCATCCGTGTTGATGGTAATGTCAATGTCCGTCCAGGTATCTGTTTCCACAAACACATTCGGCATATCTATATTGATGTTTGATGGACTGTTGGGCACCCGCACATTCACCTTGCTTTTGGACGCGTCCACGCGGACAAAATGAATCGCCAGCAGCCGATCCGCCGCAACCGGACTGGTAACGCTCTTGTTGTTGAGAAACAAACCGCGTTCCACTTCCGAATTGGTATATATTTTTGCATGAAAATTCAGCAGACCGTTATAAGTCTCATTGTTCAATCCGTTGCTCAGATAGATGGTTGAGCCTCCTGTTGCATTCTTAATCATGCTGTTGGAAAGCGCCTTGTTTGCTGCATTTCCATCTTTTTCAATGGCTCCGACATACGGCTTATAATCCGTCACACTACCCTTGATGTTCGTCGTGTAGCCGTCCGGCAGCATCCCTTCTTCATAGCTCTCAAAGTCTTCTGCATAGATCAGGGAATCAATATCAAATTCAGTTGATACCGTCCCGCCGTTTCCATCACTCACTGTAATCTTTTCGCGATAGGTTTTTAACAGCTCCGGCGTAAAGGTGTAAACTCCTTCGTTCACCTCTCCCAATTCACAGGAATAAATCAAACTGTCGCCGTCCGGATCGGAAAATACTCCTGATAAATCAATCGAAAGTTGCTGCCCTTTTGTCACCTGCTTTGCAGAAATCTCATTTTCTACAACAGGTGCATGGTTTTCTTTGTAATAATCGACCAGAACATCATCGATATAGATAGAATTCGCCGTTCCGGTCTGTGCTGTGCGGTTATAGAGATCGAATCCCCGCACTTTCATACTGCCAACTGCTGTTGTGCCAGCCAGATTGATGGGTTCTGGCGTCACCAATGTGTTATCAATATACCACTGCGCCGTACCCGCATCCGTATCAATGACCATCTTAAAAGCATACCATTTGTTCTCCTCTACACCCGGTGTGTCGATATAGCCGCTTACACCGCCTGGGACAACATAACGGAATCTTGCAGGAGTTGAGCTATTCCCGGCGATTCCAAACGCGATAAGATATTTTGCTCCGGTTGGTGCCTCAGCATCCTGAATAACCCGAATCATCTTTTCATTTTTCAACTCATCCGTTAAAAATTTCATCTCAATTGAAATTTTTCCGGTTTTGTCTTCGGAAAACAAGGTATAAGTATCCACATTCGCCCTTGTGCTGGAACTGTTGCCAATACCGGTCGAATCAATTTTGTTCTGATATACTTGTTCAGAAGAATTTACCGTATCCTTCTTAGGGTTTATGACAACTTTTCCAAAGCAATCCTTGGATTCATAAGCCGCTTTTCCAGGAGCTACATAGGTAAAATCCGGATGCTCCGCATTCGCCGTGTTATCCTCAAAATCCATTTTATAGATCGGCTCTTCCGGAGCAGCGAAAGCTGTCAGACCGGCCATACTCGGCAGTATAAGCAGCACCGACAGCAAAACGGCGGTGGCTTTTTCTGATAACCGTCTCATCTGATTCCCTCCATTTTTCCATTTTAGGCTTTCCTTTTCTCTTTTTCTTGGACAGGCGACCCCTGGCCGCCTGCCCCCACAAGTTATCGGACTATTTCACCGCAATAATCCCTTTGACGTCGAACTTCTTCTTGCACACAAACAGCTCTGTGGCTTTCTCATAGCCAACTTCCTCCGTCGAGAACAGGTCG
>NZ_JAHLPV010000049.1 GCF_018918095.1 Acetivibrio sp. MSJd-27 | reverse complement strand
CTTTTGCTTTGCGTGCGATTTCCTCCGGCGTTCTTTTTCTTCTTGGCATAGTAAAACCTCCAAACTCAGTATTTATTATATACCTGTTTGGAGGTTTACACAATCTTTGTAAAAGACTCGCAGTTGCAGAACAAAAAGAAAACATTTGCTTCATTTCTTCGTCAGCGTCTTCAACCCACGGATGATTTTTAACAACCGTAAGTCTGGAAACGACATCAATACTCTGCTGTGCAATCTGTGCGGTTTCCAAATCATTTTTGATGGCATTGCGCGTCCATGTCTGGATAATCTTTTTCGGTTCGGATAAACCGCGAAATCTGCAAATCGCTTTTACCAGTTCTGCATATCCGCTACGGAATTCGGTTTCCATTGCTCCAGCTTTTAACTCCAAAAGGCTATACATGAATTTCAACGCCTCACCTGACGTATTGCCGTATTTCTGCGGGTCAGGGTCAACACCCATTCCGCTGATGAATATTTGCTTTTTCAGCAGTTCCAGAAACGCTCCTCTTGCCTCATAAGGAATTTCTGCTCGTATCGTTTCAACGCCGCCTTCGCCTTCTACCTTGATTGTTTTTTTGACTTTCAGGTCACTCAAAAACTCGTCTCGGTCTACCCCTCCATAGTTCTTAATGACGAAAATAACCTCTTGCACGTCATCAATATCATTTGCAAATCCTGAAACTGTGCGGTCATAAGCGTCTATCTGGTCTTTGTACATGGATAAATCGGAGGTTTTATAGGTGTTATTGAAGAATGGAATAAACGGAACCGCTCCCATATTATGTGACATTGTTGTTCCTACCGATGGAAAATTGAAATTCACATATGCGCCGCTTGAAGCTTTTTCAAAGAATTTCACTTCCTTGTCGTCCCAATATTCACACCGTTGGACCTCTTCGCCTTTGTCGTTAACAGTTACATATGCCCTCAGTATTCCGATGATCTTATTTTTCAGGTCACCGGACATAACGGGAATAATCTGTTTCGGATCTACCGCCGCATATTGGAAAGTGTTATCTTCCCCTTTCCAGTAATGCAGCCATCCAACCGTGTCATTGGAGGCGTCAACAGCCAGCTTGTTTGACACCTTCGGAAAATCATCTCCCAAAGTATCGGTTATGATTTTATTCGCCGACTTGTCCCCAACATCAAATGTCGGCGGATATGTAAACAGATATGAACATTTTTGATTCACAAGAAGCGAATGCCAGTTGTGTGAAATTCGGTTATCTGCCGTCCTTAATGGATTGGCTTCTGCCATCTGCGCATCCATATACAGATTGGCTGCTCCGGAAACAATTTGTCAAGGACTTTTTAATCATTTTTTTTGCAAAAACGATAATTTTGTTAATTCTGCTGAATTTCCTGCCGTATCATTCGTTCAATTTTTTCGCTCATAGTTTCGGTGGCACTCTTGCTGAAATGCACCTTGACTATGTAGGTTGTCTTGCCGATTTTCTTTTTTACTGCCGGAGCAGCGTTTTCTGTTTTTGTTTCAGTCATTCTAAAACCTCCGTTTCGTTTCCTGTCCGTTTCAGACTTTCGCAAGGAAAGAATGATAGGATAGGATAAGATAAGTATTTAATCAGATAAATATTTTATTTATTATATTATTTATATATTAGTTATTTATTGCGTTGGAAAAACCGATGTCGGAAAATCCAACATCGGTTTTTCCAACATCGGTACTTCCGACTACGGCTCATCGGTGTTTTGCGGAATTTCAAAAATAACATATTCCATTTCAGCCATTTTGCCGTTTGACCGCCGTATCTGCCGCCGCTTTACATAACCGGCTTTTTCAAGCTCCCATATTGCCGTTCTGATAGCGTCAATGCTTTCACGGTTGATATGTGCAAGACCTTTGAGCGTGTAGTCCCAATTTTCCGGCAATGACAGCATTTGCGATAACAAGCCTTTTGATTTCAAGGACAGCCGTTTGTCCTTAAAATGCCTGTTTGACATTGTTGTATAGTCCGCCGTTTTCTCAATTCTGAATATCGCCATAGCTAAAACACCTCCTTTCAGCGTATAAAAAAATAAGCCTCAATAGGCTCATCTCTCATACTCGATATTTCGTTTTCTTGTGTGCCGCTTTAATGCGGTATCGACGCTCTTTTGAATGCTCTCGGCAATTTTCAGTTCATCACGCTTTTTATACATTTCGGAATACAACTTGTTTTTCTGCTCAGTCAGCGTTGCAATATCCGTTTTCCATTTGCCGACTTCAAGCTTGTTGCCGTTTACATTCTCTTTGAGATATTTTTCAGCGGCTTCATACAAGGCAATTTCGGTATAATTCTTTATACGGAACATATCGGATTTGTTGCCCGACAGGGAATGATATTGTTTGTATAACTCTCTGTGCCTGCGGTAAATTTCCGCTTGTTTTACAAGCTCGGCAAGGCTCTTTAATCTGCCCTCAACCTCTTTAAGCGTGATACGGATATTGTCATATTCATCACAGACAGAATTAACCGTTTCATCAAGCTGCGGAATTGTGAAAATCTTATTGTCCTGCAAATATTGTATTTGCTCCGCCAGCTTTTTCGGGTTGTATATTCGATATTGCATATTTATCTTTTGCGGCTTTGACAACTCCTGCAAAATTTCAATGAGGTTTTGCTCCGGCGGCTGTTTCTCTCTGCGTTTGAAAATATCTGCAAGCCAATTTTTTAGGCTTGCGATTTTCGCCTTAATCTCAGCAAGTATTCTGTTATGTGCCTTGATTTCACGGTTGATGTTTCCTCGCTCGGTTTCAATGCCTTTTTGCTCCATTTGAGAAGCGGCAACTCCCAAATGAATTGTTGGAATTTGCTCCGTACCTTGCCGTTCAAATGAACGGTGGTCTATGCGTTCGGTGATTTCATTTTTGGCAAGATATTTGTTTGCAAGCTCCGCCCAACTTGACCGCCATAATTCCGCCTTGCTTTGCTCGTTCCAATCAACCGTATCAACCTTTCTTGTTTTGAAATTACCGTTTTTCAGCTTGATACGCTCGCCGTTTTTGACGGTGATGTATTCTTTTCTTGATTTTGCACCCCAAGTCCCGTCTTGTTCCAATGGTCGCATAGTCAGCATAATATGTGCGTGTGGGTTGCCGTCCGATTTATCGTGAACGGCAATATCGGCACACATTCCGACAGCTACAAAGTTATCGTTTACATACTCACGCACAAGCGAAATTTGCTGTTCCCGATTTAATTCTTTCGGTATGGCAAGTTCAATTTCTCTTGCAAGCTGTGAATTTTTTGACTTCTCGATTTTCTCGACCGAGTTCCACAAAACAGACCGATTTTGAAAGTCGGGCGGTGCGTGAGAGGGAAGCATAATCTCGGTATATGCAATTCCGCTTTTCCTTGTGTAATCGTGCGTGATACCGTCATAATTATTTATCAGCTTTTCGCCGCTGCGATATGCGGCGGCTGCAACGGCTGATTTGCCTTTGCCTCTGCTGATGATTTTTATACTGCAATGATAGATTGCGATAGTAAAACCTCCTTTCGGGCAACAAAAAAAGAGCAACCGTTTATGATTGCTCTTAAATGTAATATTAAGTTTTAACTTGCGTATAAACCGGGAATTTATAAATGCTTTTGCAAATACACCATATCTACTAACTGTATGCCGCTTTCATATATAGGGTGGTCATAATTATCTGTAAAAAACCTCGGAACTATGTGAGAACGGACAAAACCGCATTTTTCATAAAATGGTATCGTAAGCGGACTATCACCTGTTCCAACCTGTAAAACAGAATAGCTACCCGCATACTTACAGGCAATGAAGTCAAGCAACATTTTGCCGTAACCTTTCCCTTGATATTTCGGCACAACAGCTATATTCTTGATTTCAAGAATTCCGTTACCTTCGTCGGTAACTACACATTCTGCCTTTACCTCATTATCCTCAAGCACATACATAGTACCTTTTTCAAGATAACGCTCAACCATATTCTCTTGTTCATCTGCCAACAGTAGCAATGAAATAAATTGTTTTTTATTATCATTTACTTCTCGAATTTTCATACTCTGTTACTCCGTCAACTTCCGATTTATTGTTGCAATAATTATATCATACATTGCCGATTAAAACAATGGATTGATATACATTTCTCCCTTTTGCACAACAAATTTTTCACTTGATATTTTGTGTCAAACTTGTTTTGATATAAAATATCAAGTCAACAAAACAGTTTTCGCAAAAACTGTTTTGACGCTATATGCAAATTTTATTTTGCGTATAGCACAAAGGGGTATGGGGAAATGAGAGTTGCCCCATAATGAAAACAAATGCGAAACGCCGATTTGTTTTCATTTGCCCTCGGCAGAGCGCACACACCTGTAAGGTGTATAAGTGCGCCCTTGTTAAAACAAGGGATTGCCCTCGTCCGCCGTATGCTCCCGTAAATTCTTAACTTTCGCCCTCACGCTCTCGCTCGAAAAGATTTCAATTAAAAGCGTTTGCAGCTGCTCGTTTGAAAAGTCCTCTGCGTTACCGATTATGCTTTCCAAAATTGCCCCTCGCTCGATTAACCGTTTTGTCCGTTTCTTTCGTTCGGCTTGCTTTTGCTCCGATATGAGCCGTTTTTTCTTGTTGTTGAGCTGATTGATTTGCGCCTGTGTTTTTGCAATTTGTTCGTCAATTTTTTTCATAAAATATCGTTCCTTTCTGTGTTTTGGGTATGAAAAAAGGACAGCCGATTTTTTTCGGTTGTCCTTGTGGGGTTAACTATAAAATATAATTTTTAATTAAAGTCCTGTTGCAAACTCATCAATTAAATATCTGCCGTTCTGCTGCTTTAATATCAGATAAAACGATGTTTCGGTTTGATTCGGGTCAAAAACAGAATTTTCGGCAGGTATCATTTTTACTTTCGGCTGTGCAATCCATTCGCCGTCAGTAAAGCCTTTTTCTGCTAAATTATCAACTGTGGCTATGCTTAAAGGCATTGCTTTTTTCATGCCGAAAACATAATCATCGCCAAAGAAATTGTCTACACAGCTTTGAGTGCAGTATCTTTTCATTTTCTCAAAATCCTGATTATAAAAGGCCTTAAAAAATAACTCCACTGTTCTTATCGGATCCGACATTTCTCTCAGATCTTTCTCTATTTCCAATGCATCAGTTACGGAAAAGGTTATATCGTTTCTGTTTTTATCAAAAATGTTATATTCTAATTTGTATAAGTGCGTTCCGTAAATTTCATTTAAAACACCCGATACAGAACCTAATTGAATATATGTGATGCTGTCCTTCAAAACAGGCGGAACAATTAGCACATCAAAATTTATGGGTTCCGGATTTGATAATATTTTTCGTATTTCCTGACCGATTTCAATTTGATAAGTATATTCCGAATATCCGTTTACGCTTCTTGACGGCTCGTTGATTGAAACGGTTATTTTCCCATTATCCCAATTAATATAATTTTCAGGATTACTCATAATACCCATTTTTTCAAACAGTTCCCTAAGCGGAACATATACCTCTCCGTTTTCGATAAAAGGCTTATTCGTGAGTTCAATTTTTTCGCCGTTATTCAAAATTTCAATCGTGTAATCATCAGTTGTCAAATCGGATAATACGCCGCTTGCAAATACCGTTGTCGAAAGCATAATAACCGCAATGACCGCTGACAATACCGACATAAATCTGCTTGTTGTTTTCTTATTCTTAATCATAATAAATCTCCTTTTCAAAAATTTTTTACTGCTTGCCATTTGTGTGGTAAGCGGAAGCTGTTTGGATTTTCCGGTCGGAAGCAGGGAAAGAATTGTGCTCACATAGCTCATTTCCTCGCTGCCCGTCATATTTTTTGTGACTGCCATATCGCAGGATATTTCGCACTCGGATGCAATTTGCTTTGAAACATACCACGAGATAGGGTTAAACCAATGAATACATTTTACAAATTCGGCAAACCATTTATATAAAATATCGTGCCGCTTAAAATGCGTCATTTCGTGGCGCAGTATGTTGTCTAACTGTTCGCCTGATAACTCCGTTTTCGGTAAAATAAGCATTGGTCTGAATACGCCCGTCATAAACGGCGACGCAATATTTTCCCATACCCGAACATTGATTTTTCTGTCGGTGTACTCTCCTGTTTCGGGGCAGGATATAACCTCGCTGTTTTTGCGTATTTCAATATTCAGCCTTATATACCGTAAAACATTTAAGAGCATTAAAGCTATTGCGCCGATAAGCCATACATACGCTAAAATATTCATTCGGTTATAAATTATCCTATCCCATATAACTGTTGCTTTCTGCAAAAGCTGCGGCTTTTGAGCCGGGGCTGTTTGCACAACATTTTCGGTTGTTTCGGGTTGTTCACTGACAGCCTCTTGTTGTGTCTGTATCGTTTGTGTTGCAATGTTCGGCGCAGGCGTTGTATTAACATTAAACCGCACCGGCATAAGCATTACAAAAAGCACGCACAGCCATATGTAATAATGCCACGAATACCCGAAAATCTTTTTCGTTATCGGGCGAAGCAGACTGATAACAACCGCAAGGACAGAGCCGGCAAGCGATGTGATTAAAAGAGCTTTAAATAATTCACCAATCAAGTTTATCCCTCCTTTTTCTCAAAAATCGCTTTCAGTTCACGTATATCCTTTTCCGAAAACTGCTCCTCCTCAAAAAGTGCGGCAACCAAATTTTCGGCTGAGCCGTCAAACAGATTTTTAATAAGATTTTTTACCTGTGATTTTTTATATTCCTTTGCCGTTAAAATCGGTGTGTAATACCATGCCTTGCCCCGTCTTTCGGCAGACAATGCGCCTTTTTCAACAAGCCTTGCAAGAAATGTGGCAATCGTTGTGCGTTTCCAGCCCTTTTCTTCAACGGCTTTTCCGATTGCCGTTGAGCCTATCGGCTCGTCTGCTTTCCATACAACCTTCATAATTTCAAGTTCCGCTTCACCTATATTTATGTGTTTCATAAGGCATACCTCCAATATAATCTACTGTTGTCGACATATATAGTCTACCATATTAGACACAGTTTGTCAAGACCTTTTAATGAATTTATAAGCTTTAACCAAGTCTTAACACATAAAACTGTTCGGAATATATAAATACATCACTCATATCAAAACAAGATTTTTAATCTCTCGCATCCAAGTCTTGACTTGATGTTTTGACCCAAAACCACCGTTATATGTTCTCTTTATGTCTACTGCCTATGTTGGAAATTATGTTGTTCTCTATTGCGTAATTTCTTGCCTTTGCTCTGCGTTCCTCACTGTATGGGGAAGTAAAGCGTATAGACAGCCGCTTTTTGTCAACCTCATAAGATACCGCACCGCAGGGGTAGGCTGTTACAACCCTTGCACATTTCGGGTTTTGTCTGCTGAATTTTGCAAGCCTGTTTTGCAATGCTTTGTTGTAGGTATAAATATTTGCCGTAGGCTCGGCTTCGTTGAATAAGATTATAGTTTCTTTCTCGTATTTTGTAAGTCTGCATTTCATTGTGTTGTAATCTCCTTTTTTTGCTTAATTTTTTCAAGTCAAAAGCCGCCTCCGAACATTCGGAAACGGCTTTGCATTTGTTTATATTATTTCATTGTATTTCTGTTATCTGCTCGGTTCTTGACCTTGCATTTTTAAGTAATTTTCTTGCTTGCGTGAGCAATGCGCTGTCTATCGGCGGAATATCCCAATAACAGAAGTCCCCCACGCAGTCGGTTTCGGGGTTAAATGTCGGCTCTGCCATTTGATATATTCTTGTATAGGCTTGTTTTTCGGCGGTTTTGTAGTCCGTTGCTCCGATTTCGACCGCATTTATCAAGTCGGATATTAAGGCTCTGACTGTATTTTCCTTTTCGGCGTAATATTCGGGGCGTAAATACATATCTCTGCATTGCAGTATAGCATTTCGGGCAATGGCTGCTAAATCCGCATAACCGTAACCGCCTGTTTCATTTGCAAGCACGGCGGCGAATACGGCGTTATTTGCCTTGCACCAAGCAGGCTGATAACCAAGTCCGTTTTGCACCTCGTCTAAAATTCCGCCTATCAGATTTTGAGCTATTGCAACGCTTTCATCTGTGGCATTGTCGGGATAGCTTTCAACGGGAATGTCGGCGGCAAATAAGCTTTGCGTCATTACTGTTATAGTCGTTATTGTTAATAGCATCGTTTTAATTTTTTTCATTTTTCAACACCTCTGTAAACAATATTTTTCATCACGATTTCTTCCGCCTGTGCTTTTATGCAGTTCATCAAGCCCACCCATTGCATTTGGTCTGTTGCCTTTAATTCTTCGGATATGCTCAAATTGTCCGCAAAGTTCTTTACAAGTCTTTCAACCTCCGATTTTGCCGCTTTGTCAACATCTGCAAGATAATCAAGCCAAGTGCCGTCAATCATTTTTGCGGTATAAAAGCAAGACCTGCTTTCCTTGATAAATCTTCCGTGAAGTCTGCCGTATTTGCCGATGTTGTATTTTTTGTCTGTTGGAACAGTCAAGTCGGGCAAATAATAATCTCCGACCTTTGTGTATGTGATTTTATTGTTCATTTTCAAAACCTCCGTCAAATTGCCGCTTTTCTGAATGTCGGCTCTTTTTTCGCCATATCGCCTATGCGGATAAATACGCCTTTTTGAATATCCTCCGCACGCAGAGCGTTTTTCTTCTCGTCAATTTCAGCTTTTTTCTTTGTTTTTGTGCGTTCCTCATATTCTTTTTGCTTGCCGTTTTCCTTTCGGCGCAAATAATTTCGGTGAAGTCTGTCCCTTAATTCCTCTTTTTTACGCATTTCTTCGATTTCCTCCGGCGTAGGCTCCTGCGCAAAGTCGGGCGGAACAAACCGACCGATAAAGTTAAAATATATTTCAACCTCCTGCGTGGTGTCCGAGCTGCCTTTTCTTGCTCTTTCGTGAACAAGGATTTTTTCAATAAATTCGTTCAGCATAGCTATGGTGAGGTTATCAAAATTCTGATATTTTTCAAGCAATGCAAGAAATTTATCAGCCGACTTTTCATTTTTTGCATATCCGTCTATACTTGTTTCAAGCTCGCACATTTCCGCCTTTAATGACTTTTGCTCTTTGGCGTATTGCCCGTCAAGAGTTTCGTATCTTTCATCGGACAGCTTGCCGAGGGCGTTGTCCTCATAAATTTTGCAAGCAAGCGTTTCAAGCTCCGCAAGCCTTTGCTTGATTACCGCCAGCCTTGTGCGGCTCTTTTTAATATCCTCTTGATTTTGCTGTGACTGTGCTTCTTGTATAATCTCGGCAAACCGTTCTTTATCTTCGTTTGCGTAATTATATATTTCTTTCAGCATTTCGGATATAAGCTGCAAAACGGCCGCCTCTTTAATTCTGTGCTGTGTTTTGCAGAGCTTTCCGACAGGCACTTTTGAATATTGAGAACAGGTATATTGCGATTCACGCTTGCCGTTATTCGTTCTGTGAACATACATTTTACCTCCGCAGTCGGCGCAGAATAAAAGTCCCGTAAGCGGTGCAACCTCGCCCCAGCCGTTAGGGTATCGACGCACATTTTTTCTGATTTTCTGCACGGTGTCAAATGTCTGTTGGTCGATAATCGGCTCTTGCGTGTTTTCAAAGATTACCCATTCGCTCTCGTCAACATAATGGCTCTTTTTATCCTTGAAGTGCTTTCTTGTTTTGAAATTAACCGTATGCCCCAAATACTCATATTTTTTCAAAATCTCCGCAATGGTTGACGAACCCCAACGGTACGGATTTTCAAATACGACTTTCTGATGAAGTCCTGCATTATGCTTTTGCAGATGTACCGCAGGCATATCGACCTTTTCTTTTTGCAGAATTTGCGAAATCTGATACGGACCTTTGCCCTCAACGGTCATTCGGAAAATTCGCCGTACCACTTCGGCGGCTTCCTCGTCAACTATCCACTTGTTTTTATCCTCCGCACTTTTGAGATAGCCATAGGGCGGACAACTTGAAACGTGCTTGCCCGAATTGCCTTTTGCCTTGAATACGGATTTAATTTTCTTGCTTGTGTCCCGTGCGTACCACTCGTTCATAATGTTGCGGAACGGCGTAAAATCATCATCGCCGTTAAAGCTGTCAACCCCGTCGTTTACGGCAATAAGCCGTACTCCTTTTTGACGCAGGACTTCCATATACTGCCCGACTTTAAGATAATCTCGCCCCAAACGGCTTAAATCTTTGAGAATAATCGTATCAACATTGCCGTTCTCGACCTCTTTCATCATAGCAGTAAAACCGGGGCGGTCAAAACGAAGTCCCGACACACCGTCGTCGGTAAAATGGACTATATTGGTGTAGCCGTTCCGCTTTGCATAATCTTCAAGCAGTTTCTTTTGATTTGTGATACTGTTGCTTTCGCCTTGCAGCTCATCATCACGGGAAAGACGCTCATACAAAGGCGTGATTTTTGTGCTTTTCATTATGCACAACTCCTTTCTTTTTCTCGTTTTGACTTATACAGATAAATAAGTCTTTTATAGCATATAACACCTGTATTTTTGATATCGTTTTTATTTGTATAGTACCGTTCGGCTGTTTTCGCCGCCTCAATAAAGCTTCCATGTCCTATAATCAATCGGTTTATATAATTGCTGTTTACCATACGGAAACACCACCTCCATTGAAATTCTCCGCTACGCCGGTTGTTGCATCCGGCGCGTCATCGTGGGCGTTTTTGCCCTCTTTTTGATATTTCGTCATGTCTTTATAATACTCCGGCCATCTCTCTCGCCAATTAACCGGATAATAAATGTGATTCATTACCCACGTTGAGTTGGAAAGAATTCTCGCAATCTTATTTTTACTCTGATGGAACCAGTTGACCGTTGTTTTATTGGAATCATATGTCTCATGAAGAATCCTTCTTATGTTTCTTGCAAATCCTCTCCCGCCGTTATTGCTCTCTATTCTTGACACATTGACACCGTATTCATGCAATCTTTTTGCTGTTTCTGGTTCGGTTATCTCCATTCCCTCTTTGGTGTAATACACATCGAGAATATAAGCCTCGTTGAGATACGCGCCGTATATGATGTTGCATAAATAGTCGCTTCCCTCGTCCGCCGTGTCGCAGTACGCAAATATGCCGGAAAACAACAGATTCCCTTCTTCGTCTTTTGGCAGCTTGTCATATGTCTTAAAAGAACTGTACAGCCTTCCTTTTAAGTCAATTGGTTCCTGTTGATAGTTTGCGCTGGCAATCTCAGCCCCCATTGCTTTTATCTTTTCCTCATATTCTTCACCAACTAAAAAAGACACCTGATTATTACAGATGTCTCATGAAAATATTTGAAACTTTTTAAACTATTTTAGGAAAACCTATTGACTTATGCGCATTATTTGTGTATAATAATATCAAGAGGTGAGATTAATGAAACAGCGTGATTTAATCAAACTGCTCGAAAATAACGGTTGGCGTTTCTTTCGCTCCGGTGGAAACCACGACATATATACAGACGGAACGCACATGGAACCAATACCACGGCATAAAGAAATCAATGAGCAGTTAGCTAAAGCAATCATTAAAAGGCGGGGATTGAAATAAACAATCTCCGCTGCCAACCATATATTAAATCTTACAGGAGGTAACACGTCATGAAAAGTGCTTATCCTATTATCTTATCGCCAGCAGATAAAGGCTTTGTTGTCTATGTTCCTGATCTGGATATTAACACAGAAGGAGATACCATTGCAGATGCAATTGAAATGGCACGTGATGCAATTGGTCTTTGGGGTATCTGCAGACAGGACACGGGAAATGAAATCCCTATTCCAAAGTCTATGACACCTAAGCATAAGTCAGATGAGATTGTATCTATCGTCGATGTTGACTTTGATTTTTATCGCCGCGTCAATGAAATGCGCACTGTACGTAAAAATGTAACTATCCCATCTTGGTTAAATGAGCTGGCAGAAAAAAATAAAATTAACTTTTCCGCAGCGCTTCAAGAAGGATTGAAACATCAACTAAATATCACAGAATAAGCAGGAATATCCCTGCTTATTCTTTTATCCCCTAACCCACCCTCACCGCTGTATCATTGCTTTATCGGTGTACCATATAAAAAAGACACCTCAGTTAGAGATGTCAAATAACTTAGTATAAATTTTGCAATAAATAAAATATGTTGTTAACAATAAAATAATTTCATGCAAATAAATCCTTCGAAATAACAAAATTTTATGATTATCTATTATCGGAATAAAAATTATTCTTTGCAAGACATATAAAAAACAAAATATAAAGAGTTGATAGATAGTATAATAAAGACTATTTTTCAAAATACCTCCTCCTATTAGTTTTCATCCAGATTTCCATCATTACTGCCTTCTATTTGAAGAGCCTTTTTTGATTCAATTAATTTTTGCTCGAATTCTTTTATTTTGAGATCATTTTTGGAATTCATACTCTTATACTCACGAATATTATCTATAATCCCAGTTGCCTCATGTTCATACTCAAAGTTGATCTTTTCTCCAAATGTCAATTTTAGCTTGGTTTTTCCGCCGTTGACAAATAGTGCTATTGCAGTCAAACACATCATAGAAACTATTCCAAAAGTGATAAATTCAACTGGCCCTGGTGAATTAACCGCCGCTTTTATACTCAATGCGGATGAGTCAAAATTTTCATCAAGCTTTTCAGATACATATTTTAAATAATCATGAATTGAACCTATGAGCTTGCTAAACTCGTAAGCCGGAATATGGTCCTTTCTTTTTATATTAAACGTAACATGCAATTGTTCATCTTCATAATACATTCTGTAAAGATTTCTGTTTATCAATTCTTTGTAATCTTTTGCATTAACAATTGTATTATGTGAATGAATTATACCAATTAGATACGGATCCAGACTACACTTAGATTTAGGAAGTGTTAGCCATTCCACATTTCTTCTTTTGTGCAGTATTTCAATATTATCCTCCTTAAAACTCGCTCTTTCTATATCCGTGGGCTCATATAGATAAACATCGCTAGTAATTTTTCCAAAAAGTATAGTGTTCGAGTTTTCACTAGGAATAAGAATTATATCATTTATATTCATTTTTTCAACAAACTGTTTTAAATATGTTGTGATTAATCCAGGCCTTTTTTCCCTTTCTTTAGGATATATATTTTCTACTACTTTTTTTAGTTCATCAGGATTATTATTTTTTATGAAATCTATATCGCTAATTTCGTCCCATCCAATTGCAATATAATTCTCATAAAAAAATCTTTGAAAGTATCTGCCTGCATTGGTTCTCACAAACCAATAATTAATTTCTTCTGTAACAATTTCCACACCATTATCCTTTAGTATTTTTTCTATGTAGGAATTCATCATATGAGTACTCCTTTATAACATTATTTTCCTACATAATACTACAAGAGGTGGTAATATTCAACATTTTACTTAATTATTCTACATTTTTGATAAAATACAATATATTTTTTGTTTATTTTGCTCTTGAATTATAATATTATATTGTCATGACTTTCCATGACATTTTCACAAAAACAAAGCCGCCCAGAAGTGGCTGGACGGCTAGGAGGAAACCATGCCGAAGTTGTGACAGTAATCAGAGATTGATGTGTAATCCCTTTACTTCGACATTAACATTATATCATGAATTTTCGTTCAAAAAGTGACACACTTTCAAACAGATATTAATTTTTTTGATACCGACAGCAAAGCAATATAATAAATAATATCCTGTTGCCACCTAAAAACGGTTCTGATATCTATGTATAATTTTCTTGCTGTCTTAGATGGGCTGGCTCCCTCAAAATATCTCAAAATCATTAAGTTATCCTTTCCCGTCCCTTTAAACTTCAAAAGCGTATCGTCTATGATGTCAATCCATTTCCTGTTTTCCTCCATTTTTGCAAGGTTCATAGCCTTTGATTCAGTCGGATTTCCTACGCTTGTCCCATGAGGCAATCCATCTGAAGGAGGCGGAGATGATAATATCACATCGTCCCTAGCTTCCCTTATGTTTTCCAAGTCCATTTTGATTGCCTGATAGTTTCTGAGGTAATATTCGATTCGCTTTGTTGTTTTTCTGTCAATTACCATAATACCCCCTGTTTATCATCATATTTTTAGCCTTTCAGCTAGTTTTTTTAGTTCCTGCTCATATTCCTTTGGAGGCAAGTTTCGTTCTTTCAGAAGCCTCTTCTCCTCTTCAAAAAGCATATACTTGTTCATAGCAAGTCCTCCTTGCTCCAATCGTAACGTTTCATTTCTTCCGGATAATTCAAGAAACTTTTACTCTCAACCTCAAAATATGTCCCTGCGAAAAAATCAATCACCCCTAAATCCCTGTTCTTACAAACTTCTATCACATTTGAAAAATCGTACATCTGATTATCAGGTTTCCAGCCAAACATTTCAGCAGTCTTTTTTCGGAAGTCATTCCCCACACGGTGAACGATAAATACATTATCCGCTGCGTTTGTCAGATCAGCACTGCCGCTGATATCATCTTTTCTCAAGAACCCTAAAGACTTTCTCGGATGGCATACAAAATGAATATGCACGTTCTGATTCTTGGCAAAGTTGGAAAGCTCCGTGACGATTGCCGTTTGTTTCTCGTATTTATCTCCAGGAACGCCGGAAAGGCATAAGCTCATGAGATTATCAATCAATACTGCATCTATCTTGTTTTCTGAAATGCAAGACTTTACAGCTGCCATTACACTTTCAAAGTTTGCGCCAAAGTCATTGTTGTAAATAAAAACTTTTCCTTCCAGCCACTTTGTAACAGCCCGCCTTACAGGTTCATCCACCAGATAAAGGCTTTCGTGCTCCGTAGGTCTCGTGTATGCTCTTCCAGCAGCTTGTAATTGAAGCCATGATAAAACCTTGTAGGAAGGCAACTCTCCTGAAAATATGGCTGTTCTGAATCCCTGTTGTGCCGCATATAAGGCTAATTGGCTCAATACGCTTGATTTGCCCGATCCATTAGAACCGCTCCATATAGAAAGTTCTCCTTTGTTGAACCCAATTATTTTTCGGTCTAGCATAGATATTCCGCTTCGTATAGTTACTATTTGACCTCTATCCTTTTGTCTTATCTGAGACGGCTTCAGAAACCTATCCTTTATGGGCTCAATCTCAATCAACGGCTTGAAATCATCTGTAGCCGTATTTCGAGCGTATTCTTTTCTGTCATATGCATCCGGCTCATAAAGCAGTCTTACATCTCGCCACGTGTAATCACTGCAGGAGTTATGAAAGCATTTAAAGCCGATGGAGCCATTATCCATCAGGAAGATACATGCGTCTTTTCCTCGGTGCGAATCGTCAAACGGGCATTGCTCCAAAATAAATTTTGTACCTCCGGAAAAACAGCTTTCTTGTTTCACCTGCAGACTATATTTGCTTATCCAGTCTCTTAAATTAAAATCCCCCTGATATGCTGGGTATTGAAGCCGTTCAGGCTTTGGAATCATATTTGAGATTTTATATATTTTGGCACTCTGTGTAATTTTCAACGTATCAGGTATCTTGATTATTTTGCTTTCCCTATGCGGTCTGTCCGGCGTATTCGAGCCTTTCATTGCTTTTGTTCCGTAAAGCTTTGTAATCCTTGACGCATTGAATACCGCAGTATCTATCTCCGCCTTATCACTAGAGCAAAACATATCAAGCGCTTTTAAAAAATTCTTAACCGCTTCGGCGTTTTCTTTCGTATTCTCCAGTTCTACACGGTAAAGCATATGATATCCGTTTCCACTGTCGCAAAGAATCGGTTCCGTAAATCCTTCCCGCTTCAAAAAGGAATAACAGCTTCCGATTACCTTCATAGCCTCCTTTTTTTCTTCGTCGCTGGAAGAAACACCGGACGGTCTTTTCGGATCGACATCAACCAGAATCCATTTTCTTTTTTCAATGTCGTTATCTGTAGTTGTCTCTTTCGGATTCTGCACCATTGTTTCCCTCTGTGCTCTGGAATAACAACCGCTTTTGATTTTATTGAACACAAAATATATATTTCCGGTTAAAGTAGAGGCTGTATCAGCAGCTTTTTCAATATCCTGAAAATAACCGCTGGAAGTCTTTTTCCCATTGACCGCCCGTATTTCCACGATATCACCGCTCGGCACAAACATTTTCAGCGATTTCAGAATTTCTGTCTTGCTCACAATTGCATGCCTCCGTATTTGTCAATTTTTAATTCAACAGGCCATTGATAGCTTATGATATCTGCCGGAACAGGAGGATAACTTTTTTCTTTCAGCACGGCATTCAGATTTTTGAACATCTGCTCAGCTTTTTCATCCTTGAACAGTTCGTACCATGCGTCTAGGATTCCTTTTTTGTCGGAAGGAGAATATCTCGGAAAGATACGCTCTATCTTGACCAGCATTTCTTTGACTTCCGATTTTGTCACGTTCTACACCTCCAAATCCTCAAATTTTGTTTCGCCGCCACAGTCCGCCAAGCCGTTCTGAGTTCTTTTAACATCGTCATAATTTCCATCCAGCACCTTGGCCATATTGGCGTCCTTGATAAGCCAATCAAATGTGGCTCTCCAATTATTTTTATTAGCCCCTTTCAGAAAACTGCTGCTTTCCGCTTTGGAAAACAGCGATTGAAAATCATCAACGGTATATCCACTGTTTAATCTTGCTCGAATTGATTTCTTTCTATTTTCAGAAATTTTCATGCATTTGGGAAACGAAACGCAAGTTTCGTTGTACATACCAGATATATTCTGGTCAGCCTGTCGAAAAAGTCCAGTATACACTGGGCTTTTTTGCGTATGTGTGGTAAAATAAAGATAAGAAAAGACTGGGGAGGGACGGCGTGTGCTAGCAAAAGAGCAGGAATTGCGCAGAAATGTAGTAGAAATCCTATGTTTGGAGGAGCTGGTTCCATCGGAGCATCTGCTGCGGCAGATTGACAGCGCGGTGGATTTTACGCATCTGTACGACTTGGTGGATGCGCTTTACAGCCGCGACAACGGCCGTCCCAGCATTGACCCGGTGGTATTGTTCAAAATTGTGTTCATCCAGCACCTGTACGGCATCCCCTCGCTGCGCCGTACCATGCAGGAGATTGGCATGAACATCGCATA
>NZ_JAHLPV010000048.1 GCF_018918095.1 Acetivibrio sp. MSJd-27 | reverse complement strand
CTTCTTGAAATTTTCATCATATTTTTTGGTGAAGTTGACATACAAATACCTCCTTGTAGGGGGTGTAAAAAATGATATCATATTTTATATTTTCTGTCTACTTTTTTAATATAACACCAGGTAGACCTGTTTATGGGTGAGCCAGTAAAAAAGAGCAAAAGATAAAGCCGCCTTAGCGGCGGCTTGAAAAAGTTTGCGGCTGGCAGACGATTCAGAGGGCTTTCAGCCCAGCCAGTAACATGCCCTTATAGGGCTGAGCAAGCCACCGGCTTTGCCGGTGGTTATGACTATAGTAGCTTTTTATACCATAAAAAATAAAATAGTTCAAATATAATTATAATAATACAATATCAAAATCCCTTTGCTGAACCGTCTTTTGGGGTATGAGAAGCAGAAACTTGTACGATTCCATTTTTTTAATGGATTATTTTAGAATAGAAAATTTTATTTATTGAAAATATACAAATACAATGATATAATTTTGATAAATATATATTTTTTATCTAGTGACTATATACCAAGAATGAAGGGAGTTTGTGATTGTGAAAAGAAACGTTTTGTTTACCAGCAGGTTGCTGACGTTTGCAATGCTGGTCAATCTGTTCAGTGCAGCAATGTTTTGGAATGTATCTGCGGCGGAACTGGTTAATCTGGCAGCAGAAAAATCGGTAACGGTAAGTAAAGAAACTTCAGGAAAAAATCATGGAAGGGTAACGGACGGAAAAAAGGATATATCCACTACAGCCAGTGCATGGAATGTACATCCGGGTGAGTATATCGTCATAGACTTGCAGGAAAGTGTGGATTTTAACCAGGTTGTAGTCTATGAATATTCCGCTATGAGATCAAAAGGCTATAAACTGGAGGTATCAAAGGACAATCAGAGCTGGACAACGGTCAGTGAAAGCGACGACCTCGTTACAAACACCGATACAGGTGTGGTGACAAACACACCTCATTATAAGGGCGTCATCAATTTTAATATGATCAATGCCCGTTATGTCAAATTGACGATCAAAGAATTGGCGGAAAAAAATACAGCATACATAGAAGAGATAGAGGTTTATAACGATCCGAATGCCAAAGCACCGGAACCGGGGGAACAAATCAATCCGGGCGGCAGCGACGGCGATAAGCCTTCAGGTACCGGTTATTCAGATATCAAAGAAAGTATCGACGCGGTCAATACTCTGACCGGTCTTGGAATTATGCGGGGATACGGCGACGGAACCTTTCAGCCGGAAAATCTGATGACCAGGGGAGAATTTGCTGCTGTCATCGCACGAACCATGAATATGGAAGAGGTGTTTTCCGCTAATTCAAACAAAAATATTTTTTCTGATGTTCCGGCTGCAAATCAATTTGCAGGATATATCAATACCTTATATGACATGGGATTGATCAGCGGAACATCGCCGACGGAATATAAACCGGACGATCCGATTCTGTATGAACAAGCTGTCAAAATCATTGTTAACCTGGTTGGCTATACGCCGCTGGCGGAAGGAAAGGGCGGCTATCCTTACGGTTACATTTTGACGGCGGAAGAGCTGGGAATTACGAACAGCTTAAAAGAGCGGAATGTAGGAGAAAATGCAAAGAGAATCACAATTACACAGATACTTTACAATGCACTGGAAATCGATATGATGGTTGCCACTTCCGCCGGAGATACGCCTTCTTACGAAATACAAAAAGGAAAGACAATCTTAACTTATTATTTCAAAGCGGCTAAAAAAAGAGGAATCCTGCTGTCTACCTGTGATTCCATCAGCCATAACTCTTCCATGCTTTTGGAGGACGAGGTCAAGATAGACGATGTCACCTATAAAATCGGTGGTACAAATGCCAAAGATTATCTGGGCTATTGTGTTTCTTTTGTATACCGGGAAGACGCTGTAATGGGCGAATATATCTTAATCAGTATCAGCGAAGCGCCGCAGAGAAACCGGACGCTCCGGATTGATTCCGATGACATTGAACAGGTATCTGTTGATTCGGTTGCATACCAGAAAGATGAATACAGCAATACGCAGTATGCGAAAATTTCTTCGAGCGCGACGGTTTATTATAACGGCAAGGCTTTGTCCAGCTATGGCGCGGATATCTTAAAACCGGACAGCGGCAGCTTGTTTTTGATAGACAATAATGCGGACGGAAGCTATGAAGCTGTTTTCGTAAAGGAATATATGAACATTGTTGTGGATCGTGTCATTCCAGAAGAAAACAGGATTGTAAGCAAATACAGCAGCGGTCTCAATTTGGTTCTGGATCCGCTTGACAGCGACTATACTTTTTATTTGCGGAAGGATGGCAAGACCATTGCATTATCCGAGCTGAAAGAATGGAATGTCATTTCCGTCACAGCGGATAAAATGCTTGACAGCGGAAAAGGAAAAATCTGCGATACAGAGAATGCGACTTTATACTATCTGGATGTTTCCGATCAATCGGTATCGGGGACAATCGAACAGGAAATCGCAGGGGAGCAGAAAGCGGTCATTAACGGTAAGGTATACCAGTATGCAAAAAATATTCAGTATGACAGTACAAAGCTTCCAAGGCTGGGGGACAGCGGCACTTTCTATCTGGATGTCTACGGAAGGATCGCGGCGTCCGGCGAACGCGCGAGCGAAGAAGTTTCCATGGGATATCTCTATGGAATCAACAACGACTCCAGCAGTCTTGAGACGGATATCCAGTTTAAAGTATATACAATGGATGACAAGCATGAGATTTATTCCCTGACGGATAAAATCCGAATCAATGACGGGGCAAGCAAGCCTGTCTCTATGGAATTGCTTCAGTCCTGCGGAATCGTCAGTATGGACTCAAACAGCGGATGGACATTAAACAAGGAACTGATTGCCTTTAAATGTAACGCGGATGGAAAAATATCCGCTCTTTATCCGCCGGTTTCGCCGGAGGAGAATCCGGATCGCAAAGCGGTTTTGGAGAAATCCGTGCCGCTGGCTTCATCTACCCGCTATTATCGCAGTTATTTAAAGAAATTTATGGCGGTAACCACGGACGTATATTGTGAAGAATTTTCCACAGATACTAAAGCGAAGGTTATAGTGGTACCCGGCAAAAATTCAGATGCGGACGATCCTATGAATTATGAAATCAAGTCGATGTCCTATTTTGTAAACGGGACAAAATATGCGGTGGAAGGATACAACATGTCAGAAATCGGGACCGTTCCGATTATTCTATGCTATAGAAACGCGGAGACAGTCGACGGAAAGGATTATCTGATTCTGGTAAGCCGTATTATTACGACTGTCAATGAGGAAGGAGATCTGGTTAAAAAGATCGAAGGGATTTATAACGGGAAAGAAGTTTCCTATCTAACTAATTCGGATCCCAAAATTCTTGCGGAATTTGAAGAATCCAATCCAAAATGCGTCAAAGCGGGAGATTTGCTTGAAGTGGATCTAAACCGAAAGTCGGAAATATGCATTCTGAAGAAACGGTTTGACCATACGCTGGAAACAGATAAGACGAAATCACAGATTTCTAATCCGGATAAGAGCAGCGAATATGTTCAGCTTACTTACGGTGAACTGGTAGACAAGGACGGAGATTATATTAAGCTGCGTTTTACCAATCCTTACCGAAAAGACGCGGACGGAAACCCGCTTGTGGAGGTACGGACTTTTTATGTCGGCGGTTCAAAAGTTTACCGCTATAAAACCGCAAACAAGAAAGCGGAAATTGTTTCTTTGGATTCCCTTGTGCCAGGCGCACAGAACAGCTGGGTTTTGCTCCGGTTCTATAACAGGCGGCCCAGAGAAATCGTTATTTATGAAAACTGAGTTGTGGAGGTGAGCATATGAAATGGTTGAAAAAGAGTTTATGTTCCGTGATTGTGCTTTCTTTGCTTGCGAATATGGTGATTGTATTGCCAATTGTGTTTGCTGAGGAGCCGGTTAATCTGGCGTTGAAAAAAACGGTAACGGTAAAAAGGGTGACATCCAAAAAGGATCATACCAAAATCACAGACGGCGTGCCGTATGCCAATGCTACAGGAAGCACCTGGAACGCAAAATCGGATGAATGGGCAAAAATTGATTTGGGCGCGGAGACTGCTTTTAATAAAGTCATGATTTTTGAACATGGCTCTCAAAAAGCTTATGGATATAAGCTGGAATATTCTAATGATGACAGTACATGGAGTCTGATCAAAGAGAGCGGGGACAATGAAATAGTTTGTACCCAGCGAGGTGAAATGTCAGGTTCAAATAAAACGATCAATAATTACTATGGAGAAATAAAATTTTCTGCCGTAACCGCAAGGTATTTTAGGCTAACTGTTAAAAAAGCCTATGATGCAGAAGCGAATAAGGCAGCCACCTCCTATATTTCGGAGGTGGAACTATATTTTGATGACAGCGTGTCAGTGAAGCCGGCAGAAAACTCTGATTATCTGGTGGACGGACAAAAGAAAGTGATTTCCAACATTCCGCTTGCAGACAATAGCACGGCAATCCTCGGCAATTTAGTGATTCCGGAGGGGTATACGGCGGAAATCCGCGATAAAGGCGGAAACGCAGTGAATGACGGCACTGTGGAAACCGGCTTTAATCTAGTGTTGATGGACAGCAACTCGAAAATAGCGAACGAGTATTCCATAAAAATGGGGAGAACAGAAACCAGAATCGACAGCGGTAAATATAACGTTGACGATCAGAAGGGAACGATTTCCGAAATTCCGCACTCCGATAAGCTGATATCAAAATTCACACAATATCTTACATTGCCGGAGGGAGCCACCTTCACTTTGCTGAGGGATGACAAGCCGCTGAAAGACAGCGACAGTTTGGCGAACGGCGATGTTCTGCTGGTCACCGCGGAGGACGGGGAGACAACCGTGCGTTATACCATCGCGCTGGAGGCCTTTCTGACATCGGAGAGATATACGATCAGTGACGAGGAAGCGACCATTACCAACATTCCCTTTTCCCACCGGAAGCTGGAGATTTTCCAATCCAACCTGACTGCCGGAGAAAATATGTCCTATGAGATATACCGGAACGGACAGCGTGTGACTGCCGGTAAGATTGAAACTGGAGATATCGTATGGGTATCCTCTTCCACTACAGGATCCAAACAGCAGTATCTCGTTATCGTTAACGGTCTCAGCAGCGAAACCGCGCTGAACGCTTTGTACTATCAGATCGATAACGAAAAGAATACCATTTCCGACATTCCTTTGACGGATATTTCCATTAAAACGATAACGCGGAAGCTGCAGGAATGCCTGCCAGACGGCGCATCGATGCTGTTGCTGCAGAGCAATGGACGGGACATCCTCCAGGGCAATATTTCCGTCGGCTGCCAATTGATTGTGACAGCGGAGGATGGAGCTGCCAATAGGACTTATACCATTACAGGCGTGGAGACAAACGAAGGGAAGACGAATTTGGCGCTTGGAAAGCTGCATAGTGTTTCCTCGCAATCCAACGATACCTCCTTCGCGGCGGAAAATGCTCTGGATGACGATATAAACACAAAATGGGCGCCAAAGGGAAGCTCTGATGATTCGAATCCATGGCTGTGCATTGACTTGGGCAGTGAACAGCTCATCAGCAAACTCAGGACAGTTAATAATCCGACAAATTATGACAGAGTGAAACGGTTTGAATTTCAGTACAGTAATACACCGGATGACCCGCAATCCTGGCAGAGAATTTGCGGTGTGGATGACGGAACGGGTCTCGGCGGCGCAAGCGAGAAAAAAGATTTTGTTTTGGATACGCCGTTAAAAGCGCGCTATATTCGGTTCTATGTTCTCGAGCGCAACAGTTCGATCTATATTGCGGATCTTGGTGTTTATGGAATAGAAGGTCTGCCTTATCTGATATCAGAGAAATATATTGTCGATGACGACGAGATGAAAATCATGGATATTCCGCAGTCTGACAGGTCTGTGGAGGTATTCAGGCAGAATTTGTCGCTGTCGTTTGAAACCGCTGAACTTCAAGTTTGTGACAGCGAAGGAAATTCGGTAGCAACCGGCGATTTGGCGGAAAGGTATACAGTAAAGATAAGCAATGAGAAAGAAAATAAGGTTTATCAGATTCAATTGCAGCAGCAAAGCCCTGTAATAGAATCCGTTGAGATTCAGGGAGAAAACTTGATTGGAGAAACCCTGAAAGCGATTGCCGTCTGCAATGACGAAACAGCGGATATCTTGTACAGATGGTGGAGAAGCGATGCGGCAAACGGCACCTATCAAAGGATCGAAGACGCCCAGAGCAGCCAGTATACGATCACGGAACAGGATGCCGGAAAATATCTAAAGGCCGACGCGATTCCCGTGAGCACAACCGAATCCATCTACGGAAAATCAGTTATGAGCATCACTCCGATTCCTGTGGGAGAACTCAGCTTTGGCAAACAGGTTACTGCGAGTTCTGAGACGACAGACTGTGAGGGAATCAAAGCAATTGACGGAGATCATTCTACTTATTGGGCGGCTGCCCGGTCAGAGACGGAACAGCCGGAATGGCTGACGGTTGATTTGGGTCAAGAGTACACCTTCAACCATGCCCAAATCAAATTCTATCGCTCGTCCGAAATCCAGAATTACACTCTGAGCTATTCGAAGAACGGGGAATCCTGGACGGAAATTGTTGCAGAGACTTTGAAGGATACGGAAAAGGATATTGTGTTCAAAGAAATTTCCGCGCGCTATATTCGGGTTTCCATAGCGGCGAAAGGAAAGTCGGCCGGAATTTATGAATTTTCTGTCCGGAACAGCAATTTCACAGCTGCTGAAAGGGAAGTTGCCATAGCGGAAACCATCGCCTACCTTAACAAAGCAATGGGTACAGACAATAGCGAAAACCAGCTGACCAGTGACATTCTTCTGCCGGCTGTGGGAATAAAAACATCTATTTCCTGGGAATCGAACACTCCCTCTGTCATTAAAGTGGAAAATGGTGTCGGAAAAGTTTTACGGCCTCAAAGCGGTGCGAATAAGAAGGTTACTTTAACCGCAACAATCATGTGCGGAAACAGCTCACAGAAAGTCCGCTATACCTATCAGGTTCCTTCAGTCAACGGAACGGGCGGAGGCAACGCCAATGGCGGCGGAGCAGGAAACGGAGGAGGAATCTCTTCCAGCACGGCGCCTTCTTTCACGGTTCCAACGCAGACGCAGACTCCTGCTGTGACGGAACCAAAGCTGAAAGATATCGCGGGTTCCTGGGCAAAGCCTTATATTGAAACCCTGCTGCAGGACGGTATCGTATCCGGGACACCCGATGGATATTTTGAACCGCAACGCAATATAACCAGGGAGGAATTTCTGAAAATGCTGATGGAAGCTTTCCGTTTAAAGGATGCTTCCGCAAAGGCTGATTTCAAAGATGTTCCAGAAGACGCATGGTTTTCTCCCTATGTTGCCGCGGCACAGAAAATGGGGATTGTAAAAGGTGATGAGAACGGTTTCTTCGGAATCGGAGAAAATATCAGCCGACAGGATATGGCTGTCATGGCTTGCCGGGTGGCGGAAGCCGCTGGCGTTTCCCTCGCGGGGGGCAGCAATCTTATCTTTACCGACAGCAAGGAAATTGCATCTTATGCAGCAGACAGTATTGCAGCTTTATTCAAAGCTGGCATTATTAACGGCATGGAGGACGGAAGCTTTCAGCCGGAAGGGTTTGCGACACGAGAACAGGCTGCAAAGATAATGTGCATGCTGTATAAAACAAATAAGGAAGGGAGTTTGGAAACGTGAAAAGAACGATTTCATTTACCAGTAAATTGCTGACGTTTGCAATGTTGTTTAATCTGTTTTTTACGGCAGCGTTTTATAACACGTCCGCGGCGGAGCCGGTTAATTTTGCAGCAGGAAAACCTGTTACAGTAAGTAAGGAAACTTCAAAAAAAATTCATGATAGAGTAACGGATGGGAAAAAGGATATATCCGGTTCTGCAAGTGCATGGAATGTGCATCCGGGCGAATATATTATTATTGATTTGCTGGAAAATACAGATTTAAACCAGGTTATCGTATATGAATATTCTTTCCAGAGAGCCAAAGGATATAAACTGGAGGTATCGAAGGATAATCAAATCTGGATGACCGTAAGTGAAAGCGATAAGGTTCTCTCCGATATCAATACAGGCGTGGTAACCAATACGCCGCACTATGCGGGCGTCATCAAATTTAATAAAACCAACGCGCGTTATGTCAAACTGACCATCAAAGAACTGACGGAGAACAAGGTAGCTTATATAGAAGAAATTGAAGTTTACAATGCTGCGGAAGGGCAAACTATACTGGAAGGCAGCAAGACCGAAGTTCCCACACAAACAACAGCTCCAACTGTTACCGCAAAACCCCAGGGGGATCAATCCAATTTCGCCCTAGGAGCGTCTGTTACGGTAAGCAAAGCCGTTTCCGGTAAAAAACACGAACTGGTGACGGATGGGAAAAAGGCAATCTCTACGACCGCCAGCGCTTGGAACGCTCAGTCGGGCGGTAATATCATACTTGATTTAGGAAAAAATCAGGAATTTAACCAGGTCGTTGTCTATGAGTACTCTTTTCAAAGAGCTAAAGGAGCCATTCTTGAAGTTTCAGAAGATAACAAAACGTGGAAAAAAGTCAGTGAAACAAACGATGTGTTGTCTTCCGTTGATACAGGTGTAGTGACCAATACACCTCATTATGCAGGACTTCTTTCCTTTGACAAAGTAAATACACGCTATATTAAGCTGACGATAAAGGAAACGACCGATGGTAAGGTGAGCTATATTGAGGAGATCGAAGTTTATAACGCTTCCGATCCAACGGCTTTTCCGAACAGCACCGTGGTAAAACCAACAGTTACTCCAGAGCTGTCGGCGCCGAAAGTAGCCAATCCGGTGCCTTATGCCAATGATAAATTTGATATTTACCTGTTTATCGGTCAGTCTAATATGAACGGAAGAGATTCTATACCCGCTGAGGATATGGTGGTGCTGGACAAAGCATTTTTATTTAATGCTGACGGAAAGTGGGAATATGCGCAGCCATATTCCAAAGCCGGTTCAAAATATTCCGCGGTACAGGGCTTTAACCGCTATTCATCCGTGGATAATGACAGCATGAACGGTATGAATTCAGCTCTGTCCTTTGCCAGAGCACTCTGCGCAACGATACCGAATGACACGGGAATCGGAATTATTTCCAACGCAAGAGGCGGAACCAGCATTGAGCAGTGGCAGAAAGGCTCTGGCGAAAATTTGTATGAACAGGCTGTGGAAAGAACAAAAAAAGCATTGGCTCTGGGCGGAAACCTGAAAGCCATCTGTTGGCTGCAGGGAGAATCCTGTGCAAGCAAACCAGATTATCTTCAGAACTTGAATAAAGTAGCGGAAGGGATACGCAGTGAATTGGGCGTTACCGCCGAACAGGTTCCGTTTATTGCAAGCCAGGTTCCTTTGACTAGACCGACACAAAATGAAACAATCAAAAAAATTGCAACGGTAGTCTCCAACTCAGACTGGATCAGCAGCGAGGGAACGGATACCATTGACAAATTACATTTTGACGCACAGTCACAGCGGTTGTTGGGAATCCGGTATGCAGTCAAAGTGCTGGACAAAGTATATCAAAAAGAGATAAATGAAAATACACTCTATCAGACGGTCTATGGAAATAAGCAAGACGGTAATAAACCGGCTGAACCAGATGGGGAATATAAAGTGATTGTCAACGGAAAGAGCTTAGAAATGGACGTTCCTCCCATGCTAACGGGAGATCGGCTGTTTGTGCCTTTGAGAATCATCTTTGAAACACTGAATGCAACGGTTGAATGGGAAGAAGAGACACAAACAATCACCGCCAGACGGGGAGATACAACCATTATAATGCAGGTTGGCAGTGAAAACGCCAGCATCAATGGTAATTATGCCTCTGTCGACGTCGCCCCAATGATTGTAAACGACAGAACTTTAGTGCCGATTCGATTTGTATCTGAAAGCCTTGGCGCTACCGTTGACTGGAGTGAAGAGACAAAAACAGCCACAATAACATTGCAGTAATTCCGTAAAAGGGAAAAGCCTGCAGGGGTGACCCGCCCCCAGTCAAGTAGACAGACAAAATAACAAAAGAAAATTTATTTGAGAGAATTCCACTCTGCTGCGCGGCAGAGTGGAATTTTTTACATCGCCGCAACGGAGTCATACATTTTAGTTTTAATTGGTAACGTTTTGTGTTGTAAAAATGAATATAACTTTCAATAGCCTTTGTCAGTTCCTCTTGTGAAGTGAATTTTTTGAGATAATACATTTCGGACTTTAAGATATTCCAATATCCCTCCATAGATCCGCTATCAATACATCTTCCAACCCGGGTCATACTCTGTCGCATACCGGCATTCATTAATTTGTTATGAAAGGTTTGAAAACGTGTCCTTGCCGTCAATAAATAGCCGGAGGTAGGAGTATCAAGCGCGCCTACCATATTGAGCAGGGTTGATTTCTCGCCTCCGGACTCTCCGACTATCGCAACAAACTCACCTTGCGGAACGGCAAAGCTGACATCTTTTAATGCCTGGACGGCTGTTTCTTCACTACCGTAAGTTTTACTTAATTGTTTGACTTCTAATAAATTCATAGTATAAACACCTCTTTCTATACTGAAAGAATAACATACAAATCCTACTGTAATATGAATTTAAGCCTATAATTTTGTAGAAATTAAGAAATTTATAATAAAAATGTTGAATCCGTGCCCAATTCACTGTCAACCGCAGTTGTGCCGTCATGGGCTTCTATAATTGCTTTTGCAAGCGGTAAACCAAGACCGATGCCCTGAATATCCTTTGAAAACCGGCTGCGGTAAAACCTTTTGAAAATATGGTGCAAATCTTCGGGGTGAATACCGCTTCCATTATCTTTTATTATAATCTGAACAACAGATGCAAAATGCCTCCATTCAATGCTGATTCATCCGTCATCTGCTGTGTGGTCAAGTGCGTTTTTTATGATATTGTCTTATTGCTTGCGTACGAGGTTGAAATATCATTTTCAGGTACGGAAACATTAAACAATAAAATCATTCGTTTAATACTTTCCGAAAAAATACAATCAAAAGGGGCTGACAATTCGGAAAAAGCGCGGTATAATTCAAATATACACTCTGTTTCACTGGGGGATTATTATTTGGTGCGATCAACATGGGCGATACTTCCACTATGCGCTTAGCAGCAGGATGCATTAGCCCGAAGGCAAGGGGGCTCCAAAGAAGCAAATACAATTTTATATGTTTGCAATATTACACTATCCGCTATAAAGACAGTGGAGCAGAAAGAAAGGCTTAATGAACTGGAAAGAGAACTTGAGATGTTACAGAAATTATTAACCCTTTAAAAAAACTTTTTATTCATCGGTATTTTTTATGACTTGATATATGAGAAAACGCGTTCATTGCCAGTGAATTGAATGCCATTTTCACATATGTTAGCGATAGAAAAAGTTATAAATTTGTGTTATAATAATCACAAAAAGTCTTGCACAGCAAGCCTTTTGGCGTTGTCCATTCGTGCTTTGCACGAACTGTGATATTAGCAGCTGCGAAAAATGCCTTTGCAAGCATTTTTACTTATGGTATAATAACCACATGAAGCTCTAAGGCATTGAAAATGCCAAAGAGTTTGAATTACAATACTGCGGCGGCATTTTGATGTCTCCGCTGTTGTATAATGATTTTGAGTCAGCATGTTGTGTTGCTTTTTCATTCGACAAAAAATAGATTGCTTGATTTAATTATTAGGGAGATTTACAAAAAATGAAAAAATATAAGCTTACAAAATATGCATGCTATACGGCTAATGTATCCATGTCTGTAGTGGCGGCACTGTCACCACTTCTGTTTTTAACATTTCGAACACTTTACGGAATATCGTATGCAATGCTTGGCGCATTGGTTTTGATAAATTTTTGCACACAGCTTTCGGTGGATTTGCTTTTTTCATTTTATTCTCATAAATTTAATATGACGAAATCCGTGAAATGGATGCCTGTTCTTACCACAGTTGGACTATTTATTTATGCCGTATTTCCGATTTTATTTCCAAATGCGGTTTGCGCGGGACTTATGATAGGGACGATTATATTCTCAGCATCCGGAGGGCTCGCGGAAGTTTTGATAAGCCCGGTTATTGCGGAGATTCCGTCTGAAAATCCGGAACGGGAGATGAGCAAGCTGCATTCTATTTATGCGTGGGGTGTTGTGGCTGTTGTTATTATCAGTACCATATTTCTGCAGGTTTTCGGCAAAGAGAATTGGCAGTTGCTTGCTTTGCTATGGATGACTGTTCCGTTGATTTCCTGTATTCTTTTTGGAAGAGCGGAAATTCCTGTATTGCGGACTCCTGAAAAGGTTTCGAATGTGTTTCAGCTGATGAAGGATAAAAACTTTTTCCTTTGCTTTCTTTGTATTTTTTTTGGTGGAGCAAGTGAATGTACCATGTCACAATGGAGTTCAAGTTATCTTGAGCAAGCGCTGAACATCCCGAAAATATGGGGCGATATTTTCGGGGTCGCTCTGTTTGCCGTTATGCTTGGACTTGGCAGAACGCTATATGCAAAGTTTGGAAAGGATATTTACAGAGTATTGATCCTTGGATCAGCTGGGGCGACTGTGTGCTATATGACTGCGGCAATTTCAAATATCGCTTTGATAGGATTGGTCGCATGTGTGTTTACCGGATTTTGCACAGCTATGCTCTGGCCCGGCAGCTTGATTGTCGCGTCGGATAAATTTTCATATTCGGGGGTAGCAGTATTTGCGCTTATGGCGGCAGGAGGGGATCTTGGCGGTGCAGTGGGACCGCAAATTGTTGGCTCTATCACAGATTTTACGATGAAAAACAATCATATCGTTTCCGCAGCAAATTATTTAAGCATGTCGGCAGAACAGTTTGGAATGAAAATAGGAATGGTTTGTGCTGCCGTATTTCCACTGCTTGCAACGGTATTCTTTGTGATAATCTATAGGCGGCACCGCAAACTTTCCTGCACAAAATGATTATCATCCTGTATAAGCATTAGAGAGTGACCACCAATATTGGTTACATATGCAAATTTTCCGCAATCCTGCGTCAAAATGTTCGTTAAGCCGCCAGATTATCTGCACTTTTCCCTTGTCCTACAAAAAATTTGCTCTGTGAAAACTCTAGACCCTGCACGCAGGGGAATTTTCGTTTCTCGGGTGCGTATGAGGGAAGCTGCTGAGTCTCTATGATTGAGGTGAGGACACGTTCCATTGACTGAGAAAGTGATAATCGCATTGAACATTTTGTATTTTGTGAGAAGTGTTAGTGCTGTTTTTATTGATGTTTATTTCAAGTTATATATTGACATTATGAGCGTTTTATGCTAAATTATATGTGTTGTTAGTTGTTGTCTAGTTGTTAGTTATGTTGTGCAGAATTTTGCAAAAACTGATAATATAAATGCCGCTTGCATTTTTGCAAGCGGCATTTATATTATTCTCATGAAATGAACGGTAAAATGGAATTGTTTTCATTAGGGTGATACAGTCCGGCTGCTGGATTCCGTGTTAAATAATATTGTGACAATTCAAATGCTCTTTGATTTTTTCAAAACTGGCATTGCTGATATCATGCTCGATTTTACAGCTGTCCTCATAGGCAATTTGCTCGTCAACGCCGAGAGCAATCAAGGCTTTCGCAATAATCTGATGGCGTTCGTATACTTGTTCCGCAACCGCCAGTCCTTTTTTCGTCAGAGAGATGCCTCCATCGCTGTCCACTGTAATGTAGCCCTCCTCGCGGAAAGATTTCATGGCGACAGATACGCTGGGTTTTGTAAAGCTAAGATGGTTTGCAATATCAATACTTCTCACATATCCATTTTTGTTTTTGAGCATTAGAATTGCTTCAAGATAATTTTCTGCCGATTCTTTTATTTTCATAATCATTGCCCCTTACAAATTGAAACTTATATGATACATTTATACTATATTATATTATATCTGGTTAGGAAAGTCAAACCAATGATTTTGTCATCGCACAAACTTGGAAACCAAAATAGTTAATTTGACAAATTACTTGTTTATAGAAAAAATTATTGACAAAACAAGTTAGTTATGATAAACTAACCGATGGGAGTTAGTGATTGCTAACTTAAATTTTGAACGAATGGAGCAGGAGGTAAAATGATGCCGTTAACGCTTGCAAATATCGGAGAGGACAATATTATTAAAAAAATCGGCGGTAAGCCGGAAGTAAAAAAACATCTTGAAAACCTGGGTTTCGTTTCCGGCGGAAATGTTACCGTGATTAGTACTCTGAGCGGAAATGTGATTGTGAATGTAAAAGAATCGCGGGTGGCAATCAGCAGGGAAATGGCGCAGAAAATTATGGTGTAGCAGGTAAGAATCAACGCAATCGGATTGGCATCATCGAAATTTTCTCAATTATGTGCGAAAGTACCGCACAATTTTACACAATTGTGTGAGAATGCAATCTCCTGAGAGGTCGGCAATCCAAAAAGGCAGGGCATATCAAGTTTCATATTCTATGCTTAAAGAAGAGAAAATGTTTATTATTCCTGCGGAATATTGGGAATAGGGAACTGCTGCAGTTTGCACTGACAAGAGCCCGCTTTTCTGTAACCATATAACCTCGCCGTATGTCCCCCATTTCTAAAGCGGCGGGAAGCTTATGGAAAGAGCAAGCGGCGAGCGTCATCTTGCGCTTCGCTCGGTTGAAACACCATTAAGGTAACTTTTGCTGCGCAAAAGTTTTTCATGAAATCTTGTTATAACTGCGGGCAAGATGTTCCCCGCCTCTTAAGGCGGCGGGTGCCATATCCGCAATCAGCGGGAGTACAATCTCCCGCTGATTGTGGCGCTGCATAGCAGTGACCTTGTCCTCGTTGAATGACGGGGCAAGCCCTTATTGAAAAATGTAAATTCATTTATTGAAAATATATTGTGAGGAGGATACGAAAAATGAAGACTTTGAAACAAGCCAAGATTGGCGATACGGTCAGAGTTGTTAAGCTTCACGGGGAAGGGGCAGTGAAACGGAGGATGATGGATATGGGCATTACGAAAGGGATTGATGTAAATATCTGCAAGGTTGCACCTTTAGGGG
Source organism: Acetivibrio sp. MSJd-27 (assembly GCF_018918095.1). Taxonomy (GTDB): domain Bacteria; phylum Bacillota; class Clostridia; order UMGS1840; family HGM11507; genus HGM11507. The sequence goes on along the minus strand of NZ_JAHLPV010000048.1, from coordinate 4,890 downwards.
ACCCGGTGGAAGTGACTGTGCGAGGATACCAGCTTTCACTGCGCAAAGCGGACGCTGAAATGATCGAAGTGGAATGAATAAGCATAGAACACAGTATCCAAACCCGCCGCAATCAACCAAAAACGGAATTTTTCTGTGTTGTCGGGCTTGTCATACGCCGGTATGCCTGCACCCTTCCGCCTTGAAAACTTCTCGTTTTATGATTGCTTTCGGTTTGCAATTTTTTTGATTCGATTTTTTGTCAGGACGAGGAAAAAGCACAGGGTATACTGGCGTATGCGCGGGCATTTTGACGACGTCATGGCGGAAAAGCGTTCAAAAAAACGGGTTCGTATGCTGTGCTCTATGCTTAACCTGGGAAATAGCGTGCAAAGCGCATTTTTCTAAAAAATTTTATCATTTAGTTAGAGAATACTAACTTTGGAAGAGAGGAATGAAACAATGAACGTAAGAATTGCCCTTGCGGGTAACCCAAACAGTGGGAAGACAACATTGTTCAATGCGCTTACCGGTTCCAACCAATTTGTTGGAAACTGGCCGGGCGTCACTGTGGAGAAAAAAGAGGGGAAGCTGAAAAAACGGGAAGGCGTCATTATTACAGACCTTCCCGGCATCTATTCCCTCTCGCCGTATACTCTTGAGGAAGTGGTGGCAAGAAATTATCTGATCGGCGAGCGGCCGGACGCGATTTTGAATATCGTGGACGGGACAAATTTGGAACGAAACCTGTATCTGACTACGCAGCTGACGGAACTGGGTATCCCGGTGGTGATTGCAATCAATATGATAGACGTGGTGAGAAAGAACGGCGACAAAGTGAATGTGGAAGAACTCTCCCGTGAGCTGGGATGCAAGATTGTTGAAATATCTGCTCTTAAGGGAGACGGAGTTATGCAGGCTGCGGAAGCTGCTATTAACGCGGCGCGATCTGGAAGAACGGTTCCGATGCATACATTTTCCGGCGCAGTGGAGCATGCTATCGCCCATATTGAGGAAGCCGTTCTGCATGACATGCCGGAAGAGCAGCAGCGCTGGTATGCCATCAAGATATTTGAGCGGGATGAAAAGGCACTGGCTCAGCTGAATCTTTCCAAAAATGCTCTGTCCCATATAGAGGAGGATATCAAAGCGGCGGAAGCGGAATTGGATGACGATGCGGAAAGCATTATTACCAATGAAAGGTATGTTTATATTGCCTCCTTGATGAAAGGCTGTTATAAGAAAAAGAGTGCAGGAAAGCTATCCACCTCAGACAAGATCGACAAAGTGGTTACCAACCGGTTCGCTGCGCTGCCCATCTTTGCGGCAGTCATGTTCCTGGTATACTACATATCTGTTACAACTGTGGGTACATGGGCTACGGACTGGACCAATGACGGACTGTTCGGGGATGGATGGCATCTGTTTGGAATCGGGAGCAGTCAATATGAAGAGGCGATGACCGAATACGCTGCGGAAAATATTTGGACAGTAGAATTGAAGAGTACTGTAGAGAGTGCATCGGCGGCAGGTGTTGTAGGTGCGGATGACATTTTGGGAGCGATCGAGGATGGGGATTTCGGTGCGTTTGATGAAGCCGTAGGAACTTTCAGTGATTCTCTTACGGAAGCGGGATTTGATATCTCGGAGCTTGTGGATGCCGCAATGGAAGATGCGCCGGACACCTCGGCGTTCGGCATATGGGTTCCGGGCATCCCGGTGCTTGTGGAGAACGGGCTTGACGCTGTGAATTGTGCGGATTGGCTGAAAGGGTTGATTCTTGACGGTATAGTCGGCGGTGTTGGTGCGGTTCTTGGATTTGTTCCTCAGATGCTGGTGTTGTTTCTCCTCCTTGCATTTTTGGAATCATGCGGTTATATGGCTCGGATTGCCTTTGTCATGGACCGGATTTTCAGAAAATTCGGTCTTTCCGGGAAATCCTTTATTCCGATGCTTATTGGCACAGGATGCGGCGTGCCAGGGGTTATGGCTTCCCGAACAATCGAGAATGACCGCGATCGGAAGATGACCATCATGACAACCACCTTTATTCCCTGCGGAGCAAAGCTTCCGATCATTGCGCTGATTTCCTCCGCCTTGTTCGGCGGTGCGTGGTGGGTCGCGCCCAGCGCTTATTTTGTGGGAGTGGCGGCCATTGTGATATCCGGTATCATGCTGAAGAAAACCAGAATGTTTGCGGGGGATCCTGCTCCGTTTGTGATGGAGCTTCCGGCATATCATTGGCCGACTTTCTCCAACATTATGCGCAGTATGTGGGAACGAGGCAGTTCCTTTATCCGCAAAGCCGGCACCATCATTTTGCTCTCCTCCATCGTAATCTGGGCGGGCTCCTGTTTTGGATTTGTTGACGGCTCCTTCGGATTCGATGCTGAAATGGAATTGGAGAGCAGTATTCTCGGCATTATCGGCGGCGGAATCAGCTGGATCTTTGCGCCGCTCGGCTTTGCAAACATCAAAGCAACCATAGCAACCATCATGGGACTGGTGGCAAAAGAGGAGGTTGTCGGTGTGTTCGGCGTGCTTGACTTTGAAGGCATGACGCAGCTGGCGGCTTACTCCTTCCTCATCTTTAACCTGCTGTGCGCTCCCTGCTTTGCGGCAATCGGCGCAATCAGGCGTGAGATGAACAGCGCAAAGTGGACTTGGTTTGCAATTGGTTACCAGTGTGTATTCGCCTATGTGATTTCCTTGATTGTATACCAGTTTGGCATGCTGTTTACTGGAAGCGGGAACATCATTGGTTCTATCTTTGCTTTTATGCTTACAGGATTGCTGCTGTTTATGCTGTTCCGGCCGTATAAGGAGTCGAGCACGCTGAGAGCGGCGGTGAGAGTCAATTAAAAGGAGGAGATTTCGATGCTTGCGTGGGTGAGTCAAAATATTGCAAATATCATTATCGGTGCCGTGATTCTTGCAGTTATCATACTGATTATCGTGTCAATGCTTCGGAAGAAGAAACAGGGAAAGACCTCCTGTGGATGCGGTTGCAATGATTGCGGAATGTCCGAAATATGTCATGACAAAAAGTGATATGGAATTACATCTGGAAGTTGCAGCGCTGTTTTATGCGCTGCAGGCTTCCAAAACAAAAGAAAAACGGATAAGAAGGGAGCCGGCGAATGAGCGTTGTCATTGTGGGCGGTCATGACAGAATGCACTGCCGTTATAAAGAGATATGCAAAAGATTTGGGTGTAAATGCAAGATATTCACCCAATGTCCGGGAAATTTGAAGGAGCAAATCGGTAATCCTGACATGGTGATTGTTTTCACCAAAACCGTTGCGCACAAGATGGTCAATGTAGCTTCACAGCGCGCGGAGAAAGCAGGTGCTGTCATCAAACACTGCCATTCTTCCAGTGCTTGTGCTTTAAATGAAGCATTAACGGAATATTTTGGGAAAGCTATATGAATCTATTTTTTAAGCAAAAAGTTAGTTAATACTAACTTAGGAGGAGGCGAATACTTATGATAGAACATATAATCGCTTATCATTGCGGCCCTGCCCTAGCGGGTATCAAGCCGGCAAATATCGTATCGTGCCATAAGGAAAAAATACCGGATTTGCACCGAGAGATAGAACGGCTGAACAGTCAGCTTAATGGAAAGGATATCTATCTGGAAATATTATGCGAATGCGGGAAGAGAGCTCTTGTCATGGTATACAAATCTAAAATTCTTTCCGCACACCTGAGGGACAATGAGATGAAAAAGCTTTTAAAATCGTTTGGATATCCTGAAAACAGCAGTTTGAAAATTCAGCTTGAACAGTTGAAAAAAAGATTGAAAAGGGAGAACTTTCCTCATGAGATAGGTGTGTTTTTAGGCTATCCAATCCATGACATTCGTGGATTTATCGATCATAAGGACGAGGGCTGTCTTCTTACCGGTGAATGGAAGGTGTATCAAAATCCGGAGAAGGCGAAGGCACTTTTTCGCAGATATCACATGTGCAGACGAGCGATTGTGAAGCGGCTTGCTGAGGGAAAGACACTTGCACAGGTTTTCTGCGCAGTTTCGTAATATCGCAAACTAGGGCGAAATGAGTTAAAAATTTTTGAGGAAATAACATAAGATGAAGTGGTAATTTAGCAGATTTCACAAAATAACGAGCGAAGCAAACTTGTGTTTTTCAGAACGAAAAACTTTTTATAACGAAAGGAAGAGGTTCCCCGCCTCATAGGCGGAGAGTTCCACTTCATTTTTCTGTGGTGATACAATCCACCGCAGAATCGTTGCATTCCAGGGCTTTGCCCCTTATTGAAAATAAATGAAGGAGGTTTTACAGATGCACAAAACAGCAGTGATCTATTGGAGTGGTACAGGAAATACAGAGGCTATGGCAATGGCTGTTCTGGAAGGTGCGAAAGAGATAAATCCGGAAGCCATAGTGTTCAATGTTTCAGAAATATCGGTATCCGATGCATTGTCCTATGATACGTTGATTTTGGGGTGCCCTGCTATGGGAGCAGAAGTTCTGGAAGAGGAGGAGTTTGAACCGTTCTTTCATGAGCTGGAAAACGGTCTTTCTGGAAAGAATGTCGCCCTGTTCGGCTCCTACGGCTGGGGAGATGGTGAATGGATGAGAGATTGGACGAAGCGCACAGCATTATCCGGTGCAAAGCTGGTTGAGACGGAAGGTTTCATGATAAACGAAACACCCGATGCCGAAGGCCTTGCGTTATGCCGTGCACTGGGGAAAAAAGCAGCGTCGGTGTCGTTATAAATATCTCTTTTCAGGCGGCAGACATTTGTCTGCCGCTTCAGCCTGTCGAAAAACGCATGGATTCCATCAAGCGAATCCACGCGTTTTTGTGTCTATTGGGAATAAAAACATGAGTATCCGATGCAGCGTGCCATGGTTCCCATCCCGCCACTTCCACATGGCCAGC
>NZ_JAHLPV010000047.1 GCF_018918095.1 Acetivibrio sp. MSJd-27 | reverse complement strand
GCTGGCCATGTGGAAGTGGCGGGATGGGAACCATGGCACGCTGCATCGGATACTCATGTTTTTATTCCCAATAGACACAAAAACGCGTGGATTCGCTTGATGGAATCCATGCGTTTTTCGACAGGCTGAAAGCACGGTATTAAATACCGTGCTTTTATTATAATTAGCCCGTAATTTCGCCCGCTTTGCTGTGTGTCCCGATTACCTTAACTGCATTGCGGACAAGAATTGGTTCTTTTTGCTTTAAAACAGCTTCTTTCGTAATGATCACCTTTTTGATGGTTGCATCCGATGGAACTTCGAACATAACATTTTGCATCAATTCCTCAAGAATAGCCCGGAGCCCTCTTGCACCAGTAGTGCGGTGAATCGCTTCCTTTGCAATCTCCCGGATAGCCTCCTCTGCAAATTCTAATTCCACCTGATCCAATGCAAACAATTTTTGATACTGTTTCACCAATGCATTTTTGGGTTCTTTCAATACCCTTGCCAAGGCTTCTTCATCCAGATTCTGAAGAGTAACAATAACCGGCACACGCCCTGTGAACTCAGGAATCAAACCGAATTTTAACAAATCCTGCGGAAGAATCTCCTTCAAAATATCTTTGGACAGTTTATCCTTCTGGGTGATAATATCGGAATTAAATCCTAATGTTTTCTTACCGACACGGTTTTCAATAATTTTTTCAAGACCGTCAAAAGCCCCGCCGCAAATAAACAAAATATTCGTGGTATCAATCTGCAGAAATTCCTGATGGGGATGCTTTCTGCCCCCTTGGGGAGGAACGGAGGAAACCGTTCCCTCCAAAATTTTCAAGAGTGCCTGCTGGACACCTTCTCCGCTGACATCGCGGGTGATGGAAGGATTTTCGGATTTTCTGGCAATCTTATCGATCTCGTCGATATAAATGATTCCCCTCTCTGCCCGTTCAATATCATAATCAGCAGCCTGTATCAGCTTCAGCAGAATGTTTTCCACATCCTCACCTACATAACCTGCCTCTGTGAGCGTAGTAGCATCAGCTATTGCAAAAGGAACATTCAGAATCTTTGCAAGCGTTTGTGCGAGCAAAGTTTTCCCACAGCCAGTAGGACCCAGCAGCAGGATATTGCTTTTTTGCAGTTCAACACCGTCTTCCTCGTTGACGGGTGGATTAAATATTCTTTTATAATGGTTGTATACGGCAACAGCCAATGCCTTTTTGGCATTATCCTGCCCGATGACGTACTCATCTAATGTTGCTTTGATATCTTTTGGTTTCAGCAATTGGATATCACCAATATCATCCGAATATTTCATATTATCCAATTCATCGAAAATAATTTCGTTGCATAAAACCACACATTCGTTGCAAATATGGACATCGCCGGGGCCGGCAATCAATTTTTCAACCTGCGCCTCCGACTTCCCGCAAAAAGAGCAATGCTCTGTCTTTTTTGCATTTCCGTTCGTATTGCTCATTTAATTACCTCATTTTAATGATGCTCGATAATTTTGTCAATCAAGCCATATTCCATCGCTTCTTTTGCAGGCATAAAGTTATCTCTTTCCGTATCCCTTTGAATTTCTTCCAGAGATTTGCCTGTATTTTTGCTGAGTATTTGATTTAAGGTATCCCGTGTTCTCAAAAGCCATTCCGTATGGATTTTGATATCGGTAGCCTGTCCCTGTGTTCCCCCCAAAGGCTGATGAATCATAATTTCACTGTTTGGAAGTGCAAACCGTTTCCCCTTTGCACCGGATGATAACAAAAACGCTCCCATACTTGCAGCCAATCCAACACAGATGGTTGAAACATCCGGTTTTATGTACTGCATGGTATCGTAAATCGCCATTCCCGCAGTAACGGATCCCCCCGGAGAATTGATATAAAAGCTTATATCTTTATCCGGATCTTCCCCCTCTAAAAATAACAGCTGAGCCACAATTAAGCTGGCTGTCACATCATTTACCTCGTCTGACAAAAAGATTATTCTGTCCTTTAATAAACGGGAATAAATGTCATACGATCTCTCGCCTCTGCTTGTCTGTTCAATAACGTAAGGAACCAGTGCCATCAATTACTCCTCCTTCTTTTTTCTTCCTCTTTTCGGTTTTTCTTCGGTTGTCTCGGAAGATTCAGACGCTTCCGCCTCTTCTTTTTTCGCTGTTTTTTTAGCGGCTGTCTTTTTGGCAGCTGTCTTTTTCTCTTTCACGATTTCAACCTCTGCGTTCTCAGTGATAAAATCAATTGCCTTCTGCAGAATCAAATCTTTTTTCAAATCTTCTGGATTGATGTATTTTTTAACAACATCCAGTTCCATTTTATAAGATTCAGCCAATTTCTTTAATTCCGCTTCCACTTCAGCATCCGAAATTTCGATCTTTTCTTTTTTGCCGATCGCTTCCAATGCCAGAGAAGTTTTCACCTGGGATTCTGCTCTTTCTTTAAACTGACCTCTGAAAACGTCTTTGTCCATACCTGTGTATTCAATATATTTGTCCACCGTAAGTCCCTGCTGGGATAAACGCTGTTCAAAATCCTGGATCAGCGCGTCGATTTTCTGTTCAATCATACAGTCGGGGATGTCCGCTTTCATCAGCTTAACCACTTCATCGATCGCATTGTTCTCAAATTCATTTTTGGTTCTCAAATCAGCCTGTTCTTTTAATTTTGCCTCAATGTCTTTCTTCAGTTCATCAAACGTATCAAAAGAGCTGACATCCTTTGCGAACTCGTCATCCAGTTCAGGCAATTCCTTTTTGGAAATCTTATTGATTTTTACTTTAAACGTTGCATCCTTCCCCTTTAATTCTTCCGCGTGATATTCCTCTGGGAAGGTTACGTTTACTTCTGTTTCTTCGCCTGTAGTTTTGCCGATCAGCTGTTCTTCAAAACCAGGAATAAACTGGCCTGAACCGATCGTCAGATCATAGTTTTCGCCCTTGCCGCCCTCAAAAGCAGCACCGTCGCAAAAACCTTCAAAATCAATATTGGCAATGTCGTCTTTTTCAACCGCCCGATCGGTAACTTCAACAACCCGGGCTGTTCTTTCCTGCAGAGTGGAAATCTCCTTCTGCACATCTTCAGCCTTTACAGTATACTCTATTTTGCTGACTTTTATACCTTTATATCCATCAATTTCCACAACAGGCTTCAATGTAACCTTTGCTGTGAAGACCAGTCCATCTTCCCCACCGATTTTTTCAATATCAATAGAAGGCTGGGAAACGACATCCAATTTGCTTTCCAAAAGTGCATTGTCATAGGCATCCGGCACAATCGCATTCACTGCATCCTCATAAAACACACCTTCGCCGTAATACTTTTCTACAAACTTTCTGGGGGCTTTCCCCTTTCTGAAACCAGGAATATTGAAATGCTTTATGTTCTTTATGTAAGATTTCTGAACCGCTTTTTCAAACTCCTCAGGTGCAACAGTGATCTCAAGCACTGCTTCTTTTTCATTGCTTTCCTTTACTTTAAAGCTCATAAATATCCTCCTTAAAAAATTTACCTCGTTATAGTATATCATAGTTTCAATGAATTTTCAATTATTTCTTTTTCACAGAATGCGGTAAGGTACAAAGTTCAAATGATCGCAGGAAACCAGCTTGTATTCGATTCCCTCATATTCTCCGTTCACTGCCCGCTGAGCTGCTATATTATGAAGGTGACCGTAAAAACATTTTTTTATTCCATGCTGCTGCATGACTTCCGTGAAAGGATTCCGATTAAACTTTCCATTTGTTAAAACCGGAGGGTAATGGAGAAACACAAGATTCTCATCGCATCCGGCTTTTTCAGCTTGTGTCACCGAGTATGCAAGACGCATTGATTCACGGTTTAAAAGCTTTAAGTCACTCCCTTTCGTCGGATTTCTGGAGACATCAAATCCTTTTGTACCGCAGATACCATATCTTTTTCCCGATTCATCGCAGAAAATATAAAAATTATTATGAAGCAAACAAAGAGAGGCAAGTCCATTTTTTTCAAAAAAAGCATTGATTTTAGCAGCTGTGCTGAACCAATAATCATGATTCCCCTTCATAATAATTTTGCGCCCATTTAAAGAATGAATAAAAGAAAAATCCAGCATACTGTCTTCCAAGTATGTCGCCCAAGAAAGATCACCAGGCAACACCACAATATCCTTGTCAGTCACAATATCATTCCAGTTTCTTTTTAATTTCTCTGTGTAGTTTTCCCACTTCCCGCCGAAAACATCCATCGGCTTGTCGGCTGAAAAAGACAAATGCAGATCGGCTATGGTATATATTCCCATAATATTTTCTCCTCAACAGGCTATAATATCATTGTCGGCAGCGATAAGCAAAACGCTTTGAAAAGCCGATTGAAATAGGGAGATGATTGTAATGGATAGTCCGATTGAAAAGCCAAAGATGAGATCCTTAAAGATGTTATCCCGGTTGTATTAATCAGGCCATATTACAAGATTACGGGGGCGAATGAAATCGTTCGCCGCATGACATCATCCCAGTAAGTTGTGCTGTTATTAATAGGTAGGGTTTAAGCGGCTACGGTCCGCTGTAAGTGTTTTTATTTTTGATAATTCATCTGCCCTGAAAGCGTTACCGTCAATAGAGACGGAACGAAAAACTTATCAATAACCGCATAACAAGTCTTATGCCCCATCATATGATGGGGCATAATTCATTTTGCATTCTTTCACCGAGGTTCCATAAGGGGCGCAGCCCCAGAATGCAACGTTTGTGTGATGAATTGCAACACCACAGAAAAATGAAGTGAAATCTGCCGTCTAAAAGGCGAGAGACATCTTCATTTCGTTATAACAAGATTTCATTGAAAACTTTTGCTGCGCAAAAGTTACCTTAATAGCGTTTCAACCGGGCGAAGCGCAGGATTATGCTCGCCGTTTGCTCTTTCCATAAGATACCCGCCGCTTTAGAAACGAGAGACATCAGCGAGGTTATATTTTCAAAAATCCAGAAACTGCTTGTCTCATTTCATTTTTATCAAACACATCCGCAAAACGGCGTTCACTCTCCTGCAACGCCTCCAAAGATTTCGGTATTTTCATACCGGAAGCCTCACTCAGTTCATGGAGTAAACGGAATTCATCCACTTCCCTGTCATATTCTTCTTTCACTGCATCCAAAACACTGGGAGCGAATTTAAAAGGGCTGGCGGTAGAGGCGATCACTGTAACGGTTTCATCTCCTGTTTTTTCTTTGTACTGATCGAAAACGTTTTTCGCCACAGCGGTATGTGTGTCAATCAAATAGCTATATCTTTCAAAAGTGCTATGGATGGTCTCTTTGGTTGCCGCATCATCGCAGAAGCCTCCAAAGAAGTTTTCCTGAACTTTCTTTTTCATATCATCTGAAATTTCATACACGCCATCTTCATTGAGCTGTTTCATCAACTCTGAAATCAACCGATCGTCTTTGCCGGATATCTCATATAAAAAGCGTTCCAGATTGCTGGAAATCAAAATATCCATGGATGGAGACGTCGTCAAATGGAACGACCTTTTTTTATTATAGATTCCCGTATTAATAAAATCGGTCAGAACATTGTTCTCATTGGACGCGCAGATCAGCTTACCAATCGGCAGTCCCATCTGTTTTGCATAGTATGCGGCCAGAATGTTGCCGAAATTACCGGTAGGCACGACCACATTTATGGGATCACCGCTTTTTATTTTATCATTTTTCAGCAGCTCACAGTAAGCGTTAAAATAATACACAACCTGAGGAACCAACCTGCCGAAATTGATGGAATTAGCGGAGGAAAGCATAATGTTTTTTTCCGCAAGTTCAGCTTTGTATTTGTCGTCGGTAAAAATGTGTTTTACTCCATTCTGGGCATCGTCAAAATTTCCTTTTACAGAAGCCACATAAACATTTCCGCCTTGCTGCGTAATCATCTGCAGCTTTTGAATATCACTGACGCCGTTTTCCGGATAAAAAACCGCAATTTTCGTTCCGTCAACGTCCTTAAAACCTTCCAGAGCAGCCTTTCCGGTATCTCCGGAAGTTGCAACCAAAATGGTGATGGTTTTCGTTTCCCCTGTTTTCTTTGCAGAAACCGTCATAAAATGCGGTAATATCTGCAAAGCCATATCCTTAAATGCACAAGTCGGACCATGCCACAGTTCCAGAAAATACGTCTTGTCGTCAATTCCATACAGCGGCGCAATGCTTTCCGTCTCAAATTTTTCACGGGTATATGCCTGATTGACACAGTTTCGAAGCTCTTCGTCGGTAAAATCAGTGAGATATTTTTTCAGAATAAAAAAGGCTCTTTCATTATAACTGAAGTCCACCATTTTCTCTAAATCTTCCTTGGAGACTGTCGGGAAAGAATTCGGCACGAATAATCCGCCCTCTTCCGACAATCCCTGTTTGATTGCCTGGGCAGAGCTGATGCTGATGGCTCCGTTTCTTGTACTGGTATATAACATGTGATTATGCTCCCCTTTAAACAAAATATGTACTTGTTTGATAATAATATAAATTCATGAAAATGTCAATCATTCGCTGAAAATTCAGGCAGTTTCAACAAAATTCGACTGCCGGTTTGCTTCCTTGAATCAGCAGATACGGGGCAGACCTTCGCCGTACAGAATATCCACCATCCGAACACCGCCGATTGCTGTCCGCATTGTAACGGCAGAATCGCCTTTTTTCACACATCCGATTATCGCCGCATTCTCCCCAAATTCACTGTTTTTCATCACTTCCAATGCTCTTGGTGCATCCTCCGGCGCTGTAACCAATAGCATTTTCCCCTCATTTCCCATATAAAGGGGATCCAATCCAAGGAAGCCGCAGAAGCCTTTTACATCCTCCGAAACAGGAATCTTTTCCTCCTCCAGCTCGATCATGCAGCCGGAAGACTTTGCGAACTCGTTTAACACCGTAGCCAAACCGCCTCTTGTCACATCCCGCATAGCCCGCAGATTCACGCCGGAATTCATCAGTCTTCCGACCATTTCACAAAGCGGTGCGCAATCACTTGCAATTTTATTTTCGATGCTTAGCCGCTCGCTCAGAATTGCAGCATGGTGATCCCCCAAATTGCCGGATACCAAAACGACGTCCCCTGCCCGGCAGGAAGAACAGTCCAAGTTCACTCCGTCCGGAACAAATCCAACGCCGGCCGTATTGATATAAATGCCGCCTTTTCCCTCAATCACCTTTGTATCCCCGGCTACAATGGTGACAACGGCCTTTTTCGCAGTCGCAGCCATAGAGGCGGCAATCCGGTCAAGCGCTTCCATGTCCGCTCCCTCCTCAATGATAAACCCGCAGGTGAGATATTTCGGGACGGCGCCTCCCATCAGCAGATCATTGACCGTTCCGCAGACCGCCAGATGGCCGATATCTCCGCCTCGGAAAAACAGCGGCGTTACCACAAAGCTGTCAGTTGTGACAGCGATTCTGCCAAACCCCGGCACCACAGCCGCATCCTCCATGCGGTTCAATATTTCATTGTTAAAATGTTTTGCAAATATATTGGAAATCAAATCGGAGGTTGCTTTTCCTCCGCTTCCATGCTCCATGTTGATTTTCATCGCTTTTCGACTCCCTTTTTATCTTTTACGGCGGTTTACAAACCAATTGTGACAGCTTCCCTCGGCGGACACCATACAAGCCCCCTGCGGATTCTGCGGTTGACACACTGTACCGAACAGAGGGCATTGGGTCGGACTGATTTTACCCACCAAAACCTCCGCGCACCGGCAAGACGGATTGTATTGGGCGTCCTCACAGAGACTTTCGCTTCCCGCATCAAAGCAGGCATATTCCCGCTTTAATTTTAAGCCGGAATCTGCAATCATTCCAAGCCCCCGCCAAGCCGCGGCACACGGCTCAAAATATGCCGCAATCTTTTTCTGTGCCGTCCGGTTTCCCTCCTCTGTAACCGCATAGGGATAATAATTCATCACCTTCGGTTTTCCGATATTTTTGAGAAGACCGTAAACAGCAATCAGCAGTTCCTCTCCTGCAAAACCGGCTACCGCAAAAGGAATCCCAAACCGCTCCGAAAGCGGACGGTATATCCCGCTGCCTGTCACTACGCTGACATTCCCCGGCGCAATAAATCCGTCTATTCCGCTGCCGTTTTCGCATACCCATTGAATGGCTGGCGGCATCACTTTCAGTGCAGTCAGCAGTTTTATATTGCGAATCTTAAATGCAATCAGCCGTTCCATCAAATCGGCATAGACTGCCGCCGTTGTCTCAAATCCCACTGCCGCAAAAATAAATTCTGTTTCCGGCTCCTTCTCTGCCAAAGAAATGATATTTTCGGGTGCATACACCATTTCCGCACGGCCGCCTCTTCCACGGATATCATTTAAACAAAGCCTGCTCCCCTTTACCCGAAAGAGATCCCCAAAACTGACAACACAGGTTCTCTCCCGGCAGGAAAGTTTCAAAAGCCGGTCAATGTAGCTGGCTACCGTAACACAGACCGGGCATCCCGGACCGGATACCAGACGAATCTTGGGAGACAGCATGCTGACAATTCCGTTTCTTGCGATTTCTCCTGTATGTGTTCCGCACACCTCCATAAAAGAAACAGGAATGCCGTCGTATTCTTTTAATCTTTTCCTTATTTCATCCAGCGACAGCATTCCTATTCCATCTCCTCCAAAAGTTCCAGCAACATATCCCGGTCAAAGTCAGATAACACCTGCAGAATGCACCCTGCATGAACCAGGACACTGTCCCCCGGCTTTACGGCCACCAAGCCAGTGCTGGCCGTCACCGTATTTCCCTTATATTCCACCACCGCTCTCCCATCTTGAACGGAAATCACTTTAGCAGGTATCGCAACACACATTATTTGGTTCCTCTCTTTTCAAACTGTTTCATTTATTGAATCAAAAGATCACTTGTTTTTATGAATTGAATTCGCCATAAATTCCCGCTTACGTTTCATGAATGGAATTACCTTTTCACGTACCAAAAGCACAATTCATGAAATCATTGATTTCCATTCACGCCGTCAGGCAATTCATTGAGCTTGCTTTGCAAGCCCATTATGCTACTATATTGCAAAGTCTAGGCTCGTTTCAAATTAGGACAAAAAAATTATTCCGACATAATATAAACAGAATTATTTTCCCATTTTACAGTAAATCCATAAGACTCCGCCAATACCCTTACCGGAACCATTGCAATTTCATCTATAAGTCTTCCGCCAATGTCTATTGGTTTTCGAGAACCATATTCATCAATATAATCATCTTCTGTATAAATAACCAAGAATTGATTTTCTTTTTTAAAAATAACTTTATCTCCACCCCAGCTCGCTTCCAATCCCAAAACTTTACTTATGCTTTCGGCAGGGACAAGTGTTCTGTCATTCATAATAACCGGGCTGTTATAAAATTTTATTCTTTCGTTATTGAAATACACTTTAATATCATTTTTTGTTCTATACTCAAACACTAAATCTTCAAGCTTTCGATATTCTTCCATACCGAATTCGTAGATTTTACCGTCAATATAACACATCTCCACACCAACAACAAAGTGAACTGCCTCCACACCATTCACATAAATTGTCAAGTGTTCTCCGCCAGCTCCGCCAAAACCTCCGCCAAACGGGATATAATTAATATCACTAATACAATTAAGAATTTCTTTGATTTCTTCATTATCAATTGTAACATAATTATAGTATCCTGGCATTGTAGGGTAAGAAAATTCGCCACCATTATAATAAGAGATTTTAATTTCATTGCACGACAAAATATCAAAGTCAAAAATATTCTCCTTTGATGCAAAACACAATTGATTTAAAGAAAGTAAGACTAAACAAAGCACTATACTAACAATCTTTTTCATAAAATAGTCTCCTTTATGAACATTATGCGGCATCTTTTGTGTTATAATCGATAAACAATTTCGTTAACAGCATTTTATACCATAAATCTGCCGTCAAAACGAAGTTTTGAGAGCACGAAAGATTTCACAATGCAGTCAATAATATCCTTCCGAGGCACAAGGAATCTCTAACGAAGAGCAGAGAACATAGCGCAAAGTACAGGAATGTGCTATGCACATTGTTATTGTAATTCAATGTTTTCCGAAACACAGAAATCTCCGATTTCATTTTGTTCCGTGAGGTTATTATACCATAGTCACAAGCCGCATTGTGGCGAAGTGGCATGATTCAATTGTTCTCCAAACTTCTTGGCATTTTCAATGCCTTAGAAGTTTGTGAGGTTATTATATCATATCCGTCATCATACTGCAAATATAAGCCTGTCCCAAGGCAATTCCGCCGTCATTACAGGGGACTTTTTCATTGAAAAAAACAGAGAAACCTAAATTTTTCAGTTTATCTTCCGCAAGACAGCACAGCAGCTCGTTCGCAAACACGCCGCCGGACAGAGCAATCTGATCCGTTTCGTTCTTATATTTTACGGCAAAAGAAGCTATCATGTCCGCGACAGCAGCATGAAATCCCAGCGCAATGCTTTCCGCTGAAACACCTTTTTGCAAAGCCTTGACAATTTGTTGGATGATAACTCTGCTGTCCGCAACACCATTTTCGTCAACAGAAAATTTGAGTGTATCGAAAACATTTTCGTTCTCTTTTGCACGATATGCCTCATTTTCCAGAGCAATCGCTGCCTGTCCTTCGTATCCGTTCTCCGAAGAAATTCTAAGCAGATAACTTACTGCGTCAAATAACCTTCCCATAGATGAACTTTGTGCGGTATTGACTTGATTTTTCAATGCAGATTCCGCAAAGGCAAAAGCCGGCTCATCCGATGAAAGACCCGCCGCGTAAAGATAGCTGTAAGCCGACAGATGAATCTTCTTTGCCGCCTGATCGCCTCCGACAAGTGAAATCGGTTTCAAATGACCGACACGCTGAAATTCCGCATTGCGGCAAAGTAAAATTTCACCGCCCCATATTGTTCCGTCCGCTCCGTAGCCAGTGCCGTCAAAAGCGATCCCCAAAACCTTGCCTTTCATATGATGCTCCGCCATTACCGATGCAATATGAGCATGGTGATGCTGTATTCTGACAAGCGGCAACTTCTTTTTTTCCGCCAGTTTAACCGTATAGTAGGAGGGATGCAAATCACAGGCAATGACTTTTGGGGAAATATGAAACAACTGTTCCATATGGGAAACGGTTTTCTGATAAGTATTCTGTACAGACACGGTTTCCATATCCCCGAAATACTGGCTCAGATAAGCACGATCTTCTCTCACCAGACAGAATACTGCTTTTAAATCCCCGCCAGCCGCCAGAATATCACACTTTGCCGTTTGAGGCAGCAGAACCGGAAGAGGGACATACCCCCGGCTTCTGCGTATCATTTTATTATGGTTGTCAGAAACCCGCAAAACGGAATCGTCCAACGGGGTTACAATCTCTCGGTGATGATACAGCGTCCCATCCAGAAGCTCTGATACCTCGGACTCCATTTGTTCGTCTGTGAAACACAGTATCTCTCCCGAACGGTTTGCACTGGTGACAATCAATTCCCCGCATTCCTCCAACAACAGAACATGAAGAGGAGTGTTCGGCAAAAAAGCTCCGACAAATCGACTTTCTCCGCACACACCGAAAACAAAATCATCCTTCTTCTTCTCCAAAAGAACAATCGGCTTTGCAGGGGATTCCAACAGAGCCTGTTCCCTCTCTGAAAGAACACATTCTTTCTCAATCATTGAAATATTGGGGAACATCACCGCAAACGGTTTTTTCTCCCGTCCTTTTAACATCCGTAATTTTTGAACAGAATCCTCCCGGTACGGACTGCACACATACTGATATCCGCCAATCCCCTTTACAGCGATAACCCCTCCACCTTTCAGTACTGCAATCGCTTTTTGAAGCGCCTCTTCTCTCACAAGAACTTCGCCTTTTCTCTGTCTCCAAATCAGCTGCGGCCCACAGTCGTGGCACGCGATAGTCTGTGCATGCCTTCGGCGTGTCGGACGCCTGTATTCCGTGTCGCACTGCCTGCACAGAGAAAAACAGTTCATTACAGTGTTCTCCCGATCATAGGGAATGCGGTTCATAATACTATAGCGGGGACCGCAGGCGGTACAGCTGATAAATGGATAGCCGTGCCTTCGATTAAACGGATCTCTCATCTCTTTTAGACAGTCCTCACACACGGAAAAATCCGGCGGCAAGACAGGCGTCTTTTCATACGGCTCACTTCCAATAATCGAAAACCCGCCGGAAACCCATTTCTCTGAAAAACTTTTCTCTATCCGCTGAATTTCCGCACCGAAAGGTTTCTCAATACAAAGGCGATGGATGTAATCATCCACCGCTCTCTGTCCCGCGGACAGCAGTATCTCCACAAATCCGCCTTTATTTCTCACGTAGCCGGAAAGACCCATTTCTTCCGCAATCCCGGCTGCAAAAGGGCGGAATCCGACTCCCTGTACGACACCGCAGACTGTTAAAAGAACCGAGGATTTCATTCACACTCTACGCTTTCTATTGACATTTCCTTGCCGACCTCGCTGGGCACCCCATCCGTCCCGCAGTGGGGACAATCGAAGTGAAAAGGTCTGCGCGCGAACA
The DNA here is from genome assembly GCF_018918095.1 of Acetivibrio sp. MSJd-27. Lineage (GTDB taxonomy): Bacteria > Bacillota > Clostridia > UMGS1840 > HGM11507 > HGM11507. Next base: position 9,074 of record NZ_JAHLPV010000047.1, on the reverse strand, counting down.
GTTCATGACAGTTCGGGCAGCGCAGCATGGTCTTCACAGTTCTCGCTGTGATTTCAGCTCCCTCGCAGATCGTTCCCTTCACGGCATCCTCAAAGTGCATGCGAATGCTGTCGGCAGAATACCCGGAGCTTTCACCAATTACCAGATTAATTTTTGTCACCTTGTTTTTTCCCTGTTTTGCCGCTTCCTCACAAGCGTGCTCTATGATATGAATCGCTTCATGATACTCGTGCATAATTCGCTCCTATTCCGCTGCCTTTAAAGCAGTCTCCTCTTTCTTCTGATAAATATCCACCGTCTGGCTTGCCGACGGCTCCGGATAAGAGTTTCCCATCTTCAAACATTTTTTCGGACAGTTATCCGCACAGCTGGAACACTGGATACAGCTAAATCGCTGAATCGTCCAAGTCTTTTCGTTGCGGTCAACCTGAATTGCACCAGTAGGACATTTTCGCTGACACATCCCACAAAAGATGCAAGTATCAATGTCAATATCCACATGTCCTCTGGTGCGCTCTGGATAAATCCTCTTTTCCTGCGGGTAAACCCTTGTTGCCGGCTTGGAAAACAGATTTTTTATCACAGATTTTGTAAACTTCATAATTGTCATACTGCGGATCCCCCTTTATCTTTCCGTGCAGCTGATGCACGGATCGATCGTCAAAATCAGAATCGGCACATCCGCAAGCTGGCAGCCTTTCAAGGTTTCAAGCAACGCAGGAAGATTTGCAAAGGTAGGTGTTCTCACACGCACCCGATCCAAAAACTTCGTGCCGTTTGCTTTTACATAATATACCGCCTCTCCGCGCGGTTGTTCTACCCGCATCATAAATTCTCCGTCCGGCATTCCTTTCACCGGCACGTCCACCGTGCCAGCCGGAATCTTTTTCGCCGCCTGGCGGATGATATCGATCGACTGGAAAATCTCCTTGATGCGGACATCCACTCTGGCATAACTGTCTCCCACATTGCTGGTGACAGGCTCGAACTTTATTTCCGGATAAGCGGCATAGCCCATTTTTCTTGTATCCAAACTGATGCCGCTGGCGCGCATCATAGGACCTACGGCGCCCAAATCATGGGCCTGTTCTTTCGTCAGAAAACCGACATCCCTTAAGCGGGTATTCACCGAATAGTCCTGCAGAAACGTGTTTGTCAGTTCCCGCAGATCGCTTTCCATCTCGCCGAACAGCTTCACAAACATCTTTATCATATCGTCGTCCATATCCTTGCGCTGGCCGCCGATTTTATTGACGGAGAAAATAACCCTTCCTCCGGTAGAATATTCAAACATATCCAGAATTTTTTCCCGCATTTTCCAGCTTTCCATAAACAGACTTTCAAACCCAAAGGCATCCGCCGTCAGCCCCAGCCACAGAAGATGGCTGTGTATACGGGACATCTCCGCCCAAATCACTCTCAAAAATTTAGCGCGATCCGGAATTTCAATATTCATAATCCGTTCTACCGCTTCACAGTAGCCCATACCATGCATAAAGCTGCAGATTCCGCAGATGCGTTCTGCCACATAGACATATTCCTGATAATCCTTTTTCTCCACCAGTTTTTCAAGCCCTCTATGCACAAAGCCGATGGATGGAACCGCCTGCACAACCTTTTCATCCTCAAGCACCAAATCCAGATGGATCGGTTCCGGCAAAACAGGATGCTGGGGGCCGAACGGTACAATACTTCTCTTAGACATTTTCTTACCCCCTTCTTATTTAAAAGGCGTTTCTTTCGCCGTTTTATACAGTGTTCCGTTATAGTCGATTTTGATCAAATTGATTTTGATGCCAAACAAATCATGTATTTCATTTTCATACAGAAAAGCCGGTTCAAAAATATTGCTGACACTCATGATTTCCGTTTCCTCCGCAATCTCAAAGCGGAGATTTTTCAAACGGTAGCCCTTTGCGAAAGAATATGTGAGCTCATATCCGCCTTCTGTGCGTGTCGCACAAATCTGTACCAGACGGTAACCGCTGTTTTTCATCTCCAGCGCGGTTGGAACCAACGTATTTGGATCAATGATTTTCAGCTGATTGTTATCCTGCATGATTTTCTCTCCTTTCCTTTGCCATTGCTTCGTTCTGCTTTTTGTCCAGCAGTTCAACCGCTTTGAGCACACCGTCCATAATCGCTTCAGGGCGCGCAGCACATCCGGGAACATAGATATCCACCGGAAGTACTTTATCCACGCCGCCCAGTATATTATAACACTCTTTAAAGATTCCTCCGTTACAGGCACAGATTCCCACAGCCACTACAACCTTTGGCTTGGGCATTTGAGAATAAATCTGTTCTACAACCGGTTTGTTCTGTTCATTAATTCCTCCGGTGATCAGCAGAATATCCGCATGTTTGGGATTTCCAGTATTAATGATCCCAAAACGTTCAATATCGTAAACAGGTGTCAGACAGGCAAGCACTTCGATGTCACAGCCGTTGCAGCTGGAGCCGTCATAGTGCAGAAGCCAGGGTGATTTTGCCATTTTCGGCATGATAATTCCTCCTTTATGCTCGCCTTATAGAATAAGGATAACAATCATTATGTTCACTGCCCCTGCAACCAGTGTGACGCTCCATGCTGTCTTCAGCATTTCCTGCCATTTCACACGTGCAAAGGTGTTGTCGATCAGGATCTCGAAGAAGTAACAGACAATGCACATCACTACTGCAAGAATCCATGTCCACCAGCTGCTTGCGACAAAGAAAAGAGCGATCACGCCAAGCAGAAAAACATTTTCATACCAATGAGCCAGCTCCACCAAAGCCAGAATAGGACCTGACAATTCCGTTGTGATTCCCTTTACCATCTCCTGGTGAGCGTGATGCGAAGTACTGATATCAAAAGGAGATTTCCGGAACTTTATCGTCAATATGTACAGAAAACCTAAAAAAACACCGGGCAAGTAAAGGACAGCGGGAAGATGTGCTTGTGCAATATCAGACACCGCAAAGCTGCCGTTACAGACATAAAATCCAATTGCAGCCAGCAGAACCATCGGCTCGTAAGCCATCGTCTGCATCAGTTCACGCTGAGCGCCCATCGCACTGAAAGGCGAATTTGCCGAGCAGGCCGACATCATAAAGAAGATGCCTGCCAGTGTCAGTGAGAAAAAGACCAAAAGCAAATCGCCGCCCCAGAAAAACAATGCTCCGGTAAATACAATAAATATAAAAAAACCGCAAATTAAAAAATCCTGAATGGAATTGACGATAACCGCCTGTTTTCGAAACAGTTTCAATAAATCATAGAAAGGCTGCCAGACAGACGGCCCTCTTCTCCCCTGCAATCTGGCGGTTATCTTCCGATCTATCCCTGCCAGCAAGCCTCCGGCAAAGGGACCAAGTATCAAAAAAAGGATTGTCCAAACAATACGAATCCACATTATACCGCACCCCCTATTGCAATAATCATCAAGATGACCAGCGCGGCAGTTGCCCCAATCAAAGATGGACGCCACAGGCGCTTCTCTCCGAAATAGTCCTCCATATACCAGCCCGCCAAATACATTTTGGTCTCCTGTTCAAAGGAATTTACAAAATTTCTGTCATCCCCTGTATTGGCTCCGCCCATATAGGATAATACGACTTTCTGCCTTCTTGTATGCGTCAATAATCTTGCAACAATCGGAAGAATTGCGATCATGCACAGCATCATTGCCATAATGAACACATTACCCTTGCTGATAATCACAGGAATGGTATCATGAAACATTTCGCTCAAAAGCGGCTCTATCAGATGCGCGGAAATAATCGGAAATGTGACACATAGAATGATCATGATCACTGCCTGCGAAAGCAGAGAAGTCCACTCGCTTCGTTTGGTGATGTCTTTCTTTTTCTCACTGTTGTGGACTACCGCAATAATTTTGCCCAGCCATTTTGTCCAATAGAAAAGAGTGCTGGCGCTTCCATATACCAGGAACACCACCATCAATATGCTTTTGGAGTCCACAAATGCTTTTAATGCGGCCCATTTGGAGATAAGCATGCCAAACGGTGCGAGAAACATACCGGCAATTCCGACAATCATAACAAAGGCTAATTTCGGTAATTTTACAATCAATCCATGCATGTCCTCAATATTCCGGCTTCCTGTACAGTTTTCCACTGCTCCCACAGAAAGAAACATCAGAGATTTTGATACGGCATGGAATATCATCAGAAGAATTCCTGCCCAAACGGCTTCATGAATTCCTACACCAGCACATGCTGTAATCAAACCAAGATTTGATACAGTGGAATAAGCGAGAACTTTTTTGCCGTCCGTCTGCGCAATCGCCAAAAGTGAAGTTGCAAAAAACGTAAAGCCTCCGATCGATGTCACCATAGTACCCGCCAGATTTCCCGCAAGCGCAGGGGAAAGTCTCAAAAGCAGATATACTCCCGCCTTCACCATCGTCGCTGAATGCAGAAGCGCGGATGTGGGTGTGGGGGCAACCATAGCGCCCAAAAGCCAGCCGGAAAACGGAAGCTGGGCAGATTTTGTAAGTCCGGCAAATGCCAGCAAAATGACAGGGATAATAACGAGAACCCCTTTGGCCCCCATTAACACCAGCTCCTGCAAGCCATCTATCTGATAGACAAGCCTGCAGTATACAATTGCAATTGCAAAAGCAAGACCTCCCAGTAAATTCATCCACAACGCACGGAATGAATTTTTAATTGCCTCCTCTGTCTTATTGTAACCAATCAGCAAAAAGGAGCACAGACTGGTAATTTCCCAGAAGAAATAAATCCAGGTCAGATTATTGGAACAGACCAAACCATACATAGCACCCAGAAAGACAAACAGCATGGAAAAGAAAAAAGGCTTTCTATTCTTAAAATCCTTGTGATGATTATGATAATCTTTCATGTACCCAGTAGCATAAATACAGATAAGGCATCCTACAATACCAATAATCAGACACATAATCAAAGTGAGCCTATCCGAATAGATATGTGCCGTGGGATGAGCAATCTCCGGTCCGAAGAATTCCATCCAAAGCAGCAAAAATTCCTGTACTGCTGCAATGAAAACAACATAATACTTCCGGTAACGAATGCTATAATAAACAATGACACCAAAAAGAACAAGCTCCACCCCGGACATAAGCAGATCAATCAAATGCGTATTTCTGAGATACGTTCCGTTTGCGCCCCCTATTATTTGCCTCACAGCAAACAGAACAGATGCCGCAATGATAACCCCGCAAGCAGCATAGACAAAATATTTCCGCACATGGTCGTTCTTAATCAGATAGAGAAGCAACGCCATAATAAGCGGAAAGCAGATTAAAAAACCGATGAGATACATGTCCCCCTAACCTCTTTCTACAATAAATCTAGTTTTGCACCCCGTTTCCAACTTTTTACAGAAAAAGAGATTTTGCACAGAACAACGGCAGGCTTTCGCCTGCCGGTTAACGAACCTACAGCAAACACTCAAAAGTAAGTTCAAATGCTATAGTCCTGCTTATCTTCCGTAAATATTTTGATTAACTGAAAGGTTTTTCATCGCAAGGTGTCCCTTCAATCAAAAACCTCTCGGCTAATCGGAAAACCCGAGCACATCATTCTGTATTATACGCTTCTGTTTGAAAAGTGTCAATACAAGATTTTTCTGTTTCCTGCGATTAATTATACTTTTATTCCTCTAAATAACATCATATTTCCTAAATTTCTTGATAAAATACAGATTTATTTGATTTTGCGCCCATTTTCCCCCTCTATCACGTCAAAATCCAACTGACACTCTTTATTAAAAAAAGTGCGATAGGAAAACAATGTAAAAATGACAGCGCTCAAAGCTGCCGAACAGGATATTACCAGCATAATGGCAATCTGATACCTTGTGGCAATCAAGGGCGACGTCCCGGACAGCACTTGGCCTGTCATCATACCGGGCAGAGAAACAACCCCCATCGTTACCATGTTATTGATTGTTGGCATAATCGCACTGGTGATCGCCTTATGGTTGATATTCCTGATTGCTTTTTTAGGGGAAGCCCCCAGACTCAATGCATTTTCTATATAGTGCTTTTCCTCCTGTATTCCCTCAAGAAAACGCCGCACGCAAAGAGAGAGGGCTGTCATGGAGTTGCCGAAAATCATACCGGCCAATGGGATGATATAACTTGGTTCATAGAGCGGCCGTACATCCACCACAATCATCAAAAACAGAATCAGACAAACAACCGGCGCGGTACACATGGAAAGAATAATGCTGCGGCATACTTTTCGATTCACTTTAAATTTTATCCGTTTGATAATATTTGTGACAGCAAAGAACATCATAACAGCGAGCACCAAAATAACCAAAAATGGATTTCTGATTTTGAAAATATACTCTAAGATATATCCTACGATAAGAAGCTGTATTGTCATGCGAATAACCCCGACTATAATATCCTTACAGACAGGTATCTTCTTCACCTGCACCAAAACAATCAAAATCACGACAAAAAAATAGGCAAGCATCAGATGCAGATTATCTATCTCAACAATTCCGCTCATCAATAATCCTCCCATCTTTTAAGGCAATCAGGTGACAGGGAAACAAACGGTTCAACTCCGGAGAATGGGAAATGAGAACGATTGTCTTTTTCCTTTTTTCAATCAGAATAGTGGAAAAATAGGAAAGAATATGCCTGGAAAGTTCAAAATTCAAATTCGCAAAAGGCTCGTCCAGCAGAATGATATCCGTATCCAGCATGATTGCGCGGAGAATAAACACGCGCTGTTTTTCCCCTGCCGAAAGGATTGCCACATCCTTCTCAGCCAACTCGCGCGGCAGCTGAAAGAGATCAAAATAGGAGAGGATCTCCTCCCTTTCCGGATAGGGCTGTTCGTTAAAATAGAATGCTTCCTTCACCGCTTCCATGACGTTTCCGCTTATGGTGGGATCCTGTCCGACAAACACGGCTTTTCTGCGAAGTTCCAACGGATCGATTGTCTCAATATCCCGCCCATTAAAAGTGATGGTTCCGCTGTCCTTTGTATACAGTCTGGTGAGCAATTTAAACAGTGTTGTTTTACCGCTTCCACTTTCACCCACAACGATATTCAGCGCATTTTTTTCAATTGTCAGCTTTTCAATTTGCAAAATGCTGCGATAATGCAGGTTCCTGACCTCAAACATCCATTGCACTCCTTTTACAAGTTGTACCCTTTTTCAATATATTCCTCTATCAGAGCAAGCGATTTTTCTGATTTCATCATATTGCGCTGGGACTTTTTCGCCTTTATTCGGTATCCCAGATCGTCCATGATGCCAAAATTGATATTCATGGGCTGAAACTGTGCCACAGTTCCATTGGACACATAGCGGGACAGTGCACCGATAGCGGTAGCGCTGTCCAGCTCCACAACCTCTTTCCCGTTTAGCTTCCGCGCAAGATAGATGCCGCAAAGCAACCCGGAGGAAGCCGACTCTATATATCCCTCTACACCTGTAATCTGACCCGCAAAAAAAATATAAGGATTGGATTTTAAACCATAACGGCAATTTAACAGCTTGGGAGAATTGATAAAGGTATTGCGGTGCATCACACCATAGCGGACAAATTCCGCATTTTCCAATCCCGGTATCATAGAAAAAACCCGCTTCTGTTCGCCGAATTTCAGATGGGTTTGGAATCCCACAATATTGTATAAGCTGGCTTCTTTATTATCCTGCCGCAGCTGCACCACAGCATAAGGCTCCCGCTCAGCACCCTGCGGTTTTAATCCCACCGGTTTCAGGGGGCCGAAAAGCAGGGTTTCTCTTCCGCGTTTTGCCATAGTCTCCAACGGCATGCATCCCTCAAATACCACTTCTTTTTCGAATTCTTTTAACGGCACAACCTCTGCGGATATCAGCGCTTCATAGAATGCTTCGTACTCATCACGGTTCATAGAGCAATTGATATAATCCCCATCACCGCGATCATAGCGGTCGCCGAAAAACACCTTGTCCATATCAAGAGATTCCTTTGTGACAATCGGCGCGGCCGCATCATAGAAGTAGAGATACTCTTCACCAGTGATCCTTTTTAACTCCTCCACCAATTTGGAGGAAGTAAGCGGACCGGAAGCGATAACTGTGTATTCATCCTCCGCAATATGGCACACTTCCTGATGAATCACCTCAATATTCTCGTGTGCCATGATCTTATCTGTCACCCGCTTTGAAAATAGTTCTCTGTCCACAGCGAGAGCACCACCTGCCGGCACTTTCGTCTCCTCGGCAGTTTCCATGATGAGGGACCCCAATTTTCTCATTTCTGCCTTCAACAGTCCTACGCCGTTATGGAGCATATCGCTCCGCAAGGAATTGGAGCAGACCAACTCTGCAAAAGTTTCCATGTGATGTGCTTCTGAATAGTTCTCCGGTTTCTGCTCAAATAGCTTTACTTTTATTCCGCGGTTTGCAAGTGCATACGCCGCTTCACATCCGGCAAGGCCGGCTCCGATTACATTTACTTGACTCAATATTGTTCCTCCTGTTCTTTCCTTCATGTGTAATTTTATATCCCGAAGTATTGTGATTCAATATTCTCCAAACCTCTTGATATTTTTAAATGCCTTAGAGGTTTGTAGGTTGTCTATAACGCAACAATGAAGGCGCCTTTCATCGCCGGAATCTTGCGTTTCAATGTTCTTAAAAAACTCTTGGCATTTTTAATGCCTTAGAGGTTCGTGAGGTTATTATAACAAGATAAAAACGCTTTTGCAAGGCAAAAGCTCAGCCTGTCGAAAAAGTCCAGTATACACTGGGCTTTTTTGCGTATGTGTGGTAAAATAAAGATAAGAAAGACTGGGGAGGGACGGCGTGTGCTAGCAAAAGAGCAGGAATTGCGCAGAAATGTAGTAGAAATCCTATGTTTGGAGGAGCTGGTTCCGTCGGAGCATCTGCTGCGGCAGATTGACAGCGCGGTGGATTTTACGCATCTGTACGACTTGGTGGATGCGCTTTACAGCCGCGACAACGGCCGTCCCAGCATTGACCCGGTGGTATTGTTCAAAATTGTGTTCATCCAGCACCTGTACGGCATCCCCTCGCTGCGCCGTACCATGCAGGAGATTGGCATGAACATCGCATA
>NZ_JAHLPV010000046.1 GCF_018918095.1 Acetivibrio sp. MSJd-27 | reverse complement strand
ATCTCTGTCGCCTGGCCGGTTTTGGTATCATACTCAACAAAGTTGCATATCATCGCGCCGGTTCCGGTGTCCTGATAGCCAAACGCGCCAGCATAAATTTTGTCATCATAGATGGACATGGCCTTCACATAGTCTCCTACAACCAGGTTCTTTGCCAGCTGTTCCAGCTTGTCTGTCTTCACATTGTAACGGATCAGCATGGCGTTGGGATAGGTGCCGAAATAGTAGTTCCCCTCCGAGTCAAACACACCCTGGTGCATCACAGCGGTCTCTGCTGTCCCGTCATGTTCAATCCTGCCATAGCATTTCAGTTCGTCGGTTTTTGGATCATAGCGGAAAAACAGTGTATTGGACTGGGTGGCGATGTTGACAATCCCGTCCGTCCCAACATCCACCGCGTAGGCCACCTTCGCCGTATAATTGTAGGTTCCGTTTCCATAGGGCAGCTCCGCCTGCAGATAGTGCCTGGCGAGAACCTGATCGGCGTCCACGTTATACACATAAAAAAGCGCCGGCGGTCCCGAGGTCACACCGTAAAAAATGGTGTCCCCGTTCTTATCAACCACCGTGCTGCAACCCAGAATCTGCGCGTCCTCAATAGGATAGCCCAAATTCACTGTCTCTCCAACCTCCAGTTGGTTCAGCTTTGACGACTGGTGTTCCGCCCCGGCTACAGGCAGATATTGTATCGCCAATATACAAAATATAAGTGCCATATACACGATTTTTTTTGTTTTCATAATCGATTTCCCCCATATTATTATTTTATATTCATAAAACCGGCCATTCATTGCGTTTGCCCTGCAAACTTATTATACCATAACAAACAAAAAATGTTGGACTATCGCATAAAAATTTGTATAAACACGCAAAAATACCGCAGAACATTTTGTGAAGTGATTCCAAAAAGTTAGACGATATTTCAAAGAAAAAATTTGGTCATGTCAAGAAAAAGTGTACACAAAGTTAAGAGTTATTGCAATTATGCATTTCAAATTTACAAGGACTGACCCATCCAATAGCAGAATGTATTCATTTTATAATTCAATATATTTAAAAATATCTATGTGGGATTGTTCAGGATTGTCGTTTTCGATTGATCTCGACCAATATTCAACTCGTTTTTCCTTGTTCTCGGATTTGCTGCGGGTCTGATTTGCTATTATAATTTCTTCTGCATCGGCACCAATCACAACATTAGCATTATGCGTTACAACAATAATCTGTCTTTCTTTTTTCTTGCGACGAATAAATGGAATTAGTTCATCAAATACTGACCTATTATCAAGGTCATCTTCGGGTTGAACAATCAATATAGGACACTTGCTTTCTGCCAAATCAATTAAAAGCCTTAACAGTACGAATGCTTTTTTGCCGGGGGACATTACTTCAATATTATCGTTGTCCATAACTACTTTGTACTTAATGTTATACCAGTCATCATTAATATCTCTCAATATCGTCTTAGCATTAACATTCGCAACTTTCGCTTGCTCGAAAATAAGGTCGCTCGTTAAGAGGGGATCATCGAAATATTACGGTCGATTACTTGCATAGTTAAATCTTCTTTGCAGAAGCTGTATACTGCCGAGCAGTTGCATGGAAAATATAATGTTCATATGATCTGCGATGCACGGGATATCCCAAGATATACATTTTACAATCATATTTTCTGTAACAAGAAAGATAACACTTGGTATTCTAAATGCAAAGAAAAACAGCACGAAGATCGTTAAGTCGACTTTTCAGGAAACATATTTAAGAACGCCCCCAACCGCCGATTCGATCTTTCATTCCGACAGAGGGACTAATTACACATCAAAACAATGGCTGATTATTTGAAATCTTTAGACATTGCCCATTCTTTCTTCCGACCTTATGTTCCGTATGATAATTCCGTTATGGAGCCATTCTTTTCTTCCATGAAGAGAGGAACTATACCGAACAAAATACAAATCGGAAAAGGAGTTTCGTGATACGGTAGACAAGTATATAATCTTCTATAATACAAAGCGACCGCATAAAAACTGCAATACAAGACCCCTGAACAGAAAGAGAGAGAATACGCCTTAAGACAACAGGATATGCGAGAATAGGTGAATAGACTAACAGGTTCGTAAACATTCACTTTCAATTTTTCCATCTTGAAATTTGCGTTTTCTTTCTTTTTAGTCCAGATCACAAAAATAAAAAAGGCTTCGAAAAACCACTTAAATACTGGATTTATAACAAAAACACCATTGTTATCCAAGCCATGAGGGTTCGGATTGCAATGGTGTTTTCAGATGGTCGGGAATACAGGATTTGAACCTGCGGCCTCATCGTCCCGAACGATGCGCGCTACCAAACTGCGCTAATTCCCGTTCTTTTATCAGTAATTGAAATTGCGCTGAGCAACAAATTTATTATATACCTATTTTATCATTAAGTCAAGTATTTTATTTATTGTTTTACTATTTTTTATCCATCATACGTTTCTTTTTTCGTGAAATATAGCTCCTTCATTTAAGACAAAATAGAATCGAAAATATCTTTGCAGAAAAACAGCAGAAACCGTCTCAAAACGTTTTTCTGCTGTTTTATGTCTCTGCTTACAAGTTATTAATCCAAGTTCCTGCAAGATGAATCCAATTCTGACATTCTTCCTGAATTCCGCCGCCGTCAGAAAATCTTGTCTCCTCATTTGCCAGGGCGAGACCATGACAGCCGTTTGGATAAAGATGGAGTTCAAAAGAAATATTCTGCTTTCTCAAAGCGGAAGCCATCAGCATGGAGTTTTCCGCAGGAACCGCATCATCTTTCACAGTATGCCAAAGAAAAGCCGGGGGTGTATCCCTGTTTACCTGTTTTTCCATTGACATAAATTCTTTCTTTTCCTCATATTGTTCCTGCAAGAGCTGGCGGAAACTGTCCTCATGAGCAAATATGCCGCTTGTGATAACTGGATAAGAGAGAATCATTCCATTGGGCCGCAGCAATTCTTTGTCCGACCGAAGAACTTCCCGAACATAATCATGATTCCAATGGTTTCCCGCCCATGCCGTCAAATGCCCTCCTGCTGAAAATCCGCACAATATAATCTTGTCGGTATCGACGCCCCATTCATCAGCATGCTCCCGGGCGTATCGTATGGCTGAAACCAGCTGCAGAACCGGAACAGGAAACCTGGAAGGCGTCGTATAGCGCAGAACCATCGCATGAAAGCCCATCGCGTTGAACCGGATCGCAATCGGTTCCGCTTCCCGGTCGGATGTGAAATGGTAGCCGCCTCCGGGAGAGATGATAATCAACGGGCGCACCCTGCTCTTATCGATATCCGGAGAGTTATAGAGAATGTATGTGGACAGCTGTGCTGTCTGCCCCTGCACACGGATTGGAATTTGCTGATAGAACATGATATCTTCTTCTCCTCTTTTCGATTATTTTCCTTTGCATTTCTTGCGATATCTTTATCATATCACAATCAAAGAAGATTTTCCATTTTATTTTTATGACCGTTCCTATCCTGTTATAAAGTGTGGTTCAAAGACTTTTAATATGATGCCGGTATTTCGCAAGCAGTTGTTTGTTTTTCTCCTCGCCGCCGTCCACATTCGCACTGCAGAACACCTCGGGCAGACTGCCCTCTTTTTGCATCCACTCCATCGCCGCTGTCGTTATCCCGTGGATGGCGATCGCACCAATTATGGTAGAGGTCGGCGCTGTTTTTCCTATCCCCTCCAGCATAAGAGCACAGTCGCCCTCCTCACCGCAGTTGTCAAGATTGATATCCGCATATTCCCACAAGTTCTTTCCGCCGGAATGACGGGAGGTGCTCTTTTTGCTCTGTCTTAAATTGGTCAGTGCAATCACTTTCATGCCTCTTTTGCGTGCTTCCATTGCCATCTCGATCGGAACTGCATTCCTGCCGGAATTGGAAGCAATCAGAATCACATCCCCCTCCCGGCAGGGATAACAATCCATTAGGCGGGCAGCATAGTCCTCCAAGCGTTCCAGTTCACTGCTTTTCGCCGCTCCTTCATGAAGCATCAGGGCAGTGTCCAGAATGGGGCTTACCCTTGCCAATCCGCCTGCCCGGTAAAAAGCCTCCTCCGCAAGAATATGGGAATGTCCAGTTCCAAACACATAAAACATTCCGCCGTCTTTTAAAGAATGTCCCAGCAGAACACCTGCTTTTTCCAGCTGCCCGCACTGGGATTGTTCAAACCGTTCTACAATTTCATTCACTTTCTGAAACCACTGGTTTAGATCGCTCATTATCTTACCTCCGCTTTTATTGTCTGCAAAAACATATCGTTTAGGGGGATCCCCTGTTTTTTCATGCCGGCCAGAATAGCTCCCGCCTGAGGCGGAAGCTGAGGACAGGTTACTCGGATCCCTTTCTGTTTCGCCGCTCCGAAAAAACGGCGGCGCACGATTCCATCGTTCTGCAGCATCCCGCCGTATATGCCAAGTTCCTTTTCTCCCGAAAAGATTACCGCTGCCTTTCCAAGATCGACCAGACAATCCACGGCATTGTCCACTATCTTCATGGCGGCATGATCCCCTTGAAGGGCACACTGCGCCGTCTTTACAGCAAAACCGGCAATCTGCTTCCTTGTCAAGTTCCTTTCGGACAGCTCTCGAGGATATGTGAGATGAAAATAATCCTTCATCTCCTCCAGAAGCATTGTCCTCTCCTCGATTCCGTCGGCAGATCGGAGTGCACAGCCAATAGCTCTCCTGCCAAGATCATAGGCACTTCCCTCATCTCCGAGAAGCGGCCCCCATCCGCCAAATACCCGGGCTTCTCCCTGCCCGTCCATCCCGTAGGCAACGGAGCCGGTGCCGCTTATCAGAATAGCTCCCGCCTTTCCGAGTGTATGCCCCAGCAAAGCTGTATAGGCATCTGTGTGCATCCATACTGGAAAAGAAAACTGCCTGCCGCCCAAAAAGCGTTCGATCTCCTCCTGCGTTGCTTCAAACTCAATAGCAGACATACCGATATAGAGAAATGCAATCCCGGATACCGGAATCTTTGAAAAAATCCTGTCGAGTATATCAAATAAATTCCGGCGTGCCGTTTCATATCCCAAAGAATGATAATGAAGGCTGTCCCCTTCCTCCAGACAGATCCTTTTTCCAGTGCTGTCTGTTACCAGAACCGTTGTGTGGGTTCCTCCTCCATCTACACCGATATAGTATTGACTCATCCTCTTTCACCCTTTCTAAGTGCTTCAAGAAGCATTGTCTGTGCTTTTGCCACAGGTGATCCCGGATTGTGAGTAAATTTAAAAGATTCCCGCCGCTCATACTTTGCGTAGGGGTAAAGTGTCTCGGAGATAAAATAGCCCTCCTCCCCGTTTGCATAGGCAACCACCATTGTGTTTCCTGCTCCGTACAATTGCTTGATCAGCAAACCCACCTCCGTGAAGAGTTCAAAAGGCACGAAAACCATTGTGAGACTGCCAAGTTGAGCCACCGTGACGGATGAGGTGATCCGACGGGGAAGCGTGCCGTTCTCCAGATGACGCATCATCTCCCTGCCCCAGTTCAGATACACGCTGTATATCATTCCGGCGAGTCCTGTCTCCCGCTCAATTCCATCCTGATAAACCGAAATTCTCCGTTTCAGACTTTCCCGATCAAACCCGATGTCCAGCGGTACTTCAACTGTCAGATTGGAAAGCTTCAGATTTTCCGAAACCGGCTGACGCATATCAATCGCCTGCAACACGTCTTTGGCAAGCATGTGTCCGATGGAAACAGCCCCCTGCTCTCCTCCTCTTTCCCGGGGATTCAAATCGCCACAGCAGCCATTCAGAAACAGCACCGGAATGTTTTTGCCGAGCTTCTTCTGGATTTTCTTCTCCGCTTCCCCAAAAAAGTCTGCGCTGTAACAGTAATGGTTCGGCTCAAAGGTCACGGGATGACAGGCCAAGTTCACCACCAAGCCCATCCGTTCGTTTCCGTCCATCAGTTGAAGAACCAACAGTTCATCATCCACCTCTTTCAAAGATGTCTTTCTA
Source organism: Acetivibrio sp. MSJd-27 (assembly GCF_018918095.1). Lineage (GTDB taxonomy): Bacteria > Bacillota > Clostridia > UMGS1840 > HGM11507 > HGM11507. The sequence continues at coordinate 15,988 of NZ_JAHLPV010000046.1, read as the reverse complement.
AGTTCGCTGACATTGCAAAGTTCTTCTCTACAGTCCTCCTCATCCCAGTTGCGCACCTCCCAGTTTTCCGTCTGATCGCTCCCCCACATCTGAGAAAGCACCCGATTCACCGCTATTTCGGTCTTTCCCGCAGAAAAAAATAACTCGGCCGGTTTTCTGCTTTCCACAGCCCGGACGGCTGCATCGAGGATCGTCCGGTGCAAAACCGTCAGAAAATCCGGATTCTTTTCCCCGCATCCTGCCAGATAAATAGCCGCCGGAGCAGAATGAGTATGGGTGCAGCAAATAATGATTTTTTCTTTCGGAATTCCGGTTTTCTGTTCGATTGCCATGGCGGCCTTATCGGTGAGGACACGCTCCATTCCAAGCAAATCACAGCTTATCAACAGAAATTTTTCCGTTTGATTCTCCAGATATAAAGCCTTAATTTTTAGCGGATCTCGTGTTCCCTCCGCACCGTGTGTACGCCCGATATAGCCGCAGAGTTCCAGTCCGGGAGCCAATGGCAGTTTCTTTTCAGCTATCCCGCAAATCACAATTTCTTGCCTCCTTACTGCCCTGATACAAAAGTTTTTTATTCTGAAAAACAACAAGTTCACTCCGCTCATTATTTTTTGAAATATATAATTGCACGCCGTTTCCTATGACCTCACTTATCCGTCCAGCTGTTCCCAAAGGCAAGCGGCATAATGACAGAAACCCGCTTTGTTGGGATGAACACCGTCCGAAGCGAAATACTCTTGCTGCGGCGGAACCAGCGTCCTGCCATCTATCACTCTGCATCCCGCCTCCTGCGCAAGAGATGTGAGCATTCCGCGCATTTTCTTCATGTTCTCCCGGTGGAGCTGTTTCCTTTCCCAGCTCCAGGGGATCGGCGTGAGGACAATGATCTGTGCCTTGGGATAACTTTTTTGCAGGGTCTCCAGAAAAGCTCCTGCCTCCTGTTCCGTGCGGTGAAATGTCCTCTCCCCGATGCCGATCAGCAGACAGTCATTGACGCCGTATGTCACCGTGATAATATCTGGAAGAAAGGCTGGATTTCTCTCAATCACACAGCTGTCAAATACATATCCGCCTACCCCCTGATTCAACAAATCCAGTTGCTTTTTTTTGGCCAGTAAGGTTGGATAAGTGAAGGACGGCTGTTCGGCATCCAATCCCTGAGTGATGGAATCACCGAATGCAATGTATTTCCGTACGGGAGCTTCCACCCGTTTCCATTCCCCCAGCCACAGATCCGATAAGCAGGTATCGCAGCTGTTGGGAAGATAGATTTCAAACCTTGTCTCTCCTTCGCTCTTTTTCCGGTATATTACTCTGCCTGACGCTGTATCATCCGGAAAAAAACAGGTTTCTGTATACTGTCCGTTTTCATAGAAATCAAAATGAACCCGACTCCTCAGAAAATTTCCGCATTGAAACGAAAAGGAAATCTCTTGTTCCGCTGTCACAAAAGCCAGTCTCATGCCGGAACAGCAATTGATATTTTGAACGGAAGAAAGAGCGGATGCCCGGTAAATTTCAAGCTGTCTTTCCGTGAAACGGCTTGGAAGCTCTCCCCAAGTCTGCCAGCCATATATGATCTCACTGAACCATTTCACTGAAGAAGCGTGAGATATCTTGGTTTTTATGATAGGCTTCATTCTTTTCCTCCCAAAGCAGAAGAAGGAACCCTGCTTATCAGGGCTCCCTCTTTTGTTATTCCTGAATGTATTCCTTACAGGCCTCTTCCAGCCTTTTATGTGCCTCTGTGATATCGCTGTCCTGATGGCTGAAGTTGACATAGGAAGTGCCGTACAGAACCACGCCGTGCTTAAAGGCAAGATTCATAAACCGCCCTTTATCCGCGCTTTCATCCGCCTCGCACAGTGCCGGACAGGGATAAAGGCCTCTGAATTCCAAAGGAATATGATGTTTGTCAAACAGCGCGTTTACGCCGTCCCACATCTTTTTCCCCATTTTCCACATATGTCCGACGACATCCTCTTTCAGATAGGTGTCGATAACCACGTTGACGGAAGCGAGTCCGATGGTCTCTCCGCCCGAGGTGGAGGTAATAAATGCCTTTCCGTTTCTACCGCAGGTTTCCATGATCTCCTTTTTCCCGCCGTAAGCTGAGATAGCCACGCCGTTGCCCATCCCTTTGCTGAATACCGCCAGATCGGGCTGCACGCCGAAATATTCCCCGACGCCACCCAGAGCAATGCGGAAACCTGTGACAATCTCGTCATACATCAGCAGCGCTCCATTCTCCTCGGTGATTTTCCGCAACGCCGGATAAAAGGTTTTGCCCTCCGCCATATGCTCATAGTCAGCAGATACAATGATCGCCGCCACATCATCCTTATACTGTTCAAAATAATCCGCTATGACCTGCATGTCATTCCAGTTCGCCGCGTGATAGAAAGCGCTGATCTCCAAGGGAACACCGGGAACCGCCTGCTGAATTTTCACATTGGGGAGAACCTTTCCGCCGATCGCCAAGCCGTTCAGCCATCCGTTATAGCCAATCTGTATGATATGATTTTTCCCGGTATACGCCCGGGCAATACGGATGACAGCGGCGCAGGCTTCCCCTCCGGTTCTCAGGAACCTGACCTTCTCAAAACAGCCGATATGGGCAACCAGTTTTTCCGCCACCTCACATTCCAGAATATGAGGGTTGGAGAAAGCAATCCCATCTTCGAGCTGTCTGCGGATCGCCTCGTTGCACGGCTCATAGCTGTATCCTAAGGTGACCGGTCCCAACGCGCATTTGAAATCCACATAGTCGTTTCCAAGCACGTCATAGGTGCGGCAACCCTTTCCTGATTTCATCGCGCAGGGTTCGAATTCCTGACGAGGTACTTTCGCACAGGTGCTGGAACCCCACGGAATCGACTCTTCAAATCTCTGCTTAATCTGTGCAGACGTCTGCATAAAAATCCTTCTTTCTTCTTGCACTGTTGTTATGCCTGTTTATTTTTCTTGCTCTGTATGAACATTTTATCACACTTTACCGGGAAAATCTTGCTGTATTTTCTTCCTTTTGGGATAATTTTATTTATTTCTTTGCCGCGTCGTATCTTGCCTGAGCATCATTGTATGCCTTGACAACCTCGTCAACGCCCAGTGATTTTGCTTTATCCAGCCATTCATTCCAGGCTGCGTCACCCGTTTTGGTTCCCAGTACATACAGAGAATTGAATTCCTTGGCCGCCTTTGTCAGATTGGGCATATATTTTGTGATGATTTCTTTTTCCTCCGCAGTGAAAGCCAGTTTGGGATCCGCTGGTTCGATCTTACTCTTATCCTTCACTTTGTCCTGCGCTTCCTGCTCCCTTTCGGAGAAATTAAAATAGATGGAACGGCGGTCAAACCGCTTTGCCAGACCTGACACAAACATGCCGTATTTATCTTCCAAATCGTTGATGCCAATTTTCTTATCCTCGGGGAACTCTATATATTTCGCCATGCCATTCTCATCCAGTACATATGTTTCCCCTTCAATCCCCATCGTCATCAACTCAGCGCCTGCATCGCTCATCAAAAAATCGATCAGCTGGAAACTCAACTCCGGCTGTCCGTTTTTGGCCACCACCGCGGTACCTTCAGCCACCTTCGGCAATTCCTGATAAGTTTGTTTTGGCCCCATTGGATTTCCATATCTCAAATTATACTCTGGCAAAGTATTCCGAGTCTGTTCCTGGAACATATCCAGTCTTCCGATCCAGTCAAACGTGGCAAAGGCTTTATCCTGCTGCGTCATTTTAGATGTCCATGCGGCTTGAGTAAGCGTCAGAAATTCCTGGTCAATCAAACCCTCCGCATAAAGCTTTCTCAAATAGTCCAGCATATTTTTGAACTCCGGATCCGTATCCGAAAACTTCCACACGCCTGACGTTTCGTCATAGTAAGGCAATCCTGCGTTCAGCCCCCAGCTGAAGGACAGCTTATTAAAAATCAAATCGCCGTTTTTAGAGGTAAAAGGAGTGGAGGAGGGATAGATGGATTTCAGCTTTTTCATCGCTTCATAGAACTCGGTGTCACTGTTCCACTCCTTGATTCCATGTTTATCAAAGATATCCTTTCTGTAAAGCATACCGTGATTGACCTGCCTTTCACAGTCATAGGAAGGCACCGTATAGAGGTTTCCGTCCGAAGCCTGGAAAGATTGGAAAATCCAGCTGTTCTCTTTGTTGTCGACAAAAGTTCTCTTGAAATTCGGCATTTTCTCTATGTAATCATTGACCGGGGCAAGGGCTCCCTGCATTCCGATATCATTGGCTGTATCGGTGCTTCCGATGCCGCCCATAATGATATCAGGCATGTTTTTGGAAGCGATGATCGCCTTAACCTTCTCAAATATTGTAGAGGCTGGGTAAGCGTTAATCTGCAGATTTATGCCAGTCAGCTCCCGAAGCTTCTGAACCGCATATTTATCATTAAAATCGGTTTGATTGGATGCGACAATCATTGTCATTTCAGGGCTTTTATCTGTCAGCGGCAGCTTTAATCCCCCAGTGGAACCAATTTTAATCTCACCTACTTTTGTTTCTACCGTTGTCTTCCCGGCATTCGGGCCACAGGCAGAAAAACAGGACATTACAATCGCGGCAGCAGCCACACATGCGATAATCTTTTTCATTTTTGTTCTCCTCTCTTTCACAAGGTTGACTGCGGGCGGCTATGAACAGCCGCCCCAGTCCTTTTATGGAACATAGATGATTGGTTTACTTGATGAAATCATATAGCCTTTTGAACATCATCGCCGCCTGTGCCCTGGTGGCATTCTCCTGCGGTGCAATGGTTGTTTCGGTCATACCGCTGATCAACCCCAGCTTCACAGCGCCTGCCATATAGGATGTCGCCCAATCAGAAATGCTGTTCTTATCAGTGAATTTCTCCAATTCTTCCTCCGTTGCGCTGACCGCGCCTTTCTTCTGTGCGTATGCTTCCACCAACACTTTTGTCATTTCCTCCCGGGTGATCTTGTCATCCGGCCGGAACATTCCGTCCGCGCCTATCATGATATTCGCCTGCGCTACCGCTCCCACAGAGCCATAGTACCAAGCGTCTGACGACACATCCGCAAAGTTACTGTCCGCATTCTGCAGTCCCAGAAGTCTTGCAATCATCGCCGCAAATTCTGCCCGTGTCACATCCGTATCAGGCGAGAATTCTGTCTCACTAATCCCGTTGACAACGCCAATCTTATGCATTTCATCGATAGCCTCTTCCGCCCAATGTCCCTTGGTGTCCTCAAACCCATTGGACGGTTCCGTAGTAGGCGGATTGGTCGGCTCTGTAGTAGGCGGAGTCGTGGGTTCCGTGGTGGGCGGTGTAGTAGGCGTTACTGGTCCGCCTCCACCACCGCCGTTGTTATTAGGAGGTGTCAGCACTGGAGTGGTCACAACAATTTCAATCGGTTTTTTTGCAAATATTTCTGCAACACCGTTGGAACGGTAAATACCAACTTCATCCGGTCCTAGTTTTTCAGACGCCGTTTCAAATGTATTATCCGGAAGCTCTATAAACCTGCGACTATAGCGTCCATCCTTGATATATCCCAAATTGCGCGAAGTATTGTATTCCAATCGGATCGAATACGGCTTATTGAATGTCAACTGCTGTAAATCCATCTGAATATCCGCCACGATCGTTCCATCGACTTTCAGACTTGCCTTGCTTCCCAGAACCTGTTTTGGCAAACTGCCGTCCCAGGCATCTGTCGTGCTCAGCACCGTCTGGCTGTCAACCGTCAATACAGAGGAATAGTCCCTGTTCTCATCGCGGAATGTGACAGCCTGCTGATAGGTTTCGGTTGTCGTTCCGCTCTGAAGTCCATTTTCATCTGTTGTGACGTCTACCTTTCCATCGCCGGATTCACTTGTCACTGTGATAACCGCCTGGTCTCCCTCCTGACGATAGGATACGGGCATTCCCTTAAAAGAAATGCCTTGTATGCCAGATGGCATATAAATCGATATGCCATTAAGCGCATTGATTGACAGGGAGCCGGAATCCATTGCAATTGTACCGTTGTCATAGATGACATTCAGATCATCTACTGTGTCAGGTGCCTGTATGAGGCTGACAAGCTGACCGTTCATCCTTTTTTTCAGGCTGGAGCCCTTGATAATAGATGCGGAGGACAGTTGCCCCTTTGTGTCATTTTCAATATACATCGCAAGCCCGTTATACTGATAATCACCGATGGCTCTCTCAACCGGTTCTGCATAGGACTGATAGTATACATTGTTTTGTCTGGATCCGCCGTCCACGATATCCGCGTTGAAGGCCGTAGCTGTATCCGTTCCAACATCTAGCGGGATTCTGCTGGTCTCCACCTTGGAGGTATCCCCTGCTTTCTTCGGATATAAAACGGTATCATAGGTTACAGTACCCGCCTTGTTCTGGGCAAATGCCGGGAATTTGGTGTTGTACAGCTTTCCGCCGCCGGGCGCATAATAGCCGGCTTTTTCATTCAGGGACATATTTTGTTTATCCACCTGGGCGATTACAATATTCGCTCCCTGTTCAAAATGGGTTTCCACCTGGTTGTTTTCCTGATCATAGGTCCAGTAGGATTCCGGAAGGAAGTGCCAGTTCTGCTCAATGTTATTTACATTGCTATTCTGTGGAACAACTCTGTCATTGACAATCCACAGCTTTGATTTCGGGAAGAAAATCGTCCGGTTCCACGGATATTTTCCGGTTTTATCCGAGGTGGAATTGGCCGTGCCCATAAAATAGTCAAACGCGTCACTGGTATAAAAATGATTCAGGGTATCCCCAGCCATGCCTTGCGTCAGCCCATTCATGGTTATCATATTATGCGCCTCGGAGCTGTAACGGAGCCAATCGCCAATATCCGTACCACTGTAATTGAAACGTCCATTGTCCACCAACAGTGTTTTTCCGTATGCAAAGGCAATCATGGACAGATTATCAAAATGAGTATGACTCCGTCCGTCACCAATGCTCAGATTGGTCTGAGCCATCATCGCCTGTCTGGAATAATTGTCCCGCATAATGACATAGCGGTTAGAGCCTGGATAATATTTTGACGTGTATCCCGGGAAGGTTCCCTCCAGCCCGTGCGTGTACATATATCGTACCTGTGGCAAATCCAGATAATTATCTATGGCTTTTAATACCGTTACTTGGTTAGTGGAAGCGTCGCTGTCTCCGAAAGCGGGATCGCTGTCATCCGGTAAAAGTGCGTTTCCAAGCCACTCCATCATTTTTGCAACCCGTTCGGTGAAATAACTTTCCAGCCGGAAGCCGTATGCCTCTGCGTCCTCCATAACTCCCAGGAAAGAGTTAGCGACGGTTTGTGCATAGGAGGTACTTGATTCCCGATAGCTTCCGTCATCATTGATCAGATACTGCGCCTGTAAGTTCCACCGGCTGGTAAACAGTCTTTTGTTCTCTTCGTACTCGGCACTTTCCGGCAAGAAAAGGGTGGTTCTCATCAATCCTCGGTTAGCGAACGTACCATGGTTATGATCAGGGGCAAAGTTGTAGGCATAAGTCAAAGCCTTGTTCATTTGGAACAGGTTTTTGATCATTGACATTGCCGCCAAATCGGTCAGGTGCTTCGATTTTCTCAAAATATCAAAGGTGTAAACCAGTGTTCCGGCTCGGATACCGGCATCCTGCAAATTATAGCAGTCCACATAGTTTTTAGTGGAGTCAATAAAGTTGTTCATCAAGCGAATCGCATGATAAGCATAGTATTCGTCACCGGTTACATTGTAGATTCCGGTGAGTGTACTCAGCCAGGAAGCACGTGTGATCATCATGTAGGTTGAGAAGTCGGACCCCTCTTCCTTATTCTTGGGCATATGCATGAAATCCGGCGTTGTCCCGTTCCAGGAGTAGGTCGTGGCTAAACTGTCATACCAGCTGAATTCATCTTCCTCCCACACATTGTTTCCTTCGCCCCAGAGGATCATTTCACTGGTGCCGCCGTCCGCTTTTCCATACAGTTTCAGTGTAGCGGACTGAATTTTGGCATTTTCGGACAAGTCATTCAAATCAAACTGCAGATAGCTGCGCTTGGTATCCTTTGTCCATATTTTCGGAAATGCGCTCTCAGAATTCTCTTGATCCGTATCCATCGTTTCCTTGACGTACATCCGTTCCTCGGAACCATAGTTTTCTTTCAGATTTTGTTCCGGTGAAACATAGGTATCCTTGATGACCGGATAGGTCTTAGGTGTATTGTTGATGACAACGGTTAGTTCTGCCGCATGAATGCCAGCTTCCTTGGTATAAAATTCTGCCTGAGGTTCATGCTTCAGCTTCTGCATGATATACATTGCGTAATTCCCGCGCTTGGTCACATAAGAAGACACGTCAACATTGATCTCCTTATATTCACTGGGTGCCGTAAAGGTATTTATCAGAATGTTGTTGGGATTGAAGAAAATGTTGTTGATATACAGATCCGCTCGAATGTAATCCTTGGAGCTGATAATGGCGTTGGAGTCAATCTCTCTGCCTTTATAGTATGCAACCAATAGGCTCTTGGCAGAATTATAGTCCCCTTTCTTGACATATCCTTCAATTTCCTTTAAACGGTCGTTATACTCATAATTCAGTTTCGGCAAATAATCGATATCCCACTGGTTTTTGTCTTGCTTCCACAGTCCAAACAGCTCCTCGTCCGTCATAGCAGAGGTGTCCTTGTTGATGGGCTTCAAATCATTCAAATTCTCCGGTAAAGTTACACCGGCCGCAATCACGGTAACGGGGATCTGCTTCGTGACAGATTTTCCGTCTCTGGATATGGTCGCCGTCAGCGTCACGTCGGTATTTTGCTGCGGTCTGGTCACTTTCCCGTCACTGGATACTACGGAAGGATTGGATGAACTCCAGGTGATCCGTGTGCCGTGTGATCCCTCTGCTGGGAGGGAGATGTCCTGTTCTATTTTATCACTGTACGGAATTTTCAGAATTTCCTTCGCATAGTTGAGTGCCTGTTCCGTTGTCAAGCTGCTGTTAAACAGCTGCAGATCACGGACACCCATTCCCTCGTATGCTGTTTTTTCAATCTCCAGTTTAATATAACGCGCCTCTACCGGTGAGAAAGTGATATCCTGTGTGAGGGTTTTACGCTCCCCTGCAGTTGTTATATCGTCAAACAAGCCGGAAGTGTTCTTCTTCACAATCTGTTTGAAATTCAGGTTATCGTTGGAAGCCGAGATTACATAGGATTTCACATTGTCGTCCAGACTGATCATAGCGCCGTCAACCGGCTGTTTCACTCCAAGATCGATCACGGCATAGGGCGTACTGTCCACCCCGGTAGTCGAGCGCCAGACAGTGGCCAAATTGCCGTCTACCAGATTTTCAACCGGCTCTGCCAGCGTATCAGTACTGTAGGAAAGAATTTCCCTGCCCTGAGCGATATTAAATCCCAGGAACCGCAGAACAGAAAGGTGAAATACCTTTTGTCTAGACTCCTGTCCTCTTGCAATTGTTGCAGTCAGCTTGACATCCTCATTGCTCTCCAAACGGGTCACTATGCCGTTCAGTCCACTGATTTTCAAGGAATTTTCCTTATCGGAACTCCAACTTACCGTTACGTTTTCGGTTCCCTCCCCAATCAAAACCAAATCGGTGGTTACCGCATCGATAGGCTCATTGGAGATATCGGAAAACTGAAGCTCTTCAAAGTACTGATCAATTGCTTCCTTGTCAGTGAGCTGACGTTTCACCAGAACATCAAATGTTCTGGAATCCGATATGCCGTTAATGGTAGCTGTTGCGGTCAGTTGTACCAAAGCGTCACTCTCAGAAGCCAAAGGTCTTGTGACAATCGCTTTTCCTTCAGCCTGATCAATCCGGATATGGGATTCATCATCGCTGGTCCAGCGGATATCCGCATTGTATTTTCCTGATGTCGGAATCCCAAAATCCACAATGGTTCCCGCGGATACAGCGGAAAGATCAATCCCGGAAAGTGCCTCCCCGAGCTTATGGCTGATGTTATCCCGTACCTTTAGATTATCCATATAGGCCGCTCCGACCATAACTGGACGAACCCAGCTGTACATCGACAGACGGCTAAAGCAATAGTTCTTGGACAGATTCTCCGTCGGCTGGAAAGCTGCCGCCAGCTGATCATCAATATACCAGGACACATATCCTGTGTCTGTATTCAAAAGAATGCGGAAATGATACCATCTCTTAGCCGAAAACGGAATTCCGTTGATGATCGTATCCACCTGGTTTACATTGTATTTGAAGCTGCTGGAAGCGCCGATAGAGAAGACAATGGCGTTCTCATTGTTGTATACGCGGAACAAGGTGTCATACTGGTTTGTTTCAAAATAGACATCCCAGCTTATCTCCACTTCGCCTGTATAGATTCGAGGCATATCCAAATTCATGGTTACCCCTGAATATGTCTGGTTTTCAATATGTGCGTTGGTGTGTTTCACAACCTTGTTTCCCGCTTTTTCCGGATCGCTGACAACGGCCATACCGGAATTTTCATGCATGACATTACTGGTCTGCGGCATATACCATCCATCTGGAATGACTCCAGGGGAATACTTCTCATAGTCATCAGAGTACTCTAATTGATATTCCTGGGGAACAGCCTGAAGCACCGTGACGTCAAAAGACATTTTTTTCTTTGCATTTCCGCTTTGGAAGGTTGCTGTTATCGTTACCGATTTGTTTGCATCCTCCGGCCGGATCACCATCCCGTTGCTGTATATGATATTTTTGTTGGAGGTCTGCCAGGTGATAATACTGCCGAACGGGCCGACAGTCCGCAGGTTAAGAGGTTTTGTCACAGCGTCAATAGGCTCTTTGGAAACTGCGTCCCAGCTGAATGCATTGAAGTCCTTTTCTACAATCTCGGTATCTCTGTCGTCCACCACCAAATCCGCGGTTACGAGAAGATTGTCAATCGCGAAGTAGTGGTTTTGATTCGTCGCCGCCCTATAATAAGAGCTCATATTCAATGCGCCCAGATTCAGATCATCAAGATTGTTGGAAAACAGGGTTAAGTCGAAGGTTCCCATGGGTTTTCCATCTATCTTAATGGTGACATTTGCGTTTTTCTGATCGAAGGACACGTCAAAATGGTACCACTTATCGGTTACATAGGGAGCAGTCGGCACATCAATGGTAGTGGAGGCACCGATTCTCACCGACAGATTCTTTTTGTCGCTCTCATTTCCCACCGCGAAAACCAAAGTCCCCTTGTTATTCAAAAATTCCATATACCGTTTGGTGGAGTTGCTTCCGAAACGCATATCAAAGGAAGCTTCAAAATCACCGCTGTAGGAAGCGTGAAGCTGTTTTTTCACATTGATGGTTCCGGCCGAGGTTGCATAATGCCAAATCTTGAGCATCTGATTTTCGGGATTCAACTCATCCTGCACTGCCCAGATATAGCCTTCCGGCTGGAGAGCTGCATTGTTGCTAAGCTGCCAGTCAGTAGGAAGCTTATTCGGCTCTGACGCTTCAAAGTCGTCCTTTAAAATAATGGCGTCCATTCCATTCGGATCGTTGACGATCACGGTAAACGAACAGGATGCAGTCGCTCCCTCCACATCGGCGGCACTGAGCGTGACAATTTCCGAACCGATCTGGTCAGGTGTATAGTGGAATACGGTTCCGTCTATCGTTCCTTTGTCGTTGCTGTAGGTCAGCGTTCCGCCGTCAATGTCGGCAAAGGTATCACTCAAATCCAAGATAATCTCATCGCCCAGATTGATATACTGGTCCGAGATCGGCATGTTGACATAAGGTGCATTGTTTCCGGTCACATTGATAATAAATTGATGGGTGACGCTTCCGCCCTGTCCGTCAATTGCCGTCAGTGTAACCGTCTCTTCCCCTGTCACTGGAGGCGTATAAGTAAATGTATTGTTTTTGACCGTTCCTTTGTCCGCACTGATTCCAATCCGGTCTCCGTCCGGATCGGTGAAGACTTCGGAGAGATTCACAGTAAGTTCAGTCCCGACCTTGACGGTCTGCTTCTGAACCGCATTTTTCACTTCCGGATTATTGTTGCCCACCACTTTTTTGATACAAATATCATCCAGATATAAATGTGTGGCGGCAGCTGTCGCTGCACGATAGTATAAATAAGAATAGAAGCCTCCCAGCTCATAGGGCGTGGAATCCTTCAAATCCATATCAATGGAAATCGGATCATAGTCACCAACCGTAAGCTGCGCTGTTTTATTTACGGTGTCAAACACGACCTTTATGTGTGTCCAGGTGTTTTTGACAATCTTCAAATCCGGCACTGTCACCGCACTGGTGCTGGATTTATGATTGGGTACCTGATAGGAAACCGTACAGTTTCCGCTGCTATTATTAAAGAATATGGCGAGCAGCCAGTCATTGGTCACAACATTCCCCGAATTTAAAAAGTAAATTCCTTTAGAGAAAGCATCTCCCATCGTATACACATTTGTTTCAAAAGAGATCAGCCCTGTATGAGTTTCTCCAAGATCCTTTATCACATTACTGGTTGTTCTCGCATAGTTCTTCACATAGTTTTTCAGCGCTTTATTTGGCTGTCCCTCTTTCAAAACGTCGTCCGTGACAGCCCGCACCGGTGCAATATATCCATCCGGCAAGGGATTCGGCGTTGTAATTGCAGACGCTGTCCAGCCCTCCGGCAGCGTGTCAACCGAATCCTCTTCAAAGTCGGATTCATATATCACGCCGCTGCCTGCCGCAATGATATCGATATCAAACGAAGCAGAGACAGTGGCGCCTTTTGTATCGGTTGCCGTGATCGTTTCCGTCACGGTTCCCTCCTCCGAGGGGGTATAGCGATAGGTTGTCCCTTCCACGGTTCCCAGAACAGCGCTCATTTCCAGAACCGGATCGTCTAAATCCTCAAACACATCACTAAGATCAACCGTCAGTTCTTCCCCGACAGTTGCGCTCTGCTTCAGAATAGGATTCTTTACAGACGGCAAACGGTTTGCCTCTTTTAAAACAATATCATCAATATAGAAGTACCCCTGCGCCCCTGTCGCCGCACGGTAATACACCGAGGTTGCAAAGCCACCTATTTTCAGAGGGGTTTCCTCCTTTAAATCCACGCTGACCTCTACCGGATCATTGTCGCCGACTTTGATGCTTGCGGTTTTGCTCAGCTGATCAATCACAATCCTGATCTCTGTCCAGATATCCTTCGGAACGGTTATTCCGTCCAGAGTGACGGTTTTGGAACCCTCTCTGTGATTCGGCACAAGTACTTTCACCGCATTGGCTCCGGAAGCGGCGGTGAATTCAAAACGGAGCACCCGGTTGGCACCCGCACCGTCCTCACCGGCATTGAGAATGTCAAACCATCTGGTGAATGCGTCAGAGCCCATCAAAAGCTTTGTGCTGAATTCCAGATAGCCCTCATGAGCCTTCCCCATATCAGCCGTAATGGAGCTGGTGTTTCTTCCTGTATTCTTCACCGAGTTGCGCAGGGAACGGTTAGGCTCCCCGGCAGCATTCACCTTGTCGTCCGCAACGGCACGCACCGCTGGAATAACAGTGTCCGCATTGCTCATTTCGTTTGCGGTATACCCCGCCGGCAATTCTCCGACAGCTATCTTTTCAAAGTTTTGCTGATAAAGAATATCGGTTTTTTCTGCTTTGATGGAAAAGCTTGCCGTTACGCTTGCGTTTTCCGGATCGTATGCAGTGATCCGCTCAGTCTGTGTTCCCACTTCGGAGGGAATATAGGTATAGGTTGTTCCCTCAATAGTTCCCAATTCTGCCGAATAGGTCAAAGTCTCCCCTTCGGGCTCCTCAAACACATCCGAAAGATCAATCACTACTTCCTGTCCGACGGGAAGCTTCTGATCTTCTATAGCATTTTTGAGAACGGGCGCCTGATTGGCTCTGTTCAATGTGATATTATCCAAAAAGAAGTAGCTTTCTGCGGCTGCGGCAGCACGGTAGTATACAGAGGTTGCATAGCCGCCGATTTTCAGTTCTGCTCCCTCATTCAAGTCCATACTCAGTGCAACCGGATCGGATTCACCGATCTTCAAAGCTCCCATGCGGGCTTCTGTATCCAAAATAAACTGTACTTTTGTCCAAGTGTTTTTCGGTATTACAACGCCATCGAGTACAGTTGTCTTTGAGCCGTCCTTATGGTTCGACACAACCGCTTTGACCGCATTTCCGCCGGAGCTGCTTGTCATCTCCAGCCGCAATAAACGGTTTGCCCCGGCGCCGTCCTCTCCTGCGCTTAAAATATCAAACCATTTGGTATAGGCGTCTCCCGCCATATAAACATCCGCCACAAATTCCAGATAGCCCTCATGTGCCATGCCCATATCAGCGGTGACAGAACTAGTCGTTCTGGCATAGTTTTTCACCGAATTGCGCAGAAACTTGTTGGTATTGTCCGGCACACCGGGCAGTGTGTCCACTACTTCCCGCACCGGTGCAATATAAGGTTCCGGTATCGGATCCGGCACCGCTACTGCATTGGCTGTAAAGCCTTCCGACAGTTCACCTACAACGATATCCGCCTCCTCAAAGCTGCGCTGATACAATGGTGTGGTTGCCGCCTTTGCAAAATTGGTCAGGAACAGCCAACTGGGGCAAACCATCAAAAATGACAGCAACAAAGCCAGAGAGCGGTTCCTTATTTTCACCAAATTCATCATGTTCCCTCCAATCTATTTCATCCATTTTTGGATATTTAGGGTGCAGAAAAGAAAGCCCTCAGCACTGTCTTTTTTCAAAACAGCTCTGAACGCGTTTTTCTATTCCGAATTATTATCCCCTATAATTTCTTACAACATCAAGCATAGCCATCACGTTTTCTGCTGGTGTAATTGCCGGAATGGCACAGCCTGCATTAAAAATAAATCTTGGATTGTTCTTTTGCGATTCCATAAGTTCTTTTGTTTTCTCGATAACAGTTTCCTTGCTTCCCATGCATATCACGCCTGAGGGATCAAGATTTCCTACAAACACTGTCTTATCTTTTGTGGCCTTCCGGATTGCCTGTATATCGGTTTTATAATCCAGTTCCAAACAATCCGCACCGGTATCAGCCATCTCATCTAAAATATCCGTCGTATCCCCGCAGATATGCAGCAAATAAGGTAGTCCCAGCTTATGGCAATGATGGACAATTTGCTTCTCGTATGGATATGCAAACGTTTTATAAATACTTGGAGACACCATATCAGGCCCTGCGGAACTGTCTCCGTTTGACAGCATATCGACTCCTGTTTCCGCCATCAATGACATAAAACTGCAGGTTACCCTGGAGGCATATTCGAGCAATGCCCTGACCTTCTCTTCCTCCTCTGTTAAAATGTCAACCAGGAAATCTTCCGTGCCCCGGATTAAGCCAGCGAGTGAGAATGCCGCTTGATCACAGTTGCCTCTTATATAAATATCTTTTCCGATTTTCTCCACAAGCCGCTGTGCCGCCTCCAAATAAACCATCGCGCGGGAAACCGAAAAATCAACCTCCTTTAAATGTTCCACCTCGTCAAGAGATTGTATGAGACCGGCATGGTTCCTCGCCGGTTCATCTGCCGGATAGTCGGTTTCCACTCCGACCAACGAGGAGAGAAGTGCTGTGTCCATATCCAGCAAAATGCCATCCACATCATACTTGTAAACTGTTTTTTCAAAAACCTCCGCTATGATTTTAGGCTCTTTCCTGTATTGCTCCACCGTATAACCGTTTTCTCTGATTGCCATGAGAAAATTGTGCAACATAACAGGTGTCCTGTCTGGCATCTCGCCGTTTAACACTTTCTGTATCCGTTCTTTTCCATTCATATTTCAATGCCTTTCTATGGTTTACTCAGTGAAACAGTGATATTCTCGTCAACGTTCCCAGCAGGAGGGGCAACCCCTCCCGCTGAAAAAACGCCCCCACAAGTTATCGGACTATTTCACCGCAATAATCCCTTTGACGTCGAACTTCTTCTTGCACACAAACAGCTCTGTGGCTTTCTCATAGCCAACTTCCTCCGTCGAGAACAGGTCG
>NZ_JAHLPV010000045.1 GCF_018918095.1 Acetivibrio sp. MSJd-27 | reverse complement strand
GCCGGATTAAGGCTTGAGTTTTTGCCATGTTTCTGTTATATTGAAAAAGCAGGGAGCAAAAACACTCCCTGCCAACCAATTTTACCCTTGTTTGGACTTTACACAAAGTTAGAAGCAGACCCAATCCAGTATTTGCTTTAATATATCTGTATATTTTATAATTTTTTCTGTTGCTTTTTCTTCTTCCTTATCGCAAACCATAATATAGCCCTTGATTTTAGGTTCCGTTCCGGACGGACGGATAAATATGGTTGTCTCATCCTCCAAATCATAAGCCAACACGTCTGCCTGTGGCAGATTAATAACAGTTTCTTTCCGATTTTCAAGACAAGTGTTCTTTCCCTTCAAATAATCGCTGACAGAAAGAATTTTAATTCCGCCAATTTCAGTCAAAGGATTTTCTCTTAAAGAAAGCATTGTATTTTTGATTTTCTCCATGCCGTCAAGCCCTTCATGGGTGATAGACAAAACGCTTTCCTTATAAAATCCGTACTGACGAAAAAGCTCAGTCAACGCGTCGTATAAAGACATGTTTTTTGCTTTATAATAAGCCGCCATCTCTGCAATCAGCATGCAGGCGTTAACACCGTCCTTATCCCTCGCATGGGTTCCGCTCAGATAGCCATAACTTTCCTCAAAACCAAACAGGAAAGTATGTTCGTGTGTCTGCTCGAATTCCTTGATTTTTTCGCCGATGAATTTAAAGCCGGTCAGAACATTCATCAGTTCAATGCCGAATGTATCACATATGGCCTTGACCATCTTTGTGGAAACAATAGACTTGATTACAACACCATTTTCAGGCAGCTTTCCCTCGTCCTTCAAACCGCTTAAAATATAATGGGTGAGCAGAACTCCAACCTGATTTCCTGTCATAGTAATATATTCGCCGTTAGAGGCCTTGACAACAATCCCAACACGGTCACAGTCCGGATCAGTTCCTATAATCAAATCGACATCATATTTTTTCGCATAATCATTGATGGCGATCTGAAAGCCTTCTTTGTCTTCCGGATTGGGCGATTTTACAGTGGAAAACATCGGATCCGGTTTCTCCTGTTCTTTCACCACAATCACATTTTTATGACCTGCACGCCTCAGTACTTCCCGTACTGGTTTATTGCCGGTACCATGAAAAGGAGTATAGATAATTTTAAAATGCTCCGCAACTTTGGCAACCGCATCCGGATGAATCGAAAGTTTCAGAACCTCTTCTATAAAAGCTTCATCGATTTCGCTGCCGATGATTTCAATCATTCCTTTTTCAACCGCCTTATCGAAATCTGCGATTTTGATCCCGGCAAAAATATCGGTTTTCACAATCACATCAAATACTTCTTTCGCAAATTGCGGCGGCAATTGAGAGCCATCTTCCCAATAAGCCTTATATCCATTGTATTGATAAGGATTATGGCTGGCTGTGATAACGATACCAGCAATTGTACCTAATTGTCGGATTGCAAAGGAAAGCTCCGGAACCGGCCTTAAATCCTCAAACAGATAAGCCTTAATCCCGTTGGCCGCCAAAACTCTGGCTGATTCTCTTGCAAACAAATCGGAATATTTTCTGGAATCATAGGCAATCACAACCCCGCGGTCGGCGGCATTCTGCGACTTAATAACCTCGCAAAGTCCCTGTGTGGCCTGACGTACCACAAAGATATTCATACGGTTTGTACCCGCTCCAATTACACCTCTTAAACCGGCTGTCCCAAATTCCAAAGGTTTGAAAAAACGCTCTTTGACAGCGTTATCATCCCCTTTTATCTCTTCCAGTTCCTTTTTTAGATCGTCAGTCATTCCTGAAAATGACATCCATTTCTCATATTGCTCCCTATACTGGCTCATTATGCTCACTCCTCTATTAAATTTAATGGTACATTACAGTCCTGCCCCTGTTCACTGATATGAGAAAATTCCATCTGGCGGGGCGGATTAAAGCTAACCCAATACGCTGGAACCAAGTGCACGAAGCCGCAGACAGGACATTTATAAAAATAGTTTTCCATAATATACCTCTATTATATCTCAAATTTTTTCATTTTACAACTATTTTCAATTATTGTCGATTATTCTCACGAAAGAATATTACCCTATTGTGTGCTGCCACCTATATTTTCACCTCACGATGTAAAGCAAGGTTATGGAAGATGATCCGTAAAATCTTTCACCGTTACCGTCTCATAGCCATATTGCTTCAGAGCCTTTACAATACGGTGCATCGGAGAATTTTCATTATAAGAATAGCCGTCAGGCTTCAAATGAATAAATTCAAATTCCAAAAACGGATGAAAATAAAAACTGCTCAGCTGCATTTTGGCATTCTGGTTTAATTTGAGACGCCGTACCATTTGGCTGCCGTCTCTATCATGTACATATCCCAAAGGTGTCGGCATAAAAATGGTTGTGTTATTTTTATGACTTACAAGAGGGTTTAGATTCCATGTTCCCTGGTACGGTTCATAAATAACCTTAAAATACTTACTTAGTATATTCTGCTCTTTTTTTGTCGCTTTATAATGAGGACTTTCGAAAAAATCAATCGGAATATTCAAAAAAGCTGCTGTCTGAAGTCCTTTTTTGACGAGTGTTTCCATCTCTTCAGGCATTGTGTTAAATTCTTTTGAAATTTCATTTCCTTCCGCTGAAACGCTTTCTCCATACTGATGGGTATAGCCATGCAATCCGATGACAGCGCCACGGTTGATTAAGTGATCCATTAGGTTCACAAACCCTACATTCTCAATGCCATCGTTGAACATGAGATCATTGTCGATTCCTTCGGATGGATGGACAAAACGCGGAATCCAAGCCACATGAAATTTCACATTATTTTGATACAGATAATCTGCAAAAATTTTATACTTCATGCAAATATCTGCAGTGAGAAGAGCCCCTCCTGCCGTAAAGTCCTCCAGACGAATCATGGCAGGCTGTGCATTGTCTCTTCTTTGACACTGCAGCCGCGGATTGCCGGAACTCATGGAAATCGTTTTTAACGTATAATCCCAGCGGCTTTCCAGATTAAGTGCCTGTTCGATATCATTAATAGACAAGTAGGTTTGCCCGTCTATTTGTAATACTTCCCCACGCAACCTTTCCGGCAAATCCCCAATCGGAAACAGATTGACAGGAAGATAGTAGCGAAGACTCTTTTGATATACGGTTTGCGCAATCAATTTGTCATTCACAAATATTGAAATATTCTGTAAAATGAGAGGATTTCTATTTTCAGAAAATGTAAACTTTTTCTCCTGAACGCATACTGCCTTTTCAGGCATATGTATTTGCAATCTTCCATCTTTTATACGGATATCCTGAATTAAATTAGACTGAAACTGAAAAAAAGCGCCGCTTAGTACAATCAATAGGATTGCCAAAACAGCTGCGCCCATTTTTTTAATCAATAGGGTTCACTCCTCTCAATGTTTTGACGGCAGATGTTACCACCACTAAAAAAATAAGTGATACCCGTTTCCTGAATATCTTGCCTTTTATTATAACAAGATAAAACCGCTTTTGCAAGACAAAAAAGTCATCTTAAAAGCGTTTCAGATTTGCAAAACAAGAAGATGGAGATTGCCCTTTGCCTGCCTCCTAAATCGAAGCCCGATCGGTTGCCGCATTGTTTCAGGGTTCTTTTCAAGAGTTTCAGGCGAAAATTTTCATAAACATTCACGACTTATCCCTTGACAGGTTGTTACAGAAAACATAGGACATATGAGCAAGATTATATCTTCATCTCAAGTAAAGATGCCTTATAATTTCCAAAATCTTTACTTCCTACGAGCTGAAAACCAAAAGCCAGATAAATTCCTTTCACTTTCAGGTTAAACGACTGACAATCCAACCGCAGATATTCTTTTCCGTTTTCTGCAGCGTACTTTCTAGCTTTGTCCAACAACTCCAGAGAGAGCCCTTTTTTCATAAAAGGCTCACGAACACATAATTTATGAACGTATACCGCTTTTCCGTCCAGACCCGCCGGTCCCCATATATCGAAATCAGTTTCATCAAAAATCACGGTACCCGCTGGTTTGTCTTCCACATAACAAATTTTTAAGCACGATTTCTTATTTTTATAATACTCTTTTACATTAATCAAATGTTCTTCCAGCCATGCCGGATGCCCTTTCCTTCTAACCCATTCCGCGTTTTCCTTTAGAATATCAAAAAACAAATTGTAATCTGCTTCTGTTACATCTCTCAATTCAGCCATGCTCGTTTCTCCTTGGTACTGGTTTTGCTAATTTTTCCCATTCCGCATCACGCTAGTGACAGAGTTTTTGTTTCCTAATCCATTCAGAAATATTTTTCTGCGTTTCAATCTTCTTCGGATCTCTCGTATTTTTCAATTTTTAGAGCCTCGTGAGGTTATTATAACACAATTATTACATAAAACCTATATTTCACAATGCCCTATTTTTGTATCTTTTGACGAACAACATTGTATATTATGCACAATAAAAGTAATATTTTTTCATCGATAGAAGAAATGAAAAAGCATAATATACAATCAAAAATTCCTTTCCCATACAATAGGAAAGGAATTTTTATATCATGGCTCTCGAATGGAAACCGTCTGCGTGTTCTCATCCCAATCAACGGTTAAATCAAAACTCTCCGCAATAAATCTGACAGGAACAAACGTTCTGTCATTCTTTAAAGTCGCAGGTACATCTAATGTAAGTTCTGCTCCATTCTTATAAGCCTGTATTTCGCCGATTTTCAGAACCACTGTAGTACTGTTTTTCATCGCCGTGATTGTCCCGGTTTCTTCCTCCCATTTAACTTGAATGCCTAAAGCTTCAAATATTGCTCTGAGAGGCACTAATGTTCTATCATCCTGAAGAAAAGGCTGTTCATCAAACCGAAGCATCTGCCCATTTAGATTAACATGGATTCTCTGTATTTCCTGAGGAAAGTTTTCTATGCCGCCAGGCCGCCCGTTTGGGCTGTTCATAGTAGGATTCCCTGTTGTGGGAAGTTCCCCTGCCAACTGTTTTTCAATGTTTTCAACTCTTGCGCGGATAAAATTGATGATAGAAATGTTGGCAGTCATCATGCCTCCGCCGCCGTTTGGTCTTTCTCCATTTTGATGTGCACCGTTTCCATCTGGTTTTCCGCCGCCCGGCTGTAGAAATTGCTTGTTTTCGGAAGGAGCCCGCCCATTTTCACCATTTATTTGAGACGGTGGATTTCCGCCATTGCCGGGCGGTATCATCTGCTGATTCTGCTGTTCGTTTCCTGTCTCATTCGGAAATGTGGGGATTCCCGCCTGTTGCTGCATATCCCCGTTTGTTTCCTGATAAGTGGTTGCTTTTTCAAACTGTTCCATGGTATAGAATTTTATCGGATCGTTTTCTACATAAGGGGTAATCGATTCTTTCAGTTCCGATACTCTCTCTTCAAAATTCTGCAGAATATTCAGATAGTGCTGAATGATTTCATGATACCGCTCTTTGTATTCTTCCACTTCCAAAAGATTTGTAATCAGCGGTGTTTTCTCCATGCTGATATTCATGACAGGCTCATCAATAGGAATTGTCTGTGCACTTGTGCCGCCTGTAAAGCCGCCAATCGACATATTATAATCCCAGGGGATCACAAAAATATTCCATTGTGCTCATATAAATAAAAGTTCTGCAGATTGCTTCCGTTGTAGCTGTCATAATTGCCCAGAACCGTGTTGGCGGCAATATACTGAAGGGCGCTTTCGACATCCAGCACCTCCTCGATCCCGCCTTTCTCCCCGTCCGGCATTTCATTGAGAACCTCTATCATGTTCTTGAGCCCCGTTTTTTCGGTATCATTGCCGTTTTTCAGTTCACTGTTCGGATAGTCGCTGCCCGCTTCGTATAACAGCGAGGAGCCTATCTCCTGCTTATACAGATTTCCGTCATTATCACCGAATACACGCTCCAGAAAAGAATCATCTATGGCTTCCACACAAAGATAAAAACCATATAATTCCCCGTTGATATATATATTGGCAAAGGCTGTTTCCGGCACAGCAACACCGTTCTCACGCATGACCTCATAGCTCAGATATTCTCTCATATAGGACGGGTCGGAAAACATATTATTAACCACCAGCTCATCCAGTCCCAGCAATCTCTGTCCCTTGACATATTTGTCAAATTTAATGCGAAAACTGTATCGTTCGGAATCACTTTTTGCAACGGAATTCAAGGAGCTGTTCCCTTTTGTGCGGAATCCAACATTTTCAACCGTTTCCCCGTCTACTGTTACGGTAGCGCTTTTGTATTCCTCGGCAGTAGGATTCTCCAAGATGCTTTGAAAATCACTCTCGCTCAATTCAATTTCTATTTTTAGTATGTGATCCTTTTCAAATAATTTCTCATATTCCAATTCTGATGCCGCAAAAGCTGGAATTGCGGAAGATAACAGAAGAACACACAAACAAAGACTGATTATTTTCGCTTTCATAATTACCTCCTAACACGCTATGGCTTCCCCGGCAAGGGAAAACACAATATTCAAATTTCCGTTTCTGCATCGGATCAAATCCAGAAACTCTTTTTCATTTAAATCATCCGGGATATCTATCAGATAAACCAATTCATACAGTGTTCCCAAATCAATCGTTCTCACTTTCTGCAGTTCGTAACCAGAGGTATATTTTTCAAAAATATCGTCAAATACGCCTTGATAATCCAAATTTTCCGGAATCGTAATTTTCAGGATACGCCTTGTCTTTTTCACACGGCCAAAATTGATCCAATGCAGAAGAAGCATAATACCGCATAGAATCAGTGCAAACAAAGCCGCATATCCAATCAGACCGACACCACAGGCAAGACCTGCCGCCATCGCAAAGAAAATATAGGTAATGTCCTTCGGATCTCCGGGGGCACTTCTGAAGCGGATAATGGAAAATGCACCTGCAAGGCTGAAAGCCCGTGCCACATTGCTACCGACCAACAGAATAATAATGGAAATAATCGCTGGGATCATAATGATTGTAAGCACAAAGCTTTGGGAATGAATCCCCTTTTTATAGGTCTTCATATAAGTAAAACTGATAACCAGCCCCAGAAGCAAGGCGGTCACAATGGTTAGTACTGCAGTGCCAACTGATAATTCGGCATCGCCTGTTGAGACAAACAAGAAATCAAGCATGGAATTCTCTCCTCTCTCACATTTTTTGCAAGATATTTTTGGTATTCCGTACCGTATTTTGAAAAGCTGACCGGAAAAATTTCATACTCGGAAAGCATTTCGCCAACCCATACAGGAATTGCTTTTTCCGCTTTTATCTCCATGAGCCACAGATTGTCATCCAGCAGCAGCTCTCCGAAATCCCCTTTCTCCAGACGCAGTTGATCTCTTCTTGTCCGAATGTTGGTATCAAAAGAAATCCGCAGGTCCCGCTGACCTTCTCCAAAATAGGCGAAACGATCATATGCCAAATACAATTTTGGCTTCAATGGATAACGTCTTATAAAATATTCCAATTCATTGAGTACCTGAGGATTCATATATTCCTGTAAAGCGGGCTTCTCACCGTTTTCCACAAAGGAGTATGCCTCCTTCAGAGAAAGTTTTGTACGCCTTTTGTTGACTATCTTTTGAAATTTCTTTTTGATTTCCAGAAAAATCAGGTCCTCTTCTTTCGGGACGCCGTATGCCCGAAGCCGCAGTTTTTCTTTATAAGCGGGCTTCATAGTGGAATTGCGGATAAGATAATTGTCTGGCGTATCATAATAAATATTGCTGATGGTATAAAAGGCGCCATCTTTATTGTAGGGATCCGCATTCATATATTTTCTTAATACATCCTGTATTTTTAAATAAACTGCAGAATTTATCATATATTTCTTTTCATAACGGCTAAATACTTCAATTGCCATGTCTATCACTCCTTTCTTATGCCTTTATTATAAAGATAATTTGTGATAGATTTATGATAGACAAAGGGGAGTTTTATGATAAATTTAACATTCTTTTAACATACAAAAAGCCCGAAAGTATTTACACTTTCGAGCTTTCTTGTAACGAGGCAATGCCTCTTATGAAATATAGGAAATTACATGGAAAATAGTGTGTGAAGCGGGTTTATATTTTTCGGGGCAAAGATTTTTTTATCAGGGAAGAAACAGAACAACTTTATTTTCTTTTAATGAGGAAGGAATATCAATAATGCGCTGATTCAGCGAGCCTTTAAATCGCATATTCAGTTCTGTATTATTCTTTTCGTATTTTCCGTCCACCAGCACATCACAAAGGGACAACAGTTTTTTCTTTTCCCCGTCCTCTTTCAGTTCCTCATATCGGTATCCGCTGTATATCCATATGGTCTTCCCTGCTTCTTCCTTCAGCCTTTTCGCCAGCTTGCAGAGTACCCTCGTCTGCTCGAAAGGCTCTCCGCCGCTGAAAGTTACATTTGTAAGATTGCTTTTGGTAAGTTTTTTGTAGAGTTCATCCACGGATTCCCAATGACCATTTTCAGCGTTCCAGCTTTGGGGATTATGGCATTCCGGACAATGATGCGGACAGCCGCACACGAATAAAACATCTCGAAACCCTGTCCCGTCAACGGAAGAACTATATATGATATCCAAAATATTCAATTGATCAGAAGCCATGTGTCACACGATCCTTTAATTCCGCTTTTTTGGCGGCATTCCAGTTATTCGTGCTTCCCACCAGATAACCGGTAATACGCTGGATAATATCCAGATGCGTACTTCCGCAGTTCGGGCAGATTTCCATATCTTTTTCCGCATTTTCAAACCCACATTCCAAGCATCTGTTGCGGGTGTGATTGACTGAGGAATAGCCAATATCGTATTTATCCATCAAATCAACCGTCTGCATAATGCATTCCGGATTATGGGTAGCATCCCCGTCCAGCTCTACATAGAAAATATGTCCCCCCAATTCATATTTGTGATAGGGGCCTTCTACTTCCGCCTTATGTTCTACGCTGCAGCGATACCACACCGGAACATGGGAACTGTTTGTGTAATATTCCTTATCGGTGATATGTTCGATCACACCAAATTCCTCTTTATCCTTTTTGGTAAATTTACCGCTCAATCCTTCCGCTGGTGTTGCAAGAAGACTGTAGTTTAAATTTTTCTCAGAAGCAATTTCCTGGATCCGGTCATACATATGCTTTACAATAGATAGCCCTAATTTCTGCGCTTCTTCGCTTTCACCATGATGTTTTCCCGTCAGCGCAATGAGCGCTTCCGCAAGACCGATGAAGCCGATACCAAGGGTTCCGGTTTTCAACAGATCCTTAACCGGTTCGTTGGGATCCTTTTCTTCACTGCCTTCCCACATTCCGTTCATCAGCATCGGAAACTGCTTTTTCAGCGCGGTGCGCTGAAAGGTATAACGGTCATATAACTGCTGTGCCGTGACATCAATGCAATTGTCCAGACGCTCAAAAAATTTTTTAATTCTTTCCTCTTTGGATTCAACCATTCTCTGCTCCAAAGCCAGCTTGACGATATTGATGGTAGAGAAAGAAAGATTGCCTCGCCCAATGGAAGTCTTCCTGCCATGACGATTCTCAAAAACACGGGTTCTGCAACCCATCGTTGCCACCTCATGTTCGTATCGCTTCGGATCCTTCTCATTCCATTCCTCATCACGGTTAAAAGTTGCGTCCAGATTCAGGAAGTTCGGGAAAAACCTTTTTGCACTGACCTCGCACGCAAGGCAATACAGATCATAATTTCTGTCTTCCTTGCAGTAGCTGACTCCTCTTTTCTTTTTCCATATCTGAATCGGAAAAATCGGTGTTTCGCCATTTCCAACTCCCTTATAGGTCGATTTTAAAATCTCCCGAATCACGCATCGCCCCTCGGCCGATGTGTCTGTCCCATAATTTATGGACGAAAAGACCACTTGATTCCCACCCCTGCTGTGAATGGTATTCATATTGTGAATGAAGGATTCCATCGCTTGGTGGACACGATTGACTGTCTGATTGATTGCATACTGCCTGTAACGTGACTTTCCGGACAGTCCATCCAGTTCCTTTGGTAAATAATCCTCCAATTTTTCCTTTTTGTACTCTCCGAGATCGAGCCCCTCCAATTTCTCCAGCTTCTCCAATTCCTCCAGATAAGTCATTCTGACATAAGGGGCAAGATAGAAATCAAATGCTGGAATAGCCTGTCCTCCATGCATTTCATTCTGAACCGATTCCATCGATATGCAGGCAATGATCGCAGCCGTCTCAATCCGTTTGGCTGGTCTGGACGAACCGTGCCCTGCCCGGAATCCTTCCGTTAAAATCTTGTCCAGCGGATGCTGCAGACAGGTCAACGATTTTGTGGGATAGTAATCCGCATCATGAATATGTATATAGTTGCTTTTTACATAATCCTTGGCTTCCTGAGAAAGCAGCATATCCATCACAAAAGGTTTGGAGGTTTCACTGGCAAACTTCATCATCATGCCTGCCGGCGTTTCGGCATTCATATTTGCATTTTCTTTTGTCACATCATTGGCAATGGTATTGACAATGCCCATGTAGGTTTCATAGGTATGCCGTCCCCTGGCAATATTCCGCTTCTCTCTGTATAGAATGTACTCTTTCGCTACATTTTTATATCTTGACTTCATTAATTCAATTTCAACGAAGTTCTGTATCTCCTCAACACTTGCCACGTCTTTTTCTAAATTTTCAATGTGATCAGCTATTTTTTCCGCGCACTTCACATCATTGACAAAAACATGGTTCATCGCTTTTAAAACAGCTTTTACAATTTTTTCCCTCTCAAAATTCTCGATTCTGCCATCTCGTTTCCGAATGTTTGAAATCACGATTGTTTCCCTCTTTCTTTTCTTTCTTTCAATATATTGGTGTCTATATTGTTTTTAACCACAATATATTGTGTACGTTTTGTATTATATACGATTCCTATTAAAATTTCAAGAGGGATTTTTCATTCTGTTCCGTACAATATCTCAAATCTCCGTATACTCTAAGAAAAAATTTTTATTGCGAATGAAGATTCTTTTTCTGCAGCTTATATTCCGGCAGATAATATTCCACAAGATTCCAAAATTCTTTGGAATGATCAAAATGTTTGATATGGCATAATTCATGAATAAGGACATATAAAATAGTATCCTCAGTATAACGAATCAGATTCCAGTTAATGGAGATACATCCATTCCGTTTGCAGAGTCCCCAGCTTCTTGACATCTTTTTTATCTTCCAGGAAAAGGCTTTTATTCCGGTTATTCTTTCTGCCTGACTGAATAACGGGGGCAAAATCTTATTCGCTTCTTCCCTATATAACCGCTCGATTGCTTTTCTGATGTTTTCCTCATCTGCGATTTTTCCATACGGGAAGAAAAGCACAATCTTTTTTTCAGCGTTCCTTTCTATTTTTATCCGCTTCTTATCCCACGGCTGAATGGAAAGAGTATAGGTCTTGCCCAATATTTGAAATTGTCCGCCTTCCTCATAATTATTTTGACTGCGTGACTGCTGCAATCTCATTTTCTCAACAATCCAGTGCCGTTTTTCATAAACCGCTTTTTCTATCTTTTTGAAAGACATTTTTTGGGGCGCACGAACTTCAATTTCTCCATTTTTAATATAGATGTATAAGTGTTTTCTTTGCGCACGATTTATATGGTAAAAATAAATGGTGTCATTATAATATAACTGGTTCACACCTTCACTTCCCTTTAAAAAATGCACCTCAAATTGCGTGCAATTTTTGGGGTGCATACCATAATTAACGATTTATCTGCCTGAAGTATTCGTACATAAGTATCGCTGCGCTCACGGAAGCATTCAAAGATTCAATACTCCCCTGCATGGGAATATAAACCACCTGCTCCGCTTCTTCAAGTACCGAACGTTCAATGCCGTTTGCCTCATTTCCGATGATGATAGCAGATTTCTTACCAAACTGTGTTTGAAATACGGAAACCGCAGATTCATCATATGCCGCCGCATATACTTGATAAGCCGATTTCAAATCTGCTATCACATTGCAAAGATCCTCTTGTTGATAGACATGAACCCGAAACAGAGAACTCATCGTAGAGCGCACTACCTTCGGGTTGTAAATATCAACACAGCCTTTGTCCAATACAACATGAGAAAAACCGGCAGCCTCCGCAGTTCTTATCATTGTCCCCAGATTTCCAGGATCCATAATTTTATTGAGAAGAAGGAGCCCTCCCTGTCTGTCAAAATCGCTGAATTTTTCTCGCCGAATTGGAAAAACGGCCATGATTCCCTGAGGATTCACCGTCTCTGATATTTTACGAAATATCGAATCGGAAACCACAAAAGGTTCTTTGCAGAAAGTACAATCACTATTATTATAATAGCTTTCCGAAAAAACCATCAACTTTGGCGCAAGATAGTTTAAACCGTCTTTCACTAAACGCTCCCCTTCTGCAAGAAAAGCGGAATACTCCTGTCTGTATTTTTTTGTCCGCAGGCTTTCCAGCCATTTTACTGTTTTATTGCTCTCACTGGTAATTACCATAATCTCTCCATCAATCAATATCGGATTTAAAGACATCAAGATCAAGATTGCTTCCAATCACAACAAGCACATCTCCGCTGTATAATTTGTCCTCTGCATTGGGGGCGATATTGATGAGTGCTCCATGCTTGACCGCCATAATATTAATCCCATACTTTGCCCGGACATTAATCTCTTTCAGTGTTTTCTCATTCCATTTTTTCGGTACAGTAGTCTCTATAATGCTGTATTCCGGAGACAAATTGATGTAGTCCAAAATATTGGATTGCGTAATGTTGTGTGCAATCCGCTCACCCATTTCTTTTTCTGGAAACACAATTTCGTCCGCGCCAATTTTTTTCAAAATTTTCGCATGCAGATCGTTGTTCGCCTTCACCAATACCTTTTGAACACCCAAATCCTTTAAAATAACGGTTGTCAGTATGCTTGCCTCTATGTCATCTCCAATGGCTACAATGGCCATGTCAAAATTACGCACTCCCAGAGAACGCAAAGCGGCTTCATCCGTTGCATCAGCTACCACAGCATGCGTCACATTTGAGACAATCTCCTGAATAATCTGAGGTTTATTATCCACTGCAAGAACCTCATAACCCAAATCAAACAGCGAAGTGGCCACGTTGGTGCCAAACCTTCCCAGCCCAAGCACAATAAATGATTTATACAATTTCATTTTTTTCACTCCATTCTGCCGTTTCTTCCGACATATCTTATCACATTTTTCATCTTGTTATAACATAACCCGCTCAACAGGATAAGAAAAATTGCGAACTCTAGTCGCACGCTTCATCATCAACGATATAATAACCGTCGTAACACCAACTCTTCCCGTATACATGATAACCATCAGTACAATCTTTCCCATTGTTGACAATGCGGCACTGATGCCAGTTGACAATCCAACCGTTGCAAATGCTGACGTCACTTCATATACTACATGAAGAAAATCAGCATTTTCCGTAATGGAGAGGATCATTGTGCCGCACACGATAATTCCTGCTCCAATCAAAAATACGGCAACTGCACGAAGAATCGTACCAGCAGTTAATCTGCGGCGGAATACATTAATGTAATCTTCACCTTTTAAACCTGCAAAAATTGTTAAAAGAAGAACCGCAAAGGATACTGTTTTGATACCGCCGCCGGTAGAGCCGGGAGAAGCACCTATAAACATTAGCAAGGTTGACATCAATATGGATGCATCTGTCATTCCCGCCTGATCAATGGTATTAAATCCTGCGGTTCTGGTAGTGACACTCTGAAAAAAGGAGGCCAAAACTTTTCCGTGTAACGGTAAAGTTCCCAAAGTTGCCGGATTGTTCCATTCTGTCATAGCAAAAAACAAAGCTCCGCCTATGATCAAAATGGCTGTCATCGTAAGAACGATCTTCGTGTGAACTTTCCACCTGCTGGGTTTTGGCTGCAAATAGAGATCCTCCCAGACGACAAAGCCCAGGCCGCCGACAACGATTAATGTCATGATAACAAGATTTACTGTAAAATCAGAAGCGTATGGCGTCAAGCTGCCAAACACGCCTTTTCTGCCCATCAAATCAAATCCTGCATTACAAAAAGCAGAGACAGAATGAAATATTCCATTGTATATCCCATCCCAAAAACCAAACTCAGGAATAAATTTAATGGCAAGAATCAGTGCTCCTGCCCCCTCAATTAAGAATGTTCCGATAATAATGTGCTTTGTCATCCTAACAACACCCTGAATTCCATAGTTGTTGACGGATTCCATAGCAAGAAGGCGGCCTCTTAAAGAAATCGCCCGCCTGAAAATAATAGATATGAAAGTTGCCATAGTCATAAAGCCTAGCCCGCCAATCTGAATCAGCGTGATAATGACAATCTGACCAAACAGAGTGAATTGTGTATAAGTATCATATAAAATAAGTCCTGTTACACACGTAGCGCTTGTAGCCGTATACAAAGCATCTAAAAACGGCAATCCTATTCCATTCCTTGACGCAATGGGCAAGGACAGCAAAAGTCCTCCAGTCAGGATAATCAGCATAAATCCAACAGCCACCACCCTTGTCGGATGAAAATGGCGAATAAATGCAATCAATCTCCTAAGTATCACTTTAAGTATATGTCCCATTCCTTTTCACCTTTACAAAAAGCAATTCAGCCTATAATGTTTGAATGATTAACGGTATTGCTCTTCGTCTCATGTTTTTACAATATATATTTTCATTATCTGCAGCATTATCCTCATCTAACCAATTTAATCGTTCCAACATAACAGGTTCTCGTTGGTGCATTATAATAAACACCGTCAGGAGGACCAAAAGAAGCTAAAAACAAACCCGCAAAAGCTCCATGACCTTTTACGGGCAGTATGCAATGTTATCAGCGGAAGCGTGAATTCTCGCTGATAACTATAGTGATATCCGTCTTTTCGTTATAAACTTGCTTTTGCCTTTTCAACCAATGCGGTAAATGCTTTCTCGTCATTTACTGCAATCTCAGCAAGCATCTTTCTATTGATGGTAATACCCGCCTTTTTCAGACCGTTCATAAATCTGGAATAGCTCATTCCGTTCATTCTGGCAGCAGCATTAATTCTTGCAATCCAAAGCTGTCTGAAATCCCTTTTCTTCTGTTTTCTTCCGATATAGGAGTAAACCAAAGATTTCATAACCGCCTGATTGGCAGTTCTAAATAATTTACTCTTCGCACCCCGATAGCCTTTTGCTAATTTCAGGATTTTTTTATGTCTTTTTCTTGTGCGCATTGCGCCTTTTACTCTAGCCATTTGTACATTACCTCCTTACGAATCGATTTATTTATACGGAATCAGTTTCTTTACAACCGCAGCATCAGCCGGACTGACATAGCCAATCTGTCTCAATCCTCTTTTTCTCTTTGTGGACTTTTTGTTCAAGATATGGCTTTTATATGCCTTAGCTCTTTTTACTTTGCCGGACTTTGTTAAATTAAATCTCTTCGCAGAAGCTCTGTGTGTCTTTACTTTTGGCATAGGAAAACTCTCCTCTCTAAATTTATATATAATAATTATATATTTTCTCTTATTGTAATTTTGGTGCTAAATACATGGACATATTTCTGCCTTCCATTTTCGGTTTCTTTTCCACAGTGCCATTTTCCTCTACAAGCGCAAGGAACTTATCCAGCAGCGGAAGCCCTAACTCAGTGTGTGCCAATTCCCTTCCCTTGAAGCGGATAGACACTTTTACCTTATTGCCAGCTTTCAAAAACTTATTGCAGTTTCCTGCTTTTGTTTCCAAATCATGCGTATCAATAGACAAGGACATGCGAACTTCCTTAATGGTAATCACCTTTTGATTTTTTCTGGATTCCTTATCTTTTTTTGCCAGCTCAAACCGATATTTTCCGTAATCCATAATCTTACAGACCGGAGGCTGTGCATTGGGGGAAATTTTAACCAGATCAAGGTTTTTATCATTGGCAATGTTCTGCGCTTCCTTGCTGCTCATAATTCCCAGCTGAGAACCGTCTGAATCGATCACACGAAGCTGCGCATCTCTGATGGCTTCATTGATTTGTAATTCCTTATTACTAATAGGAAAGCACCTCCAATTAAAAAAATATATAAAATAAAACGGGCAGAATAAATTCCACCCGTCATTATATTCATTCAAAATATAATTTAACCAAACGAGCCTGAGCTGTAAGGTGAGAAGGTGAAACTTCTGCTTTGTAACAAAATTATTATATCAAATCAGCCTAATGATGTCAATACCTTTTTGCTTCATTTTTAATAAAACATTTCATATAAGGCTTTTGAGACAGAAACGTCCCTATTTTTTTATTCCCAAAGCCTGTTTTGCCAGACTATCCGCCAGCTCATTATAATGATCTCCAGTATGCGCAGCCACCTTTTGAAATATCACTTTCAGCCGATCTTTTATTCCCGCATAATACAACTTGTATTTCTGTGTACTGTCCAAATTCGCCTTCCATTCATCCTTTGCCCATCTGGCAATGCCCTCATAATCATGGAATATTACAAGCTTCGAGTATCCATGGTTCAGGGCGTATTCCATTGCATAGACAGCACCGGCCAGTTCTCCTGCCACATTCCGCATATTTGCTGCTTCTCTATCCTCACCGACGCCATTCCTGCAGATTTCTTCCGAACTTGTCAGCAAAACCACACCATAGGCATACCTGCCGGTTTTTACATCAAAGCTGCCGTCTACATATGCGTAAAGTTCATCTTCTCCCGGACATTGTGCCACAGCATTCTTTTCTTCCCCGCCTATATATCTCTGTGCTTCTTCCCTGGTGGAAAAACCTTTGTAAACGGCGCCGGAAAATCCGTTTATCTGCTCTTTTGCATCATCCCATTTTTCATAGATCCCACAATTTCTTCCTACTTTGACAGCATAATATTTCTTTTTCGCCATATTTGCTCCTTAAAAAATTTCAAATATCCGCAGTAAATATATCCCGATAAACATTGTTATGGTACACAGGCCCGTAGAACAAATCACGATACCGGAAGTCAATTCACTGTCAGAACCCATGGCTTTTGCCATGACAAAACTGTTCACCGCAGTCGGCGCGCCGGACAGGATAAAGGCAATCACTGCTTCATCACCGCGAAATCCCAACAGCAGCGCAGCAGTCATAATCAACATCGGTGAAATCAATAATTTTATAGACGTCCCCAGAATCGTTTCCTTAAAGTTACAGATGAATTTTTTCACATCAAAGGATGCTCCGAGAACAATCAGCCCTAGTCCCATAGCCATATTCCCTAAATATCCAACGGAAGTAGCGATAGGTGTCGGAAGCTTTATTCCAAAGATGGAAAGCAACAGACCGGATAATGCGCCGATAATCAACGGATTTGTCGCAATTTTTTTGATTGTGTCCTTATAGTCCCCCTTTGTTCCAGACCAATAGGATAAGCATAAAACTGCAATTACATTAAAAAGAGGTACCCCAAACGCCAGAATAATTTCTGTTTTGGCAACGCCCACCGCATCCAATAAATTTTTTGCCAGCGGCAGACCCAGAATCGCAAAATTGGAGCGGTATCCGCAATGAATCAGCGCTCCGGCCCTTATCCTGTTTTTTTCAAATAAAGGTACGGTTATCCAGAGAATCAGCGCCAATCCTGCAATTGCCAAAAGCATAAACGAAACAAAACGCGCGTCGAATGTCTCGCGAAAATCCACCTTTGAAGTGTCTGAAAAAAGCAATGCCGATGTGGCTACATAAAATATAAATTTATTTAATTGATCCAAAAAATCCTGTTTTAAAAAGCCAATCTGTTTTAGAAA
The DNA here is from genome assembly GCF_018918095.1 of Acetivibrio sp. MSJd-27. Classification (GTDB taxonomy): domain Bacteria; phylum Bacillota; class Clostridia; order UMGS1840; family HGM11507; genus HGM11507. The sequence continues at coordinate 5,662 of NZ_JAHLPV010000045.1, read as the reverse complement.
AAAGCCAACTGCCATCGTCAAAAATATGGGCAAAATAGCATTCAGTGAAAATATAAAGTCCTCCAAAATCAGTTCCTACTTTCTAATCTGTCCATCGCCATAGATGATGTATTTCATTGAGGTCAGTTCATTTAGCCCCATCGGTCCCCTTGCGTGAAGCTTCTGTGTACTGATTCCGATCTCCGCTCCGAATCCGAATTCAAACCCATCTGTAAAGCGGGTGGATGCATTGACATACACGCAGGCGGAATCAATTTCGTTCAGAAAACGTTCTGAATTTGTATAGCTTTCTGTAATGATACTTTCCGAATGACCGGTGGAATAACGGTTAATATGCGCAATCGCTTCTCCAATATTCTCCACAATCTTCACCGAAAGCTTTAAATCAAGATATTCTGTTGCGTAATCCTCCTCTGTCGCCAAAAATGCATTAGGAAGAATTTCCTTTGTATGCTCACATCCGTAAATTTCAACTCCTTTTTCCGTCAGCACAGCTGCAAGCATCTTCAAAAATTCCTGTGCAATATTTTTGTGCACCAGAACGGATTCACAGGCGTTGCAAACTGCCGGACGCTGCGTTTTTGCATTGACAATAATATCAACAGCTTTTTTCTGATCTGCAGTTTCATCCACAAAAATATGACAGTTTCCCGTACCGGTTTCGATAACAGGAACCGTCGCGTTTCTCACAACTGTTTGAATCAAACCAGCGCCTCCACGCGGAATAAGAACATCTAGATAATCATTTAATTTCATAAATTCGACCGCGGTTTCACGCCTTGTATCCTCAATCATCTCTATTGCGCTTCCGGGCAATCCGCAAGACTCCAAGGCATTTTTCATGATATTTACCAAAGCTAAATTAGAATAAAATGCCTCGGTTCCGCCCCGCAGGATCGTTGCATTGGATGTCTTTAAACACAGCACTGCTGCATCTACCGTTACATTGGGACGCGCTTCATATATAATGCCGATAACTCCCATGGGAACTCTCTTTTTTCCAATGCGCAGTCCGGCTTCGCTCTCCCACATGCTGACAACCTCACCGATTGGATCTTTCAGCTTTGAAACCTGACGAACCCCTTCCGCGATTCCATAGATTCTGTCCTCTGTCAGCATCAGCCGATCAAGCAATGATTCGGAGATGCCTTTTTTCTGCGCTTGCCGTACATCCTTTTTGTTTTCTTCCAGTATATATGAAACACTCTTCTCCAATTGCTTTGCGATTTCTTCCAACGCTTCATTTTTTTTCTTTTTTGATGCGGTAAGCAAGATTCTGCCGGCTTCTTTCGCACGCTGTCCCTTTAACTGCAGTTCTTCCATTTTTTATGCCTTCTTTCCCTTAAAAATCGTTCCTATCTCTTTACCTTCCAAGATACGGTATATAATATGGGGATCCTTTCCGTTTGCAATGACTACCTGTATCCCCTCATCTGTTGCGATTTCGGCTGCTGTCAGTTTGGTAATCATACCACCGGTTCCGCGTTTGGAGCCTGCGCCGCACGCCATGCTTTTGATCTCTTCTGTAATTTCGTTGACTTCGGGAATGATCTTTGCTGTCTCACAAAGGCGAGGATCCTGGTCATATAATCCGTCTATGTCTGATAAAATAATCAAAGCATCTGCGTCAATCAACTTTGCCACAATGGCAGAAAGGGTGTCATTATCTCCGAATTTTATCTCATCCACAGATACCGAATCATTCTCGTTGACAACCGGCAAAATGTCATTTTCAAGCAATGCACTAAACGTATTGATGGCATTTTCCTTTCTTTCCAAATTTGTAATAACATCTTTTGTCATCAAAATTTGACCGACAATTGTATTATATTCAGAAAACATACGGTCATAAATGCTCATCAATTCACATTGACCAACAGCAGAAACTGCCTGAACTGCTTTGACTTCCTTTGGCTTTTCCTTAAGTCCCATTTTTGACATACCAACTCCGATGGCTCCGCTGGTAACCAATACGACTTTTTTTCCTGAATTTTTCACATCGGTTAATATTCTGGCTATCTGTTCCATTCGCTTTAAATTCAGCTTTCCGTTTTCATAGGTAAGGGTGCTGGTTCCCACTTTCACAACAATTGTTCCAGCATTTTGAATTTCACTGCGCAATGCATCACACTTCCTTTTACCTGCTGTTTTCTAACAATAAACTAGATTAATTTTACATGAATTACATGCTTTTTGCAAGTTTTTTTAAAAACCTTTTAAAAAATAATTGATTTTATCAAAAAGTTATGTTATAATAAAACCGTTGTGAAAGCAATCTCATGAAAACATGCGCCCTTAGCTCAGCGGATAGAGTGAACGGCTACGAACCGTTAGGCCGGGGGTTCGAATCCCTTAGGGCGCGCCATAAATCAATCCAATGGTTGATATAACGAAAACCGCTTGAAAAATCAAGCGGTTTTCGTATTTTATTTTTAAATCAAAAAATCTTTCGTCTTCACCAAGCGATTTAAACAAAGCACTTTGTACGCTATACAATGATTCAGCGGAGGACAGTACAAATTGCAAAGGGAGCCCTTCTTTAAAAAGAACTCCCTTAAGCTAGCTATGATTTCCTGTTTTATTTAATAATGTTTTTCTGGAACCATTTTTCTGAAATTTTTGCAGCTGTCCCATCCTCTTTGATCGCTTTGAAAGCTTTATCAAATTCTGTTTTAAATGCTACATCTGTTTTCCGGAATCCAACCCCATACTCTTCTTCCAGGAAATTTTCAGAAAGAATTTCATACTCTTTTCCTGATTCCGTTATGGTATAACGTGCAACCGTTTCATCAGCAACAACTGCGTCTACCCGTCCTGCTTCCAAATCCAGCAATGCCATTAAAATCGTATCATATTTATTGATATTTCCAGCACCGATACTGTTATACAATTCAATGTCGTCATCTTTGATTGCATCTTCTGCAGGAGAACCAGCCTGTACGCCGATTTTCTTTCCTTTTAAATCTGATTTTGTTTTAATCGCACTGCCTTTGGCGACGATAATTGCCTGTGTATTGTCCATGTAAGGCTCAGAGAAAAGCACCTCCTGCTTTCTGGCCGCGGTGATAGTGAAACCGTTCCAGATTATATCGATCTTTTTGGTATTCAGTTCAGCCTCTTTTGCCTTCCAGTCAATTGCTTTAAATTCGACCTGAATTCCCAGTTTTTCAGCAACCGCTTTTGCCAGATCGATGTCAACGCCGACAATCTCATTGCTCTGCGGATCGCGGAATCCCATAGGCGGAACAGAATCATCCAAGCCGACAACCATTTTTCCTTTTGATTGAATATCTGTCCAAGATGTATCAGCCGCGGGTGTAGATGACGGTTCATTTCCGCCGCTTACAGCGCTGTCGTCACCGCCGCATCCTGCGAAACTGACCGTTGCCAGCACAGTTGCCAGTGCAGCACACAAAATTTTCTTCCAATTCATTTTTTTCATTTCATAACCCCCAATATAATAATTGATGTCGTTGATTTATTATTATAATACACTAAAACTTTAGCAAAGTAAAGTACTAAATTAAAAAAAGCAATATCTTTGTGCAGTTTAACGAATTTTTTGAAATATTCGAAATGTTTCCCCATTTTTATCTGATCTTAATTTAAGTCTTTTAATATCACCTTCCATACTTGAATCAGATCGTCTACACGGAACCTGGCATTTGCAGGGCTTGTAGAGGGTAAACAAATGCATTTTCTTCCGGTTGCCTTTTCAGAATACCTTTTATAGTATTTTTCTGCAGTCGCACCATTTGTATAAATCGTTTTTATTCTTGCCGTTTCCAATATTGGAACGAAATCATTTGGCACCACGTTTTTAATTCTGCTGTCACTGGAACCTTTGATCTCACAGCTTTGAATGACATCCCAAACTGCAATTCCATGCTTTAGCAAAAGCGCTCTTTTTTCCTCTATACTCCGGGGAGCTTCCTCTTTTACCAGTGATGAAATAACCTTCCAAAAACGATTTTGAGGATGTCCATAGAAAAACATAGCTTCCCGTGACTTTACAGAGGGAAAGCTGCCCAAAATCAATATTCTAGAGTTTTCATTATACAATGGAGGAAACGGATGCATGATACTGTTCTTCACTTTTTCCACCTTTCTTCCTTATCACATCAGCCGAAAACAATTTTTGTGATAGTCGATCAGATTTTCTCTTTTCATTTTTCCAAGTTCGCGTGACAAAGCACTCCTATCAACACAAAGGTAATCTGCCATTTCATTTCTGTCCATTGTCAGATAAAAAGGGTTTATTTGCTGCTTATCACATTCCTCTTTCAAAAATGACAGTACCTTTTCGCGGATAGATCCCAAACTAAGCAGAGAGATTCGTCGATTGAGAAATAGATTTTTTCTTGCCAAAATAATCATCAAATTTTTCTGCACCAAAGCCGGAAGTTTTTCTATACTATTTAAAAATAATATTTCCGCATCTACGTCCGCGGTAACGGTAACAGAAGCTCTTTCCCCTCCGGCACAGACAAAAGATTCTCCAAAAACCGCACCGGTATGCATCTTGGTGATCAATAATTGATTCCCGTCATAATCCGTTTTTGTGATACAAACTGTTCCGGAAAGTAATACGCCGATCTCTTTTATCTGTTGTCCATAGGCAATTACAGTCTCCTCTTTATTAAAATACTTCACGGTACTGACAGGCTCTGAAAGCAAATTTATTATCTGCGTTTCATGCAATCCCTGAAACAATGGATTTGTATAAAGAATGTTTATTCCATAAGCCGAAATTTTCAAAAAAGCACCTCTTTCGTTGCATAAGCAACTGAATTTATCGTTTTATTATAGTATACTCAAATCACAAAATCAATAGGAGGAAATCATATGAAACGAAAAATTATCAAAATAGATGAGTCGAAATGCAATGGCTGTGGATTATGCGCGAAGGCTTGCCACGAGGGGGCTATTGGCATGATTGACGGAAAGGCAAAGCTTTTAAGGGACGATTACTGTGACGGTTTGGGAGACTGTCTCCCCGTATGCCCCACAAATGCGATATCATTTGAAGTGCGGGAAGCACTGGAATATGACGAAAAAGCGGTAGAGGAAAATAGAACCAAACTCCCTTGCGGATGCCCCGGTTCAGAAAGCAAATCTTTTGTTCATAAACAGTCAGAGCAAAAATTTACTTCCTTGGATATGCCTTCTCAGTTAAATCAGTGGCCTGTTCAGATCAAATTGGTTCCGGTAAACGCGCCTTATTTTCAGAATGCCGATCTGCTGATAGCGGCGGACTGCACTGCTTATGCTTATGGAAACTTCCATGAAAAATTTATGAGAAATAAAATCACTTTAATCGGCTGCCCTAAGCTAGATCAAATTGATTACAGTGAAAAGCTGACAGAAATTTTAAAAACGAATGACATCAAGAGAATATTGATTACCAGAATGGAGGTTCCCTGCTGTGGTGGAATTGTAGCCGCTGTAAAGGAAGCACTGAAAAATTCCGAAAAAATGATTCCTTGGCAGATTGTCACAATTTCAACAGAAGGGGAAATCATAGAGCAATAATATTTGTTGGGTCTGCTTCTAACTTTGTGTAAAGTCCAAACAAGGGTAAAATTGGTTGGCAGGGAGTGTTTTTGCTCCCTGCTTTTTCAATATAACAGAAACATGGCAAAAACTCAAGCCTTAATCCGGC
>NZ_JAHLPV010000044.1 GCF_018918095.1 Acetivibrio sp. MSJd-27 | reverse complement strand
GTAATGCGGTTGCCAAACCTTTTACTATTATATCTCAGGAGGTTTTATTTGCATATGCTTAAGCTTTTTATCTTCCCCCAGTAGAACTGGGGGTTTATTTCCACGTCTAAAGACACCAACATAATAAGGATAGACACATGGAGAACCACCATGTATCTATCTTTTTTCTTATACTTAAATATAGAGATACAAATGAGAAAAAAAGTAAAATTAGAAATTCTAACAGCATTTCGTTCTGCCATAAGGTATCATTAAAATGCAGCAGGACGATAGGTTTATCCCGATGATGAAGTATCTATTCTTACAAAGAAAGAGAAGCTAGAAAACACCGCCTTCAAAAGATCCTATCGCAACAACTAGCTTAACTACATATACGTGGAGCAGATGAGTAAACCGTTACACCAATCATGTGCTAAACACTTCGATTGTATAATCGATAAGCGCGAGCTTAAGAAAGTCCGGTTCTATACTCTAAGGCATATTTGTGCTTCTTCACTGCTAGATAAAGGGCAAAACAATATCGTCCCTTCGAAAGATGTACATGTATTGTTTGGGACAGTGATTTTTCAACAATTGCAAGTATATATTCACACTTTGATGCGACATCAAAGGTATCATCACTAAATACTTTATCGGAGACAATAAATCTCTCAAATGTTACGACAACATTTGAGAGATTTAAGAAAAAAGCGAGATTTTTATTGCAACAAAAACCTCGCAAATGGCGGAGAAGGTGGGATTCGAACCCACGTGGCGCTCATCACGCCAAAACGATTTCGAGTGATTTCGAATCAGTTGCAATTGTCATACTTTGATGCAATTTGGCAGAAGTTAAAGGAAGCTCAAAGCCCTGTATTTATGCGGATTTCAGAAGTTGGTTTGCTCGAAATCCGCTTGCAATAACGATTTTTGCAACAATAAGTTTTTCAACGAATTTTAACAGAGTTTTGGAAACTTTTTGGAAACTGTTTGTAAATCGCTATCCATTGACAAATACACTAACCCATCTCATCTAATTTAACCGCTTGGAAACTTAACGCTTATTCATAATTTTATTATATTATATCAAAAATTTGTGTGAATTTCAAGGCTTAAAGGTGAGAGGGCTGAAAGGCGATTTGATATGGATAAAAAATATGTAATGTTTAAGGAATTTTGTGATATATGTAATATCTGTCCCACTACTGCACGGAAAGCTATCAAAGCTAAAAAAGTACGTTTTAGAAAGTGTCAAAATGGTCTATTACATTACTTTGCAGAAAGGAATTTGCTATGAAACAGAGAATAAGAAAATTTTTCACTCGCGTTCTGCCGATTGTCATTTATATGATGGCACTTTTAACAGTGCAGGTATTTGCGGTTGAAGATATGTGGGCAGTGGCAAACAGGATTATTGTAGATGTTTACAACAAAATTGCAGGTATCAGTACGGTATTGGCGGCGCTTATGACAACAGTATGTGTGGTTGGAATGAAACTGTCGAATAATCAGCAAAAAGTAGACCAAAGTATGGATTGGCTAAAAAGAATATGGATAGCGTGGGCAATCATCAATGGAATAGGTGCATTTTTAGCTTATGTTCGACCACTGCTACAAGGACTCAATACGATAACTTAACGATTTTGGAGGCAGGAAAATGTTAGAACCGATATTAAAAGGATTGGTGGAATGGCTCTATGAAATGATGCTTGATATTATGGCATATGCCTCCGGTGAACTTCTGGGCGTAATGGGTATGGATTTGTCCTACTTTGAAAAAACCGCTCCGGTTATTTCAGATATTGTTAATGTATTTATTGCACTTGGCTGGGCGCTTTTAATAGGAAATCTGGTGTTTCAGTCATTAAAATCTATCATGTCGGGGACAGGCTTCGAGGCGGAAGATCCCAAAATACTCTTTCTTCGTACCTTTGTTTTCGCCTTCCTGCTTCTCGCCTCAAGACAAATTTGCGATATAGGCTCGTCTATTACCGGAATTGTCATTGATATGCTGGAATTGCCGGACGCGATTAATGTAACTACGCCTGATGAGAGTATGTTTTCTTTAGGCGCAGGCGCAAAATGGCTGCTTGTTATCACTGTCGGCGTAGTATTGATGGTACAAATGGTAAAGCTGCTCTTTGAAATCGGTGAGCGTTATGTAATAACTTCGGTGCTGACCTTCTTTGCCCCCCCTTGCTTTTGCAATGGGCGGCAGTAAAAACACAAACGATATTTTTAAGGGTTGGTGCAGAATGTACGGCTCTATGCTTGTGATGATGATTATGAACATCGTGTTTTTGAAACTGATTATGTCGGCAATGTCGCAGATGACATCAGGTGGTGTTCTGATTTGGCTGGTGTTTGTAGTGGCGCTTACCAGAGTTGCACAAAAAATTGACAGCCATATTGGGAAGATTGGGTTGAATCCTGCACAGACAGGCGCAGGAATCGGTTCAAGAATCCCCGGTGTTATGACAATGGTAGCAGTGAGGACAATGGGTTCGTTAGTCAGCCGGAGTATGGCGAATGCAAAAGGCGGCAGCGGCGGTAAATCAACCGGAAATCGAAGTTCGGGCAAAGACGGCGGTTTCGGCAGCACAAATCGCAATCCAAATCCAAACGGTCCAAGACCGAGCGGAGGATATGGCAGCGCAGCGCCAAGCAATCAAACCGTTAGTACAGCTTCCTCTGTAAGCGCCGGAAATACCAATACATATGCAGGCGGAGGCGGCGTGAATGTGAATCATGGCAGTACCAGCACCAATGTGGGAGGCCCTCATACCAATGTCGGAAAACCCACTCCCGAATCGGCACATTCCAATACTTCCAATGTGGGAATTCAGAATGTTCCGGGCTTTAAAGATGGAAATATGCCGGGCGCTAAAATGATCGCAAATACCGCTCAGTCCGGTAGAAATATGGGTGCAGCCGTACATCAGGGGATCCAAAATAACGGACAATCAGGAAGTAATTCTACAAATGTACAGCAGAATGGAACAATGCAAAGACCGCCTATTCCGAGAGGCACAGCAGGTATTTATCCAAAATCCGTGAATCCTATGGCGAGTGTTGTAAACAGCAGTAATCATCCGCAGAGTCATTCTAATACACCGAATGTAAGCGAAGGCACACATCAAAAAGGAACGGATGGGAAAACTCCTTTTCCTGTATCTGCACCTCCCATTTCAACCGGCGGTATTCATCAGAATATGTCAGGCAGTGTGCGTCAAAACGGAGGGCAAATGACTATCCAGTCGGATGCAGTACATAACCGCTCAGATATGCAAGGAAATATTCAAAAAAGCGGTAACATATCCGGCGGCGGAGTTTATAGCGCAAAAATCGGCGGCAATCATGCCGGTGTAGACGCAAGCAATATGAATCTGAACGGAAGTACACAAACGCATTCTGAACATTCCGGTAGTGAACATTTCGCTGATAAAAATTCTGAACATTTCATCGAAAGAAATTATGCTGGATTTACGCAGATACAAAGCAGAATAGAAGCAACGGAAAAGAGAGTCAACCATGAGTATAAGCACGGCAGATATAATCCCGCTGCGGTCAATAAAAAAGTGAAAAAAACTTACTATCAAAAAGATGATTTACAGCAGCGATATACACAACGAAACGGCCGTATGACAGAACGAGGTGAGAATAATAGAAAACGGAAACAGTAGAAGCGGATATCAAAAAGCGGCTCGCGGAGCGCAGATGATAAAAGGTGCAGTCAAAGCCGGAAGCGGTATCGCTTCCGGTAATTTTGTGGCAGTAGCCCAAGGTGTGGTCGAAGCAGTATCGCCAAAAGTAATTTTAATTATTTTAGCGGTATTGATTTTTTAATACTTCTCCCCATTATTGTTATTTGTGCAATTCCTCAAATGCTTTTTAGCTGGGGAACGGTTCCGGACAGTGAATTGATTGCAAGGCATGAACATGGAACAGCGTTAACCCAGCATTATGAGGAAACCATAGAACAGCAGCCTGAAGGAGTAAATCCAGATATTTATTGGCTGATTTCCATTGAATCTGTGCGGGCAAAGCAAGACCTTGATGAGATAAGCAAAAGCGATGTGGAAAAGTCAGTTACAGGCAGTTATAGCGTTGATGCTGAAACAGGGGAAATTCACAATAAAACGCCCGATGAAATGATGAATGAGCTTGATTTTGACGATGAGCAAAAGAACTGGACAGAATTGATGTATGGTACATTAAAAGACCAGTATCTTGACCCGGACAGCAAATTTGGAGACGCGGGAGGCTTGCCGAGCTATGACGGTGTAATGCTCGGCGAGTCGGGCGAAACACAGGTTGTTTACTACAATCAGCTTGACGAACGCTGGGCGAATAAAATGTATGGCAGGTCAAGCACCATAGGCGCTGCCGGATGCGGCCCTACTGCGCTTGCAATCGTGGTATCAACATTAACAAATAAAACGATGGATCCTCCTGCTGTTTGTGCATGGTCTGTTGCAAACGGACATCGCTGCGAAGGAAATGGCAGTTATCATTCCCCGATTCCCGAAGGCGGAAAACATTATGGGTTAAACGTAGAAAAACTTGGACGTTCCAGCGCAAGAGAGCTTAAAAAGCATTTGGCAAGCGGGCATTTGATCATTGCAATTATGGCGAAAGGACATTTCACATCAAGCGGGCATTTTATCGTGCTGCGCGGAATAACGGAAAATGGGAAAGTCCTTGTTGCCGATCCCGCCAGTTATAAACGCAGCGGGCAGGAATGGGATATATCCATTATATTGAATGAAGCCAGGTGCGATGCGGCGGCGGGAGGTCCATTCTGGTGCTTGTCGAAATAAACAAGCTGTATCATTCCTATCATTTCTTGTTATAATATAAAATGAATAAATAGCAACTGCCTGCAAAGTTTGTTAAACGGAATGAACAAACTTGACAAACAGACGCAAATCTGTTATAATCATTTTATAAAAAGATGGGAGGCGAAATCATGATATCGAGAAATGATTACTTAAATCTGCTGATAGAATTTAAGGATAAAGAATTGATAAAGGTTGTGACGGGAATCCGCCGCTGCGGAAAGTCTACCTTGTATGAACTGTACCGGGAATATTTAAAAGGCACAGGTGTTGCAGAGGAACAGATGCTTGCAGTCAATCTCGAAGATCCGGAATTTGATGAAATTAAAGACCATAAAGATTTATATGGTTATGTCAATGAACGGCTTTTGCCCGATAAGAAAAATTATGTGTTTTTGGATGAAGTACAAAAGGTGAAGGATTTTCAAGAGGCTTGTGACGGGCTGTATATCAAGAAAAATGTAGATTTATATATAACGGGTTCCAATGCGAATATCCTTTCGGGCGAGCTTGCTACACTGCTGTCCGGCAGATATGTTGAAATAAAGATGCAGCCGTTTTCTTTTAAGGAATATGTAACAGCTCTTGGTGATACCACAGACCTGACAAGAAAATACCGGGAATACATTGAAAACGGTTCGTTCCCCTATATATTGGAACTTTCGGGTAAAAAGGCGAAAAGCATATATCTGGAAGGCATCTATAATTCGGTTGTCTTGAAGGATGTGGTTTCGCGGAAAAAAATACTTGATGTTCCGATGCTTGAAAACGTAATCCGGTTTATATTCGATAATATCGGCAATCCTACCTCAGCTACCAAGATAGCCAATTTCCTAACTTCTGCAGGAAACAAAATATCCGTAAATACTGTGGAAAATTATCTGAAAGCATTGCAGGATAGTTTCATCATCTACAAAGCAGAAAGATATGATGTAAAGGGAAAACAGCTTCTTGAAACCGGCGGTAAATACTATATCGCAGATATCGGGCTTCGGTATTATTTGCTCGGAACAAAAAAAGCAGACAGAGGGCATATATTAGAAAATATCGTATTTCTCGAACTGCTGCGCCGAGGGTACGAGGTTTATGTAGGCAAGGTCGGTAGTACGGAAATAGACTTTATTGCCATAGGCGAAGAAGGTCCTGAATATTATCAGGTAGCCTATACCGTCATTGACGATGCTGTGCTTGACAGGGAGCTAAAACCGCTTGACAGTATTTCCGATCACAATCCCAAGTATTTGCTTACGATGGATGATGAGCCTCTCACATCGCACAATGGAATCAAACAGATGAATATACTCGATTGGTTATTAAAGTAATAGAAGAACAACACTATAAGCACAAGACTTGTTGTACTGTAAAAGTATGGAAAGTCTTTTTTTATAAAAAATGGGCTCTGTAAAGTAAAAATGAAAAAATAGAACCCGAAATCAGCCAGTTACGTTATGCAACGAGCAAAAGCTCGCGTTTGCGCCTTTTGGACAGCTTGAGACCGGCGCATTGTGCCGGGGTAAGGCCGTTCAAGGCGGAATGTGGGCGGACAAAGTTGTAGAAAAAGAGGAACATGGAAATGAGGTTGTTTGCATAAGCGAACGAGGAAAAGCCTTGTTTGGTTTTGTACCATGCCTTAAACTGCTTGTTGAAGCACTCTATGAGATTGTTGGTAATGTCATCGTGGAAACTCTCCACGCGGATGTGTTTTACTCCATACAACGTTTTAACAGGCATCTGATAGGCAAAGTAGCGATCGCTCACAATGACCCGCGGAGTCCCCATAGGCTTCACGGCATTCAGTATGGAAAACGCCTGCGGGCTGTCCCTGTGAGGCGAAAGATGGAAGCCGAGAACAAAGCGGGTTTCGCTGTCCAAAATGAGCCAGAGGTAGTATTTCTCACCCTGTATCTTAACAACAGTTTCATCGGCGTGCCACTCGTCAGAGTTGAAATTGAGCGCCGGAATGAGCTGTAGTGCGATGTTTTGGAACAAGGGTGCGAACTTGGTACACCAGTTGCTGATCGTTGTGTGAGATACCTGGACATTCATCACGGAGCGCAGAATCAAAGCGATATTGCGGAAGGAATTCTTGCCCAGATAAAACATGCTCAAGGCCATGAGAATTACATGGACCGGATAGCGCATCCGCTTAAAATCCGTCTTTCCAAAGAGTTTGGACATGGATGGAGCGGAAATGGCAGTAGGCTTTGGTGCGAAGACAGAATGTCGGCATTTTTTGTCGCAGCAGGTATAATGGTCATAATGTTCTTGACTATGGTGCAGATACATGGCTTTGCCGCAGACGGGGCAGACCGGGTAATTTGAGTTTCGCTCTTTGGACGGCGTTTCCGGAGCCCACTGATGGCGACACTTTTTGCATAGATACTTTTGATGACCATGGGCATCTTTTCCATAGCGATAAAAGTCTGTTTTGTTGTTGCATTTCGGGCAGCATATTTGGTATAATTTTTCCATGAAGACTCGTCTCCTTTCGGGAGTACTTTGTGTTTGTGGTAAAACCATTGTACCAGAAAGGCTGGCGGGTCTTCAACTTTCATTTAACTTTACAATACGGCTGAAAAACAGTGGAGGAACAAAATGAAAAATTATTATGAAAGGTTGAAAAGTGTTTATGCGAGATACTCAGCAAAGGATATTATCGGATATGCAATCGCCAAAAACATTGTTCGGAGGGATGTTATATGAAACGTATCGACAAGGTATTGCAAAAAATTGACGATGCTTATACAGCATTCAAAAATGATATGCTTTCCCTTCCTCCTTCAGAGCTGTATGATCGTGCATACAAGATTTTTTCAATAGAAGAAATCTATCTGATCTTGATAAACGGTTACGATTTTACCGAAGAAATAGCAAATCGGATTTTGCTGTTTCGGGGTAATGTTTTAGAACAGATTTATGAGGAATGGGTTGAGCCGGAGCATTCTCATCAGGACGCTTTTAGGAATGTTATAAGGGAAACGCTAGCCAAGCTTCCGGAAAGGACGTATGCCTATGAAACATAAAAAAATATCAATGCTTGCGGTAAGTGATTTGGTAGATTTTGAAGCACAACCGTATAAAGTACTTGATGATGAGGCGATGGATGAGCTTGTTGAAAGCATAAAGCGTATGGGGATATTAATCCCTATTATTGTCCGGCAGTTGTCAAATGGTATGTATGAAATCATATCAGGTCATCGAAGAAAGCGGGCCTGTGAGATGGCTGGAGTAAAGGAAATACTGGCAGAAATCAGAGACCTTGATGATGACGAAGCAGCTATTTTGCTTGTTGACAGCAATTTGCATCGTGAACATCTTCTGCCGAGCGAAAAAGCCTATGCATACAAGCTAAAGCTTGATTCTATAAAACATCAGGGCAAGAAGGATGAACAAAACGGTTCCACTGCTGAAAGCGCCGACATAATCGGGCAGACAGCGATAAAAGCGGGCGGCAGATACGCAGATATATTCGCCTTACGGAATTGATTCTCCCATTGCTTGATAAAGTGGATCTAAAGGTCATCCCCGTTGTGGCAGGCGCCGAGGTTTCATTTTTGAATGTAAAATTACAAGTGGCGCTCAATGAGCAAATGGATTTTATGGAATGCAAGCTCAATACCAAACAGGCATCAAAGCTAAAACAGTTTTATTTGGATAAGAAATTAAATGAAGATAAGATTGAGGAGGTTTTGTTAGACCAAGAAAAGTGCAAAATGCTCAAAATCAACTTTCATAGGCTAAAAAAATATTTTCCAAAAGATTATACTGCAACGCAGTGTGAAAAAGCACTTTGGGTAATCCTTGATAATTGGCACAAAGAGCATTGTGCATAAAAGAAATCGGTAGTTGTTCGTTTTGAACACTGCCGATTTTTCTTATTCGTTCATCATTTAAAATCATGTCCGGGGCAATCTCTATATTACTAAAAACACTTTATATATTGTTATTTTTTCGTTTCAATATAACAGCGTATTGCATAAGTTCTTTTCTGGAGGTAACACCCAGCTTAGAATATATATTTTTATTATGGAATTTTAGCGCGTTATTTGTAAAACCGAGTTTTTCAACAATCTCTTTTCCCGAATATCCCTCAAGATATAAATTAAAAACGTCCTTTTCCCGCGGCGTTAAGGTGATTAAATTTTGCATAAAATGGTTGACGCCGTCATCGCTCAGTTCTTTTTTCCTTTTATCAATAATACGGTCAAGCTCGGATTGAATTCTTGCGGCTTCTTGTTCCGCCAACCGCTTTTGTTCTTCAAGGCTGCTCAGTTTTTGCTCGTAATCCCTATCATTTTGTTCAAGGAAATCAAGTAAATCAACAATTTCGGGAATACGCAGATTTTGTTTGTTAATTGTTCCCTGCTTCAAACCCTCAATATCATTGATTATCGGATTGATATACCGACGGCTTAAAACAGAACAGCAAATAATCGCCGCTGCCGTTATAAGCAGAAAAATCACAAAAATCAATAGCTGTGTTTTATATTTGGAATACCTGTAATACGAATACGGGAGCATAACAGCGGAATAATGATTGCTTTCTCCCACAGAAAAATTTTGCGTTTTACCAATATACTTTTCATCGTTGATACGGAAAAGATCAAAAGGGGTATTTGGAACATATTTGAAATTCCCCTCTGCCGATATAATACTGGCAGCCGTATATTCAGAGATAATACCGCTGTAAGAATCGTCCGTCTCATCAAAGACAGTCAGCACCATATGTTCGGTGTCGCTGACGGAATTCTTGTATATGTACTTAAAATATAAAGAATTTATTTCAAAGCCGCAAACGCCTATGATCTCTTTTTTATCGTTTACAATCGGAGCACACACGAAAAATGCGTGTTCCCAAGTGCCCGGAAGCTGATACAGCGAGGTCATAACCCCTTCTTGCGCCGTTTTCATGTTTTTCTGTTCCATCATCTCGTCAATTTCGCGAAACAATCCCTTTTCCGTTTCCAGTGTCCAAGTGCTGTTAAGGGAAATTTTGTTCTCTCTGGCAACAGAAGAAATACCGTGATACATACTGATATCCGTGTTAATGGTATTTTCGGTACTGAGATTTTTGAATTTAAGATATATACCGCTGTAACTGCCTTTTTCCGGTTTTGTCGTTGTATTAAGATAATAAAACGCGCCGCTTGCCGGAGTAAGTTGCATATAAGTGTATACCGTATTATATGTATTGCTTTGAACGGCTTTTAACGCTGTGGGATTATTGCCCAAATCATCAAAACTCATTGCATTTATCTGCAATGTCTTTTTTATATCGGTTGAGAGCTTTTGTGAAAAAGACACGGCATTTGCCGACAGCTTTGCTGTGTTGTGCTTTATATATGAAAGCGATACCTCAGATTGAGCAGAAAGCAGTCTTTGAAAGGTTTTGTTTGTCGGATTAAGAATACCTGCAAAATTTAATATAATAATCACAACGGCAAGAAAGCCGCAAATCAAAGAAGCAAAATAGAAAAACAGCTTTTTCTGCATAGAAATTCCTTGCTTTTTTACGGCTGCCAAAACAGCTTTAATCTGAGATAAACGATATGTCATTGTAATCCTCTTTTCAATTACCGCATTTGCTTTTTGAGCGAGCTAAGTGATACGGTAAGTAATTCGTTCATTACCGCTTCTTTATCCTCGCCGCCGTCAATACGTTTTATATATGTTTTGTGCGCCTCGCTTAATACTGTCTTAACGCTTTGTTCAAAATTTTTCTGCACATCCGCACTGTTATCAAGCAGCGGCAGCGCAATAAAGGAATAATTGTCATACATTTTTGAAACTGCTTCATAAACAAGCCGGTACTTTGGATTTTCCACTGCGTCAAGATTTGACATCAATTCGTCAAACGCCTCTTTTGTAACAGGCAGATAGCCCATTTCCGTTGCCAAATGAAGATTGTGCTCTTTTTCTGTAAGCCATTTTACAAACAGCGCAATCGCCTTGTTTTTCTTTTTATCGTCGCTTTTCACTCCGAATATACCTGTCCCGCGCTGGATGGCCGTAGGGTTTGTGCCGTTAAGCGTGGGATAGGTATATACCTTTATTTCAATATTTTCATCGTCGCCGTTTTCGTATGTTACATAATCCCGCATATACATAATTCCGGCGGTAGAGCCGACAGAACTTATCAGTTCGGCCGTTTTCCATTTGTCGGACGCATAGCCGCCGTCTGTAGAAAGTCCGCCATAAATCGCCGCTTTTGCAAGAGGGGTAAACGCCGCTTCAAATTCCTTGCTGTCCGTGTTAATTTTATTATTTTCTATAAAATTTCCTCCCAAAGCATGTATTTGAGTGAAGAAAAAGTGATAATAATCATTTATTTGCAGCATTGCTTTTCCGTCCGAATAGTCGTAATATTTATCGCACAGAGCAAAAATATTATTGAAATCGGAAAAATCCGTATTATCGGAAAATCTTTCAAACAGCGTTTTATTCAAGAAAAATAATTCGGTTGATTTTGCAATTGGGAACATAAGAAACTTGTCGTCAAAATATCCCTCGCTTAAAAAATCCTCAACATATCCGCTTAATTCCTTTTCGGAAAAATAATCGTTCCAATTCAAAAGCATATCCTTATCAATTTTGTTTACAATTCTCGGATAGGCTGTAAAAATATCGGGGAGATTGCCGCTGTCCGCAGCATTTACAACAGCTTCGTCAATTGCTGCAGAGTCGCTTACGGAAGTAACCTCAACAACGATACCCTTGTCTTTTCCGACGCTTTGATTAAATTCATCTATTATATCGTTCATCGGCGATTCGGTTTGAGAACCGTAAACGTGCCATATTGAAAGCGTTGTAGTTTTATCGCCCAAAGATAAATTTCGAATATTGCAGCCGGACAGCGTAAGTGTTACAGCGACAGCTATGAATAAAATAGTTGTTATTGTTTTTTTCATATCAGTTCTCCTTGTTCATAGTAATATTTTTCATATACTACCCTTTTTCCTACCCCATTTGCCTAAAAATAAGAAATATCTGTCGTTTTCCTACCCCAATTACCGTTCAAGGGTAGCGACAGATAGTTAAGTATTATTTATAATCAAATTGTAGGTTGCATCATTTCTAAATATTGTTATTTATTATAGCATATCCGGCCAAAATAGTCAAGCAGTTTGGAAACAAAGTTTTGATGATAACCGAACAGTTGGGCAGAAGACGTAAAAAAGAAAGAGGAGGACAGGACAATGAAAGGAAGAAAATTTTTAAAGGTAACAGGTATTTTAATGATTATCGGCGGCAGTATTGGAATGATCGGCGGCATCATTGCGGTAATCGGTGTAGGCGCATTGGCGGCAATACTTGAAACAAGTTCGGGCGGTTTGATGTTTGCAAGCATTTTAACGCTGATTGGCGCTGTTATCCAATTTATTGCCGGAATTATGGGCGTAAAAAACAGTGCACGACCGGAAAAGGCGCAGTCTTGCATTGTAATGGGTGTTTTGGTTGCATTGTTCAGTATAGCTGGCAATATTATAAGCACTGTTTTAGGTAACTCTTTTAGTGTAATGAACCTAATTACAGGCTTGGCACTTCCCGTATTATACATAATCGGCGCAGTATTAAACAAAAAGGAAGCCTGATAAATATTACATTATTACCAAACAGCAGTGTCGTTTGCTGATTGATATTGAAAAGCGGACAGTCATACGCCCAACTGATATGGTAGCCTTCCGCCGCAGCTTTCAAGCTGCGGCGGAAGGCTGCTTAAAAATTTTCCGTTTTATGATAGAAGAGAATCGGCAGAAGTTTGAAGAAAGGAACTTGTTATGGATACAATACAAAGCTATAAATGTCCCTGCTGTAGTGACGCGCTTATATTCATCGGTGAAACTCTGC
The DNA here is from genome assembly GCF_018918095.1 of Acetivibrio sp. MSJd-27. Taxonomy (GTDB): domain Bacteria; phylum Bacillota; class Clostridia; order UMGS1840; family HGM11507; genus HGM11507. The sequence continues at coordinate 11,046 of NZ_JAHLPV010000044.1, read as the reverse complement.
ATTGCGAATCGTGCGGAAACGACTTTACCCTTGACGCAATACAGCAGCTCAGTGAAGCAGAGGGCGAAACGCAAAACGCGTCAAAGTATGATTGGGAGCATTATGAACCCAGAAGCTATGAGGATAACAGTGAGATTAACCTTGCAAATTATAATTGCCCATCCTGCGGTGCGGAAATTACGGGCGATGATACGTTAGGCTCAACAGTCTGCCCGTATTGCGGTCAGTCAACCATTGTGAAGGGACAGTTTGAAGGAGCACTGCGGCCTGATTACATCATTCCTTTTAAGGTGGATAAAAAGACGGCGATGGCTGCTTTTGAAGGGGATTTCAAAAATGCCCCGTTTCTTCCGGACGCATTTAAAAACAAAAAGAAGATTGAAGAAATGGCGGGCGTGTATGTGCCGTTCTGGATGTTCGACTGCGACTGCAACGCCGCAATTTCCTACAATGCAGAACGCGTGACAACGTGGAGTGATTCAAATTACAATTACACAAAGACAGATTGTTTTAAACTGTTCAGAAGCGGCAGTGTCGGCTTTGCAAATATTCCGGTAGATGGCTCGAAAAAAGCAGACGACGCATATATGGAAGCGGTTGAACCGTTCCATTATGACGATGCCGAGGAGTTTAGCGGCGCTTATCTATCGGGTTATCTTGCGGATAAGTACGACGTTACGGCAGAGGAAAGCATAGAGCGAGCAAATGAGCGTGTGAAAAATTCCACTATTTCGGTATTTTCAGATACGACAAACGGGTACACCACTGTAATTCCCGAAAACAGCAGCGTCAGCTTTTCAAACGGTAAAATAAGGTATTCCCTTCTTCCTGTTTGGATGCTCAATATTAAATATATGAACAAAATATATCAATTTGCAATTAACGGGCAGACGGGAAAGGTTGTCGGCGAATATCCAATCGATAACGGAAAAAAATGGCGTTATTTTGCAAAGGTTGCAGGTATTGCATATGCAGCGGCAACGGTCGTTGCATACATACTGCTGCATTAAGGGGGTGATCATGTGAAAAAGATTATTTTAGCGATTACTGTTATGATTATTTGTGCAGCTTCGGCATTTCCGGCATTTGCGGTGTTTGAAAACCCTCCGATTACCGACGAGGCGGCGTATCTCACAGAAAACCAACTTGATGAGCTATCCGAGCAGCTTGAAGAAATTCGCAAACAATACAATTTTGATGTAGCGATATACACAGAGAATGTAATGTCCGGCGAAGATGCGATGAACACAGCGGACGATATATTCGATTATAACGGTTACGGCGCGGGCGGCGGTGCGGACGGAATACTCTTGTATGTGTCCGCAAATCCGAGAAAGTATTGGTTTACAACACACGGCAGCGGCGAGAGCTTCTTTAATGATAACGGGCTTGCTTATCTGGAAAATAAGGTTTTGCCGTATTTAACAGAAAATGATTATCATTCAGCGTTTAAAGCCTACGCCGAATATTCGGGTGAGCTTTTGGAAATGGCGGCGCAGGGAAAACCGTTTAACAAAAAGCAGTACGATATGAAATATCTACTGTGTGTAATCGGCGGCGCTCTGCTCCTGCCTTTGCTGCTTGCATTTGCTTTCATGAAACGTAAGCTTGAAAAGATGAAAACAGCGGTGAAACAGGATTATGCCGCAAATTATATGAAACCGGGCAGCATGAACCTTGCGCTTTCAAGGGACATATTTCTTTACAGCACTGTTATCAAAACGGAGAAACCAAAATCTAATTCCAGCAGTCATACGTCCTCTTCCGGCGAAAGCCACGGCGGACGGGGCGGAAGCTATTAAAAACAATTTAAAAATCAGGAGGAATTTGCCATGAAAAAATATTTGAATTTTGCGGGTATGATAGGCGTTTTGTGCGTAGTATTTATGCTCTCGGCCTGTGGCGGAAGCGGCAGAACGGATGCAGAGTATGAGGGAAAATACATATCGGTTTCGGGCGAAGCAATCGGAATGACCTTAACCGGCGAGGACATCAGCGGTTTTGGCTTGGAACTAAAAAGCGGCGGTAAGGGAACAATGACCGTTAATGGCGAAAGCGATACCATTAAGTGGACAAATGATGATAAAAATATCACGGTAAAGATAAGCGGCACAGACATTGTGGGTGCAATCGGACAAGACACCATAACCTTTGACAATATGCTGAATATGGGAATGAAGCTGACCTTTGCAAAAGAAGGCAGCGAGGCGGCAAAACTCGAAAACACTTTGCCTGAGTCAGATAAGAGAATGCTTGGAATATGGCAGTCGCATACGGTCACAGATGTTTTGGGCGACCCGATTGAAGGATTTTCGGGTGACGAACTGAAAATGGAGTTTGCCGCAGACCATACCGCAAAGGTTACCTTTAAGGGAAAGGATTTGGGAAGTCACAAATGGTCGCTTGTGGGTGATTGGGGCAGTCTTGACGGTGATGAACTGAATATAAACTGGGATATTACCGACAACGGAATTGATGTTAATTATTCCACAGACGATGACTACTTTGTTTTCGGGTGCACAAAGCAATCATAAAATCTGAAATTATTTGAAAGGACATGAAAAAATGAAAAAGACAATTGCACTTTTATTAAGTATTGTAATGTGCATAGGCATTATTCCAATGACCTTTGCCGCAGAAATGAATTTTGAGGACGTTAAGCCGGCAGCGTGGTACTACAATGATGTTAAAATTGCAGTAGAAAGCGGTTTGGTAAACGGAAAAAGTGAAACTTCTTATGCGCCGGAGGATAATCTCACCTATGCAGAGGCAATTAAACTGGCGGCTTGTATGAACCAGTTATATCTTGAGGGCACTGTTACCCTCAAAGCAGGCAATCCGTGGTATCGTCCGTATGTTGACTATTGCGAGGATAACCATATTATTTCAAAAAATTATAATTATAACGACAACGCAACAAGAGCGGGATATATGGAAATTTTCGCAAATGCGCTTCCCGCTGAAGGACTGAAAGCAATCAACAACGTCCCCAATGACGCAATCCCTGATGTGCCTTCTTCACGGTCTTATGCAGCGGCTGTCTACAAACTCTACCGCGCAGGTATTCTTACGGGTGTAGACGAAGCGCATAACTGCGATCCGCTTGCAAACATTAAACGCAGTGAGGTTGCAGCAATTCTTACCCGTATGATGAATGAGGATAAGCGAATTTTATTCAGTATGGGAGAAGAACCAGAACCAACAAAAGAACCGGAACCGACAAAAGAGCCAGAGCCGACAAAAGAACCGTCCGGCGGAAATACGCCGACGGAACTTACCTCCAAGCAATTTTTAATGTACGCTGAGGACGTATTTACCATTACGGGCAAGGGGACAATTCTTACCGGAAAAGTGGTAAGCGGCTCCATTAAATTGGGAGATGCGCTGCAAATTGTACATAGCGACGGGACTGTTACAAAAGCCACAGCCGCAGGAATTGAAATGTACAGAAAAAATTTGGACAGTGCCGAAAAGGGCGATAATATTGGTTTGTTGCTCAATGCGGAGATAACAAAGGATATGGCTGCAAGAGGCGACGCCGTTATTGGCGCAGACGCTGATTTTACAATCGCAAACCGACTGAAAGGCACGCTAAAACTTCTATCTTCTGAGGAGGGTGGAAGAAAAACGCCGATTGCACAGGAGGATAAAGCACAGTTTTATTATACAAGCGATGTCACAGGGCGATTTGCCGATTTAAACGGTGAAGCGGTTGCTCCCGGCGAAACAAGAGAAAATGTGTCTGTTATTTTCCCCAAATCCGCAGGCGTATGGTATGTAGGGCAAGAGCTTACCGTGCGCGACAGTGGGAGAACATTGGGTACCTTTATTGTTACGGAGGTAATCGCGGGCGTTGCATTTGAAAAAGAGGAAACCACACCACTGTCTATTGTTACACAACCCGAAGATGTAATGGCAAGAGTCGGCAAAACCGTTTCCTTTACGGTAGTAGCGGCAGGCGGAAAGGCCCCGTACAGCTATCAATGGGAAGTCAGCAACGGAGAAACATGGAACAAACTCAGTAATACCGATGAAAACACCGTTACCGACGCTGATACGGATACGGTTAAACTGCTGAGTACCAAATCAGTTATTCGACTTCGCTGCGTCATTACCGATGCGGACGGGAACAGCGTTATCTCAAACGAAGCGATATTGAGATATATCGTCAGAAATATACATGGTAGGCTGTAAGGGTAAAGGGTAAATATTTTGAGTAAATATTCATTCAATATATAGGGAGGAATGACTATGAAAAAAATAATTGGCGTTATACTGATTATAGGAGGCTTGCTCTTTGCTTCGCTTGCCGTAAAAGCTCTTGTGTCAGCACCGCAGTCCTACGAGAGAATCAGAGCTGCGGTAACAATCAAGGACGGCAGAATTCTTCCCGACAATGAAGGAAAGCTTGTGGTTGTTTCGGGAACGCTTAAAGCCGCCGAACAGCTTCAAGATCCCATAACGGGTGTTAAGCTCCCGGGGGTAACGGCGAAAAGAACGGTTTGGACTTATAAACAGGATACCGGCAGCGATGATGAAAAAGTGTGGGACTGGCATCCGGAGAATACCGACTACAGCGAAAAGGCGAATTTCGGAATCAATGCCGAGATACTTACAACGACCGTGCTCGCCGCACCTACCGTGCTCGGTGAGTTTAAGGTGGAAAGCAAGCTGCTCAATCCCATTATAAGAAACACCGAATTTACGCAATATGACGAGGAGAGCCTTAATGCGGGCTGGAAGGTGCTTTCGGGCGGAAAAGAAAGCCGCTACTGCGTTTCAAAAGAACATTGGCTGCCGAAAAAAACAACAGGTATGTACTCATCAACGGGATACGGATCTCAAAAAATATCCTACGGCATCGTTTCGCCCGACGATCCGCTCGAATATACGATTATCGGCATGCAAAAGGGCGATACGATCGTAAAAGCCGAGGACATTGATTCGGTAACGACCTTTAAGGGCATTATGACTGCGGAGGAATTGGCCGAGGAGAACAAAAAAGGAGTGCGCGGCGGCTCGATTTTCGGCATCGTGGCAGGAATATTGCTTGCAATAATCGGTGTTGGAATGATGGCATTCCGGAGGCAGTAAAAATGGGGACAAATAAAAAAATGTTTTCCGACGGCGGAACATATATTTCAAAAATTGCAATTGCAAGGCTTACAATAAAAAAGCACATACAAATAATCATAGGCGGATTCTTCACGGCGGTTTTTCTGTTTGGAATTATTTCGGGGGTTACAGGGTATAACGAAAATCTTCGCGATAACTTGATTACCAATGTAGTCATGATTGTTCCGTCCGCACTGCTCTTGTTAAACGGCATTAAAAACGGAAGAATGGCGGCGCGTGCATATCGTTACAACTCAATCTTTATGTGCGATGTCGATGGCACGGTGACAATCAATGAGCTTGCAAAGCAATCCGGAAAACCACCGTTCAAGGTACTTTCCGAACTTGAGAAACTTTTCGAAAAAGGGGTATTCTGTGAATGTACTTTGCAAAAGCAGGGATCGCCATGCGTTATTCTTTCGGGACGCGAGGGAAGCAAAACAGGCTTTGTCAACATTGTGTGTGAAAAATGCAACGGAACAACAAGAATCCGCGCCGGAAGCTCCGGCAAATGCGAGTATTGCGGAAATGCAATCTCAAGCCGAAATTCCGGTTGAATGTAAAATAACACATTAAAAGGAGGTATGAACAATGGGATTAGGAGGTTTTTTCAAAGATAAATTTGGGAAAAAGACCTGTGCGTTATGCGGGAATGAGTGCGGAGTGATGAGCCGCACAAAAATCAAAAACGGGGATTTTCTCTGCGATGGCTGCGGTGATAAATGTTCCAGATACATAAGGCTGAGCGAACTGACTTTAGACGAAATTAAAGGGCATATTGAATATATGAAACGACAGAACAAGCTTTTTGAAGAGGTCTACTCCAAAGAAGGAAAAAAGGAACTCTTTCCGTCTACACTTAAAGAGGCGGGCATTGAATTTTGCGATGATTTGGGAATGTTCAGAATTAAGTATAGAAGTTACACCGGCAGAGGTAAAATGAACGAGCTTTTCCGATATGACCAGGTGGCAAGCTATGAGGAATACTACGATGAATCGCCGGCAAGCGAACCGGGCAAGAATCCCGAATTTAAGGGCGGAGGTCTGAAAATCAAACTTTTGGGCGGAAATATGAACAATATAAACATGGACAACAAAAAGGGTTTGCGTCCGCATCCATACATCAAGCAGGAAATCAAGGTCTGCTTCAGCAAGAACAACAGAAGGGATGCCGAATATGCTCATAATGCAAAATGCCATTTTGATTATATTTTCGGCATTCACGACAGTTCAAAAGGATTGTTTGATTTTGGAATGAGCAAAGAAGAAAAAAGACAGCTTCAGGGAGCGGTTGGTATGGCGCAGACCTTCGGTACTGTATTTAAGGCAATGAAAAACGGAGAAGATTCTATTACGGACGAAGAAAAAGCGAAATTAGAGAAAAATATCAACGCTGTGGAGGACGCAAATACTGGCGGAATGGCGGTTTATACAAGGCGTGCAGACGAAGCAGAGGCAAAATTATCGTAAATTTAATGTTTAGGAGGACGTATCAATGAAAAAATTATTAGCGCTTATTTTAGCGTTTGTATGTGTAATATCCCTTGCTGCCTGTGGCGGCAAAACAGATAACAATGATAAAACCGACACACAGGTGACATCGGATTCAAAACAAACACCGGAGCCTACACAAAAGGCAGTTTCCGAGCCGCTGAACCCCACCCCCGGCTCTGTAACTATTGGTGATGTTACACTGACAGCAGAACTTGTCAATCTTGATGAGCCGATGCAGGTTTCAAGCCAATCAAAACCGTGTATGGCGGTATCAGGCGATACCGTTTATATCGGAAACGGCGATAAAATTATCAAAAAATATACGCTTGCAGACAATGCCCTGACCTTAGAAAAAGAAATGAATATTTCCAATTCAACCGGGATTGCCGTTGACGGAAAAGGGCAGCTCTATGCAGACGGAGGCGTGTTCGCAGCGAAAATATATGACGGCGAAGGAAATCAGATAGGCGAAGCGGCAGAAAGCGGAAATATCAGTGTTTCACAGACAGAGGATTTTGCTTTGACCTATTTTACGGGACGTGACGCTATCACAAAAATTTCCGGGGGTACAGCAACACCGTGGGTAATTTCCCGACTCAGATCAAGCGACCCCGCGCAGATAAAAGGGCCGTTCACCAAAGTCGCAGCAATTGAGGTGGTAGGAAATCATGCGCTTGTGGCAGGTTCAATCGAAAATGAACAGAAACTTGTTGCGTTTGATACTGCCGGAAACGAAATAGCAAGAAGCAGCGAGAAATTATTTGGTAATGGTATCAGCGCTATGACGGAAACGGAAAACGGATATATGACCGCCTCTGTTTCCACAATCCATCTTATCAAAAACGACGGAACTTTTATTGGAAAAAGCGATTCAACAAAATCACTGTTCGGTGTAGAAGAGGCTGTTTGGCTGAAAAAATTCGTTCCTATGGAAGACGGTTCTGTGCTGGCGCTTTGCGGCGCAAAAAGAGCAGATGACACTGCCGAGGCACTATTATACAGAATCAAGGGATTTTGATGCGGAGGTGAAGCAATATGAAGAAAATTGCGGCGATTTTGGCTTTGTTTGCTTTGTTAGTGAATACTACTGCTTTTGCAGAGCCTGATGTATTAAAATCATCGGACGGAGATTATGAATATACTGCTGCCGGCGTTATAACGTCATATTACGGTGGAGAAAATGTTGTTGTACCTACTGAAATTGACGGAACAAAAATCAAGGAAATTGGCGTAATGGCGTTTTTCGACATTGGAATTTCTTCAGTATATATAGAAGAAGGAATTGAGGAAATCAATACAAACGCTTTTGAGGGCTGCACTGCCGCATATGTCGATATTCCCGCAAGCGTGACTTCCATAGGCGAACATGCCTTTGCAAACTGCTCCGAACTTTCAGTGGTTACGTTAAACTCAGAACAGGTTCAATTTGATTATGATGTGTTTATAGGCACGGGTTATATACGGTTCGATATTCCGTGTGCGGTAAGTGAAGACGTTATGCGAGAAAAAATATCCAATGCGAAAGGCGACAATAATTTCGACTTTGGAAAAATTCATTCCTCGCTTGTGGAAAGTATGACCGAAAAGGATATTTTCGGTGAAAATATGATTTACTGCGAAGATTGCGGCTTTAAGGGAAGCAAGTACTTAGAGGACGTTTCTCTGCCGTTTGAAGACGTGAATAATGATGCGTGGTACTATCCGTATGTAGAGACGGCATATAGTTTCGGAATCATAAATGGAAAAAGTCAAACTGTTTTTGATCCCGACGCTGGTCTTACCTGTGCGGAGACGGCCAAAATTGCGGCGTGTATTCACGCCTATAACAGCGGATTAGAAACGGAATTTCAAGGTTATGGCGAGCATTGGTATGATGTTTACGTAGATTACTGCTATTATAACAATATCATAGACGATCACATTTCCTTTGACTGGGATAAAAATGCAACGAGAGCGGAAATGGCATATATGTTCTCTCGTTGTGATACCGAGCCTTATGAAATCAATCCCGATGTTCCGCTGACAGATATTCCCGATGTATATGATACAACAGCTTTTGCATATGAAATTCTTGATCTCTATCGCAGGGGAATTGCGGTAGGAAGTGACGAATATATGACCTTTTATCCGAATGCACAGGTAAAACGCAGCGAAGCGGCGGCGTTTATTGCAAGAATTTTATGTAATGATATGCGGATTGGGTTGTCAAAAGGTTAAGAACATGGTGAAACTTGTGAAGTTTATTTCAATCATTACTATTTTTGCAAATCTGTTTGGGTGCAAAGCGCCGAAGCCGGATATTCTGGACGGCCCGGGTATGGTATATGTTGATGGTGATTATCGTACCGAATACGCAAATCCCCTGCCGTTTGATGAATATGAGGGGTATCCGTTTTGGGCTGTTGTGTACTTAAGTGAGGAGAAAAACACTCAATATTATATTGACAAGCTGTTTTCGGGTCTATCCGAAGAAAGCAAGAAAAAAATAAAGCAGTATGATTTTGGCGGGAATAAAATGTATCTTATTATTCCGAGATATGCCGATGAAACCGAAATCAGCAAAATTGGCGATGCGGAAAACAGCTTGCAATTTTATGACGGTACGCCGTTTGTATTAAAATGCGGCGCAGATGTAAAGATTTGCATATACACTCACGGCGGACACGAATTTACGCCGCAAACAGATGAAAACGGTAAACTGATATGCACAGAAGATGTATGGGATATAACAGAGTATAAACAATAATTTTGAAAGGGAGTATTATATATGGGATTATTAAAGGCGGGAATAGGCGCGGCAGGCGGTGTGCTTGCCGATTCGTGGAGAGACTACTTCTATTGTGAGAGTTTGGACGCTGACGTTCTTGTGGCAAAAGGCGAAAAGAGAGCCGGAGACAGAAGCTCAAACAAAAAAGGAACGGATAATATTATTTCAAATGGTTCGATTATCAATGTCAACGATGGGCAGTGTATGATGATTGTGGAAAGCGGAAAGGTGGTTGATATCTGTGCGGAACCGGGCGAGTTCGTTTACGATACCGGAACGGAGCCCAGCATTTTCTATGGAAACCTGAGCGAGAACATCAAAAAAAGCTTTGGCGAGGTCGGAAAGCGTTTTACCTTCGGTGGCGAGCCGGGAAAAGACCAAAGAGTCTATTTTTTCAATACAAAAGAGATTATAGGCAATAAATACGGAACCCCTTCACCGGTGCCTTTTCGTGTTGTAGACAATAATATAGGTCTTGATGTAGATATTGCAATCCGCTGTCACGGCGAGTATTCCTACAAAATTACAAATCCTTTGCTGTTTTACACAAACGTGTGCGGCAATGTTGACGAAATGTATCTACGGGAAACCATTGACAGCCAATTGAAAACGGAGTTACTCACAGCGCTTCAGCCGGCATTTGCAAAAATTTCGGATATGGGAATCCGATACAGTTCGCTTCCGGCGCACACAATGGAAATCGGCGATGCGTTAAACGACGTTCTTTCCGCAAAATGGAGAGATTTAAGAGGCATTGAAATTGTTGTGTTCGGTGTTTCCTCCGTAAACGCTTCGGAAGAAGACGAAAAAATGATTAAAGAAATTCAAAGAAACGCGGCATTCCGCAATCCGACAATGGCGGCGGCGCATATGGTGGGTGCGCAGGCTCAAGCTATGCAGGATGCGGCGAAAAACGAGGGCGGCATGGGCGCTATGGGCGGATTTTTCGGCATGAATATGGCGCAGAATGCAGGTGGTGCCAATGCGGCTAATCTCTTTGCTATGGGACAACAGCAGCAACAGCAACCTCAGCAGGCGGCGTCTTCTGGCTGGAGTTGTGAATGTGGTCAGGGCGGCAATATGGGTAAATTCTGTATGAATTGCGGAAAACCACAGCCGTCAGCAGATGGCTGGACGTGTTCTTGCGGTACACTTAACAAAGGTAAGTTCTGCCAAAACTGCGGAAGTTCCAAGCCTGCGGGCACACCGTTGTACAAGTGCGATAAGTGTGGTTGGGAGCCGGAAGATCCAGCAAATCCACCGAAGTTCTGTCCCGAATGCGGTGATGTGTTTGATGAAAATGATAAGCAATAAAATTTTCGTAAGAGATAACAAGTATGATACTGCACAAGTTGATCGAAATGAATAAGCAACTGAATAGAAGGCCAAGCGGGAACGCTTGACAACACAACAACCCCCGTTTGGATTTCACATGAACAAGTCCAGTAAAAACGGACAATAGACAAAAGCCCCTTATTGTAGGATAATATACTACAGTAGGGGGTTAATGTTATGTCGAGAAAATATCAACACACATTAGAACTATTGCCTCAAATTAAAGAAATGCTCAACCAAGGGATGACACATAAAGAAATAGAAAAGGTATTAGGACTAACAGGAGATCGACCTGTGCACAATCTGTTAAAAAGGGAGCGCAGAAAAGAAAAACG
>NZ_JAHLPV010000043.1 GCF_018918095.1 Acetivibrio sp. MSJd-27 | reverse complement strand
TTAGCGGCGGCTTGAAAAAGTTTGCGGCTGGCAGATGATTCAGAGGGCTTTCAGCCCAGCCAGTAACATGCCCTTATAGGGCTGAGCAAGCCACCGGCTTTGCCGGTGGTTATGACTACGCTTAAATGTTTTCAATCAGAGGCATGGGGTACGGTACAAAAAGTTCCTTTATTTCATGAAAAATTACAAAAATACTTGACTTTTTACAGAAAAAATGGGAAAATAACAAAGATAGTGAAAAATATATGTGGGGGAAAGTCATGAAGAAATATCGTTGTTCTACGCCGTCCAGACTGTGTCTGTTTGGCGAGCATCAGGACTACTTGGATATGGAGGTCATCGGCACCGGTATTAATCTCCGTTTTTGCGCAGAGGCTTCCAAACGCAGCGACGGCATTGTACATATTATGATTCGGGATTCCAAAATCTGTGAATTGAATCAGAAAAACGTCAATGGCTTGTATCAGCACTATGAAGTGGATTTAAATTCTCCGATTGTCTATGAAAAGAAACGTGATTACTTTAAGAGTTCTTTCAATGTCCTTCTGAAAGAAGGATATGATGTTGCATGCGGTTTTGATGTGAAAATGGATTCCAATATTCCGATAGGAAAAGGAATGTGTTCCTCTTCCACCATGATTGTGGTATTACTAAAAACAATTCTGGAAACGATCCAGCATCCGGATAAGGACAATCTTGACCGGATTGCTTATCTTGGTTATCTGGCAGAGGTAGAAGAGTTCAAAGAGCCAGGAGGAATGCAGGATCACTTTACCTCGGCTTATGGAAATCTGGTTCATCTCTCCTTTGACGGTGAACCCAAAGCCACAAGTATTGAAACCAAGATACCCGGCGTTTTCATTCTGTTTGATTCCCTTCAGCAGAAGGATACCATAAAGGTGCTTAGTGACAGCAAGGTGCCTGTAGTGGAGGCCATTGAGCTTCTAAAGCCCTACGGTATTACCCACACAAGGGATATCTTTAAAAATGATGCCAATCTTCCTTTGGCAGACAAATTGGATGACTATCATAAAAATAAATTGCTGACCAGTATCAAAATTCATAAATTGCTGAAAGAAGCGCTGGCTATTCTTCAGTCCGGTAATGTGGAGCCAGAGGTTTTTGGAGATTTGTTGAACCGGCATCACGCTCTTCTTCGGGATGGGTTGAACACGTCAACCTCTGTCATTGATCATATTCTGGATGTGGCTTTGGAAAATGGTGCACTGGGCGGAAAAGTGAATGGATCTGGCGGCGGAGGCTGCCTTTTCGTGTACGCCAGGGAAGAAGACGCTCCGGGAATCCTCAAAGCGGTTGAAAAGGAAGGGTATCCAGGGGTAATCCTTCAATCGGATTCCGGTGTGAAGCTGGAAGATATACAGGAAATATAGCCTCGCTTTTATGAATCACATTTTGGCAAGCGTCCGGATACAAAGCTATGGACAGGCGGAGGAGTTTCCTTTTCGTGGGAACATAATCTTACGGTTAATCGTTCGTTCGCGCCAATACTTCTTGTGGAAAAATAGATATTAAGAAAATAGTGAGTTCGGTGTTTTGCCGGACTCCTTTCTTTTTATAGGAATAAGCGATATTGTGAAATTTATTTCTATTAAAGGTGCATAAAAACATGAAATAAATTTGTTGAAAATGAGCAAAACATTAGTTGATTCCTAAGGATACCTGTAGTATAATGAGTAATAAGCAGAAAGCAGAAAGTAGGTTTTTGTATGAAACATATTGTTTCCGCGTTAGTATATAATCGTTCCGGTGTGCTGACCAGAATTTCCGGTATGTTCAGCCGGCGAGGCTTCAATATTGATAGCTTGGCTGTCGGTACTACCGAGGATCCCAGTATTTCCAGAATGACAATTGTTGCCAATGGGGATGATGCAACCATCGACCAGATGCTCAAGCAGCTTGAAAAACTGGTTGATGTTATCACAGCCAAACGACTGAAACCGAAAAAAACTGTGGCAAGACAGCTTGCTTTATTCAAAGTGAAGTGTGACGGGGAGACCAGAGGGGAAATTGTCCAAATTGCTGAGATTTTCCGCGCAAAGGTGATTGATGTATCCTCCGCTACACTCACGATTGAGATTACAGGTGCGGAGGACAAAGTGGCAGCTCTTTATAGTATGCTTGAAAAGTATGGCATTCTAGAGGTTGTGAAAACGGGAGCGATTGCCATTGAACGAGGAGAAAAGATATTAAATATCGAAAGGATGATAGAGAATGGCAAAAATGTACTATGAAAAGGATTGTAATTTTGACAATTTAAAAGGAAAGAAGATAGCAATTGTCGGCTATGGTTCTCAAGGTCATGCCCATGCATTAAATTTAAAGGACAGCGGCGCAGAAGTAATGGTTGGTTTATACAATGGCAGCAGATCATGGAAAATTGCAGAGGAGGCCGGCTTGAAGGTTGGAACGGTTGCTGAGGCAGCCAAAGAGTCTGATATTATCATGATTCTTGTGAACGATGAGAAGCAGCCTGATATCTATTACAGTGAGATTGCTCCTTATTTGACAGAGGGAAAAGCGCTTGCTTTTGCCCATGGTTTCAATATCCACTACAACAGAATTGTGCCTCCTGCTGATGTTGATGTAATCATGATTGCACCGAAAGGTCCAGGTCATACGGTAAGAAGCCAGTTTGTGGAGGGAAGAGGAGTTCCCTGCCTGATTGCGGTTTACCAAGATGCAACCGGAAAAGCGAGAGATATCGCTTTGGCTTACGGTGCGGGAATCGGCGGCGCAAGAGGCGGTATTTTAGAAACAACTTTCCGTGAGGAGACAGAGTCTGATCTGTTCGGAGAACAGTGTGTTCTCTGCGGCGGTGTCAGCGAGCTTATCAAAGCTGGCTTTGAAACGTTGGTGGAAGCTGGGTATGCGCCTGAGATTGCATATTTTGAATGCTGCCATGAAATGAAATTAATTGTGGATCTGATCAATGAAGGCGGCTTGGCATATATGAGATATTCCATTTCAGATACTGCTGAATATGGTGATTACAGTGTCGGCAAACGTCTGATTAATGCAGATGTGAAAAAGGAAATGAAAAAAGTACTGGGTGAAATTCAAGACGGCACATTTGCAAGAAATTGGATTTTGGAAAATCAGGCTGGACGTCCTAATTTCATTGCAACCAGAAGACAGCAGGCGGAACATCAGCTGGAGACTGTCGGCAAAGAACTGAGACATATGATGTCTTGGGCAAAAAAATAAATTTGACTTATTCCCTGAAAATATATTATAATAAAGACGATTATCATAGATAGTCGTCTTTTTATATTTCATTCGTACTTGATAAACGAGCACAATAGAGTATCTTTTATACTTTTCCGTTTATTCCGTTCCATAAGGGATGACGTCTTGTTATTCAAGATTCAGCGGAAGTATAATCTCCCGCTGAATATGCCTGCCGGTTCGGTAAGTGTCGGGGATAAATTTGTAAGCATGTGGAGGGGAAATACCCCCGCTTTGTGAGTCTGAATCGCTTTTAAGGTAGCTTTTGTCCTGTAAAAGCAGTTTTATCTTGTTATAAAATAAGGAAGGTGGAAGCATAGTGGAACAGACGGTTATACCTAAAGTATGGGAAGAATTCATGAATATTAAGAGCGGTCTGCCTTTCGTTGCCCATTCTGTGGAACGGGTTTTGGATTCTCGTTACCATCTAAATGAAGCTAGCAGTCATGAGCAGTTTGAATTGGTTTATGTACAGAGAGGGGAAGCAACTTTCGACATAAGCGGCACTAAGGTTCAAGTCGGCAAAAAAAATCTTTTGCTGATTAAGCCAAGGCAGCCCCATCGTTTGATTGTGGAAGAGGAAAAACAATGCAGCCTTCTTGTTCTGAAATTTTATTTCAAAGGTCCGGATAAAAATAGTATCTCACCCATTTCAATGGAGGATTTTGTGAATTATGTGGGGAAACAGCAGTTTGGGGCTTTCATTACACTGGGCTCCAACTATAAGAATGAAATTGTTTCGGCGCTGAACAGGATTACTGCAGAAATGCGCAACAGCCGTGAGGACAGTGAGTTTCTATGTTCTCTGATTACAATGGAGTTGTTTGTATGGCTGTCGCGGGCGTTAAAATCAGAATGGGAAAATTCCATGAAAAAACATCAGGAAAAATTAAAAGAAATGCTGGAAAGCGCCCGGGATTTTATTGATGAGAAATACATGGAGGACATTGGGCTGAATGATATTGCCAACTATATTTATCTAAGTCCCAGCCATTTTGCGAGAGTTTTTAAAAGGATGTTCGGTGTCAGTCCGATTCAGTACCTGTTGTCTGTACGCATTAATCGCTCGAAAGAGCTTTTGGAACAAACGGAGATGAAAATCGGAGATATTGCTCTGAATGTAGGCTTTTCCGCCCAGCAGCGGTACAATGAAATATTTCGGAAACAGATGAAGATGTCACCGAGCGAATACCGAGCGAAGTGCAAAGCTATGATTATGAATCAGTAGAACAAAAGGGGGGCATTCCTTTCACTTTTTTGTATTTTAAAAACGAGAGCGATGGTTTTATCAACCATCTTATGCTGATATTAGAATTGGAAAAAGGAAGGTTCGCAAAATGAATCCGAACGGTCTACTGGATTTATTTCGGAGGAAACAAAAATCGTCATGGAATCCAAAATTCCATGACGACTTTTTCGTTCTTTCCTAACATAGGAAATTGCGAGGAATCGTGTGCGATTGCATGTTTCAAAAAATACTACGGAAAAGGGATTGCTGTTTTTCGGAATGAAAAGCTTTTTCATTTTTTGATTCCCGGAACGCTCTGTTTTCTTTTTTTATCTTCGCTTGTAATAAGCGGCGTTTTTGACAGTACAGCATCTATTTGACTTATGTCTAAATAATATGAGTCAAGGGCATGAAGCAGATTCCTGCAAAAATTGCGGTCAAAGCCTGTTTTCCATAACCATACTGCCGGGAAGAGGGCAAAAGCTCTTCAATTGCGATATAGAGCATGATTCCTGCTACAATACCAAATACAGCACCCAGAAGAGAATTGCTGATAAATGGTTTTAGAAACAGGAAGGCTAAAAGGGCACCGATAGGTTCAGCGATTCCGGAAAGAAAAGTATACTGAATGGCTTTCTTCTTGCTTCCGGTTGCAAAATAAATTGGCATAGCAACGGAGATGCCTTCGGGTATATTGTGCAGAGCGATCGCGACAGCGATGGAGGCGCCCAATGCCATATTTTCATAGCCTGCCATAAAGGTTGCGATCCCTTCCGGAAAATTATGAAGCCCAATGGCAAGCATAGAAACAAAACCAGTTCGGAAAAGATTTTGATGTGGTGTATCGCCGAGTGTACTGTCAAATTCCTGGTGAGGCACCAGTTTGTCAATGGATGAGGCGATCAGAACTCCGATTACAAGAAATAAAACAGAAAGAACGATGCTGAGCCGTTCTCCGGCTGTTTCACTCAGCAGATCAACGGCATTTGGATACAGATCGGTAAAGGATACGCTGATCATCACGCCCGCTGCGAAACCAAGAGAAATCGTTACAAGTTTTTCGCTTTTCTTTTTGGTGATAAAAATGATCAGTGCACCGAGCAGAGTTGCCAAGCCGGCTGCAACGGAAAAGATAAGGGCTCTGAGACTGGGATCCTGAAACATAAAATTTCCTCCTGATTTTTTGAGTTTTATAACCTCGCCTCTCTTCAATGGACGGGCTCCATTTTTGCGGTAAAGAGCAAAGCGCCTTGCGTTGTTATGACCAAAAGAGGTTTGGATTTCGTGGAAAATGTTCATTGCATGGAAAGATTTTGAACGTTCAGAAAAATAGGATAAGTAACCACTTTTCTTTTCTGAAATTTATTATGCGGGAAAAGAAAGCACGATATTCTTGTAGAATAGGAAACCGTGCGGAATTGTGCGCAGTTGCTTGTTTTGAAGAACAGCGTGCAGAGCGGGACTGTGTTTTTCGGAATGAAAAACTTTTTTATAATCTAGGAAATTGCGGCGGAATGAGTTGAAATTTCATTGAGCAAGATAAGATGAAGTCGCAATTTAGCAGATTTCAAAAAACAGCGTGCGGAGCGCGACTGCGTTTTTCAGAATGAAAAACTTTTTTATATTTCATTACAAAAACAAACTTGTTGATAGGGGTGTTCTAAATTTCCAATTCGAATACCAAGATGACGGATATTTTTCTTTATATTCAGCTGCTCAAATAATTCCAAAGCAGTTTGATAGATAAGCGCTGTGTCATTGGTCGGTATTTGCAAACGTTTTTGTATAGAACGCTTTTTAAAGTCTTCCGTTTTTACTTCGATGGAAACCAAACCGAAATAGAGCTCCTTTTGTTTTAGCCGTCTTGCAATCTTTTCACTTAGCTCCATCAGCACCTTCCGAATATATTCAAAATCATTTGTGTCAAAAGGGAGGGTGGTGGAGTGGCTGATTCCCTTTACTGTATCATGGGATAAAAAGTGGGCCGTTTCTTTTCCGTTGGCATAATTATTTAATGTCACTCCGTGTTTCTTTAAAATTCTCTCCAGAAGCACAGGAGAAGAACGTGCGATATCTCCGATTGTAAAAAATCCTTTTTGCTTGAGTTTTTCACGGCTTGCACGGCCTACCATAAACAATTCATTGATGGGCAGAGGCCACATTTTTTGTTCCATTTCCCATTCAAACAGCGTGTGCACCCGGTCTGGTTTTTGAAAATTGCTTGCCATCTTCGCCAGAAGACGATTGGTGGAAATTCCAATGTTGACCGTAAAGCCGAGCTCGTGATAGATTGTTTGTCTGATATAATGGGCGGCTTCCAGTATGCTGTCAAATTCCTTATTTTTGTATTCCATAAAGCATTCATCAATACTGAAACGAGTAATTTCAGAAGAAAAACAGGACAAAACTTCAATTAGCTTATTACTGCTGTGCTGATATAAGATTCGGTCTGGCTGGACGACGCGCAACATGGAACATTTCTTTTTTGCACTGGACACGGTTTCACCGGTCTGAATTCCATATTGTTTTGCCGGAGTTGATTTTGCCAGAACCACACCATGGCGCTTTTTCGGATCGCCGCCGATAATAGATGGAATCTTACGAAGATCGGTTTTGGCACCGTTTTTCAGCAATTCTACCGCACTCCAGGAAAGATAAGCGTTATTGACATCAATATGAAAAACCGCTTTTTGCGGATATATATGACACATGAAAAAGCACCTCAAAAGCATTATACCAAACAATTGTTCGGTTGTAAAGAGTTGCTTTGAAAAAATAGTATAAATGCAAAAAAGCGTACATGTTGTACGCTTTCAAATATATCAAAAAAATATTTATGCATTGACAGCATTAAATTTTGCTGCTAATCTGGCTTTTTTTCTGCTGGCAGTATTCTTGTGCAGAATTCCTTTTGCAGTTGCCTGATCAATCTTTTTCACAACCAAATTGAAAGCTTCAGCAGCGGATTCTTTATTGTTTTCAGAAACAGCAGCCTCAAATTTTTTGATAACAGTTTTAAGATTTGACTTTATCATTTGATTTTGAAGAGTTTTTGTTTTAATTACTTTTACTCTTTTTTTTGCAGACTTAATATTTGGCATTTATCTCACCTCCGGATACCTAAAAACTATTACAACCAATTATAATATCAAAACACTTGAAATGTCAAGATATTTTAGCAAATTTCTCATATTTTTTTCATATTTCTGTTGAAATAAGCGAATCCTATCAAAAAGATATGTTGTACAAAGGAGTGTTGAGCGATGTTAAATTTTAGAACAGATCTGGCTTTAGAAGCTCAGGAAATGTATGTGGAGGCGAACAGAAAAACCTCTGAAATTGAAGGTGTGGCTGTGACTAGCAAAAACGTGGGAAAAGTACTGGTTACAGAAGTGAAGATCACCAGTGAAAATGGTGAAAAATCCCTGGGAAAGCCATGTGGAACTTATATCACAATGGAGAGCCCCTCTATTCAAAGCATGGATCCTGGGACGTCTGAAAAAATTAGTCTTTTAATGAAAGAGCAGCTTCTAAAGTTAATCCGTTTAAAAAGGGAAGATAAGGTTCTTGTTGTCGGTTTGGGGAATTGGAATATCACGCCTGATGCATTAGGCCCAAAAGTAGTTTCGGAAATCATGGTTACCAAGCACTTGATCGATTACATCCCGGAACATGTCGATGAGAATTTAAGGCCCGTATGTGCAATCTCTCCTGGTGTTCTGGGAATCACTGGCTTAGAGACGAGTGAAATAATCAAAGGTATCGTGGAAAAAACAAAACCGGATCTTGTGATTGCAATTGATGCTCTGGCATCCCGAAACTCGGATCGAATCAGTTCAACCATCCAGCTTACTGATACGGGGATTCATCCTGGCTCAGGCGTCGGGAATAAAAGGGAGGGCTTAAATAAGCAAACGCTTGGCGTGCCTGTTATTGCCATAGGAGTGCCGACCGTAGTAGAGGCTGTTTGCGTTGCCAATGATATTTTAAAAAATTTGCTTAACAGCTTGTACGAGGAAACAAAGGAGCATAAGACGATACACACGTTTATTAAGACTTTAAGAGACTCTGAGCGATATGAATTACTCAAAGCGGTTGTCGATGAAAAGCAGGCGGAGATGATTGTGACTCCTAAGGAGATTGACAGTGTTATCTCTCATATATCAAAAGTGATTTCAAATGGTATTAACCTTTCCCTACATGAAGGAATCGACCTTGAATATATTGAAAGCTTTACTTTTTAAAAAATGAATGTCATTAACGTTGACACTGAGACAAAAATTGTGTTACAATATACCGTAAATCTTGCCGTCAAAAAGAGTTTGTGCGCATATACATTTTTGCACCAACTTCCATTTTGAAAGTGAGACGGCTTTTCAGCGCAATAATAAAACGGGGTGAATAGATATGTTTGTCACAGAAAATTTAGAAGTCAACGAACAGAATCACCTGACAATCGGCGGTGTGGATACGATTGCTTTGGCAGAGAAATATGGTACACCGCTGTATGTTATGGATGAGGATATGATTCGGCAAAACTGTCGTATTTATAAGGATGCAATTGACCGTGATTATAATGGAAACGGCCTCATTCTATATGCTTCCAAAGCGTTCTCCTGTCTGCATATGTATCGTATTGTCCGGGAAGAAGGACTTGGGGTTGACGTGGTATCCGGCGGTGAGCTGTACACTGCTTTGAAAGCTGGTATGGATCCCGAGAAAATATATTTCCATGGAAACAATAAAACGGATGATGAAATCGAATTGGCTGTCAGTAACAATGTAGGCAGACTGGTCGTGGATAATTTTTTGGAATTAGAACATATCAACCGCATTGCGAAGGAAAAGAATAAAACAGTTTCTATTTTGTTTCGCATAAAGCCGGGAATAGACGCACATACCCACGCGTTTATCCGTACCGGTCAAATTGACTCAAAATTCGGCTTTGCTCTAGAGACAGGAGAAGCGTTTGAAGCGGTTAAATCAGCCTCCGAATACAAAAATTTAAAAATAGCTGGAATTCATTGCCATATCGGATCGCAGATTTTTGAATTAGAACCTTTTCAGGAAGCAGCAAAAGTGATGTGTGGCTTTATTGCTGAAGTGAAGGACAAGCTCGATATTGTCATGGACGAGTTGAATCTGGGAGGGGGATTTGGCATCAAGTATACAGAAAAGGATGATCCCGTTGCCTATGATCAATATATTGATGCGGTGGCTTCGGTCATTAAAACATGTTGCTGGGAAGCGGGAATTAAGCTGCCAAAAATATTGATGGAACCGGGGCGTTCCATCGTGGCTTCCGCTGGTATTACTCTGTATACAATCGGTAATGTAAAAAATATTCCTGGTATTCGAAAATATGTTTCAGTGGATGGGGGAATGACGGATAACCCGCGTTATATTTTATATCAATCAGAATATGAGGCAGCGATAGCAAACAAAGCCTCCGATCCAAGGGATGATATTGTGACGATTGCAGGAAAATGCTGTGAGTCCGGCGATCTGATTCAGGAAAACACAAAACTTCAGCAGGCGGAGGCTGGCGATGTTCTGGCTGTTTTCGCTACTGGTGCTTACAATTATTCCATGGCCAGCAATTACAATCGAATTCCAAGACCGCCTGTGGTTATGGTTTCCGGCGGAAAGGATAAACTGATTTTGAAACGGGAGTCTTATGAGGATTTGATTCGAAATGACTTGTAAGCTTACTCATATGCCGATACCTTTATAAAACTTCTAGGAAGACTTGCATATGCTTTGCTTCCAAAATCGGAAGAAAATTATTAAAAATATATTAAAATCGGGACAAAAGATATTCGATTTTCATGATATTTAAATAAATCTATTGACAATTCATGGTTTTCGTTATATAATACAGCTATCAGCTTTCAAAGTAGGTGTTCATATTGGCTGATAAAACGGAGCAGTCAAATAAATTGAATCCTCCAAAATTTGATATCAATGACAAGAATGTAGTCAAGCTTGCCAGAGATGGAGATAATGAGGCATTGGAATTTATTTTTGATTATTTCCGCAATTATTTAAAAGTGATATCAAACCGGTTTTATCTGATTGGCGCTGAGAAGGAAGACATTATCCAGGAAGGGATGATGGGGCTATTCCGCGCTATCAACGATTATAAATTTGATAATGATATCAGCTTTAAAACGTTTGGTTCGATTTGTATTCAGCGTCAGGTGAAATCAGCGCTGCGTACCAATATTCGCCAAAAACATATGGCACTTAATTCTTCTGTATCTCTTCAATCTGTGAAAAGCGATGAGGATACGAGAGAGTTTGCCAATTTTGTTGCTGGAGATGGAAATGCTTTCAATCCGGAAGAGATTGTGATAAGCAATGAAAACAGTGACACCATATATTCTATGCTTTCCGATAGTCTTAGTCGTTTTGAGAAAGATATTTTAGCTCTTTACAATCAAGGTTTAAGCTATAAGGAGATTTCTGAAATCAAGAAAAAAAGCATAAAATCAATCGATAATGCGGTACAGCGCATTCGACGTAAAACTGAAATAATTGTAAAAAATTATTTATAAAACCAAGTCCTTTAGCTTAAATCTAGCGCGGACTAACGAATTTCTATTTTTTAAGGAGAGTAAACTATGTATCAGGACAAAACAATCATCTGCAAAGACTGTGGAAACGAATTCGTATTCACTGCTGGCGAACAGGAATTCTACGCTGAAAAAGGTTTTGAAAATGAACCTACCCGTTGCAAAGAATGCAGAATCGCTAGAAAGAATAACGGCAGAGAAAAAAGAGAACTGCACACAGCTGTATGTGCTGAATGCGGCGGTGAAGCAAAAGTTCCCTTTATTCCGAGAGACGATCGCCCAGTTTATTGCAGCGAATGTTTTTCAAAGAAAAACGAACTCTAATATATAGTAATATATAGATAGAAAGTTTGATACACCCTTTTCTTTCGAAAAGGGTGTATTTTTATAGTATGGAAGCCTGCACAGGATTCTGTGCAGGTTAGCCATATTCCAAAAAATAGCGAATGAATCAAGTTTACGCTTTTCGGAATGAAACATTTTCATTTTTCAAAAAGAATAAATTTAAATAATCTTTAAACAACTGAAAATAAGGTTGCTTTTTTAGATGATTTTGGTATATAATATATATATTATAATAATTAGGAGTGTATAAATATGGAAAAAATAACCAAAGATACAATTATAGCGGATGTGTTAAAAATTGATCGTGATTTGGCTCCGTTTTTTTTCAATATCGGAATGCATTGTCTGGGATGCCCATCAGCCAGCGGTGAAACCGTGGAAGAGGCTTGTGAAGTTCACGGTGCCGATGTGGATGAATTGTTAAAACAAATGAATGATTTTTTAGAAGAAAAATATGCTGAATAAACTTGTGGATTTAAGGAGGGCTTTCTATGGCGAAGAAAAAAGATAATTATTTGTATTATAAAGAAAAACCCCTGATTCGTGTTGGGGATATGATTTATTATGGAAATTTGACAGACAAATATATTTCTGTGATTCAAATTCTGGATTCCAAGGAGGAAAAGGGGCTTCATATTTCTACCAGACTTAGCATTAAGCTCAACCAGAACAAAGGAGATTTGAAATTTAAACCAATAAAAAAAGCGGAAAGGGACAGCATATATACGGCGATTGATTTGGCCGAATACTGGCTTAATGAAGCTTTGGAGATGGATCCGGCCTAATGGAAAACATCATGTCCAACCTATTGAATTTTTTTGTAACATATGGGATTCCTTTTATCCTGTCTATCATTGCTTTTTTGTTTTCTATCTCTTGTCATGAGTCTGCACATGGGCTTGTGGCATATAAGCTGGGAGACCCTACGGCAAAGATGAGCGGCAGGATAACATTGAATCCGCTGAAGCATTTTGATTTGTTTGCAATTCTTTTCTTTGCAGTTTTTCGTGTGGGCTGGGCGAAAGGGGTTCCGATTGACTCCAGATATTTTAAGGATCCCAAGAAGGGAATTGTGCTTTCCTCATTGGCAGGACCAGCGACTAATATTTTATTGGCTTTTCTGAGCATGGTTATTCTGAGATTGGTTGGACTGATTCCGAAATTGGTTGGACTGATTCCGATTCATTCCCAGGGGCTGTATCTGGCATTGAACTATGTTGCTATGTTTTTCAGTTCGATGGTTTCGGTAAATCTGATGCTGGCGATTTTCAATCTGCTTCCCATACCTCCGCTGGATGGCTCCAAAATCTTTTTCAGCCTTCTTCCGGAACGAATTTATTATAAAATTATGTCTTATGACCGGATTATGATTTTTGTCGCATTGGCGCTGGTGTGGTTCGGTGCATTCGATAAGCTGATTCAGACAGGAGTACAGAATCTGTATACGGTTCTTCAAAATATCGTGAATTTTATGATTCCGCTGGGATGATGTAATGGAACAATTATCATATAAATTAGAAACCTTTGAAGGTCCTTTGGATCTTTTGCTGCACCTGATAAAATCGAATAAGGTGAATATTTATGATATTCCGATTGCAGAGATATCGCATCAATATCTTGAATATCTAGATAAAATGAAACAGATGGATTTGGATATCGCCAGTGAATTTTTGATTATGGCGGCAGAATTGCTTTATATCAAGTCCAAGATGCTGCTGCCGGCAGAAAAAAATGAGGCTGGAGAAACCATTGACCCTAGAACAGAATTGGTGGAAAAGCTGCTGGAATATCAGAAATATAAAGAATTAGCTGAATTTTTGAAGGAAAGGGAGGACATCGGCCGCTTTTCCTTTGTAAAAGGTCCTGAAAAAATAAAGGGAATTAAATACAGTAATACGGATCTGGATGTCAGCATGAAGGAGCTCTTGGAAGCCTTTTCTGACATGATGGAGCGGTTAGGCAGAAAAATGCCGCCTCCGAAAACTTCTTTTGTCGGGATCGTAGCGAGGGAAACGGTATCCCTGAAAGAAAGAATTGCTATGGTTCAAGAATATTTGTCTCATGGGAAAAAGACCAATTTCCTTGATGTGTTTTTGGACAACTGTACCTCCAGGCCACAGATTGTGGTGACGTTTCTCGCTATTTTAGAATTAGTAAAACAAAATTCCATTACGTTTGGAAAAGATAAAAACAATACGTTTTATTTGATCTATCATTCGTCCTGAGGAGGATTCGGCAGGAGGAATGACTTTCTGCCTGTTAGGCGAAAGAATTTAATGTTTCAGTATTTTTGGCTGAAAGGCTTGATGAAGGGTGATATCGTTTGATGTTGGGGATTGATGAAAAAGAGCTTTTTCACACGATTGAAGCTCTTTTGTTTGTAGCCGGAGAACCGGTCAGTATCAATAAGCTGGCCGATGTGCTTGAAATTCCGGAAGAGCAGCTTTTGGAAGTCATGCCGAAAATGATGGATGAATATAATTTTGACCGCAGGGGAATCAAGATGATCCGGCTGGATAATTCTTTTCAGCTGACAACCAGACCAGAATATTTTGATCAGGTGGTCAAGCTGGTAACCCATAAGCATAAGCAAACTTTGTCAGCCTCCACATTGGAAGTGCTGTCTATCATTTCTTATAATCAGCCCATCACAAAGGCGGCGATCGAGAAGGTAAGAGGAGTGGACTCTTCTTACTCTTTGACAAAACTTCTGGAGCGGGATTTGATTGAGCAGAAAGGGCGGTTGAATGCACCGGGAAAACCTTTGCTTTACGGTACAACGGATGAGTTTTTACGATGTTTTGGACTGCAGTCGTTAGAGGATATGCCGGATTTGGATGTGGAAACGATTGGCTTTGATATGGAGTCCGAATCTGACAATGTCAGCTTTGACGACTTGGCGGCTGAGATGGCGGAGGATGATGCAGCGCAGCAAGAGGAAAACAACGAAAAGCCGTGAACTGAATAGAAGTGAATAGAGCCGGTACATAGCGGCAGGATGGAGCAAATATGATCGTATTCGCTGTTATCATAGCGGTGCTTATACTTATCATGAACCTGTCCGTTCATGTGGAAACAAAAATACAAAATAAGAAGTTTTCCATTGTTATCAGGCTGGGTAAAGTTAGAATTTTAAAAGCGCCGATTTTAAAAAAAACCAAAAAAGAGAATAAAAGCACAGCAAAAGAGAAGAATAAAAACGATACCGTGAAGCCGGATAAAAAACTTACCGTTGATGATATTACTTTTTATTTTTCCAGTTTCCGCGATATTCTGAAGGATTTACAGAAGCTGATGCGGTATTCCAGAAAGAAGATTATTTGCAATAAGCTGCTTTTGGAACTGACTTTCGGAAAAGAGGATGCTGCTCAGGTTGGGATGATGTATGGCTTTATCTGGGCAGGGATCGGAAATATGCTTCCTCTTTTGCAGAGTATGATGATAATCAAAGAACACAGTATCACGGTTGTTCCGCTCTATAATCAAGAATGTTTTTCCATTGTGTATGAGGGCAATTTTAGAATGAAAATTCACCATATTGTGGTGATTGGTCTAAAAGCATTCTCTTATTTTATAAAGCATTTAAAGCGCTTTTCCAAGTATAACAAAAAACAAAAGAGTAATCAAAACAATAAAAAATAAAAAAGGCGGTGTTTCCTATGGCTGAACATCCAATTCAAGGTCTGA
The DNA here is from genome assembly GCF_018918095.1 of Acetivibrio sp. MSJd-27. Classification (GTDB taxonomy): domain Bacteria; phylum Bacillota; class Clostridia; order UMGS1840; family HGM11507; genus HGM11507. The sequence goes on along the minus strand of NZ_JAHLPV010000043.1, from coordinate 8,760 downwards.
TGGATACGGCATTAAAAAACATTAAATCGATGATTGATGTCAATACAATCGTCGGTACACCGGTAACTGCACCGGATGGTACGGTTATCATCCCCATTTCAAAGGTTGGTTTTGGCTTTGGGGCTGGAGGCAGTGAATTCGGCGGTGCAGTAGTTAAGGAGGATGGAGTGAAATCCAATTTCGGCGGCGGAAGCGGTGCCGGTGTTTCCATTTCTCCGGTAGCATTTCTTGTAGTCGGAAACGGCTCTGTCCGGCTCCTGTCATTGAGTGAAAATTCATCAGCTGTAGAGCGTATCATCGATATGGTGCCTGAAATTATGAACAAGGTTACCGACGCGTTTTCAAAAAAGGAAGAAAAAAAAGAATCCAAATCGACAAAAATTGAAAAGGTTTCCAATGATCTGGATGAAATTATCATAACAGAATGATTTCGCTTCTATGCTTAGTCATATTAGGAAGTATGTCCCGCATTTGTTAAATTCCTGCTTTTCAGGCGGAGGAGATAGTCCTTATTTTTCGAGGCTGAAACGCTGTTAAGACGGCTTTTTTAGACAGTGTGCGGCAAACGTATTCGTTTTGTTCAAGAAGGGGCGCAGCCCTGTCATTCAACGGTTCTGTGGTAGATTGTTTACCACAGAAAAATGAAGTGGAACCCGCCGCCTAAAAGGCGGAGGACATCTTCATTTCGTTATAATACGGAATAAAAAAATGTCACCCGCTCATATAATGACTTATAAATAAGTTGTTGGGCGGGTGAATTTATGAATATTACGAAAACGTGGAAGGTTTCAAAATATCATGCGGTATGGCTTATTTTTTTGATATGCCTTTTTCCAATCCATACAGATGCGATGGAAAACGGCGGGGTTTCCGCCAAAGCAGCCGTACTGATAGAACAGTCAAGTGGTCAGATACTATTTGGAAAGAATGAAACGCAAAGACTGCCTATGGCAAGTACAACCAAAATCATGACTGCTATTGTTGCGCTGGAACACGGTAACCCAGAGGATATTGTCACAGTCTCCAAAGAAGCGGCTTATACGGAAGGTTCCTCCATGTATCTGCATGTAGGGGAAGAGATACGTCTGGAAAGTCTGCTATACGGTTTGATGCTCAATTCCGGAAATGATGCGGCGATTGCGATAGCGGAGCATATATCCGGTTCGGCTGATGCCTTTGCAGATTTGATGAACGAAACAGCTGCAAAAATCGGGGTGAAAGATACTTCCTTTCGCAATCCGAACGGACTTGATGCGGAGGGGCATTTTACAACCGCATATGATCTGGCTATGATAACCCGCTATGGTCTGAGCAATCCAGCTTTTCAGGAGATTGTCCGCACAAAGACAAAAGCGGTGGAATTGGATGGAAGAGCGGGGGGCAGGATACTCTCGAATCACAATAAAATGCTTAAGCTCTATCCGGGATGTGATGGCGTGAAAACAGGTTTTACCAAGAAATGCGGAAGGTGTTTGGTTTCTTCCGCTACGCGGGACGGCATGCAGCTGATTGCGGTGACGCTGAATGCTCCTGATGACTGGAATGATCACACATATCTTCTGAACTATGGTTTCCATACATATAAAATGCTGTTAATGACCGTTCCGGACCAGGAAATCGAGGTACAAAACGGTCAAAGTTTGCTGTATGTGATTCCCAAGGAGCCCGCAAAGCTGCTTATCAAAAAGCAGGAGGAAAGTTTGTACCGTTTGGAAATTCAATGGAATGAACGCTTAAAAGCTCCGATTAAGGAAAATCAGTCGGTTGGAAAAGCGATTGTGTATAAGGATAACAAAGTCGTAGAAAAGATTCTTTTGATAGCGCAAAACAAGGTGGAGCCGTTGATTCCAAAACCGTCCTATATGGAGATCTTACGGAAGTTTTTTGTATCGTACAATAATCATTTACAAAGGGGATAAAAGGAATGATACGTCTGCAGAAATATATGAGCGAGGCGGGATATTGTTCCCGCCGGAAAGCAGAGCAGCTGATTCTGGAAGGCAGGGTTACCGTGGACGGAAAGAGAGCTGCGCAGCTGGGGACAAAGGTGGATGAGGAGCACGTTAAGGTTGCGGTAGATGGAAAGGTGCTGAAACGGTCAGCAAAAAAAATTTATATTCTGCTGAATAAGCCGAGAGGTGTTTTGACAACCGTGACAGATGATCGCGGACGAACAACGGTAACCGATTTGCTGGACGGGGTGGAGGAGAGAGTTTATCCCGTCGGCAGACTGGATTACGATTCGAGGGGGATGCTGGTTTTGACCAACGATGGGGAGTTTGCCTACCGGCTGACGCACCCAAAACATCAGATTGCAAAAACATATATTGCAAAACTGGACAAGCCTGTGTCCGAAACAGATTTAAAAAAGCTGGAACGCGGCATTGTTGTGGAGGATTACAAAGCTGTGGCAAAGGAAGCCAGAATTATCTCGGTGAAACAGGAGAAACCAGAGGTTCTGATTACCATAACCCAGGGGAAAAATCGTCAGATTAGAAAAATGTTTGAAACCATTGGCTATCTGGTAACGGATTTGAAGCGGATTTCCATTGGAGATTTAAAGCTGGGAAAACTGGCGGAGGGAAAGTGGCGCTATCTGAAAAAAACAGAATGTGAAATGCTTGAGCGGCATGGAAAAATTGCTTTCACAGGGAAAAGGGGAGATAGATTATGATTACATTTGGCATGGCAAGTCTGGAAGAGATTTATCAGATCAATCAGTTTGCGGAGAAGATGGGGGAGACGCCCTATCCTTTTTCAGGGCTTTATATGGTTTGCCGCAAAGCGGGAGAACTTGCAGGTTACTGTGTGATTCGCGTACATAGCGCATATGCGGAACTAATCGATGCCATACTACTGAAAGAAGATAAGGATGATGCACTGAAAATCGTTTTGATAAAATCTGCGCTGAATGCGATTGATTTGGCAGGCACGAAAAATGTTGTGTGTAAAAACAGCAAAATGAAAGATATTTTAGAGAAGTTAGAATTTACAAGAAATGAACAAAATGACTATATTTTGAACCTGGAGGGTTATTTTAAGCCTTGCAGCTGTAAAAAGAAATAGCTTTGTGAAGAAAATATCAGAAAAGTATTGCAAACTTGACAAAAACATATTAAAATGATAGTTGTGAGAATTTGGTGAATTTCATTATATAAGTGTAGGAGGTTTATATGGACAATAACGAGAAAGTGGCAAACCTTGCAAAACTCCGCCTTGAAGCGACGAACGGAGGAGGGGAAGCAAAGGTGAAAGCCCAGCATAACGCGGGCAAAAAGACGGCCAGAGAAAGAATCGCTCTGCTGTTTGATGAAGGAACTTTTATTGAAACAGATTCTTTCTTAAAAAACAGAAATCCTTTGACAGCGGAAGATAGCTATGCAGATGGGGTTGTTGCTGGATATGGTACGGTAAACGGCAGTCTTGTTTATGCATACTGCCAGGATTTTACGGTGTTATCCGGTTCTGTCGGTGAAATGAATGCAAAAAAAATAGCGAAGATTTATAACATGGCTATAAAAACAGGCGCTCCGCTTGTATCTGTCATTGACTGCGGAGGAATCCGGCTGGAAGACGGGCTGGATGGGGTAAGCGCGGTTGCGGAAATCATGGCAAGTGCTTCCGAGGCTTCCGGGGTGATTCCGCAGATTTGTATGGTGGCAGGCCCTTGTGCAGGCAGTATGACATTTATTCCTGCTGTCAGTGATTTTGTATTTGCAGTGGACAAGATTTCAAAGCTGTATGTCAACAGTAAAGAAGTAATTGAGGGAACAACAGAAGAAAAATGTGATAGCTTCGCCACCTCTGTGTTTGCTGCGAAAAATGGAATGGCTGATTTTGTCTGTGCGACGGAAGAAGAATGTTTTGCAGCAATCAAAAATCTGCTTTTGTATCTGCCCTCCAATTATCAGGAAAGCACTTTCACACAAGCAACTACAGATGACATTAACCGTGCCTGTGATATTACGAGTCTGATTCCGGAAGATGACAAAGCTTCTTTTAATATGCTTTCTATTATTTCTGAAATTGCGGACAATAAAGCTTATGTAGAAATTGCAAAGGACTATGCTAAAAATATGATAACTGCCCTGATTCAACTCAACAGTGAAACAGTCGGCGTTGTAGCGAATCAGCCAATGGAAGGGGATAGCTTGCTCGACGAGGCGGCTGCGAAGAAAGCGGCAAAGTTTGTCCAGTTCTGTGACAGCTTCGGGATTCCAGTACTTTCCCTGGTGGATTGTGAAGGATACGCAATTTCATTTGCTTCCGAAAAAGCTGGTTTGATGAAAGAGATTGCAAAGCTTGGCTTTGCGTTCCATGAGGCAACGGTTGCCAAAGTAAATGTAATTGTAAGAAAGGCATATGGCGGCGCTTTTGCGGTGATGAACTCCAAGCAAATGGGCGCAGATTTCAGCTATGCACTTCCAACTGCAATTATCAGCGCAACGACACCTGAGATTGCTTTAAACATGTTCTATACGGATGAGGTGAAGAAAGCAAGCAATCCGGTTTCGGCAAGACAGGAAATTATGGATAACTATAAAAACGAGGCTGCTTCTCCTTACGAAGCAGCAAAAAGAGGATATATTGACGATATTATTGATCCCAGTGCTTTAAGACCTGTTCTTGTCAGCGCATTTGACGTGCTGTCTTCAAAGCGGATCACAAAAACAGAAAAAAAACATGGTAATTTACCGATGTAACCTCGCAAAAATATTCTGTTTTTAGAAGCGGCGCATTTTCTTATGCGTTTGCGAAGCCGGTGTTATTTTTCGAGACGCTGGATGGAAACGCCGCTGGGGTAGATTTTTGTTTATCATACAAAAATCATTCAATAAAATCATGTGATAACGAGGTGAAATAAATGACTTTAGCTGAAAAAATGTCAGAGGGTCTGGTTGTATTAGGTGTTGGCGTATTGGTCGTTTTCGGTGTTTTGATTTTGCTTTGGGGACTTTTGGAATTGATGCGTGTTATTTTTTATGAAGCACCAAAGAAAAGGAAAGCTTCTCAGGCAACCGAAAAAATAGCGCAAACTTTATCGTCTGCACCACAGGATGTCGTTGCTGCTCCAGCCTCTGCTGCAGCAGTAGGGCAGGATGAGGATGATGAAGAGATTATTGCGGTTATCGCGGCAGCAGTTGCAGCCGCTATGGATACATCTGTTCATAATTTAAGAATCAAATCGGTCAGAAGAGTATCAAACTGGAAAAAATAAATTTGGAGGAAAATAAAAATGAGAAAGTTTTTGATAAATGTAAACGGAAAATCCTATGATGTGGCTGTGGAGGAAGTAAAAGATGGAAGTGCTCCGGTTATGATGGCCGCACCTCAGCCGGCAGCCGCTCCGGCTCCTGTTGCAGCTGCACCCGCCGCTGCTCCGAAAACAGCTGCTCCGGCTGCAAATGTTGCCGGAACAAAGGTTGAGGCTCCTATGCCTGGTACTATTATGAAAGTAAATGTAAAAGTGGGAGATTCGGTCAATGAAGGAGATACCGTAGCTGTTCTGGAAGCGATGAAAATGGAAAATGATATTCCGGCACCTGTATCCGGCAAAGTGGTTGCTGTCAATGTGGCAAACGGTGACAGTGTAGATTCCGGTGCGGCTTTGCTCGTGATTGGATAATTCTTGTGCAACAATCTTAAAAAGGAGGTATATCTACATTGAATATACTGGAAAGTTTACAGCAATTTTTAAGCAGCACAGGAATTTTGTCGATTACTTGGCAGCAAATTGTAATGATTCTTATTTCTTGTGTATTACTGTATTTAGCAATTGTAAAAAAATATGAGCCTTTGCTGTTATTGCCCATTGCTTTTGGCATGCTGTTGACAAACCTGCCTATGGGCGGTATCTATCATCCGGAGTTTTTTCAGCTGCAGCCGGACGGAAGCCCGATGGTTCCGTTCAGCCAGCTGGTGAAAAAAGGCGGTTTGTTGGACTTTTTATACTTAGGTGTTAAATTTGGCATTTATCCGCCGTTGATCTTTATGGGGGTTGGCGCGATGACCGATTTCGGTCCACTGATTGCAAACCCAAAAAGCATTCTGCTTGGCGCTGCCGCACAGATTGGGGTATTTGTTACCTTTATCGGTTCCTTGCTCTTAGGATTTACTGTTTTTGAAGCTTGCTCTATCGGTATCATAGGCGGTGCGGATGGTCCTACTGCAATCTTTGTTACAAAAACACTGGCCCCGCATTTGCTTTCCGCTATCGCGGTTGCGGCATATTCCTATATGGCGCTCATACCGATTATACAGCCTCCGATTATGAAAGCTTTGACAACAAAGAAGGAACGGCAGATTGTCATGGAACAGCTTCGGCCTGTTTCCAAAACAGAAAAAATCGTATTTCCGATTATTGTTTCCATTGTTGTATGTTTGATTCTGCCAGATGCAACGCCGCTGCTTGGTATGCTGATGCTTGGAAATCTGATGCGTGAAACGGGAGTGGTAGAGCGTTTGTCCAAGACAATTCAGAATGAATTTATGAATATTATCACTATTTGTCTTGGTGTCAGCGTCGGCGCCACCGCTACTGCGGAGAATTTTTTGAGTTTGGGAACAATTTATATCATTTTCCTTGGTTTAATTGCGTTTGCAATCAGTACAGCCGGCGGCGTATTGTTTGGAAAGCTTATGTGTAAATTAACCGGAGGAAAAGTCAACCCGCTGATCGGTTCCGCCGGTGTATCTGCAGTTCCTATGGCTGCTCGTGTTTCACAGGTGGTTGGCCAGAAAGAAAATCCGAAGAATTTCCTACTCATGCACGCCATGGGTCCCAATGTTGCCGGTGTTATCGGTTCTGCCGTTGCTGCCGGAGTTTTCCTTTCCATGTTCGCAGGGAAAGTTTGATGATAGGAGGTCACTATGAGTAAAGTTGGAATTACCGAAACGATATTAAGAGACGCGCATCAGTCTTTGATTGCGACCCGAATGACGACCGATGAAATGATGCCGGTGGTCAGTAAACTGGATGACATCGGATATCATTCCTTGGAATGCTGGGGAGGAGCAACATTCGACTCCTGTCTGCGTTTTCTGAATGAAGATCCTTGGGAAAGGCTGCGGAAAATCCGCGCGGCTGCTCCGAAAACAAAACTGCAAATGCTGTTCAGAGGCCAGAATATCCTGGGATACCGTCACTATGCCGACGATATCGTGGAATATTTTGTGCAGAAATCTATCGCAAACGGCATTGATATTTTGAGAATTTTTGACGCGTTGAATGATGTCCGTAATCTGCAGACTGCAATCAATGCAACGAAAAAAGAAAAAGGTCATGTTCAGGCTACCATTTGTTATACCATCAGCCCAGTGCATAATATTGAATCCTTCGTGAAGATGGGCAAACAATTGGAGGAAATGGGGGCTGATTCTATCTGTGTCAAGGATATGGCGGGACTGCTGAAGCCATATACGGCCTATGATTTGATTAAAGCATTAAAAGAAACTGTAAAAATCCCGATTCAGCTGCATACCCATTATACCAGCGGTGTTGCTTCCATGACTTATCTGAAGGCAATTGAGGCTGGGGTTGACGTGGTGGATACTGCATTGTCTCCGTTTGCGCTGGGAACCTCTCAGCCTCCAACGGAACCATTGGTTGCGACTCTGCAGGGAACAGAATATGATACAGGCTTGGATCTGGATAAAATTACAGAAATAACACCTTATTTTGATAAACTGCGGACGGAAGTTCTGGAAAGCGGTTTGCTCAATCCAAAGCTTTTGAAAGTTGATATTAATACATTGAAATACCAAGTCCCCGGTGGAATGCTTTCCAACCTGGTTTCTCAGCTGAAACAGGCTGGCAAAGAGGATAAATTTGAGGAGGTGCTGCAGGAAGTGCCGAGAGTGCGTGAAGATTTGGGATTCCCGCCGTTGGTTACTCCCTCCAGCCAGATTGTCGGAACACAGGCGGTACTAAATGTAATCAGCGGAGAGCGTTATAAAATGATCTCAAATGAGACAAAGGGGATTGTAAGAGGCGAATACGGAAAAACGCCAGTTGAGATCAAGCCCGAAATCAGAAAGAAAATCATAGGGGATGAGAAGCCGATTACCTGTCGTCCTGCCGATCAGATTAAACCGGAATTGGAAAAGACACGGGAAGCTTGCAAAGAATATATGGAACAGGACGAGGATGTACTATCCTATGCGCTTTTTGAACAGGTAGCTGTAAAATTCTTTGAACAGAGAAAAGCGAAGAAGTACAAAATGGATGTAGAACTGGCAAATACAGAGGAAAAGACGCATCCAGTATAATCGTAACTTCCGCAAGGCTAAATAATGTAAATTTGTATGTAAGACGTTCTTGTTTAACAGGCAAAGCAATTTTATTGTGCGGAAGTAATTTCTATCGATACAAAAAAAGGGCCGGAAGATTCTTTCTTCCGGCTCAGCCTGTCGAAAAAGTCCAGTATACACTGGGCTTTTTTGCGTATGTGTGGTAAAATAAAGATAAGAAAAGACTGGGGAGGGACGGCGTGTGCTAGCAAAAGAGCAGGAATTGCGCAGAAATGTAGTAGAAATCCTATGTTTGGAGGAGCTGGTTCCATCGGAGCATCTGCTGCGGCAGATTGACAGCGCGGTGGATTTTACGCATCTGTACGACTTGGTGGATGCGCTTTACAGCCGCGACAACGGCCGTCCCAGCATTGACCCGGTGGTATTGTTCAAAATTGTGTTCATCCAGCACCTGTACGGCATCCCCTCGCTGCGCCGTACCATGCAGGAGATTGGCATGAACATCGCATA
>NZ_JAHLPV010000042.1 GCF_018918095.1 Acetivibrio sp. MSJd-27 | reverse complement strand
CATATATGACCTGCCTGCGGTACTTCGGTGCAAATACGATGTGATATTTGCAATTCCACTTCGTGTGTGCTAAACTATTTGTATCAAGTTTCACGACTTGATCCCTCCTTTTGTTTTTTGTGCGGTTGGTGAACCTACACTTATTTTAACAAAAGGAGGTTTCTTTTTCTACTCATAGCTTAAGCTTTTTGGTACCACCAGCATTGCTGGTGGTTTTCGTGATACAACAAGGAAAATTGTTCCACACTCACGAACAATTTTTTATGAAGAAAACAAATTTCTGAACGAATGAAACTTTAAATTGAGAAAGATTTTATCATTTGTCTAAAGAAACAAGAAAAAAGTGAGAGATACATATAAAATCGAAGGAGACACCCCCATGTTATAACTACCTTTCTCCCCCTGTATAAATCGGTAATTTGGATGAATCACTCCTCATTGTGCGGCACAATCTGGATCCCAAGAACTTTTATGCGTTTAATACCGAATTTGATAAATGCGAATGTAAAAGAAAAAAGCGTTCATTCAGATAAAGAGGCTAAAAATGAAAATTCTAACCTAGACAAAGGCAGATGCATAAAATAATTCGGTATGATTAATCTACCATATAAAAATAAAAGAAGATGTTTACCATCTATAAAGGTAGAAAACATCTTCTTTTCGCTGTATTCATAGATTTACATCTATAAGGTTGTATTTTAGTTCATCAGGCTTGCAACGATTTCTTTTACTCTCTTTGAAGCACACTCCAAGGATTCTTTTTCGGAGAAGCTCTTGTCTCTCGCCAAAATCTCCACACAGCCTTCCTCCAGATTGCGGGGACTGACAATCATACGGACAGGTATCCCCAACAAATCTGCATCCGAGAACATAACGCCTGCGCGGACATTCCTGTCATCATAAATCACTTCAATTCCCTGTTTTTGCAATTCTTCATATAATTTATCGGCACAAGCCTTCACTTCAGGAGTATCACTTCTTACACAGCACAGATGTACCTGCCACGGCGCAATAGACATCGGCCAGATTGGACCATTGTCATCATGTCTCACTTCACAGACAGAAGCCGCAAGCCTTCCCACGCCAATGCCATAACAGCCCATAATCGGGAACTGCTCCTCACCGTTTTGATCCAAATACTGCATCCCCATAGATTTTGTATATTTGGTACCCAGCTGAAAAATATTTCCAACCTCTATTCCTCTGGAAACCGTAATAGCGGGCTTACCGCACTGGGGACAGATTCCGCCTTCGGTAATCTTAGCAAAATCATGGTATTCCACTTTTCCGCAGTCGCGTTCAATCTGCAGACCGGTATAATGATATTCCTCTTTATTGGCGCCGCAGGAAAGGTTGTTCGTGTTTTTCAAAGAACTGTCAAACAGAACGGTAAAATCTCCTTTCAGCCCATAGGGACCGATATAGCCCGGATGTAATCCAACTTCTTCTGTGATAATCGCAGGGCGGATCTCCGTTTTTAGATAGTTCGTAAGCTTTGTCTCATTTACATCGATATCACCGCGGATAAACAATACGACAAACGCATCATTGTCATTACGCTGGTAAACAACCGCTTTACAGGATTTTTCCTGAGGGGTATTCAAAAAGCTGCAAACCTCCTCTATCGTGTGGATATCAGGTGTGTGAACCAGTGTCAAAGCTTCCTCGTTTTCATCCTTTGTATTCTGAAGAATACTTTCGGCAGCCTCCATATTCGCTCGATAGCCACATTCCGGGCAAACGGCTATGGAATCTTCTCCAATAGGCGTCAGCAGCATAAATTCATGGGAAATACTGCCTCCCATCATACCGGAGTCAGAGGCAACAGAGATAACTTCCGGAATGCCAACCCGAGCAAAAATACGTTCATATGCTTTGTGACATTTGTCATAATACTGCTCCAGGTCTTCCTGAGAGGTATGAAAGGAATAAGCATCTTTCATAGTAAACTCGCGTACTCGGATAAGACCGCCTCTGGGACGGGCTTCGTCGCGGAATTTTGTTTGAATCTGATAGATCATGAAAGGATATTTTGTATAGCTCTGAGCATACTCCCGCACCAGCTGTACCGCCGCCTCCTCATGGGTCATTCCCAGAACCATCGGAATCCCGTTTCTATCCTTGAAACGCATCAGTTCACTGCCAACGCTTTCAAACCTTCCGGATTCCTCCCAAAGAGCCGCCGGCAGAACAACAGGAAAGGAAACCTCCTGCCCGTCAATGGCATCCATCTCTTCCCGGATAATCTGCTCAATTTTACGCGTAATTCTCTTGAGCGGCATATAAGAAGAATAGATGCCATTGGCAACACCTTTCATATATCCCCCGCGCAGCATCAATGCGTGGCTGTCAATCACGCAGTTGGAGGGCCTTTCCTTAAATCGATCCCCCACCATTTTTTCCAGTTTCATAGCAACAACCTCCCAGTCTATTTCTCACGTGACACCGTTTTAATAAAAAAGCCCCAAGCTATCAAAAGCTTAGGGCGAATCTTTCATCCGCGGTACCACCTAATTTCAGATTTATTCACACTTTCAGCGAACAGAACCTGCACTTTTCGCAATCTGATGACTGCATCCCATAACGGAGGGCTTATGCCGGCAAGGCTTATTTGCTTTTATCGTTCAGCCCGCAGCTCCAAGACGGGTTCAGCATTTCTCCCTTAAAGATTTTCACCAGCCATCTTCTCTCTGAAAATTTCAAAATGCCTACTGTTTCTCTTCACAGCTTTTTCTATTTTTATCATAGCAGAAAGTATGACAGATGTCAACAGCAGATTAATCTGCTATCAGCTCTAATGTCATTTATCTCTGCAGACGCCAAATTGATAGACCGTACAGCTGTGAAATTTTTCATCTTTCCGAATGACCGTCGAAGGGAATTCAGGATGCGCCGTAGAATCCGGGAACATCTGTGTCTCTAAACAGAATCCACTATGCTTTTGATAGATCTCATGTTTTTTTCCCGAAATATTTTTGATGAAATTTCCGCTGTAGAATTGTACACCCGGCATATCCGTTTCTACTGTCATTGTCCGGCCGCTGGCAGGACAATAGACTTTCGCAGCACAGGCAAAATTCTGACCGCTGTCCAAAACAAAATTGTGGTCGTATCCGCCTGCAATCTGTATCTGAGTGTTTCGATCCTGAATCTGAGCACCGATTGCTTTTGGCTGAAGGAAATCAAAAGGCGTTTCATTGACCGGTGAAAGTATTCCGGTGGGAAGCAACTCATTATTAATTTGTGTGTAACGAGATGCATTCATCTCCAGCATATGAGAGAGTATGTCCCCTTTGCCGCCGAGATTAAAATAGCTGTGATTTGTCAAATTACAAATTGTATCTGCATCACATACCGCAGTATAATCAATAGTCAGTCTGTTATCATCATCAAAACAGTAAACAACCGTCACCTGCATCTCACCAGGAAATCCGCCGTCACCGTCCGGGCTGATCAGGCGGCAGATGATACGTTCGCCATCCACAGCCGCATCCCAAATTTTTTTGTCAAATCCGCAAAATCCGCCGTGAAGAGAATTTCTTCCTTCATTTGCCTCAAGCAAATAACGCTTCCCATTTAGCGAAAAGCGACTTCCTCCCATGCGGTTTGCATACCTGCCAATCACTGCACCAAAATAGCAGTTTTGCTTCTCGTAATCCTGCATGCTGTCACAGCCAAGTACCACATCTTCCAATTTACCATCCCGGTCCGGAACCAAAACAGATTGAATCGTTGCTCCGTAATTTAATACCGACACAGAAGCCCCCACCTCATTGGTAAGAATAAATTGATCAACTCGTTTTCCATCCTTTGTATGTCCAAAAGACTGGCGTATTATTTTTGTCATATCAAACGATTTCCTTCCTCTTTATCATACAACGGATAATTCATCTGCCTCCGCTTCAAATACATAACCGCATGAAGTTTTCTGTATTACCACGGGAGCTTTTTCTACATTTTTAAAAAACGCATCCCATTATAAAAAAGAATATCTTCCTTTTCTTTCTGTGTCAAATCCAATGTCAAAAGACGTTCATATTCCTCTTTCGCATCCCACATTGGATAGTCTGAAGCAAACAAAATCTTTTCTACGCCATGTGTTTTCATAATCTTTTCTATCTTCTGATTCGTCAGAAATGCAAAGGAGGAACAAGTATCAAACCAGACGTTTTTCCCCCTGAAAAGCTCCAAAGCTTCATCCCAAACGGAGTATCCTCCCATATGTGCTGCTACCGGTCTAAGCTTCGGAAAATCATTCATCACTTTCAAAAGCCTTCTGGGATGGGAAAAATCTTTCATTTTATCTCCCACATGAAACAGTATCGGCACAGAGTCTCCCACCATCTCATAGATGGGATACATTCTTTCGTCATCTATATTGACTTCCTGGAAATCCGGATGGATTTTCAACCCCTTGAGACCGCATTCCAAAATTCTCTGAAATTCCAGTTCTTTGTTTTCAAAATCCGGATGCATCGTCCCAAAGCCGATCAATTCTTTATGTCTGTGTACTTCCTCAATGATAAAATCGTTGATATTTTCCACCTGCTCTTTTTTCGTAGCGGTAGAATGCACCAGCATATTGTCAATGCCGTATTCGTGGTACAAAGAAATCAGATCGGCTGCGGTTCCTTTCTTTGTCATCTCCAGATGATAAAAGCTGCCAATATTTTTGACTGCCTTCGGCGCCAGCTTCTCCGGGAAAATGTGACAGTGAAAGTCAAATATTTTCTGTTGCATATGTGTTCTCCTCTTTTCCAATTATCAAACTTCTCCACATCTTTCCCGACAATGTCTGAAGGGAGAGATAGAACAGTGGAAGAATTTTTCTTTCAGCAAAACACAAGTTCGCTTCGCTCACGATTTTTGAAACCTGTAATGGCGCACAATTTCCTATGCTGTTAAAAATCCTCATAAAGACTTTTGATCTTCAGATAGTCACAGAGCAGCATTTCCAAGGTAGGATGAACATGAAACTGCTCCTTTAAACGAAGATAATTTTCTTTTGCAACCGCATTGTATCCTGAGGTTCGCACTGCCTTCAACATTATATTTTTTGGCGTATCCAGCGGAGATACATACTCCAGCACGGAAACCTTATATCCCATCATTTCCAGCAAAAGGACACGCAAAGAATCAGTCAGGACATCACAGAACCGTCGTTTAAAAATTCCATGTTTCATCATGCTCTCAAACGGATCGTAAGCAATTTGCTTTGCCAGCTCCTTATGGCAGCAAGGGACGACAACAATTGCTCCTGCCTTATGCTTAATGCCGGAATAAATGGCATAATCCGTAGCGATATCACAGCCGTGCAGGGAAATCAGCAAATCAATTTTCCTGCCATAGTCAAATTGCCTTAAATCCTCACAGAGAAATTCCATGTTATAATAGCGCAATCCCTCCGCCATCAGCTTGGATGATTTTATAACACCTTGGTTATAGTCCACACCGATGATTTTTGTACGCAGTTTTCTGAGCTCGGTAAAATAATAATTCAAGGCAAAGGAAAGATAACTCTTTCCGCAGGCACAATCCATAATAATTGCCGCTCTGTCCTTCGGCATAGAAATATCGGAAACCAATTCAACAAAACGATCAATCTGATTATATTTGCGAATCATGTCATTTTTGATCTTTCCGTTATCCGCCACAATTCCAATCGCACGCAGAAGTCCGGGAGCATCCTGTTGTCGGATAATATATTCTCTTCCACCGACCGAAGCCGTCCGGACAGCAGCTTTTTCCGCCGCTGTTTCCTTGACAGACGTTCTGACTCCCTGCTCATCTCCGTTCAGCACATAGGTATTGGCGCGTTCAATATAGTGCAGCAAAAGCTTATCATATTTGGGCAGTTCTCTTAAAAGAAATTCGCCCAATTCATTCCGGTTAATCATCCGTTTGGTCCCCAGATAATCCATGGAGAGTTCCCCTTCCTCCAACTCACAGTTTAACGGAAACTCTTTTGTCCCGGAATATAAGATACATTCTATCCGCACAAACAATTCAGGGGCGTCGAGACGGTTCAATATGCCATTCAAAAACAGCCGTACTTTCGGAATGTTTTTCATTTGATCCCGATATCCTTTCTGTAATGCGCATCGGTGAAGGTAATCTTCTCCACTGCCCGGTACGCATTTTTAATTGCATCGTCCAAATCTTTCCCGAGGGCTGTCACACCAAGCACCCGTCCGCCATTTGTCTTGAATACGCCGTCTTCCTTTTTGGTTCCGGCATGGTATACGGTGATACCGCCGGCAACCTCATTCAGTCCCTTTATTTCATAGCCTGTCTGATATTTTTTGGGATATCCTCCGGAAGCCATGACGACACATACAGCGGCATCATCGCTCCACTTGATATCCATTTCATCCAGTGTACCGTCAATACAGCTTTCAAAGATATCAACCAGATCGGTTTTTAGCCGCGGCAGGACAACCTGTGTCTCCGGATCGCCGAATCTTGCGTTGTACTCAATCACTTTTACCCCATCTTTTGTGGACATCAGACCAAAATACAGAACACCTTTATATGTAATTCCTTCGCTGCGCAGTGCATTTATCGTCGGCAAAAAGATATGATTCATACACTCTTCGGCCATTTTTTCATCGTAAATACGACTGGGAGAAAAGGTACCCATGCCTCCGGTATTAGGTCCCTTATCCTGATCGTAAGCACGCTTATGATCCTGGGCGGAAACCATCGGTCTCACTGTTTTTCCGTCGCAGAACGCCAGAACCGAAATTTCCGGCCCTGTAAGAAATTCCTCGATAACCACCCGGTTTCCGGATTGCCCGAATACCTTGTCCAGCATAATCTCTTTTAAGCCATCTTCCGCTTCCTGTTCATTCTGAGCGATGATGACCCCTTTTCCCAATGCTAATCCCTCTGCCTTGATAACGGCAGGATAGCTGTTTTGTTCTTTGATGTAACCAAAAGCATTCTCATAATCGGTAAAAACTTCATATTTGGCCGTAGGAATATTATATTTTTTCATCAATTCCTTGGCAAAAACCTTACTGCCCTCCATTTGAGCAGCTTCCTTATTTGGACCAAACGCACGGAGACCCGCTTCCGAAAAAGCGTCCACCATTCCCAGAACCAAGGGGTCATCCGGTGCCACAACCGTCAAGTCTATCTCATGCTCTTTCGCAAATTTCAGCTGTCCTTCTATGTCGGTTGCTTTGATATCCGCAAGCTCCGCCAATTCACCGATTCCGGCATTGCCGGGAGCGCAGTATATTTTATCCACTTTTGAACTTTCCGCAATTTTTTTCACAATGGCGTGTTCACGTCCGCCTCCGCCAACCACTAAAACTTTCATAGGAAATCTCCGTTTCTTTCGGTATTAATGTTTGAAATGACGCATTTTGGTGAATACCATTGCGATGCCGTATTTATTGCAGGCGTCAATGGATTCCTGATCACGGATGGAACCACCCGGCTGAATAATCGCTTTGATTCCTGCTTTGTGTGCGGCTTCCACACAGTCGGAGAATGGGAAGAATGCATCGGAAGCCATCACAGAACCTTCCGTTTTGTCAGCAGCATATTTAATTGCCAATTCCAGCGCAGTGATACGGTTTGTCTGGCCAGGACCCACACCGATAGTAGCATTGTCCTTTGCCAGAACGATCGCGTTTGATTTGGTGTGTTTAACAACCTTCCAAGCAAATTTCATCTGTTTCAGCTGTTCTTCGGTAGGTTTCACCTCAGTAACACATTCCAAATCAGCCTCATTCATCAGTTCATTATCTACATTTTGTACCAACAGCCCGCCGGACACTTTTTTGAATTCTACACCATTTTCCTCTATATCAAGGATATTTTCCAATGATAAGAGACGAATATTCTTCTTCTGGGAAAGAATTTGAAAAGCTTTTTCGCTGAAAGAAGGAGCAATGACGATCTCAATGAAAATTTTGTTAATCTCTTCTGCAGTTTTTTCGTCAATCTCACGGTTCGCCGCTACAATTCCGCCGAAAATGGAAACCGGATCTGCTTCATACGCCTTCTGATAGGCGTCAAAAATCGACTCACCGATACCTACCCCGCACGGATTGGCATGTTTAACTGCCACAACCGTAGGTTCTTTAAACTCTTTTAACAGCTGCAGAGCGCCATTGGTGTCATTGATGTTGTTGAAGGAAAGCTCTTTTCCGTGGAGCTGTTTTGCATTGACGATGCTGCCATCCGCCGGAAGCACTTCCTTATAATAAACCGCTTTCTGATGCGGATTTTCACCATACCGCAAATCCATGGCCTTCTCATAGGTCACAGTAAAGGTATCGCGGAACTGTTCCACATTTACTTTCTTTTTCAGGTAATTCGCAATCATGGTATCATAATCGCTGGTATGCTCAAATACCTTAAATGCCAGTTCCAGTTTTGTATCCCTAGATACACAGCCATCGGCTCTTAATTCCTTCACTACTCTGTCATAATCAGAGGGATCAACGATAACCGCCACATCCTGCCAATTTTTTGCCGCCGCACGAATCATAGTCGGTCCCCCGATGTCGATATTCTCGATGCACTCCTCCATGGATACATTTTCCTTACGGATCGTCGCTTTAAAGGGATACAGATTGATCGCCACCACGTCAATGGTGTTCACCTCAAGCTCCTCCAATGTTTTCATATGCTCGGGATTGCTTCTCATCGCAAGAATACCCGCATGGATTTTTGGATGCAGGGTTTTTACCCTGCCGTCCAGGCATTCCGGAAAACCGGTGATATCCGAGACGTTGATCACCGCAACCCCTGCATCGGACAGCGCTTTTGCTGTCCCGCCGGTTGAGACAATTTCAAATCCCAGTTCTTCCAAGTTTTTGGCAAAGTCGACAACACCGGCTTTGTCTGACACACTGATTAAAGCTCTTTTTTTCATCTTACTAACCTCCGCTATCTTTTAATGGAAACCTGATTTTCGTTTATCAAAATCTGATCATTGCAAAACAAATCAATCGCCTGGGGCAGGATATGCCACTCCGCTTGCTCCATAACACGCTTTTGCAGGATTTCAGAAGTATCTCCTTCCTGCACTTCCACTGCTTTTTGCAGGATAATGGCCCCGCCGTCCACAATTTCGTTGACAAAATGTACGGTTGCCCCCGTGATCTTAACGCCTTTTTCCAAAGCGGCCTTATGTACATGCAGGCCGTAAAACCCCGGCCCGCAGAAAGAGGGGATCAGGGCAGGGTGAATATTGATAATCCGATTTGGAAAGGCCCGGATAACCTGTTCTCCCAAAATGGATAGAAAACCCGCAAGGACAATCAAATCCACTCTGTCTTTTTGTAGTTCCTCCACCATCGCCCTGTCATATGCTTCCACACTGTCAAACTGTTTTCTGGAGATCACCGCAGCGGCGATTCCGTTCTCCTTTGCACGCTGGAGCGCAAAAATCCCCTGCTTGCTGGCAATCACCTTTACGATTTTCCCGTTTGTAATGCTTCCGTTTTGTATGGCGTCAATGATTGCCTGTAAATTGGTTCCTCCTCCGGATACCAGCACCGCAATCCGCTTCATTTATAAATCCACCCCGTTTTCACCGGCAACCACTTCACCGATAACCCATGCTTTTTCTCCCAGTGATTCCGCTTCCTTCACAACTGCCTCTGCATCCTGTGCGTTTACCGCCATGACAAGCCCGATCCCCATATTAAAGGTATTAAACATATCCTTTGCCGTGATACCGCCTTTCTTCTGAATCAGTTCAAAAATCGGAAGGATATCAAAGGAATGAACGTCAATCTTTGCACGGAGGCCTTCCCCGAACATTCTGGGAATATTCTCATAGAATCCTCCGCCGGTGATATGGGCAATTCCCTTCAGCGTGAATTTTTCCAGCAGATGAAGAATAAATTTCACATATATCTTTGTGGGGGTGAGCAAAGCCTCCCCGATTGTCATTCCCAGCTCTTCGCTGTATTCATTCAACCGTTTTCTGGTTCCTTCCACGTCATTGTCATTGATGTCAAAGACCTTTCTGACCAGGGAATATCCGTTGGAATGCACTCCGCTGGAAGCAATTCCGATCAGTTTATCACCCGGTTTGATGGAGGAGGTATCAATAATTTTATCCTTTTCCACCGCACCAACGCAGAAGCCTGCCAAATCATACTCATCGATCGGATAAAATCCAGGCATTTCCGCCGTTTCGCCGCCAATCAAAGCACACCCCGCCTGAATACACCCAGCACATACACCGGAGACAATCTCCGCAACCTTTTGAGGTTCATTCTTACCGACTGCCAGATAATCCAGAAAAAACAATGGTTTCGCACCGGAGCAGGCAATGTCATTGGCACACATGGCAACACAGTCCTGACCGATGGTCTTGTGATTGTCCAGCAAAAATGCCAGTTTCAGTTTTGTCCCTACGCCGTCCGTTCCGGAAACCAGAACCGGATTCTTAAAATCTTTCAGTTCAAACAATCCGCCGAAACCGCCGATATCTGTCATAACCCCGTCCGTAAAGGTCTTTTTCACATGTTTCGACATGAGTTTAACCGCCTCGTAGCCTGCATGAACATTCACGCCCGCTTCCGTATATGCTTTATTCATAACATTTCATCCTATCTGCCGCAAAGCGGCTAAATTTTTCAGAGCAAAGGACAAAGCACAGCGAATGTCTCTGTCTCTATTATTCTTCTCCCAGTACTTTAATAAATTTTCTGTCCTTGTTGCCGGATTCATTTTCTTTCCGCGCTTCCTCCACAGGAACAGGGTATTCTCCGGTAAAGCAAGCATTACAGAATCCGCATTTGGATCCCTCTGCAATCTTCATCATATTATCCACACTCAGGAAGCCGAGACTGTCCACACCGATCAACTCACCGATCTCTTCCACAGTGCGTCCGACCGCCACCAGGGAATCCCTGTTCGGAATATCTGTCCCGAAATAGCAGGGATACAGAAAAGGCGGAGAACTGACGCGCATGTGTACCTCTTTCGCTCCGGCATCCCGCAAGAGCTGGATAATCCGTTTGGATGTTGTACCGCGGACAATCGAATCGTCCACCATGACAACACGCTTTCCATTCACAATGGCGGAGAGCGCGTTCAGCTTAATCCGCACCGCATTCTCACGCATTGCCTGAGTTGGCTGGATAAAGGTTCTTCCGATATAACGATTTTTCATCAAACCGATATCGTAAGGGATACCCGATTCCTCTGCATATCCAATTGCCGCAGCAATCCCGGAATCCGGTACGGCGATTACCACATCTGCCTCCACAGGATGCTCCTGCGCAAGGAATCTGCCGGCACACTTTCGCGCATTATACACACTGGCACCCTCAATGATACTGTCGGGACGGGCAAAGTAAATATGCTCAAAAATGCAAAGGCTTGTGTCGCATTGTTTTTTTGGCGGAATAGACTTAAGCCCGTCCTTCGTGATAACCACAATTTCTCCCGGCAGAACATCACGCACGAACTCTGCTCCAATGGCGTCAAATGCAACGGTTTCAGATGCTACCACATAAGAATTGTTTAATTTGCCAATGGAAAGGGGACGAAAACCATTCGGATCCCGGACAGCAATCATTTTAGATGGGGACATAATGACCAGTGAATAAGCACCTATCAGCTTGTCCATCATTTTCTCAATCGCGTCTTCCACCGAATGGGTATTGATTCTCTCTTTTGCAATCAGACAGGCCATTACCTCGGAATCATTCGTGCCCTGAAAAACAGAACCAGTCTGCTCCAGCTCATTTCTCAGCCGGGTTGCATTTACCAGATTGCCGTTGTGAGCAATTGTCAGCGTGCCTTTAATATATTTTGTGACCAGCGGCTGAGCATTTTCACGCAGGTTACTCCCCGTGGTGGAATAACGCACATGACCGACAGCCATCTGTCCTTTCAAATGATTTAAAACAACCTCGTTGAACACCTCAGGCACCAGTCCCAAATTTTTATGGTAAATGATGGTACCGTTGTCGTTGACCGCAATGCCGCAACTCTCCTGTCCGCGATGCTGTAAAGCAAACAGGGCATAATAGGCGAGGCTGGCACAGTCCAAATCACCGTCATTGGCAAAGATGCCGAAAACGCCGCATTCTTCCTTCAGCTTGCCCTCATTCTCTGCAAATACGTATTCTCTATTCTCCATCTTATTCTCCCATTAAACGTTTTAAAATTTCCTGATAAGCATCCTCCACGTTGCCCAAGTCCCTTCTGAAACGATCCTTGTCCAACTTTTCCTTGGTAACGGAATCCCAGAAACGGCAGGTATCGGGGGATATCTCGTCCGCCAGAATAATCTTTCCTTTGAACCGGCCGAATTCCAATTTAAAGTCAATCAGTTCAATATTTAAATCCTTTAAATAAGCACTCAGCAGTTCGTTTACTTTAAACGCAGTCTTTGCTATGGTTTCCAGCTCCTCTTTCGTCGCCAGTTCCATGGCATATACATGGTAATCATTGATCATGGGATCGCCCAGCTCATCATTTTTATAGCTGTATTCCAAAACTGTCTTTTTCAGTTTTGTCCCCTCTTCCAATCCCAAACGTTTGGAAAGGCTTCCCGCTGCAATGTTCCTTACAATCACCTCAATCGGAACAATAGAAACTTTTTTTACAATGGTTTCCCGATCGGAAATCTCTTCGACCAGATGCGTTTCCACCCCATTCTTCTCCAGCATTTTAAACAGATGGTTGGAAACACGGTTATTGATTGCTCCTTTGCCCTGAATCGATCCTTTTTTCAAGCCATTGAATGCAGTGGCATCATCTTTGTAGTCAACAATCAGATAATCCTCATTGTCCGTCAAATAAACCTTCTTTGCTTTTCCCTCGTACAGTAATTCTTTTTTGTTTACATTGCTCATAACTTTTCTACCTCCGCTTTTATCGCTTCATTTTTTTTCAGTACTTCCAGTTTCATATTCTCTTTCATCACTTTTAATTTTGTTCTCAATTCCGGATTGGAAAGCGCCAAAATCTGCAGCGCCAGGATAGCGGCATTCTTCGCCCCATTAATTGCAACCGTTGCAACCGGGATGCCGCTGGGCATCTGAACCATTGCCAGAAGGGCGTCCATCCCCTCCAGACAGGCAGCCTTAATCGGAACACCAATGACCGGCAAAGTGGTAAATGCAGCGATAACCCCCGGCAAATGCGCCGCCATACCAGCCGCCGCAATAATGACGTCCACGCCGTTTGCCTCCGCATTTGACGCATATTCTTTCGCCAGATCGGGTGTCCTGTGTGCGGACATGACATTCACATCCACTGTAACTCCATACTCCTTGAGTAACTTAATGGCAGGAACCAAAGTATTGTAATCGGAATCACTGCCCATAATGACTGCTACCTTTGACATCTCTTTTACCCCCATATATTTTTTCTTCGCTATTGGAAAAAGCCGGATTGATACAATCCGACTTTATACAGCTACACTGCAGGATTTGTGTAGGATACGCCCTTGTTTTGTCCGCGCATGGACTCTTTTTGCTGTTTATTAACACATAGATATGAGGTCAAACAAAAGTACATCTCCTACCTCCTGAAATTTTATTTTCTTCCTTAACCACTTTTGTATGTTATCTCTTTATTTTCTTATGCTCTCATCTGCGGCTATAATCAAATTCACATTTATCCAGAAATGTCCTTGCCATTAAAGTCGCTCCGATTTGATTCGGGTGCACTCTGTCCCATGCAATGTTTGAGGAATGCCGAATTTTGCAGAATTTTTCATACACTTCCTGAAAATTGACAAAAATGCATTGGTGCTTTTGAGCCAGTTTCCCGCATATCAAAACATATTCATCCATTCTGGCACGCATTTTATCTTCCCGGTTCGGCTCCATATAATAAGGTGACAAAATAAAAATTCCTTTGACGGAACCCTTGACAGCGTTTATCATCGCTTCCACATTCCGTTCATATTCATCCGGCTGCACCTGCGCGTCCAGTCTGGCCGGCGCGTCAAACTGCCGCCAGACGTCATTGATACCGATACAGATGGAAACCCAGTCAGGCTTCAATTCGACAACGTCTCTGTGATATCTCTCCAGCAAATCACGGCTCGTATTGCCAGATATTCCTGCATTGGTAATCCGTATATTCCGCTCCGGATAATATACAGTAAGCATATTTTCAATGACCCGTACATAGCTTTTCCCCAGATCATCAAACGGACCTGTCGTTTCCCCTATAGGGTTTACACTTTCCATATCCGTCACCGAATCCCCGGCGAATACAATTCTGTCGTTATTTTCAAAAATCATCCCAGCGTTTCCTCCCGGTCTTCTATTTTTGAATTTTGCTTATTCCCACTCAATTGTCCCTGTTGGCTTTGGAGTAAGGTCATAGAGAACGCGGTTTACATTCTTCACCTCACTGGTGATGCGTGCTGTGATGTGCTGCAGCAGTGCAAACGGAATATCCTCCACCGTCGCAGTCATTGCGTCAACCGTATTAACGGCACGGATAATAACCGGATATGCAAATGTACGTGTGTTTTCACTCACGCCCACCGATTTGAAATCCGGCACTGCTGTGAAATACTGCCACACCTTACCTTCCAGACCATTTTTCGCGAATTCTTCGCGGAGAATCGCATCTGATTCCCGAACGGCTTCCAGTCTTTCTCTGGTGATCTCACCCAGACAGCGTACACCGAGACCCGGGCCAGGGAACGGTTGACGGTAAACCATATTGTCGGGAAGTCCCAATGCGCTTCCGACAACACGCACTTCATCCTTGTAGAGTAATTTGAGCGGCTCAACCAATTCAAGCTGCATGTCTTCCGGGAGTCCGCCTACATTGTGGTGCGCTTTCACTCCGTCACTCTCAATAATATCGGGATAAATCGTCCCTTGCGCAAGGAATTCAATCCCCTTCTGTTTGCGCGCCTCTTCCTCAAATACGCGGATAAACTCTGCACCTATAATTTTACGCTTCTGTTCGGGATCTGCAACACCTGCAAGTTTGTCCAAGAAGCGCTCAGCCGCATCAACATAGACGAGATTCGCATCCATCTGATTGCGGAAAACCTCAACGACCTGTTCCGGCTCCCCCTTACGCAGAAGACCATGGTTTACATGTACACAAACCAATTGTTTTCCGATTGCTTTAATCAAAAGAGCCGCAACAACAGACGAATCCACCCCGCCGGAAAGAGCGAGAAGCACCTTTTTATCTCCTACCTGTGCACGTATTTCATCTATCTGTTCCGCTATAAATGCATCTGCAAGAGCCTTTGTTGTAATACGTTCCATCGTTTCAGGCCGTTTGTTATTTTGCATATACCTTTCCCCCTATATATTTGTTATAAATTACATTTATTTCTTCCAATTTTACTCCCACTCTATGGTTGACGGCGGCTTTGAAGTAATGTCATACACAATACGGTTGATAGATTTCACCTCATTGACAATACGGTTGGAAACGGTCTCCAGTACATCATAAGGAATTCTCGCCCAGTCCGCCGTCATAAAATCAGTAGTGGATACCGCCCGGAGAGCAAGCGTATAATCATAGGTCCTCTCGTCTCCCATAACACCTACACTGCGCATATCGGTCAGCACCGCAAAATACTGGTGAACGGAATTCTGCAGTCCGGCATTTGCGACTTCTTCCCGAAAAATGGCATCCGCATCCCGCAAAATGTCCAGCTTTTCTTCGGTAATATCCCCTATCACGCGGATTGCAAGACCGGGTCCCGGGAATGGCTGGCGGCTGACCAGAAATTCCGGTATGCCAAGTTTCCTTCCCGCGTTTCTGACCTCGTCTTTAAACAGATCGCGCAAGGGCTCAATAATCTCTTTAAAATCCACATAATCCGGAAGGCCGCCCACATTGTGATGGCTTTTAATCACAGCGGCGTCTCCCGTACCACTTTCAATCACATCGGGATAGATGGTTCCCTGCACCAAAAAGTCCACCGCACCAATTTTCTTTGCTTCTTCCTCAAAAACACGAATAAATTCTTCTCCAATTATTTTCCGCTTTGTCTCAGGATCACAGATGCCTTTTAACTTGTCCAGAAAACGTTCTGCCGCATTTACACGAATCAGATTCATATCAAATTCCTGTGAGAAAACTTTTTCCACATCGTCCCCTTCGTTTTTACGAAGCAAACCGTGATCCACGAAAATACAGGTCAGCTGCTTGCCGACAGCTTTGTGAATCATAACTGCGGCAACAGAGGAATCCACACCTCCGGACAGAGCACACAGAACTTTTTTACTGCCGATTTTTTTTCTTAACGCTTGAATCTGCTGTTCCACGAAAGAATCCATCCGCCAATCACCGGATACTTTGCATACATGATACAAAAAATTATAAAGAATTTTTAATCCAAATTCAGAATGAAGCACTTCCGGATGATATTGCACTGCATAAATTTGCTTCTTCTCGTTTTCAAAAGACGCGCAGGGACAATCTTGTGTACTTGCAGTTATTTCAAAATCGCCAGGCATTTGCTTGATATAATCTGTATGGCTCATCCATACAACAGAGGTCTCGGGAATATCCCGGTAGAGCAGGCTGTCTTTTTTCACAACCTTCATCTCTGTCCTGCCATATTCTCTCTTTGGAGCCGCACAGACCTCCCCGCCGTTCAGATAACTGACCAGCTGGGCCCCATAGCAGATTCCCAAAACCGGAATGCCAAGCTCAAAAATTGCCTTGTCATACCTCGGAGAATCCTCCAGATATACACTGTTGGGACCTCCGGTAAAAATAATTCCCTTTGGAGCAAATGTTTTGATTTCTTCCAAAGATATTTTATAAGAACGCACTTCGCAATAAACGTGATGATCCCTCACCCGTCTGGCAATCAGCTGATTATACTGTCCGCCGAAATCCAAAACCAGTATTTTTTCGTTTTGCACACAAGTTCCTCCTAAAGAGAAGATTCTTTCTTTATTTTCAAATAGTTATCCATTATACTTCAATATTATACACTATTTCCATGGAAAAAGAAATATCAAAATCAATAAATTTCATTTACCTTTTTCCACTTAATTGGTGAAGAATCCAAATTTCCTTCTACTCCAGACAAATCTCTTGCTTTTTTTGATAAATCCTTGTATAATGAATAAAATAGATATTTTAATATTTTTCGTTATCAAAAACTCTGTCATATATTGCTTGACAGAGTTTTTTCTTATAATCTAGGAAATTACGGCGAAATGAGTTAAAATTTCTTTTGAGCAAAATAAAACAAAGAGATACTAGGAAATTTCTGAATTTTTGGAATGAAATAAAACGAAAATGAATATAATGTACAAAACCGTTTGCAAAAATAGTGGAAAGGAGATGTGCAATGGCATTTTCCGATTTAGAAATTCTGGCGCGTATCATTGAATGTGAAGCAGGCGGTGAAGGGGAAAACGGAATGAAGGCGGTTGCCTGTGTTGTTATGAACCGCGTTAATATCACATATGGGGAATACGGCCGCTTGGAAAGCACTATCCGTGCTGTTGTATATCAGCCCGGACAGTTTGACTGTGTGCGGGAAACCATCCGCGGCACCGTCAATACACAGAATATTTACAATATGCGGCCAACACAAGTACATTATGACATTGCAAACTGGGCCATTGCCGGAAACCGTCTGACAAACCTTGGATTTGCACTCTGGTATTTTAACCCCTTTGCACCAACCTGTCGGCAAAATTTCCCGTCAAATGTGGGACAGTTTGTAATACGCATCGGTGACCACTGCTTCTATAACCCAACCGAAAATTATGCAAAAACCTAATATAAGGAGGTTGAAATGGATCAATTCAAACAATTCAACAATTCTTTTCCACAACAGAAAAAAAGAGCTTCCGTTATAAACCAGGAAGAAAACAATTCATATGAAACAATGCCCGATGGTTCCACTACAACAAGAAATTTTACGACACCTCCCCAGAGTTCTTTTGACGGAGAAGAAATGAAAGGCTCCATGCAAAAAATTCTAGCGGATAACATCGGCGAATACGTCGTGATTGAATTTTTGATTGGAACAGAACGATTAATGCGCAAACAGGGATTGTTATATTCTGTCGGAACAAGTTATATCACCTTATATGATGACCAATTTAACAATTTTATTGTCTGCGATATCTTTTCTATCAAATTTGTATACTTTTATTATCCTGGAGATCGTCCCCATGGAAACTATAACGTCCTGCATAATCCACCGACTTCCATGAGCACAAAAAATAACCGTTAATTTTTCATCTGAAAATGTATTAAAAATCTGCCCTTTTGACCGGGGCAGATTTTTTCTTTTTTTCACAGGACGGAGCAGGATAGCGCTCACATGTTCTATGATATTCCCTGCACGCCGCACAGTTTCCATGTCTTTTACAGCCTTTCCGGCGGCATGTACACTTTTCCTCCATCTTATTTTCCTCCCCGCATTTTCTTCTGTAAGACGGTTATCATGACATAGCGGTTCCTTCTAAAAATATCCTCATTCCACATCTGAAAATTCCATTTTTAGTCTGGTCTTATCCAAAGAGTTATGGTTTAAAGAAGAAGCAAAACCTACAGAAGGTTTTAAACTCTTTGAAAGATTGAATACTATTTTTGTTCCCTTTCCTACCAGGCTATCCGCCCGAATTGTCCCCCCATGTATTTTAACCAATTCTTTTACAATGGATAGGCCGATCCCGCTTCCTTCGCTCTGCCTGGATAAACCATGATAACCCACTTTAAATTTATCAAAAATAAAAGGCAGGATTTCCTCCGGAATTCCTATGCCATTGTCCTCCACAGAGATATAAAAGTATTCTTCTTCCTCCCAAAGTGACACAGCGATCGTCCCCCCTAAAGGGGTATTTTTAATTGCGTTGGATAACAAATTTAAAAGAATTCGTTCTATTTTTTCTCTGTCACACACCAAATAGTGGGCTTCCTGTATTTTTGAAATAAATTGAAGCCCGATATTCCGGTTTGCCGCATAGGGACTGACAGAATCCGTTATCCCTGAAATAATTTCTATCAAATCGCAGTTTTTAAAAAAAGAATCTGGCACTCCATGATGCAGCTTTGCAGAATCCATTAAATTGACTGTTAGATTCAATAAACGGTATGCATTCTGCTCAACATAGTCAGCATAGCGCTTATACTCTTCCAAATCACATGATTTTGTCTGATGGTGCAATTTAGCCTTTACCAATTCTACAGTAGACAAAATGACATTCAAAGGTGTTTTGAATTCATGAGACACATTCATAAATATTTCAGAGCGCAATTTTTCAATCTTCACAAATTCCTGCAGCTCCCTGTTTTTCTCTTCGGATCTTATCCGCTCCTCTAATTCTTGCTTTAACTGATGATAGAGGATCGCATTCTTCAGCTGTGCAGACAGGTAGTCGCCAAGCGTTTCCAAAAACCAAATCTCATTTTCATAGGGCTCCTCCCTTTTCAGGGCAACAGATAAGCCTCCGATAACTTCTCCGCCATTTATCAGCGGCATCCCCCAAACTGATTTCACTCCCAACCGTTTAAGCCTCTCTCTGCTTTCAGGATGCGGATAATCTGAAATCTGCACATGAAGCTTCCGTCCGCGATTTAATGTCTGAAAAGCAAGATAGTGTTCGTCTTCCTGATTTAGATAAAAATGATAATTATTCTCATCTTCGGAAGAAATCATATTATAAACTCCTTTGAATGAAACAAAAAGAACAACAACTTCTATATCCATGATTTTTCGTATTGTATGTTTCACATTTCTTATAATAGATTCCATATCTCCAGTATTAGCAGTTTTCGCCAAATAACTTGTAATCACATTAAATTCAAACCACCGGCGGTCAATGCTGATTTGCTGTTCTTTCATCCATGTAACATCATGTACCATGCCAATGACATAGGTATAACCTTTTTTTTCATTTTTTCTCAACTGTCCGCGATCTTCCACCCATTTTGTTTTCTCACCCGCTACCACTCTATGAATTGAGGTATAAGTTTTCCGCATAAAGATGGATGTAAAATTCTGTTTCACCAGCAAGCAGTCCTCCGGATGAATGATAGAATGATAGAGTTCACAGGTAAGAGGCGTGTCCAGCGGCAGTCCGTAAATTGCATAAACTTCATCTGACCAGCTAAATTCACGGCTTTCCATAAGGAAAAGCCAACTTCCTACATTACCTACTTTCTGAGATAGAGAAAATGCTTCCTCCATTGACAAATCCAATTTATCCATCAGCGGGCTAGACATAGGATAACCGCCTTTTCTGTTTAATATTTTCTGCTAAAGCAGTTAAAAATTGAGCATTGCTGGGCTTCTTCTCTTCATGTGTGAGCGCCTGAATTTTTTGACTTTGACTTTCATATATACGGCTAATCGTTTTTCGAAGAGCACTTTCCACACACTCCACTGTTGTACGGTTGTTTTGCGCAATTTGAGCATAAATCTGTTTTGAGATGGGATAGCTCATCTTTCCTCTGATTAGAAGTTCCACCGCTTCAATAATATATTTAAATCCCAGGATATTTGTCGGAACTCCCAGTTCAATCACTTCCTGAGAAATCATTCCCTCTATATCATGTGCCGGTACATTGCATGCAGAAGCAGGTGCTATGATAAAAGAAATCCTGCGGCAGATGTCCTCCAGGCTCAAAGGCTTTATAAAATAGTAGCTTGCTCCCAGTTCCAAGGCTCGTGCTGTAAATCTTTCCTGCCCGACAGCCGACATGACAATAATGCAAGGCATCTTTTCCGGCGGATTTGTCTGCAGCTTTTCCAACACAGAAATCCCATCCAGTTTAGGCATGATAATATCAAGAAGAACAACATCCGGTTTTAATTCGAAAATTTTACGAAGTCCTTCTTCCCCATCCTTTGCAACCCCGCATAGTTCCAGTTCCGTTGTCAATGGAAGATAATTCTCAAAGATATCACACATTTCTGTATTATCTTCCACTACTAATACACGAATCCTATCCATCATATTCCCCCACTTTTTATTTTTCCTTCTTCTTATTCTCTATTTATTTATATACCTTTTTGTACTTCACCGCAACCTACGTAATGCGACGCTTTTCGACACTCGTGGAAAAACATTTCATAAAAACACTTTCCTCTTGAGTAACAAGAGTTATTTACCCGCTGTTTGTTGATAAGTTTGAATCTGACGGTAAGGGAACATGTATTGCAAGGTTCAATAAGAGGAATTGCCGCATTTTGCAAAGATTTAGCAGGAATAGTCCTCGCGCTAAAAAAGAGTATGCCATTCCTCACAGAAAGGCAGAAGACATTTTACTATTCATATAACAAGATGAAACGCTTATGATGCACATTCGCATTTGTTTCAGGGTTCTGTCAAGAATTTTAGATGGAAATTTGCATAATTATGTACTGCCATCAACTTATATTGTTTTAAACGTTTTCCATTTTCCATTGTGAAAACGTCCTGCAAAACAAGTCACTCGAAACACCCAGTCCATAATCATTGCAATCCATACGCCAATTGCACCCAGATGAAAATAGCTCCCCAAGATATAACTAAAAGCAATCCGAAATGTCAGCATTGAAAAAACGGAGACAATCATTGGAAACTTTACATCATTTGCTGCTCTAAGTGCGTTGGGAAGCGTAAATGACAACGGCCACAGTATCATGGCCGCCGCATTATGCACTACAATCAGAATTGTGGCAAGCTGAATCGTTTCTTCGGATAGATTGTAGATCTTTAAAATCCATGGCAATGCAATCAGAATCATTGTATTTAAGCCGATCATGAGCACATAGGTAAACCGAAGCAGCCTTTTCGTATAATAAATAGCTTGTTTTACATCTCCAGCACCAATGCACTGTCCCACTACCGTGATAACCGCCAAACTCATTGCCTGTCCTGGAATACAGCCCAATGAATCCAAATTATTCGCAACTGCGTTTGCCGCGATCTGAACGGTGCCAAAGGAAGCGATAATACTTACAACAATAACTCTTCCCAGTTGAAAAAAACTATTTTCCAATCCATTTGGTACTCCGATCCGTAAAATTCGTTTCATCATCGAAAAATCAAGTTTCCACTTCTCCTGGAAGGAAATATGTATTTCATTCTTTTGATTGCAAAGTAATTTCAGCATAACCGCCGCCGCTACAATTCTGGAAATCAAGGAGGCAATTGCAGCTCCCGCAACTCCTTTTTGAAATCCAAAAATGAAAACCGCATTTCCTGTGATATTGATCACATTCATTAGCAGAGAAATCTTCATAGAAATTTTTGAATTCCCCATGGAACGAAACAAAGCGGCACAGGAGTTGTATAGAGCTAAAAATGGATAGGACAAAGATGAAATAAACAGATACAAAAGAGCGTTTGTCATTACATCCTCATGAATATTGC
The DNA here is from genome assembly GCF_018918095.1 of Acetivibrio sp. MSJd-27. Taxonomy (GTDB): domain Bacteria; phylum Bacillota; class Clostridia; order UMGS1840; family HGM11507; genus HGM11507. Next base: position 2,118 of record NZ_JAHLPV010000042.1, on the reverse strand, counting down.
CGAAAAACAGACGCAGCAAAGGCCGGCGAAATGCTATCGTCAGTCCCATAATAAGAAAAGAAATTCCAATGGTGACAATCAAAAGCTGTTTGGCTGCCTCACAGGCTTTTTGGCTATTTCTGCTTCCAATATACTGAGACGCTATGACTGCTCCGCCAGTAGCCAGTGCCGCAAAAATATTAATGAGCACTACATTAATCATATCTACTAAGGAAACTCCGGAAACCGCCGCTTCCCCTGCGGAAGAAATCATCATAGTATCCGCCATTCCTACCGTTATGGCAAGTGTTTGTTCAATAATCAATGGAAAAATCAATCTTTTCAGTTTTTCTTTCGGAAACAGATACCCTGTTGTTAATTCTGACATTCTATTTTCCTTTCTTTCGGCAAAACATTCATCATACGCATTATTTTTACATCTTTCCGAATAAAAAGCCTTCGTTCTCATTGTTTCATAAAGGCGTCCAAGCAGAGATTTTTATAGTATCATTGTCCTCGGTTGTTCGGACTTGTTCCGGATGAGAAGCTTAGACATAGCTGTATAATATGCCTTATGTATATTATACCATATAAAGTTATCTTCCACAATTGCTGGAATCGAGGAAAAAAAGACTCTTTTTTGATTTTTTCTCTGTTTTTAAACGAAAAAGTGGAAATTTTCTTTCCGATTATGATATAATATAACAACAAGCAAGATGTTCCCGCCTCTCCAAGGCGGGAGAATCACGTCTTCCATTCAGCGGGGATATCATTATTTTCCGTTGAATGTCGGAGCTAAGCTCCTTATTGAATGAATATTGATGAAACAAAGAGGGACATTGATTATGCAGACAATCGAAAAATTTGACCGAATATCTCCATTGATTGGAAATACACCACTTCTGGAAATTCATTTTCTATATAAAGGAAAAAAAAGAAGAATTTTTGCAAAAGCGGAAGCTTATAATTTAACAGGCAGCATCAAAGACCGGGTTGCCCTTTATATTTTAAAGAAAGCTTACAAGGAAGGAACGATTGCGAAAAGCGACATGATTGCCGAGGCTACCAGCGGCAATACGGGAATCGCCTTTTCTGCCTTGGGAAGTTATCTGGGCCATAAAGTCATCATTTACATGCCGGACTGGATGAGCCGTGAACGGATTAACCTGATGCAAAGCTACGGTGCGGAGGTAAGGCTGGTTTCCCGTGAAGAAGGCGGCTTTCTAGGCTCTATTCGTATGACGGAAGAACTGGCCAAGCAAGGCGGAGTGTTTTTACCTCGTCAGTTTTCCAATAACGACAATATAGAAACACATTATGTCACCACAGGACTTGAGATTGCCCGTCAACTCGGCAAACTCGGACTGAAAGCGGACGGTGTCGTTGCTGGTGTTGGAACAGGCGGCACTGTTATGGGAATCGGCAAAAGGCTGAAAGAGTATAATTCCGATTTTCGTGCCTTTCCGCTGGAGCCTTTAAATTCCCCCACATTGTCCACCGGTTATAAAGTGGGAAAACATCGTATTCAGGGAATCTCAGACGAATTTATTCCAAGCATTCTGAAACTGAATGAGCTAAGTGATGTGGTGTCTGTAGATGACGGTGACTCCATTGTCATGGCCAGAATGCTATCGGAAAAATTGGGAATCGGTGTTGGCGTTTCCTCTGGCGCAAATTTCATTGGCAGTATTATGGCACAGGACAAAATCAGTGAAGATTGCATCATGACGACTGTCTTTGCCGACGATAACAAAAAATATCTCTCAACCGACTATTCCGCTCCGCAAGAGATGAAGGAGCATTTCATCACAAAAAATCTTGAATTGACAGATATTATTGTCCACAAATAAATATCTTCCGGCACAATGAAACTTATTTACTTTAAAACCCCCGGATACCACATTGAACAAGTCCAGTAAAAACGGACAATAGACAAAAGCCCCCTATTGTAGGATAATACTACAAGTAGGGGGTTAATGATATGTCGAGAAAATATCAACACACATTAGAACTATTGCCGCAAATTAAAGAAATGCTCAACCAAGGGATGACACATAAAGAAATAGAAAAGGTATTAGGACTAACAGGAGATCGACCTGTGCATAATCTGTTAAAAAGGGAGCGCAGAAAAGAAAAACG
>NZ_JAHLPV010000041.1 GCF_018918095.1 Acetivibrio sp. MSJd-27 | reverse complement strand
TATGCGATGTTCATGCCAATCTCCTGCATGGTACGGCGCAGCGAGGGGATGCCGTACAGGTGCTGGATGAACACAATTTTGAACAATACCACCGGGTCAATGCTGGGACGGCCGTTGTCGCGGCTGTAAAGCGCATCCACCAAGTCGTACAGATGCGTAAAATCCACCGCGCTGTCAATCTGCCGCAGCAGATGCTCCGATGGAACCAGCTCCTCCAAACATAGGATTTCTACTACATTTCTGCGCAATTCCTGCTCTTTTGCTAGCACACGCCGTCCCTCCCCAGTCTTTTCTTATCTTTATTTTACCACACATACGCAAAAAAGCCCAGTGTATACTGGACTTTTTCGACAGGCTGAGAGGAACCTGTGAAAGGTTCCTCTTTTTTGACAGGATAGAAAGTTGGATATGTTTTCCAAAACATTTCAAAAAATGGCCTGTAAAACAATAGAGACAGTCAATTTCAACTGTCTCTATTGTTTTTATCCGATAGAATCTTTCTTTGCTATCCCCCTGCAAGAAGGCGGGAATTCTTTCTTTTTGTACTAAAAATTTTAAATTTTAAATATACCTAATACATCCAGCACGGATGAAATTAAAATGAGAACAATGCAGATAGGCGCAACATATTTAATCATAACAACAAACAGTTTTTCCCGTTTAAAATCGGAAGAAAGCTTGATTTCATCAATCAGCGTTTTCGGCTTAATCACATAACCGACAAAGATGCAGGTTAAGAAAGCCACAATAGGCATCAAAACACTGTTGCTGATAAAATCAAAGAAGTCAAGGAAGGACAAACCGATTATCTTCACATTCTCCCAAACGCCGAATCCTAATGAGGACGGAAGTCCAATCAATATGCATCCTATCAAAACAACAATACAGGTAAACTTCCGGTTCCATTTCAGCTTATCCTGAAAAATCGAAACTACCGTTTCCATCAGCGAGATGGAGGAAGTTAACGCGGCAAACAGAACCAAAAGGAAAAACGCTGCTCCGACAAAAGTTCCGCCCCTCATGCTTTCAAACACCTTAGGAAGAGTGACAAACATCAGTCCAGGTCCCTTCCCCAAGGCTGCTTCATCCCCTCCGGAAAATACAAAAACCGCGGGTATAATCATCAAACCAGCCAGAAAAGCAATTCCCGTATCAAAGATTTCGATTTGTTTTACAGAAGAGTTCAAATTGACGTCTTTTTTCATATAAGAACCATAAGTGATCATAATGCCCATTGCAAGAGACATGGAATAGAAGAGCTGCCCCATCGCCGCAAGCACTGTGGTTGCGGAAAATTTACTGAAATCAGGCGTAATATAATAAAGTACACCTTCCATAGCTCCCGGCAAAAATACCGAATATCCAGCGATAAAAATGGAGAGAACAACCAAAACCGGCATCATAATTTTGCTGACCTTCTCCACGCCCTTTTCCACGCCAAACAGCACGACAATTGCTGTCAGCCCGATAAACAGGCAAAACCAAAGAACCGGTTCTACCGGCTGAGCAATGAAATCGGTAAAGTAACTGTCTCCAGCCGCAAGAGAGGTTTGCCCGCTGACAAAAGCCACAAGATATTTGGTAACCCATCCGCCGATAACGGAATAATACGGCAGGATAATCATTGGCACGATGGACGCCAGATAACCCACAAAAGAATATTTTTTATTCAGCGCGCGAAAAGCACCAATTGCGCTTAGCCCTGTTTTTCTTCCAAGCGCGATCTCGGCTGTCATCAGAGCAAAGCCAAATGTAATGGCTAAGATCAGATATACCAGCAGAAAAATACCGCCTCCGTACTTTGCCGCCAGATAAGGAAAACGCCATATATTTCCCAGACCGACCGCTGATCCGGCAGCGGCTAGGACAAAACCAATTTTCCCCGTAAAACTGCCTCTTTCTTTTTCCATAACAAATCCCCCTATATGTAAAATTAAAATAATATGCCGGACAGTTTTTAGAGTCCAGGCATATTTATAACAAGGCAAACGCTTTTTGCAAAGCAAAAACTTTCTTAAAAGCGTTTTAACCCCGCGGAGCTAAAAGCTGCCCTCTGCATTCAGCGGCGGAGACGATCCGCCCGAAGATGCGCGGACATATTCGGCGAGGTTATATCTATTATGCCATATTTCTTTCTAAATTTCAATATGAATGATTTTTCATTCTGCAAAAAGGATTTCAGCAGAAGCTCAATATGCAGCTGAAAAGATTCATTTGGCATAGAAAAGAAGAAGAGCGACCGCCGATGCGTATCACTCTTCTTCCCTTCTATTTTAATTTATTGGGAGGTATCATCTATCCTGCCCAAACTTGATCGGTTTCATGCACTGCTTTTAAAAATGATCGGAGATAAAATCCACCAAATCTTTTGTCGCGTGCGGCTTTTTAAACAGCGCAATGTTCTCGCTGATGATTTTTAATTTTTTGTGATCGTGCAGCAGCTGGTAAACCGCTTCATCAATGGGGTAAGTGTTCGTCACGGCTCTGGCAAGTCCATTGTTCACCAGGAATTCTGTATTCCGCTCCTCCTGCCCCGGGATAGGGGATACAATGACCATGGGCAAGCCCTTTGCCAAAGCTTCCGAAGTAGTCAAGCCGCCGGGTTTTGAAACAATAATATCGCTTGCATCCATCAGGGTATCAACATTTGTCACAAATCCAAAATTGTAAACGCGTTTTTTCTGCACCAGCTTATCGATTTTCTTTTTTGCACTTTTATTGTTGCCGCAGACGGATATAATCTGAAAATCCTCTTCCATGTCCAGCAAAAGCTTGATATTTTTTGCAATATTTCCATACCCCATTGAACCGCTCATAACCAGAAGTGTTGTTTTGTCCTCGATTCCCAAAGATTTTCGGGCAGAGGATTTTTCACTTTTCACAGAAAATTTGGGGTGAATCGGAATCCCCAAAGGTAATAATTTTTCTTTGGGCAATCCTTTTTTTACAGCCTGATGAATCAAGCTTTCATTTGCCAGCACGTAATAGTCAATATCTGTTTCATCCCAATAGGGATGCAGGGTGAAATCGGTTATGATCCCAATGGTTGGAATCGTATATCCATGTCCTTTTAAATAGGAAATTAAAAGAGCTGCATATACATGGGTGCATATAATAACATCAGGGCGGTATTCATCTAAAAAAGATTGGATTTTTTTTGCCAGAATCGAATTGGTGATTTTCAGAAGAGACACTGGAGAATCCGCCCTCTCCTTCGTTTCAGCAAGCCTGTAAAATTTTCCATATACTTTGGGAGAAATCGAAGTGGAGATCAGATAGCCATAATTGATGGAGTCCTTCAGCACCGGATTGATGTATTCATAGGCATCCAGCGTCAGCGCGTCATGCCCCGCCGTTTTTAAATAGTTATAAATTGCACCCGCCGTCTGGTTATGCCCATGACCGGCGGTTATGGTCAGAATAAGAACTTTCATGCCATTCCTCCATTTGCCCGTTATGTACTTTTACAGGCCTGAATTAAGATAGTTTTATTAAAACATATTTTTATTTCAAAGTCAATTTGTGTAACAAAAAAATGGTTTTCACATAAATTATTATTGAGCACAGCAAGAGGAAAAAATTAAAAAAATTCATATTATTTTATTAAGGAGTGAAATTCAATGTTATTTGGTTGCAAAGACGACTCATTATTATGGTTCATCATCCTGTTCATTTTGCTGTTCTGCTGCGGCGGCTGCAGAAATGAAAGAAATAATGACTGCGGATGCGGCTGTGGATGCGGTTGCGACTGCTAATTAAGTAAGGAGGATTGACATGTCAGATTTATCTTGCGGATGCGGCAACTTCGGAATGTCCGACAATTGCTGCTGTAACAATGGCTTCGGTGGAAACGATGTTTGGGTTTGGATTATCATTATCGCGGTAATACTCATTCTGTTCTGCGGCAACGGATTCGGCGGCTTTAATAACGGCTGCACTAACAACTGCTGCTGCTAAAAAGTACTTAACCGGCACGGCCGCGTGCCGAAAAAGGATTGCGTCCTGAAAAGGAGCGCGCCGCGGAGACGGATTCCGCGGCGCGCTCCTTTTTTCGTATTACTCTGAGATTCTATCAATCTCTTTCGGATTCCTTTTCTTCTGTTTGTTCGAAAACCATTTTTATAATTTCCTTCATATCCTTCAGGCTTTTTACCTGATTCGCCCTTTCTTTCAGCCGTTTGGAATTGCGGATTCCTTTCAGATACCATCCAAGATGCTTGCGGGCTTCCAGCACGGCAAGATGTTCTCCTTTATACTGAAGCATTCGCTCCATCTGCCGAAGCATTACCTCCATCTTTTCCGAAATGGACGGAGCGGAATATGGCACTCCCATAAGACCGGCTTCAATCTCTGCAAAAACAAACGGATTTCCCAAAGCCGCCCTGCCTATCATAATGGCGTCGCAGTCCGTTTGTTCAAGCATTCTGCGAGCAGAAACACTATCCGTAATATCTCCGTTTCCCGTCACGGGAACCGACACTGACTCCTTCACTTTTCGGATAATCTCCAAATCGGCAGTGCCGGAATAAAACTGTTCTCTGGTACGTCCATGCACCGTAACCGCGCAGGCTCCGCTGTTTTCAGCAATCTTTGCACATTCTGCCGCATTGACACATTCCCCGTCAAATCCGGCACGTATCTTTACACTGACTGGAATGGATACTGATTTGACCAATTTTTCAACAATTTGTCCCAAGAGACAGGGGGATTTCATCAGAGCGGAACCTTCGCCGTTTTTCGTGATTTTAGGAGCGGGACAGCCCGCATTCAAATCCAGCATCGAAAATCCCATTTCCTCGATCCTTTTTCCTCCCTCCGCCACAATATCCGGTTCACTGCCAAAAATCTGGACGCAGAGGGGCGTGTCCGATTCATTGGTCTTTAACAATTCTTTTGTCTTTTTATCTTGATAACAAAGTGCCTTTGCACTTATCATCTCCGTATATAAAAGTCCTGCTCCCTGCTCTCGGCACACCGTACGAAAAGCCAGATCGGTAATACCTGCCATCGGTGCAAGAAAAAGATTGTTTTCTGTTTCAAAATTGCCAATTTTCATTTTTTGATTCCATCCATTTCTGATGTATATTATGTTCCATATGTATTATACTATAACCATATCTGCTTTGGCAATAACCGAAAAATTTCTGAATGAGAACATATCGCGGGATGAAACAAGTACAGGACATATTGGATTCGACTTACTTAAGCCTTTTATTTGTTCAAATCATTAAGGACTGTAAATTATGCAGGAAAAGAGTTAATTTTTTAACAAAATACTTGAAAATTCTTTTTATTTGTAGTAAAATAGTTTAAGTTGAAATAATTTAATTAATAAACTTAGGAGGTTCAAAATCATGGCTGCAAAAGTTGGTATTAATGGTTTTGGTAGAATCGGCCGTCTGGTTTTCAGAGCGGCAATGGAAAGCGGCAAAGTTGATATCGTAGGTATCAATGATCCGTTTATCGATCTGGATTATATGGTATATATGCTCAAATATGATACCGTACATGGCCAGTTCAAAGGCGACGTTGCTACAAAAGGCGACAAATTGGTTGTCAACGGCAAAGAAATCGCTGTATATGCTGCTATGAACCCTGCAGAAATTCCGTGGAAAGATTGCGGCGCTGAATATATTGCAGAAGCAACCGGCGTTTTCACAACCACAGAAAAAGCAAATGCACATATCCAGGCTGGTGCGAAGAAAGTTGTTATCACAGCTCCTTCCGCTGATGCTCCGATGTTTGTAATGGGCGTTAACAATGACAAATATACTTCTGACATGACAATTATCTCCAACGCTTCCTGCACAACAAACTGTCTGGCTCCTCTGGCGAAAGTTGTAAATGACAAATTCGGCCTGAAAGAAGGTCTGATGACAACCGTTCATGCAACAACCGCTACCCAGAAAACCGTTGACGGTCCTTCCAAAAAAGACTGGAGAGGCGGCAGAGGCGCTGCTTTCAATATCATTCCTTCTTCTACCGGTGCGGCAAAAGCAGTTGGTAAAGTTATTCCTGAGCTGAACGGGAAACTGACTGGTATGTCCTTCCGTGTTCCGACAGCTGACGTTTCGGTTGTAGACCTGACTTGTACACTGGAAAAACCGGCTACCTACGACGAGATCGTTGCCGCTGTCAAAGAGGCTGCTGACGGCGAGCTCAACGGTATCCTGGCTTATACTGACGATGCTGTTGTCTCTTCCGATTTCATCCATGATCCGCATACCTCTATCTTTGATATTAAAGCAGGTATTGCACTGTCTGATACGTTTGTAAAGCTGGTTTCCTGGTATGACAACGAATGGGGTTATTCCAACAAGGTTGTTGACCTGATCAACTATGCTTACGGTGTTGACAACAAATAATTTATATCGCATAAATGAGCGTCGGATTTCATATCCGGCGCTTTTTTTATAACTGCGGGCAAGATGTCCCCCGCCTCTAAAGCGGCGGGTTCCATATCCGCGCTAAGCGGGAGTGCATTCTCACGCTTAGCACGGCACTGCTATGCAGTGCCCTTGTCCTCGTTGAATGACGGGGCAAGCCCTTATTGAACATATGCAGTTGGGCGGAATCGTGGGTAAGCATTAGAGAGTCGAACACAATATGGTTTTCACAGGCAAATTTCCCGCAATCCTACGTCAAAATGCTCGTCAATCCGTCAGGATGATCTGCGCTTTTTCCTTGTCTTACAAAAAATTTGCTCTGTGGAAACTCTGCGACCCTGCATGCAGGAATCTTTCGAGCAATTCGTTTTTTTGGTGCGTAAGGGTGCAGCAAGGCTGACGCCTTGCAAGACCGACAATCCGAAAAGGCGAAAGTTTAACAAGTGCAGGGCATATAGGGTTCGACTCCCTAATGCTTAATTGTATGTTTCAAAAAACAGCATGCCAAGCGAGCCTATTGTTTTTCGGGAGAAAACTTTCTTATTTTCTCACAAAAGGATAGGAAAGCTCATATATTAATAACAGAAATAGAACCTTGCTATATGCCCTCCCGCTTCACAAGGTTAAAATGCTTGTATTATGGCTTTTGCGCACAGTGTGCGGAAAAGCATTTCATCTTGTTCTACTTTTTTTGCTGTGCCAAACTTCAAAAACTAGGAGGCAGCTATGGAAAACCTGATTATGAATCCGCAATGGCGTCCCGGTCCCGACGGAAACCCTATGTATTTTTCGGGAAACGGACTTACCTATGACAAGAGAATTTATCAAGGAAACCGAACCTGCAGTATTTCACGGATGGAAACCTCTCCGGAACCCGGTTTAATAGCTTATGATCCCCCTATTGTAGTTGCCGGAAAAAGCGCTGTTGTATGGGGATTTTACATCCGTGCCGTGGAAGCGTCCAATATCATTTTAACCGCCGATTTTTATAACGAGGAGGGGATGCTCTTAAAAAAATTCCATCAACCTATCGCACAGCGAGTCACAGCTGAATTTAAACCTGTGACCTGCCGTTTTCCCATTCCTCTTCATGCGCATATCGTCCATCTCTCCATGCAATTCAACGGGAAAGTGACAGCCTGTACCTTCTTTCTTCCCACCGCTTACTTGGTATAAAATACGGATTCCAAAGAAATTTTCCTAAGTAATTATGAAAGTATACATAGAACAAAAAATGCTCCCAGTCGATTGACTTGGGAGCATTCTGACATACCATTTCGAAAGATTCGCCGTGAAGACCATATGGGATTCGACTTTAAGCATAGAGCAATTCCAAAAATCTTATGCCGGCTTCCGTGCGAAAGATCTTGCTCCGAATCGTTTCTATCTCCGTTTTTTTCATCTGATTTTCATGGATGTTCACCAAAAAATCAGCTTCCACCAATATCTGATAATCCAATCCATCTATCTTTTCATAGGTATGATGACGAGAAATGAGATAACACACTCTTTCTGTCATCCCTTGCGGGAACTGCAGTTTTTGAAGCATTGTCTTTGCAATCGGCGGTCCCTCTATCTGCTGATAACTCCCGGCGTCTGAACCATATTTTTGGATGGACGCGCGAATTCCCACATCATGGGTGACCGCAGCCGCTTCCAAAATCTCCTGCGTGGGTGCAGGAATTTCCTCCAGCCTTCCGATTGTTTTGGCATACCCGTATACTTTCAGAAAGTGCCCTACCCGTTTGGGATCGCCCTTGTCATAGGCGATCATTTCCTGAATAAGCTTTTCAATCATGATTTCTTTCCTCCGTTAAGAGAGAAGGCGTTTCACTGCCTCTGCCGTGTTTTCGCGGTCTCCGAATGCGGTTAGGCGGAAAAAACCTTCCCCGTTTTTTCCGAAACCGGCACCGGGCGTACCTACCACCTTCTTTTCGGTCAGCAGATAATCAAAGTATTCCCAAGATGTCATGTCATCCGGGCACTTAAGCCAGATATACGGGGAGTTCTCTCCTCCAGTGTACCAAATCCCCATCTTCTGCATTGCAGATGCAATCAGCCGCGCGTTTTCCTTGTAATAATCGATCGCGGCTCTGGTCTGCATCTGTCCCTCTTTGGAAAAGACCGCAGCAGCACCCCTCTGAACCATATAGGGAACCCCGTTAAATTTTGTGGTTTGACGGCGAAGCCACATATGGTTTAGAGATGCTCCGCCTGCTTCCAGTGTCATTGGTACAATGGTATATCCGCATCTGGTTCCGGTAAATCCTGCTGTTTTGGACAGAGAACAGAATTCAATGGCGCATTTCTCCGCGCCTTTTATCTCATAAATGCTTCTCGGAAGCTCCGAGTTGCTGATAAACGCCTCGTAAGCTGCATCAAACAAAAGAATCGCATGATTTCCGAGCGCATAATCCACCCATTTTTTCAGTGCGTCATGGCTGTAAACAGCACCGGTCGGATTATTTGGTGAGCAAAGATAGATGATATCCGCTCTCACGCTTTCATCCGGCAAGGGTAAAAATCCATTTTCCTCATTGGCGTCCATATAGACGATTGTTCTGCCCGCCATAACATTGGTATCCACATAAACGGGATAGACCGGATCGGGGATTAAAACCGTATTATCCACTGCAAACAAGTCCAGGATATTGCCTAGATCACTCTTTGCACCGTCACTGATAAAAATTTCATTGTTATCCAAGCCAATGCCTCTCTGGGCGTAATAGCCGGCAACGGCATTTTTTAAAAAGTCATAGCCTTGTTCCGGACCATATCCATGAAAACTTTCCTTTTTCCCCATATCCGAAACCGCTTCCTGCATTGCACGGACAACCGCGTCACAGAGCGGAAGCGTCACATCGCCGATTCCCATGCGGATGATTTTTTCCCGTGGATTTGCAGCGCTGAAATCCGCCACTTTTTTTGCTATGGTAGAAAACAGATAACTCTGTTCCAATTTATTGTAGTTCTGATTGATATTCAATTGATAACCTCCTTCGAGCTCTGTTTATTCCTCATACAGCTTTGGCATGACCCGTTTATGCTCGCTTCTGGCATGGGCTGCTTTTATCTTTTCAACCGACGTATAAGAGCCCGTCCCCTCTTCCATAAACGTGTCAATTTCCCGATAGGTTACCCCCATTTCTTTCTCATCTGTCTGTCCTTCAAACAGACCCGCGGAAGGCGCCTTTTCGATAATGGAGACCGGCGCATTTAGAAAACGGAGAAATTCAAAAACCTCAGTCACCGTCAGATCGGCAATCGGATTAAAATCACAGGCTCCGTCTCCCCATTTTGTGAAATAGCCCATATACCGTTCACTAGCATTTCCGGTTCCCGCAACCAGACTGTTTCTGGTCTGAGCCACCGCGTACAAAGCCGTCATACGGAGACGGGGCGCAATATTTGCACTTGCCATCGGCGAGATATCCGTAAGAGTTCCGAGCGCTTTTATCATTTCTTCTTTCACCGCTGTCAGATCCATGGCAACCGTCTCAATTTGGAACTGCTCCGCAACCGCCCTGCCATCTGCCATGTCCTCCTCAAAATTTCGTTTGGACTGGCAAGGCATCATGATCCCCAGCACGTTATCACAGGCTTTTTTGCACAGAATTCCGACCAGCGCGCTGTCTTTCCCGCCACTGTTACCAAACACAATTCCGTCCGCATGCGCCTCCTTTAATGCCTTTTTGATAAAGGTGACCCTTTTTTCCAGTTCCTTTTGATAATCTCTCATTCTATTTTCTCCTTATACAGTGGATAAATTTCCCTTATTGAGCCATTCTTGTCTGCCCGCTTTTGTTTTACGACACCGTCTCGACAAATCCTTCAAACGCTTTTTCCGCTTTGCCCGTCATAGTTACAGTATTGCCGGAAACCTGAATTTTTAAATCTCCGCCCCGCAGTTTCACCGTAATTTCTTCGTTTTCCTGACAGAATCCGTTGCGGATAGCCGCCGCCGCCGATGCGCACGCACCGGTTCCGCAAGCCCAAGTTTCTCCGCTTCCACGTTCCCAGACACGCATTTTCAGCGTTTTTTTATCCACAACCTGGATAAATTCCGTATTGATCCGCTCCGGAAACAAAGGATCGTTTTCGAAAAGAGGACCAATCTTTTCTATCGGAATGTTTTCCACATCATCCACAAAAACAACACAGTGTGGATTTCCCATGGAAACACAGGTGATACTGTACATGGTTCCGTCTATCAGAAAAGGTTCCGCAACCACCTCTGGCTTGCTGGTGTTCACGGGTATCAGAGGTGCGCTCCATTCCGCTTTTCCCATATCCACCTTAACTTCATCCACTTTCCCGTCCTTCCGAAACATCTGAAGCACTTTGACGCCGCTTAAGGTTTCTACGGTAATCTGCTCTTTTTCCACGATCCCGTTGTCATAAAGATATTTCCCCACGCAGCGTATCGCGTTGCCGCACATTTTCCCCTCGCTGCCATCCGCATTGAACATCCGCATTTTTGCGTCCGCAATTCCGGAGGGACCGATCAGAACAATTCCATCCCCTCCGACAGAGAAATGCCGATCGGACAGCTTCACTGCAAGGGTTTCAGGATCGGTTATCCGCTGTTCAAAACAGTTAAAATAAATATAATCATTGCCGCAGCCGTGCATTTTGGTAAAATAAAGTTTCAATTCTATATGCCTCCCTAATAGCATAGCAAATTCTCCGCGAATGCGTATGTCAATATTCATATGTTTTTAAAATTCCCTGCGCAATTTCAAGCCTTGTCTTTCGCAGATCCATCGCCTGTTTTTCAATATAGCGGTGCGCCTCCGGCTCTGTCAGGTTCAGATATTGAATCAGAACACACTTCGCCCTGTCAACTACCCTGATTTCCTCCATTTTCTGCCGAAGTTTCACATTTTCGTTCTGCAGACCACTCATTCGACGCCGGGATGCCTGAACCAATTTCCACGCCTGATGCAGATAGAGACGGTTGACAGGCTTGGAAACGACAACAATACCAAAGTCCTCAACCCTAACCGCCACTTCTTCTGCCAGCTCACTTTTGACCAGCATAAGAATGCCTGCGGTGGAACCTTCCGCAAAGCCGATAGCCAACTCATGACCGAATTCGTCCTTCAGGGGAGAATTGATCACAATCATTCCGTATTCGTGTTGTGAAAACAGTCTGCGCGCCTCCCCGCCGTTTGCCGCAACGGTTATCTGTTCGGATAATGCGCCTGCCCGAATAAAATCCTGCAGGAAGGCGGCCGCCTTTGGGGAACTCGATACAATAAGAATCTGTTCCATCAAGGGTTCCACCATCCTTATATGTGATAAAAATAAGTCTCTTTTTCAAATGTCCCGCGGTCATTGGAAAGCTGGTATCTTTCCCACTCTTCCTGTTTCATGCCTATCAGTTTTTCAAACGTCTTTCCTTCTATCAGATTTCTCACAAACCGGCTGTCCAAAGCCGCCTCAATCGCTTCCCCCAAATTGGACGGAAGCTTTGCAAAACCGGCTAACTGTTCTTTATCCGCTTGGTATAAATTCAGATTCGCCGGTTTGCAGAGGGACAAATTTGAAGTGATTCCCTGCATTCCTGCCTCCAATATCAACAGAAAGGCCAGATACGGATTGCAGGACGGATCCGGGCTTCGCAGCTCCATGCGGGAATATTCCCCGCCCGCCGCTGGAATACGGATCAACTGGGAGCGGTTCTGATGAGACCAGCTCACATATTTTGGCGCTTCAAACTTGCCGAGACGCTCATAGGAATTGGTCAGAGGATTTAAAAACAGCGTCATCTCCCTTGCTTTGTCCAGCACACCGGCAATAAAACTCTCCGCTTCCTGAGAGTGCTCATAGGGATCGTTTTTAAAAATATTAAAGCCGTTTTTGTGGAGGGAGATATTCAGATGAAGCCCTGTTCCGCTCCGGTTTGGAATCGGCTTTGGCAAAAAGCTTGCATACAGTCCGCTGCGGGCCGCAATTGTTTTCACCACGGATTTAAAGGTAATCAGGTTATCCGCCGCCTGAAGCGCATCGCTGTAGCGGAAAACAATCTCGTTCTGCCCCGGACCCTGCTCGTGGTGAGAGCTTTCCGGAAAAATCCCCATCTCCTCCAGAGTCAGGCAAATCTCCCGCCGTACATTTTCCCCTTTATCCATGGGAGCCACGTCCAGATAGCCTGCATTGTCAAACGGAATGTTGGTGGGCGCCCCGTTTTCGTCTGTCTCAAAGAGATAGAACTCACACTCCGAACCAATTTTACAGCGGAAGCCCATCTCAATGGCTCTCTGTGCACTGTCCTTGAGTGCATTGCGCAAATCACCGGCAAACGGCGTTCCGTCCGGGTGACGGATGCTGCAGTAAAACCGTGCTACCCTACCCTGCTGGGGACGCCATGGAAGCACCTCCAAGGTGCCCGGATCCGGATATAAAAGGAGATCGGAATCCTCCACATTCAAAAAACCGCGGATGGCGGAAGCATCAAATGAAATTCCGTGTTCAAAGGCTTTCGGCAACTCCTCCGCCATAATGGAAATATTTTTTAGGTTACCAAAAATGTCACAGAAAGCCAGGCGGATAAACTTCACATCATTTTCCCGGACAAACTGCAGCACTTCTTTTTCGGTATAATCCATATCCCACACCTCCAGAATCATCTGATTTCTTTTTCTCTATTATACACTATTTAATTGTAAGTATAAAGCTGTTTATAAGGATTTTTTGTGTTTGGCGTCAAAACATAAAAGGATTCCGCCAAAATTTCCTCTTTCTTTTTGTCAAAGATACGGCAGAATGCATCCAATTCCGCATCGATCTGCGCCATATCCTCCTCCGTCGCTTTTTCAGCAACGATCTGTCCCGGCAATTTCTTCGGAAGCATCCTGCATCTTAAGTACATTTTTCCGCCGTGCATCCCGGTTCCGCAGAAATTTCCGACCGGGGCGGAACCATCTCCGTCCAGCCCAAGTACGATGATGATTCCGCCGGCCTGGTATTCTCCCAGAAAACTCCCTGCCCTTCCGCCAATCATCAGCACCGGAATTTTATTCTGATAGGACTTCATATGAATACCGGCGCGGTAGCCCGCGTCCCCTTCCACCAGGATTTTGCCGCCGCGCATCGCATAGCCTGTCGCGTCCCCGGAGGAGCCGTGGATCACAATGGCGCCTTCGTTCATGGTATCTCCCGTGGCGTCCTGCGCATTGCCCCACACCGTGATATCCGCACCGTTTAAATAAGCTCCAAGGGCGTTTCCCGGGGTTCCATTTATGGTGATATGCTTGCCGGACTGCCCGCTTCCAATGTATCTTTGCCCAATGCAGTTTTCGATGGTCACATCCTTATCCGACTGCCGTACCATCTCGTTGAGTATCTGAAAATGCATGTTGCTGGCATCTATTTTCATCGTTCCGTCAATCCTTTCTCTCTTTCTTACCGGTTTGCCAAAACCCGGCTCCGCTCTTTCCTGGAGAATGCCATCAGCTGGGGTTTTTCCCTGATCAGGTCAAAGTCAATGGAATCAAGAGGCGTCTTTTCCCGAATCAGAGAAGTATAAATTCCTGCCCGCTGAATATCTCCAATCAAAATATAGCCCATTAATCGGTTGTCTTTGGTAAATAATTTTTTATAGGAATGTCCTTTTTTTACCGTATAAACTTCGCCGTCATAAGTACCCGCCGTGATAATATGCAAACCAAAGAATCCGATCGCATTCATCGGAATCGCCTTGTCATAACGCTTATCGCCCCCAGCCATATTGATTCCGGCACATTCCCCCTGCATATAGGCATTGGGCAGCAAAGCCAGCACCCTGTCCTGTCCAGTGGTAATATCATGGCTCTGGGCGCAGTCACCGGCAGCATAAATATCCGGAAGGGTCGTTTCACATTTTTTATTTGTGACGATTCCCCTGCCGGTCTCAGCGCCCGCTTCTGCCGCCAAGCTGATATTTGGGCGCACGCCCACAGCTACAACCAAAACATCAAAATCCAGCTCTGTCCCGCTCTTGAGCACCACACGACCGTCTGTCAGCTCCGCGGCGCTGTCGTTCAAAAAGAACCGAATTCCTTTTTTCTCAATATGCTCCTGCACAATACCGGAGCCCTCTTCATCCAATATACTGGGCAGAATCCGATCCGCCAGATCAACAACCGTAATCTGCTTGACTCTGTCACAGATTCCCTCCGCACATTTCAGACCGATCAATCCTGCTCCAATAATCAGAACCCTGCTGTCAGCAGAGATTGCTTTTTCCAAAGCCTTTGCGTCATCCAGGGACAGGAAGGTAAAGCGTTTTTCTACCTTCTCCAGCCCATTCATGGGAGGGATGAAGGGGGCGGAACCAGCTGCGATCAGCAGCTTATCGTAAGGGATTTCCTCCCCGTTGTCCAGAATCACTTTTTTTGCCTCCGCATTCACCTTTTCGGCTGTTCTGCCCAACATGGCGGTACATTTTTTCTCTTTATAAAAGCTGTCGGGACGGTATTTCATCCGTTGTTCGTCCGTCTTTCCATAAAGCAAATAGGAGATCAGGGGACGGGAATAGGTATGGTATGGTTCCGATGCAATGACTGTGATACTGCCCTTGGTATCCTCCTGGCGAATCCCCTCAATACATCCAACCGCTGCCGCGGAATTGCCTATGATCACATATTTCATTCTGCTCCCTGCCTTTCTTCAAACACGATGGCCTTATTGGGACAGCCCTTCACACAGGCTGGCTCCCCGCCTGCATTTTTCGTGCACAGCTCACATTTCTGAATCGCACCGCTCTCCGACGGCATTACCGCGCCGTACGGACAAGACAGAATGCAGGTGTAGCATCCAACGCATTTGTCCGGATTGATGGAGATGACTCCATTTTCCCGGGTCAAAGCGCCTGAAATGCAGCTCTTTACACACAGCGGCTCCTCGCAGTGGCGGCAGGAAACTGCAAAGCTTATATTCCCGCGCTGTTCAATTTGAATTCTCGGGTGAATGGTGACATTTTTCAGTGCTTTTACCATATCGTCCTGGCCGGAATTGGCAAATGCACAGTAATATTCGCACAGATGGCACCCCAGACACCATTTTTCATTGACATAGATTCGTTTCATACCCATGCTCCATTCCGCAATTTATTGTGCCGCGGACAACTGAGACCTCACTCACCCCGCGGTTTCCTTTTACCTTTTCTCTATATATGCTTCCCGATCAGCTCCCACCGAGATAAACGCAACGGGGCACTGCATCTTTTCTTCGATATAATTGACATAGTCAACCGCGTTTTTCGGCAGGTCAGACAGCTTTCTGCATCCGCTGATATCACAGTTCCAGCCGTCCAGATATTCGATAATGGGTTTCGCTTTATCCAAATCCTCACCGTAAGGAAAATCGTTTGTCCGTTTGCCGTTCATCTCATAGGCGACGCACACCGGAATTTTATCCAGATAGGACAGAACGTCCATCTTGGTCAGCGCCAGGGTGTCCGCTCCCTGCATTCTCACACCGTAACGGGATGCAACCACGTCAAAAGGTCCTACCCTTCTGGGACGGCCGGTGGCTGCGCCGTATTCGCCGCCTGCCTTTCGCAGTTCCTCCGCCTCCTCACCGAACAGCTCAGCGGTGAAGGGACCTTCCCCTACGCAGGTGGAATAGGCCTTCATGATCCCTACCGTATTCGTAAGCTTATGGTTGGGGACACCGGCGCCCACTGGCGCATAAGCGGCAATGGTAGAGGAGGAGGAGGTAAACGGATAAATGCCGAAATCAATATCGCGCAAAGCACCAAGCTGTGCCTCAAACATTACCTTTTTCCCGGCTTTGACCGCCTCATCCAGATAAATACCGGTATCACAGATAAAATCTTTTAACACGTTTCCGTGCTTGGTCAGCCATTCCATCATCTCTTCCACTGTAATCTTCTCTGCTCCGTAAGCACCTGAGATGGTCAGATTCTTCCACTCCACAATCCCTTTCAGCCGTTTTTTCATGGCTTCGGGCTGGAGAAGATCTCCCATTCGAAGCGCTTTCTTTAAATATTTATCGCCGTACACCGGTGCGATTCCCCTTCGGGTGGAGCCGAACTTGGCGTCTCCCAGACGATCCTCCTCCAGACAGTCCTGCATAACATGATAAGGCATGCAGATAATCGCCCTGTCGCTGATTTTTAAATTGTCCGGTGTTATTTTTACACCCGCTTTATGAAGGCGGTGCATCTCCCCGCAAAGGTGGGCAAGGTCAATCACCATGCCGTTTCCCATGACGTTGACTACCTCCGGGCGCAGGATACCGGAGGGAAGCAGGTTTAATATAAATTTTCCAAGATGGTTGATCACCGTATGTCCGGCATTGTTTCCTCCCTGATACCGCACAACAATATCATAATCGCTGGACAGCAGATCCACCATCCTTCCCTTTCCCTCGTCTCCCCAATTGATTCCGACAATCGCAGTCATCATAATAAAAAACTCCTTTCAGCCAACTTATTCTTTTTTCATAGCTTCTCCTCGGAAGCCCCCTGTACCAAAATATCACATACGCCGCAGCAAACGCTTTTTTATTCTCCGGCGTGCTTGATACCCAGAATATCCAATTCCTTCTGATTCAGTCCGATTCCGCGGAGCATCAGCCGGTTTCCCTTCAGACTCTCGATGGAATTAATCCCCATTCCACCCATCATCTCTTTGATCTCGTGATTCCATGCGTTCACCAGATTGACCAATCTCTGATATCCGATCTCCGGATTCAGCCTGCGCACCAGATCCGGCCGCTGGGTTGCAATTCCCCAGTTACATCTGCCCATCTGGCAGCTGCGGCACAGATGACACCCCAGCGCCAGCAGCGCTGCCGTGGCAATATAGACCGCATCCGCTCCCAGTGCGATCGCTTTCACCACATCCGCACTGTTGCGGATACTTCCGCCTACGACAATCGACACATTATTTCGGATTCCCTCCTCACGAAGCCTCTGATCCACGCTGGCCAGGGCCAATTCAATAGGGATACCTACATTGTCTCGGATGCGAGTGGGAGCAGCTCCCGTACCACCGCGAAATCCGTCAATGGCGATAATATCCGCGCCGCTGCGGGCGATACCGCTGGCGATCGCCGCCACATTATGCACTGCCGCAATCTTGACGATAACCGGTTTCTTGTATTCCGTAGCCTCTTTCAGAGAGTAGACCAGCTGTCTCAGATCCTCAATGGAGTAAATATCGTGGTGAGGTGCCGGGGAAATCGCGTCGGATCCCTCCGGAATCATTCTGGTCCGGGAAACGTCCCCCACGATTTTCGCACCGGGCAGATGGCCGCCGATTCCCGGCTTTGCTCCCTGCCCCATCTTGATCTCAACCGCGGCGCCCGCTTCCAGATAATCCTTATGAACGCCGAACCGGCCGGATGCAACCTGGACGATGGTATTCTTTCCGTATTGATAAAAATCCTCGTGAAGGCCACCCTCTCCGGTGTTGTAGAGAATGCCGAGCTCCTGTGCCGCCCTTGCAAGGCTTTCGTGCGCATTGTAGCTGATAGAACCGTAGGACATAGCGGAAAACATGACAGGCACCTTCAGTTCAATTTGAGGGGTCAGATTGTTTTTCAGCTTGCCGTCCGCTCCTCGTTCTATTTTCTCCGGTTTCTTTCCCAAAAATACCTTGGTTTCCATCGGCTCCCGCAACGGGTCAATGGAAGGATTGGTGACCTGGGAAGCGTTGATTAAAATTTTATCCCAGTAGACTGGGAAGGGCTTCGGATTTCCCATGGAGGAAAGCAGCACCCCGCCGCTTCCGGCCTGACGGTAAATTTCCGAAATACTGTCCTTATTCCAGTTCGCATTCTCTTTAAATGTGTGATCCGTTTTTACGATCTTAAGTGCCCGAACCGGACACAGGGAAACGCAGCGGTGGCAGTTGACGCACTTGGCGTCATCCGCAATCATCCGATTCAAATCCTTATCGTAGCTGTGCACTTCATTTGCGCACTGCCGTTCACAGACACGGCAGGCGATACATTTATTCGGATCCCTGACTACCTCATAATCAGGATACAGAAAATCAATTGACATTGTCTCTTGCCTCCTCGTTCAGTCTCACAATAACCGGTTCGCCGCCCTTAGGTGCATAAATACGGTCCAGACTGGGCTCCAGTATACGGATTGCACATTCCTCACTGCCCACATAAAACCGGTCTCCCTTTTCCCCGACAACCATGGAGCGAAGCTTCAAGCGGTCGTTCAAAGCCATCATGCCGCCCTCAAAGCCAAGCAAAATGGAAAAAGGTCCTGTGATCAGCAGACTTGCAAAGGTGTTGCGCAGATAATTGAGCTTTTCCCGCTCCTCCGGCTCTTTTGCCTCGATGGTAGACCAGAACGGCGCAGCGATAACGCTCGCCATCTCCTCCATCGTCAGTCCCTGCTTGCGCACCAGATAATCCACAATATAAGTGATCACCTCGGTATCCGTCTGCAGCGTACACTGGTAACCGAACATTTCAATGAAACGGCGGTTCGCGTCGTAGGAGGATATTTCCCCGTTGTGCACGATGGAATAATCCAGCATGGCAAAGGGATGGGCTCCGCCCCACCAGCCCGGCGTATTCGTCGGATAACGGCCGTGTGCGGTCCAGGAATATCCCTCATACTCATCCAGGCGGTAGAACTCCCCGACATCCTCCGGAAAACCCACCGCTTTGAAAGCTCCCATGTTTTTTCCGCTGGAGAAAACATATGCCCCGGCAATCTGGGTGTTCACTCGGATCACACTTCTGGCAACAAATTCTTTCTCGTCCAGCTGGCTGGCCTCCAGCTTTGTTGGAAGCGGCTTCACAAAATATCGCCAGATAAGAGGCTCGTCTGTGATCGCCTTTACTTTTCTTGTGGGAATTTTAGACAAGTTAATGATATCAAAATGATGCTCCAGGAAAGCTTCGCAGTCCTCTTTTGCCTTTGTGCTGTCATAAAACACATGAAACGCATAAAAGTCTTTGTACTGCGGGTAGATACCGTAACCAGCAAATCCGCCGCCAAGCCCGTTGGAACGATCATGCATCGTTGAAATGGATTTGACAATCGCTTCCCCGTTGATCCTTTCCCCGCATTTTGAGAATATGCCTGAAATAGCACATCCTGAAGGAATTCTGATTTCCCCTTCTCTTTTCATAGTGGCAACCTCCCCGTTCTAAAAAATAAAGGCGTTCATCCCAGCCGGACAGCTATAAAAATAGACTTCTCCGGTTCGGATGAACGCCTTTGTTCACGCACTTATTATAATACCAGGAAGAAAGATTGTCAACACGTTTTGCATGATTTTTTAATATTTTATAAATTTTCTTGCATTTTTTCATAAAAAATCGGAAAAAAAGCAGAAGTTTTGCAATTTCATAAAAAAATAATTTCATTTTTTCAAAAAAGGTATTGACAAATAAAATGGATGGGTATATACTGTGTGCATACACAGCAAAGGCGCTGTAGGTGGAGACACCTGCGGTGCCTTTTTTCTTTTGCAGAGGGAACCGATTCCTCCCTGCAAATTCTGTGAAACTATATTTGAAAGGATTGTGTTACTATGAGCAAAACATTCATTCCAGAAGGCTACAAATCACCTTTGAGCCTGTATGAAACCCAGGATGCCATCGGTCTTATCAAGCGCAGCTTTGAAGATAAGCTGGCTCTGGCGCTCAATTTAAAGCGGATATCCGCTCCCCTGTTTGTCGATCCGGATACCGGACTGAATGATGATTTAAACGGCGTGGAACGTCCTGTTTCGTTCGACATTCTGGAAACCAAAAAAGACGCCCAGGTGGTTCACTCCCTGGCAAAATGGAAAAGGATGGCGCTCTACCAGTATGGTTTTCCCGCAGGCGAAGGTCTGTACACTGACATGAACGCAATCCGCCGGGACGAGGAGATGACAAACCTGCATTCCGTCTATGTGGATCAATGGGACTGGGAAAAGGTCATCACGCCGGAGACCCGAAACAAAGAGTACTTAAAAGAGACCGTGAAAGCGATTGTATCCGCGATTGTGGATACCTGCGATAAAATCACTAAGGTGTATCCTTCCATCCCGGTGAAGCTCTCCAAGGAAGTTCGCTTTATCACCACCCAAGAGCTGGAGGATATGTACCCTGATAAGACACCGAAAGAGAGAGAAGACGCTTATTTGAAGAAGCATAAAACCGCTTTCATCATGGAGATCGGTGATCTGCTGAAGTCCGGCGAAAAGCATGACGGACGCGCGCCGGACTACGATGACTGGAAGCTGAACGGCGAT
This sequence comes from Acetivibrio sp. MSJd-27, assembly GCF_018918095.1. GTDB lineage: Bacteria > Bacillota > Clostridia > UMGS1840 > HGM11507 > HGM11507. The sequence continues at coordinate 4,080 of NZ_JAHLPV010000041.1, read as the reverse complement.
ATTTTATTCTGGAACGATGTGCTGGGCAGAGCTTACGAAGTTTCCTCCATGGGAATCCGGGTTGATCCGAAATCCCTGGATGAGCAGCTGACAAAAGCCGGATGTGACGAGAGAAGAGCGTTTCCTTTCCACAAAATGCTGCTGGAGGGTAAACTCCCGCTGACAATGGGCGGCGGTATCGGCCAGTCCCGCGTGTGCATGCTTCTGTTGGGCAAAGCCCACATCGGAGAGGTTCAGGTTTCCATCTGGGACAATAAAACCAAAAAAATCTGTAAAGACGCAGGGGTTTCCCTGCTCTGATACGAGAAAGCTGTGGATATATGGATGGTGCTGGTTGGCTCTCTTCCATAAATAAAAATATGTTTAACGATTTGGAGGTCGGTTTCGATGAGTGAAAATTACAATGATATCCCGAATTTATTCGGCAGTATGGTGTTTGATGACAGTACCATGAAAGAAAAGCTGCCGAAGGATGTATATAAAGCACTGAAAAAAACCATTCAGGACGGGAAATCCCTGGACAGCAGCATTGCCAATGCGGTCGCCAACGCCATGAAAGACTGGGCGATTGAAAAAGGGGCTACCCATTTCACCCACTGGTTTCAGCCCATGACAGGGATCACAGCGGAAAAGCATGACAGTTTCATCTCTCCCACCGAAGACGGGAAAGTCATTATGGAGTTTTCCGGCAAAGAATTGATAAAGGGGGAACCGGACGCTTCTTCCTTCCCCTCCGGCGGGCTGCGCGCCACCTTTGAGGCGAGAGGCTACACGGCTTGGGATCCAACCTCTTACGCCTTCATCAAAGAGAACACCCTCTGCATTCCCACCGTGTTCTGTTCTTACAGCGGCGAGGTTCTGGATAAAAAAACACCGCTGATGCGCTCCATGGAAGTCATCAGCAAACAGGCCGTCCGGATTCTGAAACTGTTCGGTCATGACGAGGTAAAACGGGTTACCACAACGGTCGGTCCGGAACAGGAATACTTTCTCGTGGACAAAAAGCTTTACGATCAGCGAAAAGATTTGATTTTTACCGGCCGCACTCTGTTTGGCGCAAAACCGCCAAAGGGGCAGGAGCTGGATGATCATTATTTCGGAAATATTAAGCCTCGCGTCGCAGCGTTTATGAAAGATTTGGATGAGGAATTATGGAAGCTGGGCGTGCTCGCCAAAACGGAGCACAATGAGGTGGCCCCCGCACAGCATGAGCTGGCGCCTATCTTCTCCACCACAAATATCGCAACCGACCACAACCAGCTGACCATGGAAATGATGAAAAAGGTTGCGATGCGTCACGGGCTTACCTGTCTGCTTCATGAAAAGCCCTTCGCCGGTATCAACGGAAGCGGCAAGCACAACAACTGGTCCATTTCCACCAATACCGGTATGAATCTGTTGGAGCCGGGCAAAACGCCCCACGATAATCTGCAGTTCTTGCTGTTCCTCTGCGCAGTTATCAAAGCGGTGGATAAAAATCAGGACTTGCTCCGTCTGTCGGTGGCAAGCGCAGGCAACGACCACCGTCTGGGCGCCAATGAAGCACCGCCCGCCATCATCTCCATTTTCCTGGGCGACGAACTGACCGGGGTTCTGGAATCCTATGAAAACGGAGGAGATTACAGTCAGGCGGAAAAAAGCGAGATGAAGACCGGTGTTCACGTCCTTCCTCACTTTATGAAAGATACGACCGACCGGAACCGCACCTCTCCTTTTGCCTTTACCGGAAATAAGTTTGAATTCCGTATGCTGGGCTCCAAGCTTTCCATCTCCGGTCCGAACATCGTATTAAACACCATCGTTGCGGAGGAGCTGGAGCAATTTGCAGATGTTTTGGAAAAGGCAGAAGATTTTGAAGCAGCAGTAAAAGAATTGATTAAAAAGACGGTCAAAGAACACAAACGCATTATTTTCAATGGCAACAACTATTCGGACGAATGGGTAGAGGAAGCAAAAAAACGCGGTCTGCTGAACTTAAAGACAACCGTTGACGCACTTCCCTATTTCATCAGCACGAAAAATATTGAATTGTTCACCAAACATCATATCTTTACCCAAGCCGAGATGCACTCCAGATGCGACATCCTCCTGGAAGAGTACTGTAAGGTTCTCAACATTGAATGCCTGACCATGCTGGATATGGTGAAAAAGGATATCATTCCCGCTGTACAGTCCTATATCAAGGATTTGAGCGATACAGCAGTATCCAAGGCTTCCCTGCAGCTTTCCTGCGATTTTGAGAAGGAGCTTGTCACAAAGCTGTCCTCTCTTTCCAGCTGTCTGTATAAAAAAACCAATCAGTTGGAAAGCGCCCTGCTTGACAGTAAAAATTATACCGATATCCTGGAATGCGCAAAATACTATAAAAGTACAATCTTCACTGCCATGCAGGAAGTGCGGGCAGTTGCGGATGAACTGGAAGCAAACACTGCCTCCAATTACTGGCCTTTCCCAACTTACGGCGAGCTGCTTTTTAACATCTGACAGACGCTGGAAGGCTTTGCCTCTGTAAAAGCGGCAAAGGGTAAGTTTTTTTCATAGGGCGCGGACATGAGTCCGCGCCTCCCCCAAAAAATAATTGATTTTACATATTTCACAAGGACGCGGAAAAATTTTTTCCGCGCCTTTTTCACGATATTTTTTATAGCTCCACTGTAACGGGATAGGATTTACAAGAAGATGTATAATATGGTATAATAACCTCACAAACCTCTAGAACATTGAAAATGTTAAGAGGTTTGGAGAACGATCGAATCACAATACTACGGCGATATTCCGCCGCCTTCGTTGTTGTGGTATCATAAAGACACGCCGTGAGCGGAAGAGAATCTTCCGACGGCTGAATCTTTATGGAATCATCAATTTGTTTTGTTGCACAAAACCCGGCTGCTTCCGGATTTTATTTGCATAAAATAAATTGTGGTAAAATATTTGTGAGGTGATTTTTATGAAGCTGGCAGATACTTATGCCGATATCAAAAGAGAATCCTGGAGTGATTTGGATGGAAACTGGGGAATTATTTTTCTGTTCAATCTGCTGGGAACCGCTGTATGCATAATTCTCAGCTATATGTTGCTATTTTTCTCCACCACGGCACTTCTTGTTTTTCTTTCCCTTATAGCAGATCTGACTGTTTTCCTGTATTTCCATTTCGGCATCTTTTCCCTGGCATATACCGCTTCCACCCACGGAACAATCCGCTTCTCCGATGGGTTTCTTCCTCTGCCCGTCTGCTGGAAGTTTATTTTGTGCGGACTTGCGTTTGCTCTGATCAGCATATCCATATATGTGGGCACTCTGTTCTTGCTTGTCAGGGCTTTCCAGATTGAATCCCCGTTTCTGTGCGTGCTTGTAGGTACCGCGGCGGTCGTATATCTCACCGTGTCGTTTGCACCGCTTCCTTTTCTGATTCTGAATGATCCCAAAGCCAATCTTTTTTCTATTCTGAACAGAGCGAGAAATTTGATGAAGGGATATAAAACGCATTATCTTGGATTTTGTCTTAGTTTTATCGGATGGCTTCTGGTCACCCTTATGACAACCGGGCTGGGCTCCTTGTTTCTGACCGGATATTTTTATACCTCCCTGAATAATTTTTATCATCGGTTAGTCCGTGCAAAAAACGGGGAAGAAGAACAAACGGAAGGAAAAGAAGAATTTACCCATTTTCATCTTTGAGCAAAAGGAAATCATCCCGGGGGAAAAAATCCCCGGGATGATTCAGCCTGTCGAAAAAGTCCAGTATACACTGGGCTTTTTTGCGTATGTGTGGTAAAATAAAGATAAGAAAAGACTGGGGAGGGACGGCGTGTGCTAGCAAAAGAGCAGGAATTGCGCAGAAATGTAGTAGAAATCCTATGTTTGGAGGAGCTGGTTCCGTCGGAGCATCTGCTGCGGCAGATTGACAGCGCGGTGGATTTTACGCATCTGTACGACTTGGTGGATGCGCTTTACAGCCGTGACAACGGCCGTCCCAGCATTGACCCGGTGGTATTGTTCAAAATTGTGTTCATCCAGCACCTGTACGGCATCCCCTCGCTGCGCCGTACCATGCAGGAGATTGGCATGAACATCGCATA
>NZ_JAHLPV010000040.1 GCF_018918095.1 Acetivibrio sp. MSJd-27 | reverse complement strand
ACTCGGTAGCGATAGCTAAGAGGGTACACCCGTTCCCATACCGAACACGGAAGTTAAGCTCTTACACGTCGATGATACTTGGCGGGAGACTGCCCGGGAAAGTAGATAGCTGCCGAGTTAAAATAATCCTCAATAGCTCAGTCGGTAGAGCATGCGGCTGTTAACCGCAGGGTCGTTGGTTCGAGTCCAACTTGGGGAGCCAGTGAGGATAAGCAGCAGTCGTATGCTTATGATTGCTGCTTAAACTTTACTTAAAAAAGAATAGATGGCCCGTTGGTCAAGCGGTTAAGACTCCGCCCTTTCACGGCGGCATCACGAGTTCGAATCTCGTACGGGTCACCATATATGGAAAGACATCCAATTGGATGTCTTTTTTTCAATTATATAAACTACTAATCGAATTTGACAAAGGAGAAATAAAAAATAGGCAAGGCATCGTTATGAGCCATAATGAATTACATGACAAATGGCTGGACTGGTTAAGAAATTTCAAACTGACGGTTGCGGGGGACATTCAACGGACGATACTGAAAGCTTCCGTTTACTCGGTTAATTAGTAGAAGATGTGAACAGTTCGGAAGGAAAGTGCTATCTGGTTCAACTACGGGCTTTGGGATTTAAAGTGGAATTTGAATATCACGCAACATCATGGCTGTTTCCTCGGGAAGAATTTCAAAATCATCTTGAGTGGTTTCGTATGAATGAGCAGGGAGAAAGGACGCAGGACGTGAATCTTTGTCCGTCTAATCCAGATGGTTTAGCCTATATTGAAACCCGTGCGGAGCTTTTAGCAGGACTACTTTGAACGAATACTGGATAATATTATATCTGGCAGACGATGTGGAAGTCAAAGGATCTACTGTCCGAAATGCCGGAAACACTGTGTTTCCGATCAGGTGTTATTGAGGATGCATGCTATCCTGAAAGGCATCCGCAGAAGGGAGGCTTCAATAAAACTCAGTTATCTTGCTTATTTTGGAACGATGGAGATTCCGTATATCCAGCCGGAAGATGGAATTTTTTTGGAGTTTGCTTCATTTAAAAGCGATTTATTCCGGAAACTGAACGATTCAGCTTCTTCAGAAAAGCAGACATAGCTCAAACACTGCGCTCACTTTTGGAGTATTTCGGTAAAAAGGATTCCTGTGTGCTGGATTATTGGATTGATAATTCTTTGCAGTCAGATTTCAAGAAACCGTCCAAGAATTTATAATGGGGGCAGGATGTGGTTCGTAAGGATATCGCATTTTATAAAAGTCTGGACTTTGAAAAAATCACCAGTTTTGTCGGCTATCTCGACGAAGAATATTGTAAGCTTTATAGGAAACCCTCTGTGCGGCTCTACGCGAATGTTTTCTAGAGAATTTATGAAAATAAAAACTGCCTGTGTAAATCATATGACAGCATTGTGATTGATCCGGGGATTCCCAAAAAGTGAATGAGGTCGGGAAAACAAGGAAATAACGTGGGATTGAATGCCATTTGAAAGTAGGCAAATTACCCGAAAAGAATGCAAGAGCAAAAAGCTTGTGGGTAGATAGGAAGCGGATCGAAGGAAATTTTATTTCCTTTGAAAGGATGTGGACAAGAACATATTGAAAAAAGTAAAACTTAGAAGAACTAAAATATTTTTTCCAGGTCTTTTTCAAAAACAAAACGGTAACTTATCCTGCGATGAATTACCGTTTTGTTTTTCATCCTATTTGTATTTTACCGGGTAATACTAAAAATTTATTTCTAATAACTCCAGATCTTGAAAATGCTTCGGTTAGAAGTCTCTATTCAAGTTTTTTGCGTTAGTATCTTTGACAATGCATCATTTTAAAAAACCAGCAATAATTTTTTCTTCGGCTTCTTGCTCTGTAAGTCCAAGGGTACGGAGCTTCATGATCTGCTCTCCTGCAATTTTTCCGATTGCTGCTTCATGAATCAATGCAGCATCGATATGGTTGGCGGATAATTCAGGGGCGGCGGTGACCACGCCATTTTCGCCTAAGATAGCATCACATTCTGAGTGTCCTGTACATCTGTAATTTCCAATGATCCGGGAACTGTATTCCTGACGGGAGTGTCCTTTTGCAACAGAGCGTGAAACCAGATCCACTCCGGCATCCTCTCCGTTCAAAATAACCTCGAAATCCGTTTTAGCGGTCTCATTACCAGCCGTCATTAATCGCTCATGGATCACTAACCGCGAGCGGGCGGCAAGAGTAGCTGTCGTTTTCCGATAAGTACTGTCAACGCCGCTTAATTGTATGGTATCCATCTCCAAAGTAGCATCCTCTGAAAGAATGATGTCTGTTACGGGATCAATTCGTTTGGCTCCGCTACCTTTACCTGTGCCGATATGCTTTTCACGGTAAATAACATTTGCTCCTTTTTCCACGAAAAAGCGATGGATTCCATTGTGGCGCGCTTCCTCCTCTGTATCGGTATGAACGCCGCATCCTGCCACGATGACTACGTCGGCACCCTCTCCGATATAAAAGTCGTTATAAACCAAATCGTCTACATTACCGCGGGTGACACAGGCGGGAATATAAACAGTCTCATTTTTTGTGCCGGGTAAAACATGGATGATTAATCCGGGAGCATCTGTTTTGGTTTCGATATGAATATGGGATGTTGACTGCCGGCCGGCACATTCCCCGTCCTGACGGATATTAAAGGCACCGTCAAAGGTTCCTTTCCAATCGGAAACGATGCTGAGTAATTTTTCTGTAACACTATTCATGAGACAGGACCTCCTTTTCACGCGGGCAGTGAACTGCTGATTCATCAGCGAATAGAGAGGGGAGTATATCTTCCCGTTTTCCCTGAGCGCGTACACGTCCTTTGGCCAGAACAACAATGTCATCGGCGATTTTCAGAATTCTTTCCTGATGGGAGATAATAATAAGCGTGCCGGCCATCTGTTCTTTCATCTCCTGAAACACATCGATAAGGCCGGAAAAGCTCCATAAATCAATCCCAGCCTCCGGCTCGTCAAAAACCATTACCTTCGTATTTCTGGCAAGTACAGTAGCTATTTCAATGCGTTTCATCTCACCGCCGGAAAGGCTTCCGTCTACCTCACGGTTGATGTAATCATGGGTGCAGAGTCCGACTTTCCCTAAGATTTCACAGAGCTTGTCCTCGGAAAGCGGCTTGCCTGCGGCGAGCTCGATCAAATCCCTTACCGTTAAACCTTTAAAACGCACAGGCTGCTGAAACGCATAGCTGATCCCTTTCTTTGCCCGCTGTGTCATATCAAGCGCCGTGATATCCTCTCCATCCAGAAGAATCTGCCCGGAAGTGGGGAATTCCGTTCCGGCAATCATCTTTGCCAGTGTCGTTTTTCCGCCGCCGTTTGGTCCGGTCACAACGGTCAATTTTCCGGAAGGGATGATAAGGTCGATGTGTTTTAATATTTTTTCTCCGGCGGGAAGCTCCCAAGCCAGCTTTTTTAATTCAAGCATTCTGATTTTTCTCCTTTCAGCCTTGAACAAGTATATGATATAAAATGAAAAGAAAACGAAATTTATCAATATAGTCCAATTTATTATAGGACGAAAAAAAGGCTTTGTCAAGAAAAGGAGAAAAGAGGATACGCGTTGGTTTCAGAGAAAAAGCCGCTTACCAGCTGTCACTGGAAACGGCTTGTGTGATATATTGTTCCACGTTTTCGTATGGAATGTTTAAAAGGATAGAGATTTCTCCGTGAAAAAATTCTTTTGCCGTGGCTCCATAATTCTCTTCCCAGGGGGAGAGGCGGCAATCCTGCTTTCTCAAATAGACAGATTTGATGATTCGGATCCATTCTATTTCATCAAATTTATTCATAGCCATATCATAAAGTTCTTTTCGCAGTTTCTCATTTGGAGCTTGAATCGTACGAATAAATCCAACGCGTTCAATCGCCTCTGTAATGATGTTTTTATCGCATATTTTCCTTACTATTTCAGTGCTGTTTGCAGGAAGAGCCTTTTTCCAATTGGTTTTCAAATTGCGCAAATGAAATTGCTGTGTATGGCTCTGCATTACTTCCCAGATGCCGCCGCTTTTTAAAAGGATATACTCACCTTTTTGATACATTTTTCATACCTGGTTATCTGCTATAGTTCGTTCATCAATCTTTATCTGTTCAAAAATGAAGGGGAGTACCTGTTCTCGTTTGATATGAAGAACATGAGCAAATTCTTCATGTAAAAGTTTTTCTGCCTCATTTAGAAAGCGTTCATCCGCAACATGCATCTTCTTCCCTTTTTCAATTTGAGATTTTTTATGCAGATACAGTGTTTTTATCATTCTGATCAATTCGGCACGATCGCCGTTTTTCAAAATTTCTGCATACTTCTGCTTTCGAAGGGCTTCATTTTGAATCCAAATTGTCTTTTCATGAGGCATCAATCTTATCATAGAATAAATTTCGGAAGGGGACAGAATTTCCTTCATTTTGGCGGTTAATTCGGAATTATGTGTGGGGATAAATAGCATTGATTTATTATCATAAATCTGTTGTAAGACATAGTACTCCATTGGCTTGCCGCAAAGATCCCTTTTTGTTATGTCAATAATCTTGCAAATACCATATATACTGTAAAGAACCATATCATTTATTTGAAACAAGACTTTCATCTCCTTTTTTCCAGGGCATTTTTCCACTGTTAATTTTTTGCTGCGTTTCCGTCTCACTATGAAAAAGCGTAGTCTGCTGCAACCGGATTTACGTTTTGCAAGGCAAACTACACGTTAATATAATTATATCATATTTTTTGAGAAAATTCTAATAGGCATTCTGCCGAAAAATGAGCAATCATTTTAGGTAAAAGTTAAATTTAATTTTTGTTTTGGCATGCAGAATGATATTTCTTTTGATAACCAAAACGTTTTTTCAGGATTGATGACGTAGTTATATCAATATAAAAAAGTTTTTCATTCTGAAAAACGCAGTCGCGCTCCGCACGTTGTTTTTTGAAACACGAAATTGCGCACGATTTTGTGCAATTTCCTATGTTATGAAAAATATCCCGATTGTTTCATATCAACAATCGGGATATTTTGTCCTATATGTTTCTTAGATCTTCTAAAATCCGGTTGACTTGCCCTTGGGGAATCCTTCCTCTTGCTAATCCCAAAAGTTGATTTAAAGTCATATTGCCAGCTCTTCTAACGAGGGGATGATTAAGTGGGACAGGACTTTCCCTCTGCAAAATTTGATAGGCTTTGGGATTGCTTAACAGCTCTCTCAACGTGATTTGTCCATTTCTGAGATTCATGTCGTCACCTCCTGCATAAGCTATTTTATGCGGATGGGAAAGGAAAGTTTCTCAAAAACAGGAGAAAACTTCTAATAACGAAAAGCAGGATATCCCTCATCTCTATAAGAACCAGTCAAGGGGTAGTCATATTTACATATGCAAATCTTGACTTTAAACCTCTGACAGAACCTTGAAACAATGCCGGTTTCGCATTATTATACGGTGGTCGGAAATCACTTTTTTCGACGGGAGATTGCACTACCGTTGAATAACAAGGCAATACCTCTTATTGAATCTCGCGGCTATGTTTCCTTCTTCGGAACGTGAATCCAGACATCTAATTTGTGCTGGACAGATTCGCCATCAAACGTTTCAGAATGGTAACGCTCTCCGCTCTAGTTGTGCTGGAGAGGGGTTCAAAAGTATCGTCTGTTTTCCCCATCATCAGGCCGGCAGTAATGCAGTTGGAAACGCTGACTCTTGCCCAGAAGGAAATCTCCGCATTGTCCTGGTAGGCTTTCAGATTTTGAATGTTAACCGGGATCTGACCGTTTTGTTTTTCGTAGGCAACATTGATAACTCTGGCAGCTTCCTCACGGGTGATATTGTCATTCGGACGGAAATATCCATCGCTGCCCTGCATAATGCCGGCTTCTTGGATCACTGCGACAGTTTCAGCAAACCAATCGGAAGAGGAGACATCCGTGAATTGCCCATTGTAGGAAATCGCTTGCAATCCGAGAATACGGGTAATCAAAGCGGAGAATTCCGCACGGGTAGTATTCGCGTCCGGCATAAATTCCGTATTGGTAACGCCTTTGACAATTCCTTTTTCCGCCAGGAATTCAATATCTTTTTCTGCCCAGTGCTCAGCGGTATCGGAAAATTTGCTGGATGGCTGAGGAGCACTGGTTGGCTGCACGGTACCGGTTGAGCCGGAAGAACCTGTCGAACCGGAAGAGCCGGTTGAGCCGGAGGAACCATTTGAGCCGGATGGTTTGGAGGTAGGAGTAGGCTCAGTTACCTCTTCCGTCAATCCAAACGAAATCGTAGTAGCAGCACCGTTTTTCCCTGTCACATCAATCTCTAACTCGATTTTTGAGGAAAGGGCTTTGACCGTCACATTTTCAGGAACAGTCAGAGCTTTTTTTGCCGCCTTTTCAATGGTGACGTGGATTTTGTCCGTTACCTTCATCGTCGGATCACTCAAAGCCAAAGTAAGAACATTCTCTTTTTCCTGCAGCATCGTGCAGGCTTTATTATCGATTGTCAGCCCTCCTGCGGAGGCTGTTTTTGCCTCATAGTTGTTCAGGGCGGTGATATTGAGCGCTTTTTGCTTTACTGCATGGAAAGAGGTTTCATTTGCCAGTATCTCTACCTGCGGCATGTTGGCATACGCTTCTGTCTGTTCCGGTGTTTTGCCCGGCAGCACAACGTATTCATAGGAAGCGTTGACCGGCGCTTTTCCGTGATCGAACAGCAGGGTGGTCACGGAACCGCTGTAATCTTTGGAAGGCTGGGAAGCGGTTGTCGCAAAATCCTTGGAGTTTCCGTTTACCTTTTTCTTGCTGGCGGTCAGGGTAACCGTTTCCGGAAAATAATAGCCGAACTGAGATATGCTGTTTCGTCCCAGAATATGGGCGGTTCGGACATTTTCAAAGGTTTCATCCAGAAAATAATCACGGTTTAGGGAAGCACCGTTAATACAGAAATTGTTTTTCTCAAAATCTTTCGTCATACGCTGATCAATAGTTGTCTCGACCGGATATTGTTTGTTGGAATCGCTGATATTGGATCCGACCATAACAATCTCATCGTCAAACATGAAATAGGATTTTCTCGCACTGAGATCACTACCATACTGCTCCGTTTCCATGCCGGCAGAACCGTAAAGCTCGTTCAGGCTGACGCCGCCTGCAAAGTCTTTGCTGGTAACAGACTCCTGCTTGAACCGTTCCAGAGGCATCGGCATATTGAGTGCAGTAACGCCGGGCAAACGGTTCATATCTGCCAGGAACCAGAAACCGTCGTCATAATGCTTGTCGTCGGAATCATAGAAATAGGTCATTCCGGAGCCGGTAAACCAGCCCTTCAGATTCTCATACATTTGCTCATAGCGCTTTACGCGGGAAGAGGACATGGAAAGTCCCATGACATAGTTTTCCCGGTGGTGTACCACCCGATCCATGAAATGATACGTTTTGTTGAGAAGCAGCGGGTCAGCAGGCTTGATGTTTTCATCATTCATGATGGTCCGGATTTTAACATTGGACTGCGTTTTCCAAAGCTGGGCCGTATCGTTTTGCATAATTCTTTTGACGATACTCTGATATTTGGAACGGTAAGGTTCACCGAGCACATCCGCAATATCAGCCAGCATGACGCAGACGTTATAACCCTGTGTTTTTTCAATGGTGCCTCTGGTGATGGCACGACCGTTTACCATACTCATCATGCTGCCGTTGACCAGAAGCGGAACGACCGCAATATCAGTCAGTTCTGCAAGATATGCGTTGATCTTTTCGGCGTCTGGAACCCATTTTGTGTTTTTCAGGGCTTTCATGCCGCTGATGCTGTACTGGTAGCCGCCGATCCCGTAAGTCCCGGTATAGGCTACATTCGAGTGAAAGATACAGGAGCCGTCCACATAAAAGCCTTCTCCGCCCGCAGGCTCATTCTTTAGAACAAGCTCCTCCTGAATTGCCTGTTTCATTGTATTAAGCCGCCAGTCCTCCCGTGTGATGGCACCCACACGGATGGAGGCGAAAGCCATATCAAACTTGTTGACGCCCGTGAACAGAGTATAGTCGTTTTTAATTTGAGCCGCCAGCCGATTGGCATAGTAAAGCACTTTCTCATAGGGAAGCTCATCGTAGAGAAGAATCAAAATTTCACTGTATACTTTCGGAACGCCTGTCATAGCGTTCCACAGGAAGCCGTACCATGGAAGCTCTGGGCTGTACCAGTATTTATCAACAATATCCATGGCATATTCGATATCCTTAAGCAGCTCCTGATTTCCTTTCAGCCGGCTTTCCTTGTGCGTCAGAGCAACCGCCAGCCAGCGGATCTGTCCGAGCATAGAATAAAATTTTACGTCCGAGTTTACGGCATGGGCTTCCTCTACCGTGCCGTATTGTTCCCACAACAGAGAGGTGCCGTCCTTGTTCATGGATTTCCACATTTTTTCAGCATTGTCCACACGGGAGGCGGCAAGCTTCAGCCCTTCGGCGTCTAACTCTTTGTCCATGTCCGTAATATCATCCTTGATGTTTTTTATAACCTTTTCGTATTCCTCAACGGGATAGTTGCGGAAGCCGGTGAGCTGAAAGGTCAAGTCGTTTAACAAGATGACATACTCTTCGATTTTATCCTGTTCCCAGCTTGCGGAAGCTTTATAGGTTTCTGCTTCTTCAATGGTTTTTGTCAATTTGGTGAGTGTTTCCTCAAAATAGGTAGCTCTGTCCTTATTCGCTTCCTCCACGGCGGCTTTCGATAAGGCGAGCTGTTTGTCAAGACGGTAAAATTCAACCGGAGAGACATGATAGATTTCCAGCTCTGCAATGCGGATGCCATAGTAGGAGGATTCGGTTGTGTTTCCGATTTTTTGAATGTTCAGCCGGAGATATTTTGCAGTGACCGGCTTAAAGTAACAGTAAAACAATTCTTTGATGACACCCTTGTCATAGGTATATATATCTGTCCAGTCTGTCCCATTATCCGAAGTTTGCAAGGTGAACTGTAAGATGGAACGATAGGTATCGTAAAAAACCACCTTATTGAATGTGATTGCCGTATCAAACTGCAAATCAATGGTTCCGTATTTGGATACCCCATAAGTGATAATGGTAGCCGGCGTGTCATAATATGTACTCAAATCACCGTCGACAAGTTGTTTTGTGCTGATGTTCGGATTTGTCTGATCAGCGCCGGTGGTGTCCTTGAAGGAGGCGGTGACAGTCTTTGCAGTGAGCGCCAAATTTTCGTATTTGTGATCCATTTCACGGTCCGTCAGTGCATCCTCGGGATTTTGATTGAATGTTGCTGCAAAAGCGGGCATCTGAGCAGTCAATAAACAGAAAACGAGAAAAATGCCGAGAAAACGCTTCATTGTTATACCTCCTACTATTTGTCATATTCCTTCTGAGCAGCATTATAAACCGCAACAACCTCATCTGCGCCCAGCGCCTTTGCTTTCTGAATCCATTCATTCCAAGCGCTGTCTCCTGTTTTTTCCGTGAGAATATAGTTGGAGAAAAATTCACTTGAGGCCTTTCTCAGAGCCGGCATTTTGTCGTTGATGATTTCCTTCTGTTCCGCGGTGAAACGCAGTACGGGATCCAGCGGTTCGAAAATATTCTCTTTGCTTGCAAAATCCTGCGCCTCCTGTTCCCGTTCACTGAAGATAAAGTAACTGCTTCTGCGGTCGAACCTGCGGAATATTCCGCCGATAAACAGACCGTATTTCTGCTCCAGCTCTTCAATGGTAGGATTGTGATCCGGAAATTCGATATATTGTGCCTTTCCATCCTCCCCTATGGTGTAGGTCACGTTTTCGGTTCCCATAGTGACCAGCTGTGCGCCGGCGGGAGAGAGCATAAAATCGCTGATTTTTAAGGCGAGCTCCGTATTCTGGTTCTGAGATACCGCAATTCCGCCGCTTACTCTTGGCAATGTGATCAGCGTTCCTTTGGGACCGATAGGATAACCGTACCGCAGATCATAACCGGGAACTGTTTTGGAGGCTTCCTTGGTAAAGCTGTCCAGCCGGCCGATCCAGTCAAAGGTAACAAAGGCTTTCTCCGCCTGAGTCATTTTGGAGGTCCACGCCGACTGAGTCAGCGTAAGAAATTCCGGATCCAGAAGCCCCTCGGAATAAAGCTTTTTCAGAAAATCCAGCATATCCTTCATTTTCGGATCGGTATCGGAATATTTCCATAATCCGTCTTCCTCATCATAATAGGGACTGTTTGCCACGATACCCCAGCTGGTACTCAGATGATTGAACAGGGTGGACTGATTCTTTGAAGTGAAGGGTGTGGAGGAAGGGTAAAGTTCTTTTAACTTTTTCAGATTCTGATAAAACTCGTCCTGTGTTTTCCACGGCTTTATATTATGCTTGTCAAAAATATCTTTCCGGTACAGCATACCATGATTGACATCCCGGCTGATATCGTAAGAGGGCATAACATAAAGGTGGCCGTCGCTCGCCTGATAGGAATTGAAAATCCACTTATTCTCTTCCTTTTCATAAAAAATGGATTTAAAATTGGGCATCAAATCCAGTTTGTCGTCAACCGAGGCAAAGGCTCCCTGCACGGCAAGATCATTGATCTGCTCGTTGTTGCCGAAGCCGGCTCCTACAATATCAGGAAGTTTTTTGGATGCGGCCAATACTCTTATTTTTTCTTGAATCGTCGAGGTTGGATAGGCTTCAATCTGAACGTTTACACCGGTGATTTCCTGAAGACGTTTCTTAAAATAAAGATCGTTCAGATTGGTCACACTGGAGGCAACCGCCCATGTGATCGTTTCACCTTTTGTTGTCAGCGGAAGCTGTAATCCGCCGGTATCTCCGACGTCGCTCTGAGAATTGTTTTTCAAAGAAGCTGATTCACTGTTTTGTTTTTGACAGGAACTGAAGGATAGCATCATCATAATGGCAAGCAGGGAGCAAAGAATCTTTTTCATTGTTCATTTTCTTCCTTTCATATTTTTTGAAAACAATGTTCCACCGAATACCTTTTATCACATTATACAATATTTTTTCGGAAAAGTATAGACTTTTTTTGCGAAATGTGTTAATTTTATATCGAAAACAACAAAAATATTCCTCAAAACAAGGAGAACAAACCCTAAAAATACCTTTTTTTAATGAAAATGGAGGAAGAAAAATGAGAACAAACAGGTTGGTCAGTTTCCTATTGATTTGTTGTCTTATTCTATCAGTGTTTCCGCAGCTGGCTGTATCAGCCGCCGAAGAAAGCACTGCTCAGATGGAATATGAGTTCTTGAAAAATCTAGGAGTCATATCCGAGCAATTTTCTTTGGAAAGTGAAGTGGGTCGGGATGAATTCGCCGGCTTGATAGCAAAAATGCTGTATCCCGGGCTGGATTTGTCACTGGCCGGTGATATCAATGCGCCTCAGCCCTTCCGTGATGTGGAGCCTTCCAACCGTTCCTATCACGCCATTCGGCTTTTGAAAGAGCTGGGCGTCCTTTCAGGAGATACCGGAAGTGAATTCCGGCCAGATGAAAAGATTACATACAACGAAGCGGCAGCAATGCTCATAAAAGCTTTGGGATATGCGGTATACGCGGAGGAGAAGGGGGGGTATCCATCCGGATATCTTATGATCGCCAACGACGCGGGTATCACCAAGGGCGTCTCTGCCAGTGTGGGCGGCATCACCGGAAATACCGCTGTAAAGCTTTTATATAATGCATTGTTTGCCGACATGGTAAGTGTTGTATCCTATGAAAACGGAAAGCCGACCAGCCAGATCATCCGGGATAAAAACCTGCTTTCCGAGCGGCTGAATATTTCCGAATATGATGCGGTTGTTGTGGATGACGGATTCAGCACGCTGGACGGCAGCGTTTCAGTCGGTGAGAAAAAGGCGGTTATCCGGGAAGTGAAAACAGATGCAAAGCTTCTTGTGGAGGATCCGGAGTATTTGCTTTCCGATTTTCTGGGCTGTCATATCAAGCTGTTTTTACAGCGGGATCAGCAGACGGATCAGATGCGGATCGTCTACTGCGCGCCTCATCGGAAAGGGGAAATCACCCGTATCCCTGCGGATCAAATCATTTCCGTGAGCGATGAGGTTGTCGAATATGAAACGGAGAAAGACGCGGAGCACTATCGAAAGATACGTCTGACCTCAGGGCGGCCTTATGCGCTCTTCAACGGCGTAAAAAAGGCGTCCTATGACGCAGATGAGCTCAAACCGGAAAACGGATTTCTCACATTGATCGACAATGACGGGGACGGCAGTGCGGATGTGGTCAGAGTGACAAGCTTTTCCTATCATATTGTTGTCGATAAAATTGACATGGCACGTCAGATTCTGTTCTGCAAGCAAAATCCGCGCAACAATTTTGATTTCTCGGATGACAGTCAATTGCATTACAGAGCGTGGAAGGAGAATAAACCGATCTCTTTGGATACCATTCAGGAATCGGATGTCATTTCGGTTGCAAAATCCGAAAAGAATGCCGAAGGAAAAACACTTTATACTTTGGTGGTCTCCTCTCAGTCGGTGACAGATTCCGTAGCAAGCATTCAGCAGAGTGAGAACGCAGTCGAACTGAAAGAAAGCGGTATCTGCGAGATCTCTCCTTTCTATCTGTCCGTTCGCCCAAAATTGCTGGAGCAGATAGGCTTTGACGGAGATATGACCTTCCGTCTCGACTGTCTTGGAAAAATCGCCCATATTGACAAGCTTTCGGTTCAGAATAAAAATTTTGTTTACTTAATTGACATGAAACAAGAGAGCGGGCTGGAAAGCGGTATCATTCTTAAATTCTATGATTCAGCAGAGGGAAAGATCAGGGCGCTTCCCATTTCCTCTAAAATAAAGATAGACGGAAAGAAACCGGCGGACAGTGAATCCTTTACAGAGATCCAAAAAATGCTTTGCACCCGTCCGGACGGTACCGTCACTGTTCCGAAAAAGGAGGAGACAGACAGACAGAACAAAGCTTTCACCAGCCTGATCCCTCGTCCGGCTATTTTAAAGCTGGACGCACAGGAACAAATTACCGAGATTGATACGGACGCGGTTACCCATGACGAATCCTCACTGGAGGCGGAGGACAGCAATGCATTAAAGGCAGGGATTCGAAACGCCAAGGATCAGCCCTTTCAGACAAAATCCGGAACCTTTGACGGCGGTTACTATGTAAATGGTGAGACTGTCATTCTAAAGGTTCCTGATGTGGATCGTTATGGCCTGGATGCGTGTGTACAGCGCTATGTTCCCACCTGGAAATACAGCGAAATTCAGACCAGCCAGTTTGAAATGGATCTGGGGGACGACTCCAATTTTAAGACCATGTTTCTCTCGGAATTAAACGAAAATATGAACTATGACGCCCAGGCATACAACGTGGATCCAAAGACGGGTGTTGCAGAGCTTCTGGTTATCCGCGGAAGATATGAATATTTTTATCATAAAAACAATTTCCAGGCGCCCTTCTGCGTGTATTTAAAAATGGCGGAGTATGTTGACATCAATACCAAAAAGATTATGAAAAAAATCTATTACTATGACGGCGGGGAGGAGAAATCAGCGATTGTAGATGAAGAAACGCTTCACCCGTGGTACCGCAATATTATATTCGGCGGGCAGGTTCCTGCCGGAATTACCTATACAGGCAAAGAGGAACAGCCGGAGACGGCGAAATATATCGAGGTGGAAAAGCTTCAGCAAGGGGATATCATCAGTCTGGAAACCTCCAACGGTTTATTATCACATATTCAAAGGGAGATCAATCTGAGCCTGATCAATCAGAAATCAGCGGGAAGCATGCGCCCCTCCGCACGAAGATATCCTTATTCCAACGGTGCTTACAGCGTATCTACAGTGGATATCCCCTTTGATCAGAGAATCTATTCCTCCTATTCCTTCAGTGAGACCTATAATCTGAATCTGGGGGTTGCAATGGATATGATCGGTTCAACGCTGCTGTTCCGCCAGCCGGCAAAGATTGGATCCAATATTGGTTGCTTTGCCGACTATATCGGCAATGAAAGCGAACTGCCGGTTTGGGACAAATACATCAATCTGAGCGATGTGAAAATAACCGTTGTGGAGGAATCGGAGGACAGCGACTGTGATGTGGAGCATGACAGCTGCAAAGTAAAAATCCGTGCAGGAACGCTTGCCGACATCCGAACCGCCAGCTCTTTTGCAGGGGATGCGGCAAAGGACGGATTTTATAAAGCTTCCAGAATTTATGGATTTTCCAGATACGGTGTGTTCTCAGAAATCGTAATATTCAATCTGTCAGAACATCACAATCGTACGAAATAGAAAGGGGGTTGTCCGTATGAAATATTTGAAAAAAGGACTCTCTGCAATTCTGTGTGTCCTTCTGATTTTGCAAAGCGGAACCTTCACTGTCGCAGCGGAGGAAAAACACTGGGCGCAGGATGACGCGGATGCTCTGATACAGAAAGGCGTCATTTCCGGAGACGGCGGCGGCCTTCGGCTGGACGATAAAATCACCAGAGCGGAATTTGCAAAGGTGATCAATCGAAATTTCGGATTTTCCATAATGGACTATATCAATTTTCCCGATGTATCGGAGGATGCATGGTATTATAATGAGATGCTTATCGCCAAAAAGGCGGGATATCTGACCGGAGATGACGGCGGCAATGCATCTCCTGACAATCCTCTGAGCAGAGCGGAAGCGTGCGTCGTTCTTGCCAGAGTAATTCAGCTTTCTCCCTCGGATGACAACGCGCTTTCCTTTACGGATGCGCGGACTATTCCAGAATGGGCTGCTCCGTATATCAGTGCTCTGAACGATACGGAAATCATGAAAGGCTATGAGGACGGCAGTTTTCTTCCCGCAAACAATATGACAAGAGGGGAAGTGTTCTCTGTGATAGTCCGTGCCAACCGATACTTGAATCCGGAAAAACCGGTGACCACGGTTGCACCTGAAACGATTTTTAATCCAACATCAGGGGGCTCTTCCGGCGGAAGCTCCGGAAGCGGAGGCGGCTCTTCTTCCTCCTCAAAAAAACTGAGCACTCCCGTTATCAAAAAAGTGGAGGGGACCGTGCTGTTCTGGGGAGCGGTGAAAAATGCGGCTTCCTATAAAGCGGTTATTAAGCGCACCACAGAAGAAAAAGAGACGTCCCAAACGATCGGAGATATCCGGGAGACACGGTTTGACTTTCTGGAAACGATTGAAAAAATGATTGAGGCGGACAAGATGCCGCTGGAAACCTTTTCGGTTCAGGTGACCGCCGTGGCAGGCTCCGGATATCAGGATTCCGCTCCCTCAAAAGTGGAGGAAATGCATATCACGAATGAAACGGTTGCAATACCTCAGGATATTCATATTGCACAGCGCTTTGACGCACAGAATCGGGAAACCTTGGAAATTGCCTGGTCAGCGGTGGAAAACGCGGGAAAATATGAAGTCAGCCTGCTGAGCGGGGAAGAGAAAATCCCTCTTACTGTCAGCGGGACAACGGCAGCGTTTCCGGAGGGATATACTTTTGGGGAAACGGCAGAGATCTCGTTTCAAACCTTATCCTCCGATCCGGAAATTATGGATTCTATGGTTTTGAAAAAAGCATTAAATATTCCGCTTTTCGCAGGCGGGGATGGACAGGAAAATCCTTATCTTATCCGCAACGAACGGCATTTTTATAACATCGCCGCACAACCGAATGGGAACTATCAGATT
Organism: Acetivibrio sp. MSJd-27; assembly: GCF_018918095.1. GTDB lineage: Bacteria > Bacillota > Clostridia > UMGS1840 > HGM11507 > HGM11507. The sequence goes on along the minus strand of NZ_JAHLPV010000040.1, from coordinate 9,030 downwards.
ATCAATGATATCATCCTTGAAAATTATCGCCAGATCGAGAGCTTTTCCGGCGTGCTGAGCGGGAATAAGGACGGAGAAGCCGCAATCATAACCTTTCATGCAGATACCAGCGAGGCCAATCAGGCGCTGTTCGGAACGGTCAGCGGAACCTTTGAGAACATTGGCTTGGAGGGCAGTTTCACGGCGGGTACAAATTCCGCCCCGCTGGTGAGAAACGCAATGGGAACGGCCGCCAAAAAAGCGAAGATCATCAATTGCTTCAACAATATGACGGTGAACATTGTGACTGGTACCAGAGGAAGCGCCTTGATCAGCGAGGCGAATTATGCGCAGATCACAGGCTGCTATAATCTTTCTGACACGGTAACCATCAACACCTCCTTCGGCGGAGGAATCATCAGTGTGCTGAATAACGGAGCGGAACTGAAAGACTGCTATAATGCGGGCGATATCACCTTCAAACAAAACTGCTCCGGCGGCGTTGTCGGCGCTGCTTTCGGGGAAGTCAACTCCCTCTATAACAGCGGAGATATCATACAGAGCGGCACGGGGGTCACGGGCGGCGTGGTCGGGCAGCTAAGACAGAATAATAAGAATTTTTATTCCGCCTTCAATACCGGCAAGGTGACAGGAAGAGGAATTGCCGCCGGGCTTATCGGGCAGATTTATCCCAACACCGGCGGCGTCACCAAGCTCAATGAATTGTATAATATCGGAGATATTGCATCGGACAGCGGAAAGGGCGGACCGATTTACGGAGAATGGCTGAAAACACAGGGAACAGCGGAATTTGAATCGGACGTTTATGTGCTGGACGGCTGCTCCTATTCCCTAGAAACACCGGAGGCTTCCGCAATCACAGCCTCAGCACTGAAAAAAGTTGTTTTTGAAAGCGGTGTATGGAAAACCGAGAGCGGATCTTCCTATCCGTTTCCCCAGTTTATTGCCGCTCCCTACAGGGGAGATTATGTCTATACCGCGCCAAAGCTTCCTGTGCCGTCACTTTCTGTCGCACAGGAAGACCGCTCGTTTAAAGTGACGATTTCCGGCAGTGCGGACACCGTTCAATACCGCCTTGAAGTTTGGAAGGAAAACAGCATGATAAAGACATATGTCTCTTCAAACGGCGGAAGCAAGGCTGTCATCGACATCACGGATTCCGTGACGGGATACGGCGAGTATCTGGTGAAGGCGACCGCCGCAGGAAATCAGGAGGATTATCTTGACTCGGATACACAGCAGCAGGCATTTACCTATTCATCGCTGGAGCCGTTAGCTGCCCCTGTGCTTTCTCTGGCATGGAAGCAGGCGGATGATGGAGCGGAAATCTATGAAATCTCCTGGGACGCGGTGAAGGATGCTGCCGGCTATCAGGTAACCGTAAAACAGAATACCGCCATCGTGGATGAGGTAGAGAAGACGACTGAAACAAGCTATTCGCTAAAAGAGAAAGCGGGGCTTGCATTCGGTTCGGATTTCACGATTCAGGTTACGGCGCTGGCAAGCAATCCGGCGCAAAATTCCGCTCCGGGACAGAGAACTGTTTCCACACGTTTTGCCGGGACAACCGGGGAGGACGGAACCGAGGCCAACCCGTTTGTCATTAAAAACTACCGCCATTTTGCCAATATGGCGGCTGCCAATGACAATAAGTATTATTCGGTGGAAAGCGATATCACCCTTCCGTCAGACTATACGCCGATTGCAGATTTTTCCGCGAAACTGTCGGGAAAGACTGACGAAAATGGCAAACTGCCGGTTATCGACTTCGGGACAAGAAACGGCCTTGCGAATTTTGCTTTGATCAAGGTTATGAATTCCGGAGCAAAGGTTTCCAATCTCAAATTTACCGGAAATCTATCCGGAAGCACTTATATTTCAAGTGTAGCCAACGATCTGAACTATGACGCTGTCATTGACGGCTGTGAATCCGCTGCTGTAATTCAGGCAACCGGAAACTATGTCGGCGGTATTGTCTCACGCGTGATCAAAGGGACAGTCTCCAATTGTGTAAACAGCGGCGATGTGAAAACGGCAGGGCAGTATGCAGGCGGCATCACGGCGATTATCTGGGGTTCCTCCGCCGTGCAGACGAAGCTTATCACCGGCTGTTACAATACGGCGGCTGTTGAGGGCGGACGATACACGGGCGGTATCTGCGGGATGTTCAATCAGCAGAATGCCATCGTCGAAAAATGCTATAACGCCGGCAGCGTTATTTCCACCGCGGATAGTGTGGGTGGTATTGTCGGCGCAGGCTACGGCGCGATCCGCGAGTGCTATAACGCGGGTGCTGTCACTGGAACCACCAATGTAGGGGGAATCGGCGGAAATCTGTGCAGTCTCAGCAACACGGTGACCTATGCTGGTTCCATCGAAAATTGCTATAACACCGGAGCGGTCACGGCGACGAACGGCCATGCCGGCGGGATTGTCTGTACCATTCGGTATAATGCCGTGACAAATGTTTACAATATCGGAACGGTTACCGGAAAAAACAGATCACCAGTCTACCGGCTGCGCTATCCCTCCGGCGGATCTGCAATGACCGGAGAGGATCAGAACACCGTGATAAATGCGTATTATGATGATAAAGTGACAGACACTTATGATGACACAGCCTTGAAATCTCTGGACGAACTGAAAAACCCCGGTATTTTTGATCAGACGGGCGGTGCAAGCGGAAGCGATATCTGGCAGATTGCGGAGGACGAATTTGGCTATCCCTATTTGCAGCTGAAAAACAATCCGCATAAGGTTGTATTTCAGTAAAAATTTCAATAGACAAAATCAAATTGCGAGGTAACAGTATGAATTGGGTTGAAGAAACCTTTCAAAAAATGACATTAGAACAAAAAGTCGGGCAGCTGATCATCAGCAGAAGCAATTTTAAAAGCTCGACACTGGAAATGCTACGGAAAGGATGGCTGGGGGGCGTCGGCTCCCTCTTCATCCGCTTTGTCTGCGGTTCCGATGCGAATAAAATTGTGAAGCTGACCAATCAGATTCAGGAAGAATCCCTGATTCCGCCGTTTTTTTATACCGATTGTGAAAATGGGCTCCCCCATGTGTTTACCATCGGAACAGAGTTTCCAAATAATATGGCGGTTGCGGCAACGGGCGATCCGGAGTTGGCCTATAAAATGGGGCGTGCGATCGCGAATGAAGCCAGAACGCTGGGCTATGATATCATCGCAGGTCCGGTGCTGGACATCAATTCCAATCCACAAAATCCGATCATTGGAACCCGAGCCTTCGCGGATACGGTTGAGGTGGTTACAGAGTTCGGGAAAAGGTATGTGGACGGGGTTCAGGAGGAACAAGTGATTGCCTGCGGAAAGCATTTTCCGGGGCATGGGGACACGGATACCGACTCCCATATCAGCGTTCCAGTGGTGGACAAATGCTTGAAAACGCTGAAGAAAAAAGAGTTTTATCCCTTTAAGACATTGGTGGATCATGGCATTCAATCAATCATGACCTCCCATACCTATTTCCCCGAATTACAGCAGGGGGAAGAGGTTCCAGTCACCTTCTCTGAAAAAGCTGTGAAAAAGCTCCTCCTGGATTCCTGGAAATTTAAAGGCCTTGTCGTGACAGACAGTTTGTCTATGCAAGCCATAGCGGCAAATTATTCGGTGGAGGAAGCGGCTGTTTTGTCCATTAAAGCAGGAAATGACATGGTTCTGCAGGATTATAATACCGATCCGATGGTGACCTTTAACGGACTGATGGAAGCGGTAAGCAGCGGCAGGCTGACCGAAAAGGAAATCGATGAGAAGGTAAGAAAGATCTTAAAGGCAAAGCAATGGTGCGGAATAAGAAATAAGAAACCGATGGAAGAAAAAGATATCGAAGGCTTAAACCGCAATAAATTTCATCAGATGCTTTCCGCGGAGATTGCGGAAAAATCCGTTACGGTTCTTGAAAACCGTGCTATGCCCATCCCGGCAAAGCAGGAAATTCTCATCATTTCCACCAGAAATGACGAGGGAGTCGAATGTGTATCGGATCTGGGGACTGTCATATCCCCCAGATCGATGGCTCTCTATGAATATGTAAAGGAATATAACGAAAATACGGCGATCACAACCATCTCCGAAAATCCGGAAGAAGAAGAAAAACTTCGGATTCTGGAATTGAGCAAAAAGTTCAAACACGTTATCATCACAAACTATATCCGTATCATCAGCTATAAACAGGGGAGCGGAACCATTCCGGACAGCCAGATTGATTTTATTGAGCGGCTGGCCAAACAGAACCGAAGTGTGACGAATCTGATTTTTGGAAATCCGTATGTTATCGCGCGTCTGCCAAAAACGGCAAATATTCTAACAGCATACAGCGATTGCAATGCGTCGATCAAAGCCACGGTGGATATTTTGTTCGGCACAAAGAAATCCTGTGGAAAGCTGCCTGTCAAACTCAGCAGAAAATATGACAGAGGCTACGGCCTGTAAAAGGAAACCATGCTATGAAAAAAGAATGGACGGTAAATAAAAATTATCTGCTTCTTCCGATTGCTACCGGCGGGGATCCAAAAATCGTTTCCTTCCATGCGGAGGGAGAAAAAATATATGAATTTCGTATTCCCGTTGCGAAGGATGCGAAAGAACGCTATTCTTTCCACTTTTTCGCTCCGCTGCCTGTGAAACGGTGGAGAAACAAGAAAATAACCATCTCCGGCGAATTACCGGAAGCATTTTTATCTGCTGCTGCGGAAAGCGATTCGGTTCCCGAACTGCAGGAAAGCTTTCCTGCCATACATTTTGCGGCAAATACAGGGTGGATAAACGATCCGAATGGATTGGTGTTTCAGGATGGACAGTACCACATGTACTTTCAATATAATCCGTTTGATATCAAATGGGATAATATGTGCTGGGGACATGCGGTGAGCGAGGATCTGCTGCATTGGACACAGCTGGAGACGGCCCTGTATCCTGACGCGGACGGAACCATGTATTCCGGCAGTGCGATATGGAATGAGAGAGGACTTCTCGGATTGCCGGAGAATGCTCAGATTTTATTCTACACCTGTGCGGGAAACACCTCCGAATGGAGCAAAGAAAAAGAATTTGTGCAGAAAATTGCCTATTCCCCAGACGGCGGAAGAACGTTTGAGAAACGGGCGGACACGATTGTCCCAAACATTACCTATAAAAACCGGGATCCGAAGGTATATTGGCACGAGCAGAGCAGCGCATATTTTATGGTACTTTATCTCAGCGGAAATGAATACGCCATACTGCGATCCAAGAATCTGGAAAAGTGGAGCCTTTCCCAGCGTTTGGAGCTGGAAGGGATGCTGGAATGTCCTGACCTGCGTCCGGTTCCGGTGGAGGGCGGCGGTGAGAAATGGCTTTTTATAGGAGCCGACGGCTATTATTTTACAGGTGATTTTGACGGCTATGCTTTTCATCCGCAGAGCGGCAGGAGGGAGGCTTATCGCAATAAGATTCCCTATGCGGCACAGACCTTTTGGGGATGTGAGGAGGTGATTTTGATCCCGTGGCTGCGACTAAAAAACATCGGCAAAAACAGCACCGGGGCAATGGGACTTCCACGTTGTCTCAGCCTGATGGAAAAGGATGGCGATTATCTGCTCAGGCAAACACCCGTTCCAGAATGGGACAGCCAGAAAGAAATGATTTTCAAAAAGGATGGAATTCGGCGGGCGGAAATCACGCAGGATAGGGAAGCAGCCTCCGAACTCAGCCTGAAGTTTTCCAAAACCTGCGATTTTTCAGTGGATCTTTACGGAACCGCCTGCGTTTATCACTGCGGCAGCGGTGAATTAAAGGGGAAGGAATTCATCATTGATTTCGGAAAAGGGATTCATCAGATTTCCTTTTTCTCCGACGGCGAGATTCTCGAAATATTCGGAGAGAACGGCCTTTTGTATGCGGCGGCGGAAGCCTGTACCGATCAAAAGAGGGGAAAGATCACAGTCTCGGCAAACGAAGAATTTTCCGCGGCGGTTTACAGAGTGGAATAAATAAAATATAAAAAACAAAAAGGAGAGGATTTTCATGTCCAAAAAATTATCCATCTTAGTTGTCTTGTGTATGCTCCTGACCAGCTTTTCAGGGCTGACCCTTGTCACACAGGCAGCCCTGACAGGTGCGGGAACGGATGCGGAACCGTATCTCATTGATTCGGCGGAGGATTTTGCGGCGATCTCCGATCTGACCGCGGTGTATGCGGTGACTGCGGACATCACAGAGCCTGTCACAGTTTCTGTCTCCGGTTTTTCCGGAAAGCTGATCGGCTATTCTGCCGACGTTAAAACGGAGGAGATGCGCAGTATTCAGGTCAACATTTCCGGAAATGGTCTGTTTGCATCCTTAAGCGGAAATGCGGAAATCCGAAACATCACGCTGAAGGGAACCGTTACCGGAACAACCGCAGGCGTGGGCGGATTTGCCGGTTCTTTTAGCTCTGCGGGAACAGTGACGCTGGAGAACTGCGTCAATGAAGCCACGGTCTCCGGAGGACAGTATACCGGAGGCTTTGTGGGAAATGGATTTTCTGGTATGACAAAATTGTTTTTGAAAAATTTGGTGAACCGGGGAATCGTTTCGGGTTCTTCCAATCGTGTCGGCGGAATCGCCGGTGGAATCGGAACGGTGGCTGCTGTTGAAAACTGTGCCAATCTTGGCACAGTCAGCGGAAGCTCCACTGAAACCGGCGGAATTGTCGGTATGAATTACGGCAGTGTTTCTGCCTGCTGGAATGCAGGGGCGGTATCCGGGACAAAAATAGTCGGGGGTATCGTAGGAAATTTCATAAACAACTCTGCCGTTAAAATGTACAATTGCTATAATACCGGTTCGGTAACCGCTACAGCTTCCGACGGTACTGCGGGCGGTATTGTCGGGACAAAGGCCGGAAATCAGCCGATTGAGAACTGCTATCATGCAGGGACGCTCAGCGGCACGTCGGTTTATCCCATTGCGAATGCGAATCCTACGGGAATCAGCCGCACATACTATCTGTCCGAGACCGCCGCTGACGATGGGCTGGACAACACAACACCCTTTACCGCCGCGCAGATGGCGGTTACAGATTCCTTTACAGGCTTTGATTTCACAGATACTTGGACAATCGATGCGAACACCGGGTATTCTTATCCGCAGCTGAGAGCAAATCCGCATATCATTGATTGGGGCACCGACGAGAATCCATATATCGTGGATTCCGCCGAGGACTTTGACAATATCCGGAAGGCTCCCTCCGCAGTTTATTCTCTGACGGCGGATATTGAATTGCCGGAAACATATGAGCCCTTTGTCTTCTCTGGAAAGCTGATTGGTTCCGATCCGGAGAATCTGAAAAACATCCATGTCACAATTAAGAAAAACGGTGTAAATAATGTCGGGCTTTTCACACAGATTGCCGGCAGCGTTCAGATCAAAAATATCAAACTGACCGGTTCTGTTATTGGTCAAAACAACACTGGCGGATTCTTTGGTTCTGCTTCCACTACAGACAAAACAACAGCTGGTTCTGTTGTGGAAAATTGCGTTAATGATGCCAATATAACCGGCTATAATAAAGTCGGAGGCATTGGGGGATCCTCTTATGGAGCCGGAACGCTCACACTGAACCATGTGACAAATACAGGGATTGTCAACGGCGGCAGCGGCCCGAATGTCGGAGGCATTGCAGGCTTGATTGACATTGCACTTACCAATGCGGCAAACCGCGGTTCCGTCAATGGCGGTGCAAGCACAGGGGGCATTGTAGGCTGGAGTTACGGTAATATTTCCGGTTCCTATAACAGCGGTTCCGTTACGGGAACAAGTAAAGTGGGCGGAATCGTAGGGAATCTTGATAAAGTTAACTTGAAAATTGAGAATTGCTATAACAACGGCGATATTATGGCTTCCAGTAGCGATGATACCTCAGGTGGGATTCTTGGTTATACCGGAAGGACAGGAACATCAGTTGCCAACTGCTACAGCACGGGTGAGGTGACGGACGGCGGTAATTTCAATCCGGTATACAGCAATGCGGGTGATGTGAAAGCAACCGTTTCCAACAGCTTCTATCTGTCTGTAAACCATCAGGATGATGGGCTGGCCGGAACGGAGGCGAAAACGCTGGCGGAGATGAAAGCTCTGACGGTTTCCCTGGGCAGCGCTTACGAAGCACCGGCGGCAGAAGGATATCCGTTTCCAGAAATCATAGGAAATTTGAACACCTCCGGATATCGTCTGTATTCCGTCATTGTCACGGCAGGCGAAAACGGAATGGTTAGCCCCTCGGGCGAGCAGTATGTCAAGGGCGGCGAAACTTTTACCGTGACCGTGACGCCTGGGGAAGGATACGCAATCGATTTTGTGAAATATAACAATACTCCTGTTGATGTGACGGCAGATGGAACCTACACAACGCCGGAGATAACGGCCGATGCTTTGATTGACGTTGCCTTTGCTTTGACCGAGGCTCCGGAAGAAGTAAAACCGGCGACCAACGTATTCATCGGCAAAGAAGATACTCTGCCTTTCGGAATTGCGTTCGCTACGGTTTCCCTAGGGGATACTTTGCAGGAATATGGCATTCTGTTCAGCGAAAAAGAACTCTCGCTGGATGCATTTAAAAAGGATGTAGAGGGAGTTTTTACAGGAAAAGCGGTTACCGCGGCCAACGCAAAAGGGCAGTACGGTATTAAATTTGCCGGCAATCTGGAATCCGGCACCTATTATACAAGAGCCTATGCGGTGTACGGTGAAAATATTGTTTACAGCGATGTGATTATACCGATTGTAATCCCGTAAGACAAAACAGACTTTTGGCGGAAGCGTGTTATCTGCTGCCGAAACCAAAGTGAAAGTTCGTTTTGAAAAAGAAGAAAAAGAAAGAATATCCTCCACCTGTTATAAGGCGGAGGATATTTCAGCCTGTCGAAAAACGCATGGATTCCATCAAGCGAATCCACGCGTTTTTGTGTCTATTGGGAATAAAAACATGAGTATCCGATGCAGCGTGCCATGGTTCCCATCCCGCCACTTCCACATGGCCAGC
>NZ_JAHLPV010000039.1 GCF_018918095.1 Acetivibrio sp. MSJd-27 | reverse complement strand
GAGCGGCTGCCTGTGATAGTAATGCGGTGTCAAACTTTCGGTGCCTCTTAGAGAGGCTAAGCCTGTAATAGCCCCTTATAGGGGCTGTGCAAACCACCAGTTTACTGGTGGTTCTGATTTTAGTTGAATACGCTCGTTGTTGTAAAAATGGATATATTCACTTATGAGGAGGCACGCCTCCTCATAAGTCGGAACGATAGACCACCTTATATTTTACGCTTGTCCTCACTTCCTTTCTGCGAGCAAGAGAAAATCCCGCAGCAATTCATTCTCCATTTTCAATCTCTTGTTTTCGTATTTGTATTCCTGTAATGTCTTTGCCGCTTTTCGTCCCCGTTGTTTTGGTACTCCTCGTTTTTCTTTTCTGCGCTCCCTTTTTAACAGATTGTGCACAGGTCGATCTCCTGTTAGTCCTAATACCTTTTCTATTTCTTTATGTGTCATCCCTTGGTTGAGCATTTCTTTAATTTGAGGCAATAGTTCTAATGTGTGTTGATATTTTCTCGACATAACATTAACCCCCTACTGTAGTATTATCCTACAATAGGGGGCTTTTGTCTATTGTCCGTTTTTACTGGACTTGTTCATGTGAAATCCAAACGGGGGTTGTTGCTTTAAAAGATTATCTCTTACTTATTTAATATTGCATTTAATGTGGCTTCCACTATACCAATTTCATAATCGTTACACTTATCAAGCATCCGGTATATACGTTCCTTATCAGAAGTCTTTTTGTTTAATAAGTTTGGTAAAATATTAAATTTGAATCTATATTCAAAACAGCAATAATATTGCACAGGCTTTTATAACTCGGATGTTTATGTTCATTTTCAATAGAAGCAATGTCGGCAAAAGTAAGCGATGTTTATTCTATATCATATTTCTTTTTAATTGCTTGGATCTTTCTAAATGCCTGTTGAGTTAATTTTTTATTTTCAGATACCCCGTTATCCATCCCAGGAATATCTTTATATTTATCGGCTATTTTTTTGCTTTCTTTGGAATACCATTCCATTACTTTTCTCGCTTTCTCTTCTGCTATTTTCTTTTTACTCTCCAATAGCCAACGCCTCCATTCTTTGCGTTTTCTATGCTCATTTCATGTCGATAATCCTCCAGAGACATATTGAATATAGAATCTGCCGATTTATCGAGATATAAATTTACGGTGCTAAACGTATATTCATACTTTTCGTCTACACCTCGTAAAACAGGCAATTTATACTCTTTGAATAATTTATAATCTTCTTCACTAAATGAATATTCTGTCTCTGAAATTGGATGGTTATGTGTTACATATGCGCCTTTGAGTTTGTTTCCCAAATCATAATCAGGGAAAACTCTGTTCGAGGTTCCGAAACATTGCCAAACTTCGCCATCTTTTGTTATAACAACAGCGTTCTCTATATCGCTTCTTGATATAATTTTTTCATATTGTTCAAGCTTTTTAACAGCTTTATTATAATCAACATTTTTTATTTTTTCAAGCAATTTTGGAGATTGATGTTTTGGAATCTCTGAATTTTCACCGTTTGCGGACAAGCCTCCACTTCTGACAGTCTTTATCCACTCGTTATAAGTTATATTTGCAGGAATGAGATACGTTTTTCCGGTTACAGGATCTCTGGCTCTGCGCTGTAATTTGTCCATAATCTGCTTGTTCAGCGTTGAAATGGTGGTAGACCTGCACCACGGATGAAGCGGTGGAAGGTTTACACCTGGCACCGCCTTATCTACATCAAATTCTTTCCCATCCATATTCCGGCATACTTCCGATGTTCTGATATCCAGTGTTGCAAGAAACCGATATTTTTTGATACCGGATTCTTTATAAGATTCGATTTCTGCCATGTTTGCAATATAGGTGCTCTCAGTTCGTACAAGTCGCCTTGCCTCAAATGCTCCAACCTCGAATTGGTCTTGTATTTCCTTTGCGGTTTTATGATAGCTGCGACCCGTTAGAAATCCAGTTAACAGCTCCTGTTTCAGCTTAACGCTCAAATCCCTGCTGTTCGACCATATACGTTCGCTGTAGTGCTTGCTACTCCATGCATTGTCTAATATCTCGGCTACCCTTATAATTGGCATACTGGAAAACTGGAATCCGAATCCCGTCCCCTTTTGAATGTCAAACATCGTGCGGTTATAGGCTTCGTATGCCGTATCTGTATAATGATTTCTTGTTGTGTTAAATTCCATTTCCGCAAGCTCGGATAATTTCCTGTCGATGTCCTCCTGCAACTGTTCAAATCGTTTTATCCGGTATGCATAAGCCGGAGAGGATAATATACTCATCATCTTCTGTCGAATAACAGGGTCTTTTATTTTCCTCACAACCGATTTTAAACGGTTTAATTTGTCTTTATCCGTAATAGCGTTTAAAATCTCTCTCGCAGCTTTTTCAGACAGTCCTGATTCGTGTTGAAAGGTATGAAATATCTTTCTTGTTTCTTGACTGATATACTCCGATGCAGAAATATAGGATTCTGCGATATCGTCCGCTATTTTATCCGCTTGTTTGTGGTATTCATACATGCGGAGTTCTGCACGCTGTTTCCAGTATTGATTACTCTTCATCTTCCTCACCGCCCGGAGGGTTATTGTTTACCATGCCGAACGACTGTTTTTTTGCCTCGTCGTTTTCTTTTTGCTCCTTTTCGATTGCTTGCAAAGGAGAGTGAGGAAAAGCGAAAGAAACGGACAAAGCGGTTAATTGAGCGAGGGGCGATTTTGGAAAGCGTAATCAGCAGTGCGGAGGACTTTTCAAACGAGCAGTTGCAGGCTCTTTTAATCGAGATTTTTTCAAGTGAGTTTGCAAAGGGAAAAATCAAGAATTTTCGGGAGCATACGGCGAACGAGGGAAATCCCTTGTTTTAGCAAGGGCGCACTTATACACCTTTGATTTTGCAAACCCACAAACAAAACAAACTGAAATTTTGGAGGTAACAGACAATGAAAAATCAGAACACAATTAAGAGAATAGCGAAAGCACAGAAAATTCTCCGCAAGGCTAAACTTGTACTTACGGCGCTTGCGGTTATGATGACCGCCCTCACGGGAACGGTTTTTGCCGCTGACCCGCTCGGAACAATAAACAGCCTTTCGGATTTTATCTTCTCGGCAATTAAGGCTATCGGACTAATCCTGCTCGGCTTCGGTGTTGTGCAGATAGGTCTGTCGATTAAATCACACGACGCATCGCAGAGAGCAAACGGATTTCTGACCTTCTTCGGCGGCGTCATCATTGCATTTGCGAAAGATATACTTGATATGATAATGTAAGTGGAAAATTCGCACGAATTATAGTGTATAAAACCGTCAAAATATGCACAAGTTGAAATTACAACAATAAAAATCATTTATATATTTCCATATAACTTGACAAGTGGAAATATAGATGATATAATAAACATAGAAATTTCAACTTGTGCGAGGTGAATCTTATATGAAAAACAGAGCCGGAGAGCTTGTAACAAATCTGTCGGGCAAAATGGCATATAAATCATTCAAACCAAATCCGCTTCCCCCAATACCGGCTATTGAGCAAGATGATGAAATGGTGGAATACTTGGTAAAGGCAAATAGAGGGATAGCAACAATAGAAAGTATTGCAAAGCGAATACCGAATGTTAATCTGTTTGTATCTATGTATGTGAGAAAGGAAGCGCTTTTATCCTCTCAAATTGAGGGTACGCAATGCACTTTGGACGATGTGTTAAATCCGCTTATTACAGAAAATGCAAACAGAGATGTTTCAGATGTAATAAACTATATTAAAGCTACTGAATTTGCAGTTGAACGGTTAAAAACCTTGCCGCTTTGCACACGGTTTATCAAGGAAACACACGCTGTATTGTTATCCGATGTCAGAGGCAGCGAAAAAAATCCGGGTGAACTCCGTTCTTCACAGAATTGGATAGGCGGCAGCGGAAGTACACTTCAAAATGCCAGATATATTCCGCCGAATGTGGAGGATATGAAAGCTGCTATGAGCGACCTTGAAAAATTCATTAACGGCGACAGTAATTTAGATCCTCTAATCTGTGCGTCGCTCATTCACTATCAGTTTGAAACAATACACCCGTTTTTGGACGGCAACGGCAGAGTCGGAAGACAGTTAATTACTCTTTATCTTATGGAAAAGAATGTGTTGTCAACTCCGGCACTCTATCTGTCATATTTTCTGAAAAAGAACAGAATCGAGTATTATGACCGTATGACCGAGGTTCGCAGAAACGGAAACTACGAACAATGGATTAAATTTTTCCTGTTGGCTCTTTCAGAAGCAGCAACAGATGCCATAGATACCATTGATAAGCTGATAGAACTGCACGACAGAACTACGGAAACAATAAACACTTTCGGAAAGGCAAAAGCATCGGCACAAAAGCTTATTACCTACCTTGAGGAAAATCCTATCATTGAAATCAGTAAGACGGCACAAGCCTTGAATATGGCATACAATACTGTATCAAGGACTGTGAACTTGTTGATAGATAACGATATTCTTGTTTGTTCCGATAAGGTAGGAAAAACAAAAATTTATTCTTATGAAGAATATCTGAAAATACTTCGTAAGGACACATAATAATAAACATACTAAGCAAAGACAGTCATAGCTGCATAAAGCGGTTATGGCTGTTTTTGCGTTTTGGAACAGGAGGTGAATTACCTTTGAGCGATAATTGGATTGTAGCCAACCTTGAAAATGCATTTTCCACTTGGAACGATAAAATGACGGAAATATGGCAGCTTTTGACGACTTCGCCGCAAAGCTTCAAAGGCGGCGCTATATGGGGCGTTATATCCGGAATAAACGGAGGACTGCAAGCTATCGGACTTGGTTTGCTGGTCCTCTTTTTTGCTATGAGCATATTCAAAAGCACAGCATCTTTTCGTGACTTTCAGCGACCGGAATATGCCTTAAAGCATTTTATCCGCTTTTGTGCGGCAAAGGTGGCAATTACATACGCAATGGACTTAATGACGGCGATTTACTCTATATGCGGAGGAATTGTAGAACAAATCGCAGGCTCTCTCGGCGGTATCGGCGGAGCGTCCGTTACGCTTCCGGCAGCTATTGAGCAAGCCGTTGAGGATACGGGATTTTGGGCAAGTACTCCCTTGTGGCTTGTAACCATTCTCGGTTCGTTATTCATAACGGTGCTTTCATTCATAATGATTATGACTGTGTACGGCAGATTTTTTAAGCTATATATTTACACAGCAATAGCGCCCGTGCCGCTTGCGTCCTTTGCCGGAGAAACAACTTCATTTATGGGAAAATCGTTTTTGAAATCGTATGTCGGTGTTTGTATGGAGGGTGCGGTTATTGTGCTTTCGTGCATTATATTCTCTGCATTTGCGTCGCACAGTACGCCGACGATAGATACAAGCATTACGACTGTCACTATGATATGGAAATATATCGGCGAGGTGATTTTTAATATGCTCGTTTTGGTAGGTCTTATCAAAGGAGCAGACAGAATTGTTAAAGAATTATTCGGAACATAAAAATTTTATTAAAATCTCATTTTGCTGTTGTATTTTACGAATAATTGTGATATAATAATTACAGCAAGAATTGCTTGCAATTCTTAACAGGCATACGCCTGTTCGCACTTTCGTGCGGCTGTATTATTGACGGCTGCACAAAAATGCCCTTGCAAGCAAGCATTTTTGCTTATGGTAAAATAATTACAACAGATAAAAGGAGGTTGATTTTATGCCGAATATCAGACCTGTTTCTGATTTAAGAAACTACGGAGAGGTACTCAAAGAAATATCGGTTGACGCACCTGTTTTTTTAACGAAAAACGGCAGAGGAAAATATGCTATTGTGGATATGGAAGAATATGAAAGGACAAAAGCAACAATAAAGTTGATGTCGCAGCTTGCCAAAGGTGAAGCCTCTGTAAAAGAAGGCGGTTGGATAGACAGCGATGATGTTCAAAGTTTGCTCGGTATAAAGTAATGGCAAAAATACGGCTTTCACCACTTGCCGTATCGGATTTACAAGAAATTAAGGAATACATTACAGATGAACTTTGTAATCCGACTGCGGCAAACAGAATCATTACTAAAATTATAAAGGATTATTCTTTACTTGAAACATCACCACGACTTGGTCCGTCACTTTCCTCTATCATTCACATAGATACCGATTATCGTTTTTTGGTTAGCGGAAAATACATTATCTTTTACAAGACAGAAGGCGAATATGTATCCATATATCGTATTTTGTACGGAGCAAGAGATTATATGAAAATTCTGTTTTCCGACAAACTGACAGATGAAGATCCCTTTGAGTAAAACAAAAAACGAATATGTTTTTATCACTGCTACTTTTATGGCAGTGATTTTTTTATGTAAATTTTTATTTGGAGGACACGATTATGAGTTACAAAAACAATGCTATCAGCAGCGACGACCCGAAGGCTATTGAAAAGCTGACGGAAAAACTGCATAAATGTGAGGAGTTGCAAACGCTTATGAAAAAAGCTAATCACAACGCCGTCCGATAATCCGAATTACAGAAAATACACAAAAGAACTTAACGGCATACTCTGTGATAAAATGTCGGAAAGCAACAATATCGTACACGAGAAATATATTACGGTTGCAACCGAAAAGAAAAACATCGAGGAGGCTCGGACATTTTTCACCCGTGTGGGGAATGACCTCACAGCCGATTATGCGAAAATATCGTCAAAAATAGCGGAGCTTGGTTACAAGGACAGGCTTCGCATTTTTAATGACTTCTTCAAAACGGGCGAAAATGAAGAATTTGATTTTGACCTCAAAAAAGCTATGGCGAAAGGTGCGGATTTCAAAGATTACATTTCCCCCGACAGCTTGGAATTTAAGAAAGACTTTATAAAAATCGGAGATAAATACGCAAGGACAGTTTTTCTAAAAGAATACCCGTCATTCTTAAAGGACAGTATGATTTCGGAATTAACCGACTTTTCAAGAAGTATGATGCTATCTATCACTATTCAGCCTATGGTACTATAATAATAAAAGAATTAAAGCAAAATTAAAAGGATTGAGTCCGGTTCAATTCAGACTTCAATCCTGTTGTGTAGCTTGAAAATTTTGTCTAACTTTTTGGGGTCAGTACAAAAAAGGCGGTTAAAACAAAAGACAGTCTTTTGAAAGGCACAAACAAAGCCGTGAAAACGGGCAATTCTTATGTAGGCAAAGCTGCAAAGAAAAAAGCTGTTAAATCAGCAAAACGAGCGGCAAAGACGCAAAAGGAAATCACGAAAAAAGCGGCAAAGCAAGCTGCCAAGCAAGCGAAAGAGGTTGCTCAGAAATCTGCACAAGCCGCAAAGGCAACCGCAAAAGCGGCTGTTAAAATCACAGTTAAAGTCGCTCAAATGGTAGCGGCAGCAACCAAAGCCGTTGTTTCGGCGCTTGCCGCACTCGGAGGCTGGGCGGTGCTGTTGGTTGCTTTAATTGTTGTAATCGTGGTTGCGGCTATTGCCGCAAGTCCTTTCGGTATCTTTATTTCCGATGAAGCGGCGGATAATGACAGTATTCCCATTTCAGCTATCGTTGCCGAGTGTAATATGGAGCTTTCAAACAAGCTTGATGACATAGAAAATGCCGCAGCCGCAGACCGCAGCGAGATTATCGGCGAACAGGCAAATTGGGACTTGGTACTCGCCGTATTTGCAACAAAGGTTGCAGGTGTGGAAGATGATACGGTCGAAGATGTTGTCGTTATCACGGAGGATAAAAAACAAAAGCTCAAAAATGTATTTTGGGATATGCACGAGATAACCTCACGCACGGAAACGGTTGCAAACGGTGATACTAATGAAAAAGTTGTATATATCACAATCACGGCGAAAACAAAAGAGAATATGATTTCACAGTATAATTTTACACGCAAGCAGCAGGAAGCGCTCGATACGCTTTTGGAGCAAGACGAGGTGTTGATTTCCGCAGCACAGTCGCTCGCCGTATCGGACGCAACCGCACAGGATATTTTGAAAAACTTACCCGATAGTTTATCAGCGGAGCGAAAGAAGGTTATAAAAGCAGCTTGCTCGCTTGTAGGCAAGGTAAATTACTTTTGGGGCGGTAAATCGTCCGCTATCGGCTGGGACTCAGAATGGGGCAAGCTGAAAACAGTATCGGCAGAAGGCAGTAAAACAACCGGGACAAAAAGACCTTTCGGACTTGACTGTTCGGGGTTTGTTACTTGGAGCTTTATCAATTCCGGATTTAATGCGTCAAGCATAGGACACGGAACGAAAGGGCAAATTGCAAAGTGCAGCCGAATATCTTGGAGCAGCTCTCAAGCTGGGGATTTAGCCTTTTACGGTGATTTATCGCACGTCGGAATCGTTGCCGGAAAGGACGCTGCCGGAAACATTCTTGTTATCCATTGTTCGAGTGGTAATAATAATGTCGTTATCACAACAAACAGCGGTTTCGGCTTTGCGGCAAGACCGAGATGCTATTAAAAAATATAAGACAGCGGGGAGCATTTCTATATGCCTTTCGCTGTCTTTTTAAGTTTCGTAACTGATAGTTTTATTACTTGACTGTTAAAAACGCTCCAATGCCTTGAAAAATAAGGATTTGAGCTATTTATAAAGTTTGCAGTCAATGATAAAATTATTATAGTCAATTATATCATAATTGGCGTAAAAAAACAAGTTTTTGAGGAAAATTTATAAGAATTATCCGTCAAAAATTTAATGTCAAAGGAGTGATTTTCTATGGCTCGCAAGGGTGAAAATATTTACAAAAGAAAAGACGGAAGATATGAGGGTCGATATATTAAGGACTACGATTTGCAGGGTAAAGGCATTATCGGATATGTCTACGGAAAGACCTACAAAGAAGCAAAGGAAAAACTTTTAATTGCTAAAGCAAAGGTAAAAGAGCGGTATAACAAACCTCCCTCGGAAATGCTTGTAAAGGATTGGTTTGAAAAGTGGCTATTAACGCAGAAGCACATAAAAAAATCATCATATACGGTGTATTCCTCGCTCGTTGAAAATCATATTAACACGGAGCTTGGAAATATGCGGCTGTGCGAAGTTACAAAACTCACGGTGCAGGGCTTTGTAAACGGTCTTGTTGCAAAATGGGAACCGTCAACAGTTAAGCTGATATATACCGTGTTAAAGCTCGGTTTGGATACCGCTGCCGATAACGGCTTAATGCCTGCCGTATGCAAGCGTATAAAGCTGCCGAAGCAGAAAAATAAAGAGGTTATCGTGTTCAGCAAAAATGAGCAGAAAGCAATAGAAAAGTACATTGAAAGCTCGGATAATCCTAATGATATAGGGATTTTGATTTGCCTTTACACAGGTATCAGAATCGGAGAATTATGTGCATTGGAATGGAAAAATGTTGACTTAAAAAGAGGTGTTATATCTATACAGCAAACGCTTTACAGAGCAAAGTCCGACAAAGGAAAAAAGAAAACAGAAATCGTGATTGCCCTACCGAAAAGCGATACATCTGTGCGTGATATACCACTTCCGAAGTTTTTAACCGCAAAGCTCAAAGCGATTGAACACGGAGGTGGTTTTTTAATTAACCGTAAGGGAAAATTCATTGAGCCGACTGTTTACGCTCGGAGGTACAAGGCAATATTGAAGGAAATCGGCGTCCGTGATGTTAAATTTCATACAACCCGGCATACTTTCGCTACAAGGGCGTTGGAAATCGGAATGGATATAAAGACGCTTTCGGAAATACTCGGACACGCTTCTCCGACCGTCACGCTGAATATCTATGCTCACTCTCTGCCGGAGCATAAGGCAAAGGAAATGGATCGGCTCGGAAAAATGTATAATCCGTCTTAATAAGCCGTCAGAATTTCATAAAAGGCTTGTAAAACCAAATAAATCGGAGTACAAATCGTTTAACTATCAGTTTTGCGATTTTTTATTTTGTCCAAAAATCGCAGTAATTAAACATTTGACGGAGAAAGGAGTTTTTTGTATGGAATATAACGAAGTTTTAGAGCATTTCAAAAAAGATATTCAGAATGACCCCGATATTGAGATTATTCAGCTTAAACACGGTATTATGATTTTTTATTGGGACGAGGTGGAACACTCATACTATCACAGCAGCGAACTTATACAAACTTCCGAAAAATTGTATGAGATATTAAGCGAAGAATTTAGAAAATAGTTTATTTGTGTTGAATTGACAACGAAAGAAGGAATATTCATAGTGGAAAAAGAAAAACGATTACACCGCTGCTGTTTTACGGGACATCGCCCTGAAAAATTAAGCATTTCCGAAACAGAGGCAAGACCTCTTTTGGAAAAAGCTATTGATACGGCGATAGGAAACGGTTTTACAACATTTATAACGGGTATGGCACAGGGCATAGATATATGGGCGGCTGAAATTGTGCTACAAAAAAGAAATCATAATGCGGCACTGCACCTAATCTGTGCCGTGCCGCACCCCGGCTTTGAAAACAAACGAAGCGAATATGAAAAAGAACGATATATGCACATAATTCAAAGTGCCGACTATACAACAACTATAAGCGACCATTATTTCAGAGCCTGCTATCAAAAAAGAAATGAATTTATGGTAGACCATTCAAATCTTGTTATAGCGGTGTGGAATGGAGCACCATCAGGAACAAAAAATACTATTGATTATGCCAACCGAAAAGGTGTTAGCGTGGTTAATGTTTTGGAGGTGGCTATGCAATGAAAAACAGATCTCGCATTATATCTGTACTTTTGTGTATTTGTATGCTGCTTTGTATTTGCTCCTGCACAAACGAAGCTGTACCGATAACCGAAGAACCTAATTCTCCCGGACAGTCGGAAAATGTCACGGAAACAAAAGCTCCGAAAGATACAACCGATTATTCCGAACACAGCTTTGCGGTACATTATATTGATGTCGGACAAGGCGATGCGGCGCTTGTACTCTGCGATGATAAAACAATGCTTATTGACGGCGGAAAGCCGCACGCCAGCAGTATTATTTATACCTATCTCCAAAACTTAAACATTGATTATCTCGATTATATTGTCGCATCGCACGCAGATGATGACCATATCGGCGGACTTTCAGCTCCGCTTGCCAAAATGAAGGTCGGAAATGTGTTAGCGCCGGAAACCGAAGCCGATACACGCTCTTATGAAAGTCTGAAAAACAAAACCGCCGAGCAGGGCTTGACAATAACTCACCCCAAGCCGGGAGAAAGCCTTGATTTCGGCAGCAGCAAAATAGAATTTTACGGTCCGATAACGGAAAGCGAAAGCGACCGCAATAATGGCTCTATCGTAATGAAAATTATATACGGCGATACCTCTTTTCTTTTTACGGGCGATGCGGAGCGTGAGGAGGAACAGGAAATATTAAGCGCCGGATATGACCTGTCGGCAACAGTGCTGAAGGTCGGACATCACGGAAGCAAAAACTCAACCACATATCCGTTTTTGCGTGAGATTATGCCGAAATATGCGGTAATTTCTGTCGGAGATAACAATTACGGACACCCAACAGAAGATACATTAAGCCGTTTGCGTGACGCAGATGTTAAAGTGTACCGTACCGATATGCAGGGTGATATTGTTGCAACAAGCGACGGAAAAACAGTTACGGTTACAACGAAAAAAAACGAAAATGCACAAACCAACCCGACCGAAAATGAAAAATCAACCTCTGTTCAAAGCGCTGAAAATGCGGCAAATCAAGAAATTTGCGAATATATCGGCAATGCGAATACAAAGAAATTCCACTATCCCGACTGCGGAGCCGTGTCGCAAATGAAAGAGAAAAACAAGGTTTACTTAAACTGCACCCGTGACGAAGCGATAAAAGACGGATATAATCCTTGCGGAAGATGTAATCCGTAATTGCGATTTACGGTAATTTCACCGTTCGGCTTATGGAATTTGTAAATATCCTATACTTTTTAAGAAAATCTGAATTTACTTAAAATTTATCCCCTACTTTTTGAAAAAAGTAGGGGGACAAAAGAAGATTTTTTCTGTATAATGAAGATGGCATAGAATAACATCGGCTGTCTTAAAGATTGTTTGAAGGAGATGTTCGCTCAAATATACACCTGTGTAACTATATCATATACTTCTGTTTCTTTTAATACTTTGACGACAGTTGACTTATAAAATATTTCTGTACGCAAAAAAACGGTTTTATTGTTTTTTTGAGAAAAGAGGCGAAGCATATGACGAATAACAGACACAAAACAGCTGCATATAAAATTATCCCGTCGCAGTGCGGAAACCGCTACAGCTTTTTCTGCGAATTGTCGGGTATGCTTGTCTGTACCACCGGAACATATTATGCAGACAATCCGGAGGCGGAGCTTTCGGCGGCGTGGGAATCGGAGGGCAAAAACAATTTTAATTTATGCCACCTGTGCGGCAGATGGGTCGATTCGGTTGTATATAATCCGGATATGCTGACGTGTGTAAACTGTGCTCCGCTCGAAGAAGAAGCAAGGTACTGCAAGCACTGCGGAGCAAAAGTAATTAACGGCGATATAATCTGCTCTGTATGCGGCAAAAAAGTATTATATGGGGGAGCTGATGGAAATGACAAGATATAGACCGTCAAGAAAAGATATTTTGGAGCATTTCGGCTTCGGCACGAAAAAAATGAAAAGCTGTAAAATCTGTCCGTGCTGCGGCAATGCACAAAATTCAAAAAAGAGATTTTGCGAAGTTTGTCATACAAAGCTGCCCGGCAGGACGATTTTTGATATTTACAAATCCAAACACCGCTGCTGCAAAAAATGCGGAAATGTTCTCCCGGACGATGCGGAATATTGCCCCCTGTGCGGAACGAAGCAAAGCAATAAAAATTGAAAAATAAGTCTTGTTTGTTGCATATTGGAAAACTCTATCACATATTCGGCGAAGGATTTTAATGATTTTAATCGTTGCCGTGCGATTTACTGTAATTTTACTGTTTGGCTTACAGAATTTGTAAATATCCTATACTTTTTCCCCTACTTTTTCAAAAAAACTTTGATTTTTTTGAAATTTATCCTATACTTTTGGCGAAAAGTATAGGGACAAAACAGATTATTTCATATATAATTTATATATAATTATAGGTGTAAAACATAATACATACTGTAATCTTTTGTCCGCAAATGCAGATGAGTAACAAAACTTCGTGCAGAGGCTTTCGGTAAATGCGAAAATTAAAAAGCCGCAGCCGCAAGCCGCAATACCGGATAAATGCAAAATCCAAAAGAAAGGAGATGCAAAGTTATATCGAAAGATATTAACGCAGACAAAGAAATCTAAAGTTCGGATTATACTGTTATTTAATCCGGCACACTCCGACAAATTTTGCGGAGAAATGTAAAATATCACATCAAAAGGAGGATATAAATGTGAAAAAGACAAGACAATTTTTTTCTGTTTTACTGACACTGGCAATGCTGCTTTCCCTCGTGCCCGCCATGGGCGTGACGGCGAGTGCGGCGGGAACAGAGATAGAAGCAGTTTCATTTACCTATACCGGATATGCGGAGGGAGAAAATGTTGCGGATGCGGTTGTCACCTGCAATACGGCGGGTGTAGATTTCACGTATAAGTGGGAATACTCAGACTCCGGCGGAAGTTATTCTGACGCAACAAAGCTTTCTGCACAGTTCATTTCGGGGATTAAATACACTCTGTGGATATACTTCAAGGCACATGACGGGTTGGCACTGGCAGAGCTGAATAAAACAGATGTCACCTTGGGAGGCAATAACCCGGGGGTTGTGTATACTAACTATACGATAGACGAAGTGAAATATTCTTACGGCGTTCCGTTTTCTATGAGTCCTCTCGGCGGCGTTACAAAATATATCGTTGGCTTCTATACGCAGGGCGGAAAAATCGGAGAGGAAAGTTATCGCGTGGAACGTGTTACCGGCACGGACGGCAAGTTGGCCGCGGAACAGGTGCCGACGCCGACAAAAGAGCACTACATCTTTGCCGGGTGGTATACAGCAGAAAGCGGCGGCACTTTGTTGAGTCTGGACACAGTTTATACAGATTCACGTAACGAATATTACGCGCGCTGGGTGCCCACCGTTGACATTGATGTAACATTTGATGCAAACGGCGGCAAGGTAAACGGCAAGGATACGGATACAATAACGATACCGGCGGCGGATAAAGGTAAATTGGCATCACTTCCGGTTCCGACAAGGGAGGGCTACACCTTCGACGGATGGTATACCGCAGCAAGCGGAGGAATGAAGATAACGGAGACAACGGTTTTCAGCGAGGCAACCACGGTATATGCCTTGTGGGGAGCGATTGACAGCGTTTCATTTTCCTATACCGGATATGCGGAGGGAGAAAATGTTGCGGATGCGGTTGTCACCTGCAATACGGCGGGTGTAGATTTCACGTATAAGTGGAAATACTCAGACTCCGGCGCAAGTTATTCTGACGCAACAAAGCTTTCTGCACAGTTCATTTCGGGGATTGAATACACTCTGTGGATATACTTCAAGGCACAGGACGGGTTGGCACTGGCAGAGCTGAATGAAACAGATGTCACCTTGGGAGGCAATAACCCGGTGATTGTGTATACTAACTATACGATAGACGAAGTGAAATATTCTTACGGCGTTCCGTTTTCTATGAGTCCTCTCGGCGGCGTTACAAAATATATCGTTGGCTTCTATACGCAGGGCGGAAAAATCGGAGAGGAAAGTTATCGCGTGGAACTTATTACCGGTACGGACGGCAAGTTGACCGCGGAACAGGTGCCGACGCCGACAAAAGAGCACTACACCTTTGACGGATGGTATACAGCAGAAAGCGGCGGCACTTTGTTGAGTCTGGACACAGTTTATACAGATTCAAGTAGCAAATATTACGCGCGCTGGACGGAGAACCCCGCCCTGACCGGCACAGCCACGATCACCGGTACGGCTAAGTTCGGTCAGACCCTGACAGCATCTCTTGAAAGCGGCAATAATACCGGCACGCTGTCCTATCAGTGGAAGCGTGATGGCTCCGACATCTCCGGCGCAATGAACAGCACCTACACGCTGGTTAAGGCCGACATCGGCTCGACCATCACCGTGGAGATTTCCAGCAGCGAGGAAACCGGCACACTTACCAGCGCCGCAACCGCTGCGGTTAAAAAGGCTGACAGTCCCGGTGCTCCTACCGGTTTGAACGGAGTGAATCCCACCACTTTGGGCGGCTCCGACGGTAAGATAACCGGTACAACCACAGCTATGGAGTACAGCACCGACTCTAACTTTGCCAGCCCCGCAGGTACTGTATGCTCCGGCACCGAGATCACCGGACTTACCGCAGGCACCTACTATGTCCGCATAGCGGAAACTGATACACACTTTGCAGGTGCAACCGCTACGGTCACCGTCCCGGCAGACGATGTGCCCCTGACTTATACGGCAACAGTCACACCGGACGGTAAAACTTTTGCTGCACGGACCGTAGGCTACGGCGAGCAGACCGCAGAGACCTTTACGATCACCAATACCGGCACCGGTGCTCTTGCTTCTCTGGATGTGACCCTGACCGGAGCCAATGCCGACAGCTTCACGCTGGATAAGACGGGTTTTAATACGAATCTGGCAACATCCGGCACCACAACTTTCACCATCAAGCCCAACACAGGCTTGGCCGCAGGCACTTACACCGCAACAGTTCGTGTAACAGCCACCAATTTGACCACGATTGATAAGACAATCCGCTTTACTGTTAATTCGTCCGGCGGTGGCGGCGGTGGCGGCGGTGGCGGCGGCGGTGGCGGCGGCGGAACAACACGCTACACAGTTAAGTTTGAAACAAACGGCGGAAACGCAATTACATCATCTTCCGTAACAAAAAATAGTGTTGTTAAAGAGCCGACTGCTCCTGCAAAAGAAGGTTTTACCTTTGACGGCTGGTACACAGATGAAAAATTGACTGCAAAATATGATTTTGCAAGCAAGGTTACAAAGGACTTTACGCTTTATGCAAAGTGGAACGAAAACGAAAAGCCTGTTGATCCGGTTGACCCACCAAAACCGACAGAATGGGAAAATCCGTTTACAGACATTCACAAAAACGACTGGTTTTATGATTCGGTGAAATACGCATACGAAAACGGTCTGATGAAAGGCGTATCAAATACGGAATTTGCACCCCAAAGCGATATTACAAGGGCAATGTTTGTTACAATTCTTTACAGAATGGAAAATGAGCCGCAGACAGCTGCAGCCGCCTTTATTGACATAGAAAGCGGAAGCTATTATGAAAAGGCTGTTGCGTGGGCAAGCAATAACGGTATAATCTTCGGAATTTCCGAAAATCAATTTGCTCCGAATGATAATATAACCAGAGAGCAGATGGTAGTAATGATCTATCGCTATGCAACATTCAAGGGATATGATATAACGACAAGCGGCAGCACAGCCTATATGGACAACAGCGACATTTCAGACTATGCGAAGGACGCTGTAACATGGGCGGCGGAAAAGTCCATTATGACAGGTAATACGGATGGGAGCTTTGCACCAAAGGCCAATACGACAAGAGCGCAGGCAGCCGCGGTATTTATGCGTGTGCTGGAAAACCTAAAATAAAACAAAGCTTAATATTAAAACCGTTCTCTTAAAATGAGGACAAACGACGGCACAGCAGGCCGCCCGGTATAGAGGCAAAACGCCTTTATTGCCGGGCGGCTTTTTTTGTGCCTTTTTATATGATATTACAAAGCAAAGGAAGCGAAAGCGATTACCGCATAAACAAAAAATTGCCCTGCATAGGACAAAATTATGCTTTTTGTCGGATATGCCCTGCGGCACGGAGGGCACTTTATGAAGCACAGAGCAAAACGCAAAAAGCATAAGCCTAAAGGACATCACCGCAAATCTTCGGGAAAACATCACAGAAAACCACCACCGTATCATAGCCGTGCTCCGCCTCTCTCTTTTGTGCAAATTCAACAAAATTTACACAAAAGGGTGAAATTATGAAATTATTTTTTGAAAGGTGTAAAAAACTTGCAAGGTTAACCTCTATAATGGATGGTGAAAGGAGGTGCAACGGCTTTGAAAGGTAAAATACTGCTTTTGAACGACGGATAGAAATACTTTTCTTTCTTACAAAGCAAAGAAAAAGCAGCATTGTTGAATTGGCTAAAAATTATTCGGTCTGTCGAAAAACAGCTTACAACGACATTATGTTTCTAAGTCGTTATGCACCTATATATACGAAAGGCGGAGTAAACGGCGGCGTATTTTTAATGGATGATTATCGCAATAGTATGTTTCTTTATCTGTCTTGTGATGAAGAAGCCTTACTGTATCGCATTATGGCAACACTTCCATTGTCGGAAAAGAACATTGTTGCTAACATCATAAATAAATATTCCCAGCCCAAAACCGCTACATAATCCTTTCGATTACAAAGAAAGCACGCAAGATAACGGCGGTGCAGTATAACGGCAAACAGATACATTCCGGTATGGACGAGCCAAGCGGCAGATACGCCAAGACGATAGTTTTGCTTCTACTTCATCCTTCTTTCTAAGATGAAAATTATCCGAGCGAGAAATATCAATGCCGCAAAGCAAGGCGGCTACCTTGCGGGCGATGACTTTATATCGGGACAATGATACTTCTGCCCAGCCACAGTCCGAGCGTTAAAAG
Organism: Acetivibrio sp. MSJd-27; assembly: GCF_018918095.1. Taxonomy (GTDB): domain Bacteria; phylum Bacillota; class Clostridia; order UMGS1840; family HGM11507; genus HGM11507. Next base: position 7,755 of record NZ_JAHLPV010000039.1, on the reverse strand, counting down.
CGTCGCAGGCAATGGGGGCAGCTCGGTCGGATGGCGGAGAGGTGAAATTCCTATGGCGTGTTCTTGCAAAACACCGTCTGAAATTGCTTCAAAACAAAGAAAATAAGTTGTACCCGTCTTTCGGGACGGGTACGGCTTAACTTTGATATTAGAAATTAAAGCATTTTATAAGTGCTTTAATTTGTGGTATTAAAGTAATTTTAAGGAGGTGTGGGTTATGCTGCCCGAAACAATGAAACGCAAGGAATATATGAATATGCTGAAAAAATATCCCGATGTTCTGAAAATAAAAGAAATGTGCAACGCTCTCGGCGGCATAAGTACAAAAACGGGATATAAATTACTCCGTGAAAACAAAATCGAAAGTATAAAAGTCGGTCGAGAGTATTGTATAACAAAAATCAGTGTAGTTGATTTCTTGATGAGAAAAAATAAAACAACATCGTGATTTTTTGCGTTTGGTACCTATTGTTGATATAATAGTAATGTCAATGATAGGTGTTTGTTTTTTCTCTCAAAAAACAAAGGAGGTCTAAAAATTGAGCAAAAATGTAACAGGAACTATACGAGAGAAGAAAGGACTGTACTATGCAGTCATAAACTATTATGGAGAAAACGAGGAAAGGAAGCAGAAGTGGTTTCCGACAAAACTCCCCGTGCGTGGCAATAAGAAAAAAGCAGAGGCAATTCTCAAACAGGTTTTATGTGAGTTTGAAATACCGATAAGCAAAGGCGAGAAGGTTAATCTTTGTGTAAATCAAAAAATACAGATTGAGAACACAGGAGATGCCGCCATAGTAAATGTTAAAAGCGTTATTTCAACAGAAGCGGCAGAGGATATGAGTTTAGATGATTTTCCGAAAGACCAAGTGCAGTTTTTATTGTTTTCGGATTATCTGAAAAAATATGTGCCTTTAACGCTCAAAAGGAAAAAGAAAATCGAAGCGACAACTTATTCAGCTTATGTTGGAAACATAAATAATCCGATAGCTCCTTATTTCGAGGAAAAAGGAATAACACTCGGCGAACTTACCGCAGAGGATATTCAAGATTTTTATGATGTTCAGCTTGAGCGTGTAACGGCAAATACGGTAATTCATTATCACGCAATTATAAGACTTGCGTTGTGCTATGCGAGGAAAATGGGATATATTAAAGAAAATCCCATTGAAGAAGTTGACAAGCCGGAGAAGAATCAATTTGTCGGAAAGTTTTATAACAGCAGCGAATTGAGCGAGGTAATAAGACTGACAAAGAACACAAAATTGGAATTGCCTGTAATTTTCGGAGGCTTTTACGGACTTCGCAGAAGTGAAATCGTGGGACTTCGCTGGTCTGCAATAGATTTTGACAACAATGTTTTCTATGTTAATCACACGGTTACTACGCCGAATATTGACGGCAAAAAGACTATTGTTGCAAAAGACAGGGCAAAAACAAAATCAAGTCTTAGAGCTTTGCCGCTTAATGAGGACTTAAAAGACAGACTGATTGAAATCAGAAAGCAGCAAGGACAGTACCAAAAGAAATTTAAGCGGTCATACGATAAAAAATGGCTTGATTATGTAATGGTAGATGAGCTTGGAGGGTTGATATTACCCGATTATATTACACCGGCGTGGAAACGGCTTTTAGAGAAGAATAATATGCGTGTGATTCGCTTTCACGATTTAAGACATACTTGTGCGTCGCTTCTATTGAACAAAGGCAAGCACGACGGAATAACTCTGAAAGATATTCAAGTATGGCTCGGACACAGCGATTTTTCAACAACGGCAAATACATATTCTCATCTTGATGCAACATCAAAGGTATCGTCATTAACCGCTTTGTCAGGTGCCGTAAGCCTTGCGGACTGTTAATGAGGGAACTTTTTGAGGGAACTCATAAAAAAACAAGGTTTTGCTTAAAGCAAAAACCTTGTAACTGGCGGACGGGGTGGGATTCGAACCCACGTGCCGGTATTACCGACAAACTGATTTCGAGTCAGCCCCGTTATGACCACTTCGATACCCGTCCTTATATATTTTAGCAGTTTGAAAAAGCTCGTAAAAATGAGGGAACTTTTTGAGGGAACTGCGAAAATAGCAATATTAAATTTTTCAAAAAAGCCTTTATTTATGCGGTGTTCAGCCGATAAATGTTCTCCGTCCATCAACGGATTTCGAGTCGTTCTCGTTATGAAAACTTCGATACTTCTTCATATATTTAACAGTCGCCAAAAATTTACAAGACGAGGAAACTATTTTGGAACTGATAAAAATACAGTTATTAAATTGTATAAGAACATTGCGTAGGTGTAAATTTCAGTCGATATTTCTTTAAAGGACTGCACTCTATATTTTAAATTCGGCCTCTTCAGCCATTTGGGATATCTTCAAATATAATAAAAATATTTAAAGCAAACTTTACTCATTCTCTTGTCTTATCATATAATTCTCTCAAAAAATGGGCAAGGCTTTCCGATTTTTTCTCAGAATCGCCGGAAATAAGGTAAACGCCTCGTTCTTCCAACACTCTCTCCTGTACCGGATTGGGGGTTGTCAGAAAGATATAGGATTTTGGTCGTTTGGACTCATTGCTGCTTTTCAGCCACAGTTTATTCAATTTATAAATTAGATAACGGATATTGATATCCTTTAAACTATAACCGATAAACAGAATTGATTTTCCCAGCATATCTGCCCTCAATTTGATATCTAGAGGAGATTCAAAATTCATCCGATCAAAATAACTGCTTTCGGTTAGGACAATTGTATTTTCATAATCAAAATCGCCATGAAATTTGATAATCTGTGTTTTTTCATGTTTGGACTGTGCCAAATCTTCTACTCCTACAATTTTTTCAAAGTCACAATGAAATACGGAAAATGCCTGTTCCACACAGCGGTCGTAATTCGTCGTATAGATTATCGGAAACTCCAATTTGCAAATCATTTCGAAGATTTCAGACTGTCTGATCGCCTCATCACTCACCGACCAATTTCTATCCATCCAGCTACGCAGCGAACCAATAGTTCCCTTCTCCAGCTTATAATATTCCGTCAAGGCCAAGGTATCGCCATAAGATTTGAAAAGTTCCGGCTCTATATCAAGATTTGATGCAATATAGCTGATAAATTCTGACCAAGTCGGCAAGCCCAGCGTTGCCGAAACACCAGAACCAACAAATAAAATAACCTTTTTCTGTTTAATATTTTTAATTAGATCACGCAACACAATCACCCTTACATACTTTGCGGAGCTCAGATGATTTTTATACGTTTTTTCCAAAACACAAATATCTTTATTATTATAACGTAATTTGTTCAAGATTTCAACTAAAAATATTATTTTTTACTTTATTTTTTTCTTTTTCTCATAATGGTGTTTATGTTTTGGCATACTAACTATGAGGTGAAGGATTTGAAAAAACAAGATAAAGCCAGGCAACCTAAATCGATTGCGCAGCAAATCGTGGACGATTATGTGCTGCAAAGCTCAAACGACACCGATCCGCTGGGAAGCTATACCGGAAAAGCCTTGAATCCGGACGATGTGCCCACACAGGACGCTGACGATTTGTAAACCCTCCGGGCAATACCCCAAAAAGGAGAAGATTTTGCGATCTTCTCCTTTTTTCTGTCCTTATATTACCACAAAATCCGAAAAAAATCAAGTCTTGTTCTTTCACGCGGATGGGTGTATGAAAGAATAGGAGGCGATTTTATGGAAATCGAAATTTTTAAAAACTGGCTTTCGTTATCCGCGGAAGAGCGGAACGAGTGTACCCAGCTTATGGAGCGGTTCGGGCTGTCTCTTTCGCAAAGCCAAATACAAACGCTGGAAGAACGCCGCTGTCAGGCGTTAAAGGATACCGGCAGGGTGGAGTTCGGAGGAGGCGTCTTAAAAAAACTGATCTATGCTTTCTGCGATTCTCCCTATGTGTCACAGGATAATTGTGAGGAGACGCTTCTGGAACTGCAGGATCTTTTCTACTATTTTAAAAATGAATCTATGGAAAAGCTTTCCGACGACGAACTCATCGAAGCAATACATCACAGCTTTCATACGGAAGCAAACGGCTCCCTGGAATATCTGGCGGGAACATCGCTGGAATCCCTGTGCCGCGGACTGCGGTGCGGAAAACAGACGGATTGGAGGGAGGAAGATGTTTGATGTAAAACCGGAACGAGCCCTGCCTTCTGAAGCGTTTTTATCCTTACAGATAAAACTATGTGAACTGCTGAAAAAGCAAGTTCTCCGCTATACTATGGGGGACAGCACTTCCGTGCCGAAAGAGACCGCTCAGGAATTGCTCCGTTCCCTCTGCTTTACATTGCAGGTGGCGGATGCCGGATTCCCGCGGGATTTTTCCGATTTGGATACTCTGTATCTGTCCGGCGTGAAAATCATAGAGGAGCGGATAAAAGAGGGAAAAAAGCTCTGGAAAGCCGCCTGTCTCAGCGCTCCGATCACGGGAAATCTGGCGCTTCGCGACACCCTTGCCAACATCGGAAACTTTTGGAAGCAGTATGACTGCCGCTTTTTTGCCCATGAAATTCCCTGCACCATTGACTATCCGCTCTATCATCCCGTGCCGGAATCCCTGCTGGGAATTGATTACATCAACGAATATCTGCGGTGGATTCTGACCGAAAATGAACTGATCGGGAAATTCCGCACGGAGCTTGTCATCCGGCTTTTGCAAAACAGCTGCCCGGACTGCAAAGCACTTCTCATCAATCTGTATGAGCCGGTTGCGGGGAATGTCATCGGGCTGTCCCTCATCGGAAGCACCCCGAAAAAGCTGGATGTCACCGCGCGGGAAAGAGACAAAATTGCCCGTCTGTTTGAAAAGCTTTCGGAGGAGGAAGCCGCAAAAAAGCTGGAAGATGCCGCCAAAACAGCCTGCGCCGCTCTGCATCTTTCCAATCCGTCCTCCGTGCGGTATCTCACAGTCTTTTCCGCCGGAATGTATCACCGGATCCGGGCGGCTTCCGCCGGCGGCAGTCTGCGGGGCGTTTTCCCGCCCTGCAGGCATACGGACAACTGGGTAAAAGAACAATATCGCTGAACAGGGGCACCGTTGCTTCGGCGCCCCTGCATTTCTCAAAGAAAAAGATTCCTTCTAATTCCGGTATGTGATGGAAACAGTGCTGGTCTCCTCCGACCAGTCCACCTTCGCATTCATCGCCTCCGAAACGGCCCGCAGAGGAATCATGGTGCGATCGTTGATGGTTTGGGCGGGGACATCCATGTCGATGGTTCTTCCGTCCACCGTCAGATTTTTCTCCCCTATCACAAGGCAGAATGTTTTTTCTCCGTTTGTGACCGTGACTTCCTGTTTTTCGCCGTTCCAGCTGACCTGCGTGCCCATCTTTTCAAAAACGCCTCTTGCGGGCACCAGAGTGCGGCCGTCAAAGATCACGGGCTGCTGATCGGGAAACACAACTTTCTCTTCATTGACAAAAACCGAAACTTCTCTTTGCACCTCGAACCATATTTCTTTTTCCATTTTGACGCTTCCGCCGTCCACCAATTCTGTTTTCAGGGAATGCCAGCCCTCAGTGAGACCGTCAAATGTAACTGTATAAGGTGTTTCCCAAAACTCACCTCTTTTTTCTCCATCAAGATAATAACGCACAGAATTATACAGGATTTTCGGATAATAGCCAGCGGCGCTTACCGTAATGCTTGTTCCGGTTCTTCCCCCGTCAAAAGGACGATAGCTGAAAGAGGCCGTATCAGCCATACTACTCAAAAAATAAGGGTTTTCCACTAATTGATTATACAAATCATTCATTGCGGAATTGTTGTAAAGTTCATAAGCGTTCACTTCATTTTCCATCTTTACGTTGAAGTAATTTACCATCTTGATCTGCGGAAAACGCAGAAATAAATCCCCGTACAGCCGGCGCATCTGGATTTTTGCCCAATCGGTGAGTTCTTCACCCTCCATCCGTGTGTAATGGGCTACACCGCATTCAGCGATAAGCACCGGCTTGCGAATTCCATTTTCCTGCATAAATTGAATTAGCTCTGTCATCCGCATCACCGGATGTGCAAACTCATCCATACAAAAATAGGTATTCAGCGGATCCGTCTGACTGCCGTGTTCCTTTTTCCCTTCAAAATATTTGCCGACATAGAGACTGGCTGCTACCCAATCCACATACTCATCTCCGGGATAGTATAAGGAATAAGGCCGATCCAGTGCCCCCAGATCATGCGGTGACCAAACCATTGCTATATTTTGTTTCGTCTTTGCGTAACTCGCCACATAACGAAAAGATTTCACAAACGCTTCCGGATTTCCCCCATTTGCTCCGATGTTCATCTCGGCTCCAAAACGCAGAAAAACAGGGATTCCATAGCTGTCCAGAAAATCAATGGTATCTTTTATGTATGCGTCATACTGTTCAATGTCCTCCAGTGAACTCTGTGTATTCCATGCAAACTCCACTCCGATACCATTCTTTTTCGCTTCGGTAAGATAACGGTTATACCGCCCCAGCTCCCGCGGATTTTCTCCGAATTCCAGATAAAGCAACCAAGTGGAATTCTGTTTTGGAAAATAGGTAAGAATTTTATTGTTGTCAAAATCCAAGATTCGTTGATCGTCATCATAGACCGACCCAAAATAAACGCCTCGGGAAGGTTCAAATTTGGAACCATAGTTTACCGGATAATAAGCTTTATCCTGCACATAGATCTCTAAATATGGAGTGAGAAGATATATTTTTTTCTTCGCATAGATTAAACCGTCCGTCCAGCCCATGTATTCCCCGTATGGCAAGTATCTTTGATACAGTTCCACCGCTTTGTCATAGTATCCCAAACGCTCTGCACAGCGTGAAACCTGTTCATACTTTCCTGCAAGAAATTCTTTTTTTAGGTGGGAATCCGGCTGATTTTCCATAATGGTTATCACCTGCATCCCATACTCATACATTTCCGCATCGTTTCCGGCTTCCAACGCAGCAGCAAAACGGTCAAGAGGACTCCATATTTCATGAGGATAATCATCTGCCAAAACCGTTGCAGGAATTAGCAGCAACACCCAAGAAAGCAATAGACAAAATAATTTTTTTCTCATAAACGTTTCTCCTTTCCCACAAAACAGAAGTATAGTAGTAATATTCAAAAAATTTATTTTTATTATAGCAAGATATAATTGTTTTTGCAAGGAAGACTTAAAGATGCCATTTTGATCGTTTCCCCAAACCGCAATAAATATCCCCCGCAAAAATGAACTGCACCAAATTATGCAGACAGTATAAAAAGCCCCCTATTGAAGGGAAAACAAGATTTAGACAACAAACTGATTCCGTTGTTCTAACGGAGTCAGTTTTGTTTTTAGTTGAATACGCTCGTTGTTGTAAAAATGGATATATTCACTTATGAGGAGGCGCGCCTCCTCATAAGTCGGAAGTTTAGCGCGATAGATGCACTCTGTTTTAAGAATGGAAAAGAAATTTTCAGCTAAAGCGTTGTCATACGGATTTCCTCGGCTTGACATTGATGGAGTAATGCCGTATGATTGTGTTAGCTTGAAGTAGGCTTGTGAAGTATACTGAAAGCCTTGGTCACTGTGAAGTTGCATCTGTGCAGTGACCTTCTCTTTTTTCTTGGCGGCTTTAATCGTACTCAAAACCAGATTTACATTTTGTTTCGTTCCCATCCTGTAGGCTACAATACTGTTGTCGAACAAATCTCTGATGACCGACAAATACAATACGCCTTGCTTTGTGTGTATGTACGAAATATCTGTAA
>NZ_JAHLPV010000038.1 GCF_018918095.1 Acetivibrio sp. MSJd-27 | reverse complement strand
ATGGTACTATAATAATAAAAGAATTAAAGCAAAATTAAAAGGATTGAGTCCGGTTCAATTCAGACTTCAATCCTGTTGTGTAGCTTGAAAATTTTGTCTAACTTTTTGGGGTCAGTACAGAGAGGGCGGTTACTTTGCTTTTATAGCAAATGCGAATATTGAAATCATAATCAAAAGAGTAACTTTCAATATGTATCTCATTCGCACCACCCCCTTTCGGGTGTGGCAACCGTCCTCGATCTACCCATATCTGCTGAAAACAGTATCATTTAAGAAAACGGAAAAGTCAAGCGCTTATATGGAAATAGGCGCTTTTTTATGTTGTTTTATAATTCTACGTCAATCGTTCCATTTTCTTTCTCATATTTTTCTACATAACATTCCAAAGCATACTCTATTTCTTTATTTGCAGAACGTTTATGTTTTACTGCAATGACCTTTATTTTTTCCATTAATTCTTCTGATATTCTCAATGGAAATGGCGAATAGTAATTTCCCATAATGGCACCTCTTTCAATTTGATATCAGAATTATATCTAAATGAATGTAAATTATAAGAATTCATATTGACATCAATTTGAAATCATGTTATTCTAATATTATGGATTTATATTACATATTTTATAAATATAAGATAGAGGGAAGAAAGGAAACAAAATGCAAAATCGGTTAGAAAGGACATTATTTCTCACGGGAGAAAACAGTAAATTGACCAGAACGAAGGCAAATCAATTGATTGAAGATTGTTTGAAGGAAGGGTGCCGCTATTTTATTTGCGGCATGAAAAATAAAACGGATCTTTTACTGATTCAGCAGCTGAAAAGCTATAAGGCGTTGGGCAGAAACATCAGGCTGGAGCTGGTATGTTCGGACGATTCTCTGAAATTGTCTCTGGCGGAAGAACAGCAGGTTTTTCAAGGTTGTGATGAATTCTGTCTCATCGATAATTTTACAAGAGACAAAACGAAACAGAAAGCCTATCTTTGCAAAAGGGCGGACAGAATTTGCATGATTTAAAACAGACCGGGACGTATCTATCCCGGTCTGTTTTTTCAAAACGATATTTTGACGAACGAAAAAATGTGTTTGCTATTCGCCCAAACCCTCGATAAAGGTGATTGGCAATCCGAACAGGATACCAGTATCCGGCTTGTGAAGGCCTCCGGTAACCGTATGCACAATCTGCTTTACATCCTCCACCTGTTCATCCTTTACGGCCATTAAAACCGTTTTGTTTTCTTCCAAATCCGGATCCAACAACATTTTCAGCGTGTTTAAAAAACGTTGATTTTTGCTGCCGGACAGAAGTCTTGCCATACCGGTGGAGTCAATCACGGTCGCTCCCTTCAGCCCGTAATCAGCGAGGGAGGAAAGCAGGTCCTCCAGAAGCTCAACCCGGTTTAATATCAATACCAGCAATTGCATATTAGAATCCCCTTTCTTATGTGTTTTCTATATGGTTCCATATTGACACAGGAAGCTTGCTTTGCAAGCAATTGAAACGTATGCCATTTTCATATGGGTTAGACGGGAAAAGCAGGACTCTCCCCTACAGGATTCTATTATAACGCAGAATGCGGAAAAAAGAAACCGGTTGAAAGAAAATTAAAAGGGATTTTCGGGATCCTTTTTCTTTTTTTCTTTGTAAATTCGGAATTCAAAATAAAACACGGTGCCAAGGATAAGCGAAAATAGGATAATCGGAAACCACCTCGGCAGAGCGTTCTGCGATCCGACGTTAAACAGAAGCCATCCAAAGAAACCGCAGAGAAACAGCTTGATCCAAAGAAGCATGCTGCGCATATAGCCATAAACAGCAGCTCGGTTTCTGTCCGTGATGCCGGACGGCATATTCCAGCTGTCCGGAAACAGATTCACGACTGTCAGCAGAATATAAATTCCAAAACAGAACAGGAAGAGCCAGATTATCATAAATTTGTCTCCCCAGGCGTCCGCCTCTCCCTCCCAGGTAAAATGAATTGGGATCTGAGCGGGAAGGGATGGGTAGCAGTTTATGAGATAGAGCCCCGTGAGAATTAGCAGAAGAAGGGAAAGCCCTTCCAAAATTTTATGTATCCATGTGAATGGAAGTTTCTGCATAAAAGCTCCTTTCTTTTGTTACTGGAGTTCCAAAATATCATCACGGATCATGGATTCCTGTGTTTCCAGATTGGTGTAAGAATTTGGAACGTCACCGACGATGACTGTCTCCGCAATGGGAATCTGGGTTGTCACAGTGGCGGAGATTGGGTTGGAGTTGGGTATCATAATATGGATGGTTGTGTCTACTTTTAGCTGAATCTGATGGCGTGTTTGGTTGATTCCCGCCGCGTCAAAAAGATTGATGAAATCCACCCTGGTCAAACCGTCCGACAGTACGCCGATTTGCATGCGGGGACCCATACCCGAAAGAACATCGATTCCCAGCACGTTTCCCAAGGGGATACGCACGCCGAAGTGATCAATTTTTTGAATATTCTGATCGATGGCAATCACCAGCTGGGATTTTAACCGGTTCATCGCAACGATGTTGGAGACCACGGCGGTTACTTTTTCGCCGTCTCCCTTCATCAGGGAGATCAAATCCTCATAGGAGGTGTCCTTCATGACATCCGAAACACTGCTGTTAACCGCTTGAATGGCCAGACTGTTTGCCTGGGTTTTCGCCATAGTGAACAGAATAGGGCGGAATTGAAACAGATAAATATAGAGGAAGTAGCAAATGAGGGCAGCCACCATCGCAAGCAGAAAGAATTTTTTTGGATTGCCTGTCCGCCGTTTTGTATTCCGCATTCCACGGCGGCGCCCCATCCGCATCCGGAAGCCCAGCCTGTTTTTCATTCTTCTTATCCGAACCGACAAGGAAACCACCTCCGCTGTTATTATATGTTCAATCTATGCCAAGTATCAGCAAAGGTGCATATTTTTTTACAAAGCTTCCTGCCGCCCGGAAAAGCGGAGGAAACAATGAAGCAGGGCTCCCTTTCCGCCTACATTTTTTTCGCATAGTAATTGGAAAAAACAATCACGAGAACCGCCTCCAAGACAATCAGCGCACAAGCCGATAAAAGAATCACTTTATCCGCACCGATAAATCCCAGAATCAGCACAAAGGCTAAAAGGGCATAATTCATGATTCTGGCAGTCATATATCCGGCTTTCTCACGGATTCTTGTGTTGCGTTCATCCTTCATCTCGATTTCTTTTGCGCGGAGAATCTCCTCATCCTCTGACGCCGAGATCAAAAAGGTGCGGATCAATCCACCCAATCCTAATCCAACCGCCGCCGATCCGGCTCCGATACAAAGACCCGAGAGCATTTTCAGAGACTCGCCTGTCAGGACATAAAATCCTGTCAGCACCGCAATGACGCCTGCTAATGCTGTGATCGCCCAGAGAAACCGTTTCATTCTTCTTCCTCCTCATAAATGAATATTTCTTCCACCGTCAAACCAAAAAATCGCGCAATTTTCATTGCCAGGATAAGAGAGGGGTTATACCGTCCGTTTTCCAGCGAGCTGATGGTTTGGCGTGAAACAGCGAGCGCCGCTGCCAGTTCTTCCTGGCGGAGTCCTTGCTGTTTCCGGATCGCTTCCAGCTTGTTTTTCATTTTTTCACCTCTAAAAGGAAAGTAAACTTTACGTTCTGAAAATAACATATCCGTTTCAAAATGTCAAGCATACTTTCCAATTTGGAAGAAGAATTTTATTTTATCTCCTTTTTTCTCGGATTTCAGAGAGAAGTTCTTCTATAAATTTTTCGAGAGGCAGCACGCGGTTTTCTCCGTTCTCCCTGCTGCGTATCGAAACCGTACCATCCGTTTCCTCCTTTGTGCCTGTGATAAGCATATACGGCACTTTTTCCATCTGCGCTTCCCGAATGCGATAGCTGATTTTTTCCGGTCGTTCATCCAGTTCACAGCGAATTCCACTGTCACGGAGCGCTTCATAAATCCGGTTGGAATAAACGCTGTTTTTCTCGGAAATCGGAAGGATTTTTACCTGCACAGGGGAAAGCCACACAGGAAATTTCCCAGCATAATGTTCAATCAAAATACCGATGAAACGCTCTACCGATCCGAACACAACCCGATGAATCATAATCGGACGGTGTTTTTCTCCGTCCGATCCGGTGTATTCCGCCTGGAAGCGCTGGGGAAGCTGAAAGTCCAGCTGGATTGTGCCGCACTGCCAGGTTCTGCCCAGAGAATCCTCCAGGTGAAAATCGATCTTCGGGCCGTAAAAAGCGCCGTCTCCCTCATTTATCCGATAGGGCAGTCCGGTTTCCTCCAGCGCATGGATCAAACCGTTTGTGGCGTCCTCCCAGTCGCGGTCGCTTCCCATGCTGTCCTCCGGCCGGGTGGAGAGTTCCACATGATATTGAAATCCGAAGAGACGGTAAACCTGGTCAATCAGACGGATAACCCCTTTGATTTCTGAGGTGATCTGCTCCCGGGTCATAAAAATGTGCGCGTCATCCTGGGTAAAGCACCGCACCCGCATAAGCCCGTGAAGAGCGCCGGATTTTTCATGCCGGTGCACCAGACCCAGCTCCCCGATCCGCATGGGCAAATCCCGGTAAGAACGGGGCTGGGATTGATAGACCAGCATACCGCCAGGGCAATTCATCGGTTTTATGGCAAACTCCGTTTCGTCGATTTTCGTGGTATACATATTTTCTTTATAGTGATCCCAGTGTCCGGAAGTTTCCCACAGGGAGCGGTTGAGCATCATAGGGGTGGAAATTTCCAGGTATCCCTCCTGCCGGTGGAGTTCTCGCCAATAGTCTGTCAGCAGATTTTTCAGAACCATACCTTTCGGCAGGAAAAAAGGGAAGCCGGGTCCTTCCGGCATGAGAGCGAACAGCTGAAGCTCTCTGCCCAGTTTGCGGTGATCCCGTTTTTTGGCCTCCTCTATTTTTTCCAGATGTGCATCCAGAAGGGATTTCTTTGGGAAAGCGGTGCCGTAAATCCTTGTGAGCATTTTGTTTTTTTCATCTCCGTGCCAGTACGCTCCGGCAACGGAGGTGAGCTTGATCGCTTTCACCTGTCCGGTGGAGGACAAATGGGGACCGGCGCAGAGATCGGTGAAATCCCCCTGACGGTAAAAGCGAATGTCCGATTCCTTCGGCAAAGCTTCTATCAATTCTGTTTTATAGGGTTCCTCCCGCATTTGTACCAGCGCTTCCTCTCTGGAGAGCGAGAAGCATTCCAAGGGCAGGTTCTGCCGAATGATTTTTTTCATCTCCGCCTCAATATTGGGAAGATCGCTTTCGGTGAGCGGCACCGGAAGATCAAAATCATAGTAAAAACCGTCGTCAATCGCCGGTCCGATTGCCAGCTTTGCGCCGGGATACAGCCTTTTGACCGCCTGCGCCAAAATATGGGAGGCGGTATGGCGGAATGCCTTTTTTCCCTCCGGATCCGCAAAAGTCAAAATCTCAACCTGCGCGTCTTTGCCGACAACCGTGCGCAAATCCACGGTTTTGCCATCCACCCTTCCCGCGCAGGCCTGTTTTGCCAGATCGGGAAGGATGGAAGCGGCTATCTCGGAAAGAGCCAGCGGGGAGGAATACTCCCTTTCCAGTCCGTTTTGCAGTGTGAGTTTCATAAAAATCATCCTTTCATTTTGTAGATTACAGTGTTTTCAAAAGACGTGTCTGCCCGAGAGGAGATCAAAAAAGCACCCTCGGACATATCATCCAAGGGTGCATTCTTAAGCGAAGCACGGTTCCACCTTGATTTTTCACTCAGGTTCCAGCAAACCTTAGCCTTTTACGCAGGCATACGGCGGCATTCATCACACCACAGCTCGGGAGTGGTCTTCGCCATCCGCTCTACAGAAAGGGAATTTCAGCAGGTATCCCTTCTCTCTGGCTGTGTTTCGGAGGTTACTCTTTCCGTCATTGCTTTTTCATTCAGTTTTTGTTATTATAGTCCTGCTTTTTTGTTTTGTCAAGTACAGAATGTGAAAACTTTTGGGATATGTTGATCTATTTTTTGTGGAAATAATATGTACAGTGGTTTCTTTCTATGGTATAATATGCGCAGGGCATATTATACCGTTATGTCCAAGCTTCTTGTCCGGAACAAGTCCGGACAACCGAAGCCTATGGACAATGATACCATGAAAAGCGTTGCTTTTATGGTATCATAAGCAAAAAGAGCAGCAGATACGGAAGAAAAGGCATATCGATTTTTCCGGCTGGCGAACGAAGTTCGCCCCTACGAGATGGAGTTTTCTTCCATGAGAGCCGGACGGCAAATATCCGATCAATGGGAAGGAGAGAAAAGCCATGAAATGTCCCTATTGCAGCTATGAAGAAAGCAAGGTAATCGATTCCCGGCCTGTGGAGGAGGGAAACTCCATCCGGCGCCGGAGGGAATGTCTGAAATGCGGAGAACGTTTTACAACCTATGAAAAAATCGAGCATATTTCACTGGTGGTTGTGAAAAAGGACGGCACAAGAGAACAATTTGACAGGGAAAAACTGCTGGGCGGTTTGCTCCGCGCCTGTCAGAAACGCCCGGTTTCTATCGAACAGCTGGAAATCCTTGTGGATGATGTGGAAACAATCCTTTCTAACTCCCTGGAAAGAGAGGTAACCTCCCATCATATCGGAGAGCTTGTCATGGCGAAGCTGAAGGATATCGACGAGGTGTCCTATGTGCGGTTCGCTTCCGTATACCGTCAATTCAAGGACATCAACACCTTCATGGAAGAACTGAAAAAACTGCTTTCCCGGTAAAGCATTCGAGAGACGAACATCATGTGGAGTTCGACGCTCTATGCTTAGACGGGAAAAAGATACGCATCATTCAATAAGGGCTTGCCCCGTCATTCAACGAGGACAAGGGCACTGCATAGCAGTGCCGCGATCAGCGGGAGAATGCACTCCCGCTGATCGCGGATATGGAACCCTCCGCCTCTAAGGCGGAGGACATCTTGACCGCAGTTATTTTGTGCAGAAAGGACAGGAAAATGATAGACCTTCACACGCACACCACGGCGTCCGACGGCTCCAAAACGCCGCGGGAGCTGGTAAAACTGGCAAAGGAAGCAGGGCTGACCGCTGTTGCGGTGACAGACCATGACAATATAGACGGTCTCAGCGAGGCCGTGCAGGCAGGGGAAGAACTGGGGATTTGTGTCATTCCCGGAATTGAACTGAGCGCAAAGTTTGAACGGGAGCTCCACATCGTGGGGCTTTTTATTGATTTTGAAAATGAAATGCTGGTACAAACCATCGCGGGACTGCAGGAATTTCGCAGAAAACGAAATGATTTTACACTGCGTAAGCTGCAGGAGCTGGGCTTTGCACTCTCCATGGAAGAGGTGCGCAAAATGGCTACCGGCAATGTGATGGGGCGGGCCCATTTTGCCCGTGCCATGGTGAAACAGGGTTATGTGGAAAGCACAAAGGAAGCCTTTCAGAAATATCTGGGCAATGGCAGACCTGCCTATTCTGCCAACCAGATGCTGACGCCAAGGGAGTGCATCGCCCTTATCCATCAGAGCGGCGGCTTGGCGTTTTTGGCACACTGTCATTTTCTGAAAAAAGAGGGAAAGGATTTTACCGATCTGGTGGATGAGCTGGTATCTTACGGATTGGATGGACTGGAAGGTTTTTATACGGAATATACGCCGGAAAAGCAGAAGGAATATTTAAAAGTCTGCCAAGACAAGGGGCTTCTGGTCAGCGGAGGCTCGGATTATCACGGCGTGATGAAACCGGATATCTCCATCGGGAGCGGCTTTGGCGGTTTAAATGTGCCGGATTGCTTGCTGGATCCGATGAGGGAGCGGTTGAAGTATGGAAGGAAAGAAGGATAAATTTATGAAATTAAACGACCATATCAAAGGGATTTTTCTGGACATTGGATGGACGATGTGCCGGCCAAAATCAGGCCATTGGTGGCTGAACGAGACCTTTTACCGTCTGGCGGATGAAGAGGGGATGGAGATGATAGACAAAGAACAGATGGAACAGGTGCTGGACGAGGCTTATCACCTTCTTTTGGAGAATCACCGTATGGATGATGAGGAGCAGGAACTCCAGCAGTTTTTTGCTTACTATACGCTCATTTCAGAACGCTTGCCGGCTCTGGAACTGAACCGGGACAAGCTCTATGAGATCTCCCACGATCAGGTCTACAACGATGCGAACTACATTTTTTTCGACGATGTGGAGGAAACCTTACAGCGACTGAAACAGCGGTATAAGCTGGGAGTTATCTCGGATACCTGGCCGTCTCTTCGGCGGGTTCTGCAAAACGCAGGGCTGTCCGATTACTTTGACGGTATCACCTTCAGCTGTGATCTGGGCGTTTTCAAACCGGATGAGGCGCTTTACCGAGACGCTTTGAGAAAACTGGGGCTTTCCGGCCCGGAGACTGTTTTTGTGGATGACAATCCCATCTGCCTGGAGGGAGCAGAGAAAAGCGGCATTCTTCCCATCCTGATCAACCGCCCGGGAAAAGCAAGCATGCAGAGCAGGTTTGCCAGCATTGAAGCCCTGCGTGAGTTGGAATAGAAAATTGTATATTCGATCGAAAAACAGCTCTTTGCCATTTGAATGTTCCGAATGGCAAAGAGCTGTTTTTGTTTGAAGATGTTTTATGAAATATTATCTGCTTGCCAGGGTTAATGCACTTTTGCGCTGGCTGAAAAGGGTTCGTATGGTTTATAATTCGGATGCTAAATTTGCTCTTTTTATAAGATAGTATTCCTGAATTTTTTGATCTTTTGAAAAGTTATCAATGAAACAGAAATCATCACATCCACGATAAAGATCTTCTTGAATGTGTTGAGGAAGGTTCATATTTTTATCACTGCAAACCAATTCAACTGATATTCTTTTACCTTCCTGCTTTAAAAGTTTTAATGTTTTCAAAATCAGGATATCCGTTCTATTTTTAGCAAAGCATATGAAATAGGTATATCCCTCTTGTATAAGTCTGTATAATATTTTTCTTATTTCTTGTTCTGATATGCTTTTTTCTGTCAAAAAGAAAACTTTTTTCATGTGATGAAAGAAACCTCCTATTTTTCAATACTATGTATATATTATAACAAATTTTCAAAACATACGCAAGTGCGTATACGTTGAAACGTAATTTTTTGTAATATTCTCATGAGGTGATGGAAATGGGAGTGAAAGATCAAACGGTAAAAAGACTTCAGGAATTATGCAGGAATAACGAGATTAAGCTCAATAAACTGGCAACGATGTCCGGTGTGACTCCATCAACCGTATACAGTATGATGGATAGTCGGCGAAGGGATATCTCACTGGTAACACTTAAAAAGTTATGTGATGGTTTAGAGATAACGTTAGGCGAATTTTTCAGCACATCGGAATTTGATAATCTGGAACAAGAGATTAAATAGAAAAGGCGGTTTTCTGCTATGGGGGTAACAGAAAACCGCCTTTTCATGAGGAAATAAAATGAAGTTTTTTCGAGCAGTGAAAGCTCAAATATTTCAGCGTTAGCGAGTGGAACATGATATGGTTTGCACAGGCAAATTTGCCGCAATTCTGCGTCAAAATGCTCGCGAATACAATCCGTATTCCCTGTGCTTTTTCCTTGTCTTACAAAAAATTTGCTCTGTGAAAACTCTGCGACCCTGCACGCAGGAAAAATTTCGTTTTTTTGGTGCGTAAGGATGAAGCAAGGCTGGCGCCTTGCAAAACCGACAATCCGAAAAAGCGGAAATTTAACAAGTGCAGGGCATATCATATTCCACTCACTAACGCTTGAACCGGCAATTTTCCCGAAATGGTGAGGAACGGGATATCGTATTTTTGAATGCCGGATTAAATCTGAAATATGGAATCATCCGATATTTTCTTTTATTTTTTCAATGATGTGCTCTGCACTCAAACCGTAGATTTTTAAAAGCTCTGCGGCAGGGCCGGACATTCCAAATTTATCTTCCACACCAACCCGGACAACCTTTGTGGGGTGGTTTTCACAAACCACGCGGGAAACCTCGTCTCCCAAGCCGCCCAGCACATTGTGTTCCTCTGCTGTCAGCAGGAATTTGGTTTCCTTCGCCGCCTTTAATAGGATGTCCTCATCGATGGGTTTAATGGTATGAATATTGATAACACGGACTTGAATTCCTTCTTTGGCAAGGGTGTCCGCCGCTGTCAGGGCTTCGCTGACCATCAGTCCGGTCGCGATAATGGAAGCGTCGTTGCCCTCCCGCAAGGTAATGCCTTTGCCCAGCTCAAAATGGTAATTTGCATTGTCATTGATCACTGGAACGGCCAGCCTGCCGAAGCGCAGATAGACAGGACCCTCATGATCGTAAGCCGCCTTGACAGCCGCTTTTGCCTCCACATCGTCGGAGGGGGAGAGCACCACCATATTGGGAATGCTGCGCATCAGCGCAAAATCCTCATTGCACTGGTGGCTCGCACCATCCTCACCCACGGAGATACCGCCGTGGGTCGCGGCAATTTTCACATTCAGGTTCGGATAGCAGATGGAATTCCTCACCTGTTCAAAGGCGCGGCCAGCGGCAAACATGGCAAAGCTGCTTGCGAATACCACCTTTCCGGTGGAAGCCAGTCCCGCGGCGATTCCCATCATATTGCATTCCGCGATGCCGCAGTCGATAAAGCGATTCGGGTATGCTTTTTTAAAGATTTCTGTTTTTGTGGCTTTTGCCAGATCGGCGTCCAGAACCACGAGGTTTTCACAGGTTTCGCCCAGCTCTTTTAAAGCGTTGCCGTAACTCTCCCTGGTTGCTATTTTTTTCAATTCACTCATGGTTATGCCTCCAATCCTTTCAGAATTTCATCCAGATCCTTCATAGCGGTTTCATACTGTTCCTGATTTGGCGCAGCACCGTGCCAGGAGCACTGGTTCTCCATAAAGGAAACGCCTTTGCCCTTTATCGTTTTCGCGATAATAGCGGTAGGTTTGCCTTTTGTGGAAGCCGCTTCCCGGAAAGCGGCCGCAATCTCGTCAAAGCTGTGACCGTCAATGGCAATCACATGGAAGCCAAATGCCCTGAATTTATCCGTGATGGGATAGGAGGAACAGACTTCGTCCAATGTCCCGTCAATCTGAAGGTTATTGTTGTCCACCATAATGCAGAGATTATCCAGTTTATGATGAGCGGAAAACATGGCAGCTTCCCAAACCTGGCCTTCCTCAATTTCGCCGTCGCCCAACAGTGCATACGTTCTGTAATCTTTCCCCGAAAGCTTTGCGCTGAGTGCCATGCCGACCGCGGCAGAGATCCCCTGTCCTAAAGAACCGGTAGACATGTCCACGCCCGGGATATGTTTCATGTCAGGATGCCCTTGCAGCAAAGCGTTGACATGGCGGAGATTCCTTAATTCCTCCTCCGGGAAAAAGCCCTTTAAAGCCAGAACGGAATAGAGAGCGGGAGCGCAGTGCCCTTTGGAAAGGACAAAGCGGTCACGATCCTCCCACTTCGGATTTTTGGGATCTACCCGCATCTGCTCGAAATAGAGATAAGTCAGCAGATCGGAGCAGGAAAGGGAACCGCCCGGATGGCCGCTTTTTGCGTGAAAAGTTGATTCCACTACCCCTTTTCTGACCTTTGCGGCGATGATTTGATACTCTTGATTGGTCATTTTCTTTTTTTCCTTTCCGTGAACGCTTTGCGTGTTTTCCAAAAACAGCGTGCAAAGCATTTTATTGTTTCGGAACCGTTTCCCAATCTTTCAGGAAACGGTCAATGCCGGCAGTGGTAAGGGGATGACCGACCATCTGCTTGATAACGCTGTATGGCACCGTGGCGATATCGCATCCCGCTTTTGCCGCGTCCAGCACATGGATGGGATTGCGGATGCTTGCCGCGATGATCTCGGTCTCAATGCCGTGCAGCATAAAGATTTCGGCAATGTCTTTGATAAGCGCAATGCCGGGCTGGCCGATATCATCCAGCCTACCCAGGAAAGGGCTGACATAGGAGGCGCCGGCTCTCGCCGCAAGAAGCGCCTGTGCAGCAGAAAAAATCAGCGTTACATTGGTTCGTATCCCTTCGGACGCTAAAATTTTTACGGCCTTTAAGCCTTCCAGGCACATGGGAATTTTGATCACGATATTTTTATGGATTTTGACAAGCTCTCGGGCTTCTTCCACCATTTTGGGGGCTTCCAGAGAGATCACTTCCGCGGAGACTGGTCCGTCTACGATTTGGGTGATTTCCTTGACAACATCCGCAAAAACTTTTCCCTCTTTGGCGATCAGGGAAGGATTGGTGGTGACCCCGCAGATGACACCCAGATCGTTTGCCGCACGGATATCATCTACATTGGCAGTATCGATAAATAATTTCATACTGAAACCTCCTATGTGTTTCCTGTTGGAACAAATTTTTCATTTACTGAGAATTAGAATATACAAAAGCAGATGGATCTATTCGTTTTTCGAAATTGAAAACGTTTTCCTCTCCAGCATAAAAATTATAGGATAGTGGTTGCTACAGCCATCTCGCTTTGGGAAGTATCGACGCGAGTGTACTGCACGGTCAAATCCTTGTCACTCTCCACAACAATGGCATAGGGTGTATTGCTGGGAACGGGCTGCCCCTTGTCGTTTTTAATTTTGTCCATCCGGATGTGAAGCGTGCGTTCTGCATCCACGTTAACCGAGAAGCCGGTCATTTTCTCCCGATCCTCGAAATAAAGAGTCAGATGCACTTCAGCCGGTTCTGCGTTGGTATTCAATATGCAGATTGCCTCATGGCTTGGGAAAACACCATTGCTTTTGGTATGCCAGAAACCGTCTGGAATATACCATTTGTTTCTCATTTTGCAAACCTCCTTTTCCGAATCATTGATTTCTTCTTTCGAGGTGATTATACAAGATAATTTTTCAAATTGCAAGATCTATTTGAAAAATTCCAGAAAAATCTTTTATTGACAATGCACAAAAAAATTGGCTGTTTACAAATTGAAATTTGTGTGTTATACTGCAAGCATTAAAAATTGAATAGGAGGGATTTTCATGCTTGATATGCTTCGAAAACAGAATCAGGACATTGAAATTTTGACGGTGGAACATCCGCTTTTTAAACCATATGGAAGAGTGCACAGCCACATTCAGGTACCTAAGATGGCGGAATATGTGACGGGGCTTCCCATGCCGGAGGACGAAATTTATATTCCCTTGTGCACACAGCTGATGGAGATGCGGGAGGCCGAGTTTTTTACAAAGCAGGCTTATGCGCAGGTTCCCTGCCAGATCGGTTATTTCCTTTCTCACAATACCAAGCTCAATGCGCTGGAATATCATAAGTGCAGTGAGACTCTGGTTGTTCTGGAGGATGAGGTGGCTTTGCTGGGGAAGATAGAGGAGATTGAAAAGGATACCTATGATGTAGGAAAGATGAAAGCCTTTTTCTTTCCGAGAGGCAGTGTGATAGAGCTGTACGGAACAACGCTTCACTTTGCACCTTGCATGGCGACTTCCCGGGGAATCCGTCAGATTGTGGTTCTCTCACGGGATACCAATACGCCGCTTGCGGAGAAAGTGGAAAGCAAAGAGGGCGAAAACAAACTTCTTTTGGAGAGAAACAAATGGGTTATCGCACATGCGGAAGCCGGGAATCTAGTTGGACAGGGAGCACATGTCGGTCTGAATGGGAAAAACATTGAAATTAAACCGGTTTTGTTGTAAATATACAAGAAAGAAAAAATATTTTTCAAAAAACTATTGATTTTGCATGAAGGATATGCTATATTGAGGACAGAGGATTTCGGATAATCCTATTTTTTTAGGAGGATGTGAAAACGTTTTCCTTACGGAGTAGAGGATTTCCAATCCGGAAATTGATTGAGAAACAAAAATTGGAAAGGAGAGAAAAACCGATGTACAATCTTTTGGGCATCTATGAAAAGGCACTTCCGGCAGACATCAGCTGGCTGGAAAGGCTGCAGATGGCAAAAAAATGTGGGTTTGACTTTCTGGAGATTTCCATTGATGAAACCGACAAAAGACTGAATCGCCTGTACGCGGGAGAGGAAGAGCGAAAAGAGATAACAGACGCGATCTTTCAAACCGGCGTGACGATTCCGACCATGTGTTTCAGCGGTCACCGCAGATATCCGCTGGGGAGCCGGGATGAAAAAATTCGTGAGAAATCCTTGGACCTGATGGAACGGGCTGTTGAATTTGCGGCAAAAACCGGTATCCGTGTGATTCAGCTTGCCGGCTATGATGTCTATTACGAAGAGGGTGGAGAGGACACGAAACAGATGTTCATCGAAAACCTCGGCAAGTGCGTTAAAATGGCGGAGCGCCGTCAGGTGATGCTGGCTATTGAGATTATGGATACTCCTTTTATCAATTCCATCACAAAATATATGGAGTATGATGAATTGATAAAATCTCCCTGGCTTACGGTTTATCCGGATTTGGGAAATCTCAGCGCCTGGGGAAACGAGCCGCTGGAGGAACTGAAAAAAGGCTTTCACAGGATCACGGCGGTCCATATTAAGGACACGCTGGCTGTGACCGATACCTGTGCGGGCAAGTTCAAAGATGTTCCGTTTGGCAAAGGATGCGTTGATTTTGTAAAGTGCCTGCGCCTTTTGAGAGAACTCAATTATACAGGAACGTTTCTCATTGAAATGTGGAGCGAAAAGAGTGAGGATCCGGAAAGAGAAGTATTAAAGGCGAAACAGTGGGTGCTTGAGAAGCTTTCCGAAAGCGGATTTTAATAGGGATTGCGATAGGTTCTATGTTTGTGGTATACTAAAGAATATTCAGATAGAATCTAAAAAAAGAGGGAAGAACAATGGCGAATATTAAGGATGTGGCGAAAAAAGCAGGAGTCGGCATCTCGACGGTATCCCGGGTGATCAATGACACAAAAAATGTGAGTCCGGAACTTCGGGTTAAGGTGGAACGGGCGATTGATGAGCTGGGCTATTCCACAAACCAGATAGCAAGAGGTCTTAAAATTTCACAGACCAGAAATATTGCGGTGATTGTCACGGCGATTTCCCGTATCTTTTTCACCACCATTCTGGAAGGGATCAATAAAACAGCGGAGAAATACGGTTATTCTATTTATATCTCCGAGACAAATGACAGCCTGGAAACGGAGATAAAGCTGGTGCGGTCGTACCTCTCCCAGTGGGTGGACGGCATCATTATCGCATCAGTCGCTTACGGGGATGACAAGCGGGCTGAACGCTATGTGGCCGCCATGAGCAAGTTTAACAAAAAGGGTACCCGCATACCCGTTATCACACTGGAGTATCCGGTGGATAACGAGATGATTGACGCTATTGTTGTAGATCATGAAAAAGCTGCCTATGAGGCGGTAAGTCATCTGATTGACGTGGGAAAAAGGGATATTATGCATATCACGGTGCCTCTGAACACCTATATGGGACAGAAACGTGTGGAGGGCTATAAGCGGGCGCTCAAAGAGCATGATATTCCGCTGGATGAAACCATGATTGTGGAGGGGGATTACACTTCCCATCTTGGCTATAAGGCAGTGAACCGTTTTCTGGACGCGGGCAGGAAATTCGATGGAATTTTTGCAGCCAACGACCAGATGGCAGTGGGAGCTCTGCGTGCCTGCAATGAGCGGGGCATTATCCTGCCGGATGACGTGGCGCTGATTGGAAATGACAATGTGTTTGTGTCCTCCATCGTGGAGCCGTCGCTTTCTTCCATCGATGTACCGAGATATGAAATCGGCGCTACTGCCATGGAGCGGATGCATTATCTTCTGACCCACGGGGAGAAAAAAGAGAAAAAAAGAAAAATCATCACGCTGGATACCAAGATTGTTGTCCGTGAAACTACGGTAAAAGGGGAGCGGAACAATCTGAAATATCTGGATTGGTAATAGAGCAAAAAACGAGCTTTCTCCGCCTTTGCGGGCGGAGAAAAGATACGGTCCTCTGTTGAGAAATTGGGAGGGCTGGGTGCAGAGGAATTCGGAATCCATATTCTTCTGCATACGGGAAAGGAGTTGAAAATCATGAAATATCTGTTGGGAATTGACAACGGCGGGACATTTTCCAAGGCGGCGTTGTTTGATACCGATGGGAAGCAGATTGCTGTGGTGTCAAAGCAGACGGATGTGCTCACTCCCAAATCAGGATATACGGAGCGGGATATGAATGATTTGTGGCAGGCCAATGTCTACTGCATCCGCGAGGTGATTATACAGAGCAAAATAAAACCGGAAGAGATCGCAGGGGTATCCTTTTCCGGTCATGGCAAAGGTCTTTATATGGTTGAGGAAAACGGTTTCCCATCCTATCACGGTATTTTGTCCACGGATGCCAGAGCTTGGGAGTACGTTGAGAAATGGAACCAAAGCGACGTTAAGGATAGAGTATTTGAAAAATCTTATCAGGAAATTTTGGCTTGTCAGCCGGTGAGTCTTCTGGCCTGGTTTCGCGATAACAAGCCGGAGGTACTTGAGCGGACAAGATGGATTTTCTCGGTCAATGATTATATCCGTTTTCTGCTCACAGGAGAGGCTTACGGGGAGTACACCAATTTTTCCGGTGCAAATCTGGTGAATCTGAAGACACAGCAGTATGATGAAGAGCTTTTGGAATGCTTCGGATTATCCGGTATCATGGATAAGCTTCCTCCGCTGCGTTACTCAGCGGATATCTGCGGCAGAATCATCCGGTCAGCTGGTGAGGAAACCTTGCTGCCGGAGGGGATTCCGGTGGCGGGCGGAATGTTTGACGTGGATGCCTGCGGCATTGCCTCGGGGCTGGATGATCCCAAACAGCTTTGTATGATTGCCGGGACATGGAGCATCAATGAATATATCGCCAAACAGCCGATCACCGATAAGAGCGTTTCGCTGAATTCAATGTTTTGTATTCCGGGATATTTTTTGGTGGAGGAGAGCAGCCCTACCTCAGCGGGAAATTTCGAGTGGTTCGTCAAAAATCTGCTGAACAGCGAAAAAGAGTATGCAAAAAAGTTAGGCATCTCTGTCTATGAGCTGGCGGACCGGATGGTCAATGAGATCGATCCCGCTGACTGTAATGTGATCTTTCTCCCTTTCCTGAACGGATCCAATGAGGATGCCCTTGCGAAAGGAACCTTTATCGGTCTGACGTCTTATCACAAAAAGGTTCATATGATACGGGCAGTGTTCGAGGGAGTGGTATTCTCCCATGTAACCCATGTGAAAAAACTGCTGAAAAACAGGGAAAAGCCTGAGAGCATCCGCATTTCAGGCGGTGCGTCCAAATCGGATGTGTGGGTTCAGATTTTTGCGGACGCTCTGCAGATTCCGATTGATGTCATTGAAGACAAGGAGCTGGGCGCGCAGGGGGCGGCAATCGCCGCCGGGATCGCCGCCGGGATCTACCGGGATTATCCGGAGGGGATCAAACGGACGGTAAAAATCACCAAAACAATTTATCCCAGAGAGATCTATCAAAAGGTCTATGAAGAGAAATATAAAACCTACCGCACTGTGGTCGATGCACTTTCCGGTGCGTGGAAACGGTTCAAAAACGATTGACAGGAGGAGTGGAAATGAGTAAATTTCAAGCACTGAAGGAAAAGGTGCTGAAAGCAAATCTTTTGCTTCCCAAACATGATTTGGTGGTGTTCACCTGGGGCAATGTCAGCGAGATCGACCGGGAAAACAATGTGATAGCCATCAAACCCAGCGGGGTGGGCTATGAAGAAATGAAGGCCGAGGATATCGTGATAGTGGATATCGACGGGAACAGGGTCGAGGGAGATTTAAATCCTTCCTCCGACACGGCAACCCATCTGGAAATCTATAAAGCGTTTCCCGATGCAAACGGGGTGGTGCACACCCATTCCCAATGGGCAACCATTTGGTCGCAGGCAGGAAGGAATATTCCGGCTTACGGAACAACCCATGCGGATTATTTTTACGGAGAGATTCCCTGTACCAGGAAGATGACGGAGCAGGAGATCAAAGGCGAATATGAGAAAGAGACTGGAAAGGTCATCGTGGAAACCTTTGAAAAGCGTAGCATTCAAGGAATGCAGATGCCGGGCGTTCTGGTTCACTCCCACGGCCCCTTCTCCTGGGGGAAAGACGCCTATGATGCAGTGCACAATGCGGTGGTATTGGAGTATATTGCAAAAATGGCTTATGCGGCGGAACAGATTGTGAGTATTGAAAATAAACTGCCATCCATGCAGCCGGAGCTGATGGATAAGCATTTTCTGCGCAAACACGGCGCAAATGCGTATTACGGACAAGCTAAGAGATAGAAGAAAGGAAGCGGAAAAATGAGCAATGTGGAAAAAAATTATGAAATAGCAAAAGAGATGTATGCGAAAATCGGTGTAGATACCGACAAAGTTTTGAAAACGATGAAGGAAACGCCCATTTCCATTCACTGCTGGCAGATTGATGATCTGACCGGCTTTGAAAATCCGAACGCGGTTCTTTCCGGCGGGATTCAGGCAACCGGAAATGCACCAGGGAAACCGAAAAATAAACAGGAATATATCGAGAATCTGAACAAAGCTCTGGATTTGATTCCCGGCGCAAAGAAACTGGCTCTTCATGCGGTATATCTGGAGAACAACGGAAAAAAGATCGAGCGGGATGAAATTCTGCCGGAGCACTTCAAGGGCTGGGTGGACTATGCCAAAGACAAAAAAATCGGCTTGGATTTCAATCCGACTTACTTCTCCCATCCGCTGGCGGAAGACGGATTCACTCTCTCCTCCAAGGATGAACATGTGCGCAAATTCTGGATAGAGCACGGGAAACGGTGCCGTGATATCGGGGAGTACTTCGGCAAGGAACTGGGACAGAAATGTATCACCAACCACTGGATCCCAGATGGCTACAAGGACAATACGATTGACAAAATGGCGCCCCGGCTCCGCTTGATCGATTCTCTGGATCAGATTTTTGAAAAGAAAATGGATTGGAACCATAACACGGATTCGGTGGAGAGCAAACTGTTCGGTATCGGAAGCGAGAGTTATGTGACCGGTTCCCATGAATTTTATACCAACTACGTGACGGAGAAAAAGAATTGTATTCTATGTATGGATGTAGGTCATTTTCATCCAACCGAAACCGTTTCCTCTAAAATCTCTTCCTATCTGGCATTCGGTCAGGAACTGATGCTGCATGTCAGTCGTCCGGTTCGCTGGGACAGTGACCACGTGGTGATTCTGGATGACGAGACCAAAGCGCTGATGGCTGAAATTGTGCGGTATGACGCACTGGATAAGGTCAATATCGGGACAGACTTTTTCGACGCCAGCATCAATCGGATTGCGGCAACTGCGATCGGCGGAAGAAACGCGAAAAAAGCCTTAATGCTGGGTCTGCTGGAACCGACAAAGGAATTGATCAAGGTGGAAGCGGAGGATAATCTGACAAAGCGGCTTGCCCTCTATGAAGAGACAAAATCCATGCCTTTTGGTCTGGTTTGGGATATGTTCTGTGAAATGGAAAATGTTCCAAAGTCTGATTGGATCAATACGTTTTAAAATGTCAGATATGTAGAAAATATACACATTATTTATACATTGTGACTAAAAATATGAAAATATTATACAATCTATTGACAAATTCGTCAATAGATTGTATACTCGAAGCAAGAGAATTGTACGAAAAGAGAAGGAGGAAGCAACAATGGGAAAACGTTTACAAATAAAAGATACGGATCTTTCCATTTGCCCTTTGGGGTTTGGAACCGTAAACGCCGGGCTTGACTGGGACGGACAGGATGCTTTTGATATTTTGGAAAGCTATGTGGATCAGGGCGGAAACCTGATCGATACAGCAAGAATTTATTTTGACTTTGTCGGGACAGAAATTGCCAGAAGTGAAAGAGTGATCGGCCAGTGGCTGAAACACCGCGGAAAAAGAGATGATCTGGTGATCATCACCAAAGGCGGACACCCGCCGAAGGAAGATCTGCATCACAGCCGCATGAGCAAGGCGGACATGGAATATGATATCAACGCCAGCTTACAGAAACTCGGGATTGATGAGATTGATATTTACTTCTATCACAGGGATGACAAAAATCAGCCGGTTTCCGATTTGATTGATTTGATGGAAGAGTTTCGCAGACAGGGGAAAATCCGTTACTACGCATGTTCCAACTGGAATGCGGAGCGTATGGCGGAAGCGGACGCTTACGCAAAAAGCAAAGGATACCGCGGTTTTATCGCGAATCAGATGCTTTACAATATCGGCTCGAAGTATATGAAACCGTTTTCCGATGACACGATGGAAGCGATGGATGACAAGATGCTGACCTATCACAAAGCAAATCCACAGAATCTGGCAATGCCTTATTTCGGAGTTTGCAGCGGATTTTTTCACATTGCAGATGCAAAAGGGCTGGATGCGGTGAAAGATAGTCCGTATTACACGGAAAAAAATCTTGAAATTGTGAAAAAGGTGAACCAGCTGAGAGAAAAATATAACGCCTCCATTTCACAGATTCTGCTCGGATTTTTTTATACCAGGGAATTTCATTGTGTGCCGCTGTATGGTCCACAAAATCCAGAACAGTTAAAAGACGCAATGGGTGCATTGGAAATCAATTTTGATCCGCAGGATTTCATTTTTTAAATAAATCTTGAAATCATAGAAGAAAAGAGCAGAGGGAAGACGGACAAAACATCCGGGTTCCCCCCGCCCCTCCTTGAGGGGGACGGAAAAAAATCGTATGGGAGTTTTTACTATGAGTACTATCTTAAAATTAGAAAATATTCATAAGAGTTTTCCCGGCGTGCGTGCACTCTACAATATGCAGATTGAACTGGAGAAAGGAGAACTGCACGCTGTCTGCGGAGAAAACGGTGCTGGGAAATCAACGCTGATGAAGGTTATAACCGGAGTTTACAAGGCGGACAAAGGCGATATTTACCTGAACGGTGAGAAAATAACAATAAAAGAACCCAATGACGCCTATGGCAAAGGGATCGCAATCATTTTCCAGGAGACCAGTTTATTTAAAGATCTGACCGTGCTGGAAAACCTGTTTATGGGACATGAGCCAACCAGGAAGACTCTTGGATTTGTCAATCATATTGACTATCCGGCAATGATAAAAAAAGCCAAGGAGATCTTTGCATTCCTTGGGATTGATATTCCGCTGGATGCGAAGGTGGACAGCTTAGGTGTCGCCTCCAAACAGATGGTGGAGATCGCAAAAGCATTAACCTATGGTGCAAAAATTTTGATTCTGGATGAGCCGACCGCAGCATTGACGAACAAAGAGGTGCGCGCATTGTTTGACACAATTGCGAGATTGAAAAAGGACGGCATTTCCATGCTGTATATCAGCCACCGTATGGAAGAAATTTTTGAGATTGCGGATCGGGTTACGGTTATCCGAGACGGTGAATTTGTCAAGACCGCCAATATCGGAGATGTGACCGAAAAACAGCTGATTGCATGGATGGTTGGCCGTGAGATGGACGATCTGTATCCCAAGGTGGAGGTTCAAATTGGCAAACCCATTCTCAAAGTAGAACATCTCAGCAAGCGGAATGTTCTTTCGGATATCTCATTTGAGGTAAAACAGGGAGAGATCTTTGGGATTGCAGGCCTTGCAGGTGCAGGGCGGACAGAACTTGCAGAGTGCATCTGCGGTCTTATGAAGCATGAAGAGGGCAACGTATCCTTTTTGGATCAGCCTTTCAACGTAAAAAGTTATAGGGAAGCGATTGACAAGGGAGTTGTCTATGTATCGGAGGACAGAAAGAAATACGGTCTGATTGTCCCCATGACCATCAAGGAAAATATGACCCTTTCGGTTCTGTACAAGATTTCTAAGATGAGCTTTGTCAATTTCAAGAAAGAAAAAGGTATTATCGGCGATTATATGAGGAAGCTGGGTGTGAAAGCCCCCAATGAAGATTTTATTGTCGATAACCTTTCCGGCGGAAACCAGCAGAAGGTTCTGGTTGCAAAGGCTTTGGCCGCAGCGCCGAAAATTTTGATTCTGGATGAGCCAACACGGGGCGTTGACGTCGGAGCGAAAGCGGAAATCCACAGGATTATCAGCAATCTGGCAAAAGAGGGAATGAGCATTATCATGATTTCCTCGGATATGCCGGAGCTTCTCGGTATGAGCGATAGGCTCATGGTAGTGAAACACGGTAAGAAAATCGGAGAACTGGAACGGTCCGATTTTTCGCAGGAAAAAGTGCTGGAAATGGCACTGTAAAGGGGGTACTATTCAAATGGGCATTTCAAATAGAAATAGTATCTTATATGGTACGAAGAAATTTGTTGCTTCCAGAGAGGGTGTCCTAGGAGTATTTGCTGTTCTGTTCTTTGTGGTGCTGTGCTTCACGTCCAACTTTAGTACAGACTTATATTCCTATTTCAAGGATGTCTCGTATATGATACTTGCAGGACTGGCTTTGATGCTGGTTATCATGACAGGAAATATTGATATTTCCTCCGGTACGGTACTCGGCGTTGTCGGGTTTGTAGCCGGAAACTTACTGAAAATGGGTGTCCCGGTACCTTTTGTTATCCTTGCATCCATGCTGGTCGGTATGCTTAATTCCGCAATCATCGGCTTCATCACCGTGCGGTTCCGCGTACCTTCCATGGTTGTTTCCTTGGCGATGGTTAAGCTGCACATCGGTATTTTCCCGCTGCTTCCCAATGCGGGATGGGTATCCAATATGCCGCAGAGTGTCATTGATATGGGAAACACCAAAATCTTTGGATTTGTCCCTGTTTTGCTGCTCTTCTCGCTGGCGGTTCTTATTTTTCTCGTTTGGTTTATGAAATATACCAGATTCGGCAAAAAGATATATGCGGTCGGCGGAAGTGCGGAATCCGCAAAACTGGCGGGAATCAAATCCGACAAGGTTACGTTTATCGTATTTTTGATGTCCGGTGCGCTTCTGGGACTGACATCAGTCGTATTCTGGCTGCCCAGTTCACAGGTTCAGCCCAGCGGCACCATTGGTATGGATATGACATTTATCACGATTGCGGTTGTCTCCGGGGTCAGCATGCTTGGAGGAACGGGAAAACCCATCGGCGTTCTCTTTTCCGCCGCACTGATTGCCATGCTGCAGAGGGCATGTATTCTCTGGCAGCTTGGAAATGCCTGGCTCTATACCTTCTATGGAATCATCGTAATTATGGCTGTATTCAGCTCGGTTACTGACTTTGAAAAATTCAAAAGCAAATTTGCTTTCGGAAAAACAACTTCACTGAAAGGGAGGGCGTAACAATGAATAAAGAGAAACTGAAAAAAATCTTTTCTTACAACGTCATCCTGACATTGATTTTAATCGGACTTATCATTATGTTCGGCATTTTAATTCCGAAAGGCCGGTTCTTTCATCCCAGCATATTGCTTGGTACCACTACAGATATTGTATATCTGGGGATTATGGCTTTCCCGATGACGTTTATTATTCTGACCAGCGGCATTGATCTATCGGTTGGATTTTTAATGACCTCTACGGCGATGCTTTTCAGCACGATTTATCAGGCGACCGGAAACATTTTTATTGCAATGCTGGTGGCTTTAGCGGCAGGCTTAGTGTTCGGTGCGCTGAACGGTATTATCGTCGCGAATACAAAAATTCCGCCTTTTATTGCAACGCTGGGCACGATGAGTATTTTCCAGGGGATTACCTGGTTTATCGGAAACTCCCATTCCTATGCCAGCGGCAATATTCTGGTTGATATAGGAAACGGAAAACTGTTTGGTATCATTCCCAACCAGTTGGTTATACTAATTGTTGTATTTGTGATTTTTGATATTTTGCATGAAAGAAGTTCTATCGGCAGATATCTGCACGGTATCGGATATAATGAGGAAGCGGTTGAATTTTCCGGCGTGAGCATCAAACGCATCAAGTTTATTATATACACTTTATGCGGACTTATGTGTGCGCTTGCGGGACTTCTCTTCCTGGGCAGAAGCTTTGAGATCAACTCCACAACAGCCATGAATTTGAATATCGAAGTGATCACTCTGGTTGTTTTGGGCGGGACAAGTACTGCAGGCGGTGTAGGCAGTATGCGCGGCACATTGATTGCAACTCTCATTATCGGGGTGTTGAAAAAAGGCTTATCCCTGATGGGAATGAGCGGCGATGTATACAATTTCATTTTGGGGGCTGTGTTGGTTGCCAGTTTGATTGCATTTGCATATCTGGAAAAAAGAAAGAAAATTGCGAGCAGAAATATGGCAATCAAAAATTTAAATGATTCCATGGACAAAGCCGAAGAGGAAACTCCGGTTTCGGCTGTGAAATCTTAGAGATGTGCTCTTTGATTTTCTACTGTATCAATATGGGTAGAATACCCAATTCATATTAAAAAATAAAAAGCGGAGGAAAAAATCATGAAAAAACTCATCGCATTAGCACTATCCATGACTATGGTTGCAGCAGTAGGGCTGACAGGCTGCAGTGGCGGAAATGAAAGTGATCCCAATGCAACAAAATCTCCATCTGGATCCGGCGACAAAGTTTCCATACAGTTTATCCCCAAAGTACGGCAGGAAGCGTTTTGGAATGCCGTAGAGGCAGGTGCTAAAAAAGCGGCGGAAGACTTGAACGTCGACTTGACCATTCAGGGAGATCCGGCTGGCTCCAACACTGCGGCAAAACAGGCACAGTATGTGGAATCCGCAACAGAACTGGGCGTAGATGCGATTGCGTTTGCGGCTTTGGATTCTAACACCACCGATGCTGCTCTTCAGGCCGCTATGAAAGCCGGCATTAAAGTAATCGGTTTTGACTCTGACCCGGGTGCGGAAGCAAGAGACTGGTTTGTAAACCAGGCGGATCCGGAGGGTATCGCAATTGCTTGTCTGGATGACATGGCGGAACAGATGACCAAAAAAGGATTTACAGCTGACAAAAAAGCAAGAATCTATATCGTTTCCACCAATCCTACCACGCCGAATCAGAACACTTGGATTGAAAATATCAAGAAAACTTATTATGAAGATTATACCATCCCGCTGGGAAGTGACGGCGCAATTGATTTTACAAAAGCAAAAGCAGATACCAAGGCAAACACTTATAAAGTAAAAGAAAAATATGCTATGCTGGATGTAAAGGTTGATCCGGACAAGGATATCATCTATGGCGCTGACGATCACACAACTTCCAAAACACAGATTTCCAACAAACTGGCTGCGGATCCCAGCACAAACGGTATCATTGTTCTGACCACCAATGCGATTGCGGCAACCAACGACTCCATCACAGAGAAGAATATGCAGGACAAATGCATTTTCAACGGTATCGCGGTTCCTTCCGATTCCAAAGCATATTTGGAAAGCGGAGTTATGAGCAAAGTGGTTCTGTGGCAGGCTTATGATCTGGGTTATCTGGCTGTCGAAGCAGCCTATAAATCGGTCAAAGGCGAGCTGAAAGACGGTGACACTTCTATGACCTCCAACTTGTCCGGCAAGGATCAGGTAGAGGGTGCTTCCAAGTATGACGCATCTCACAAGATTTCCGGCAAAGAGATCATTCTTGGAAATCCGGCTGTATTCACCTTGGAAACAGCAGACAAATTCAAAAAATAGTTCTGCTGGCATGATTGGGCCCACACCATAAAATTCCTATAAATAAAAGAAAATCATCCCGGGGATTTTTTCCCCCGGGATGATTCAGCCTGTCGAAAAACGCATGGATTCCATCAAGCGAATCCACGCGTTTTTGTGTCTATTGGGAATAAAAACATGAGTATCCGATGCAGCGTGCCATGGTTCCCATCCCGCCACTTCCACATGGCCAGC
>NZ_JAHLPV010000037.1 GCF_018918095.1 Acetivibrio sp. MSJd-27 | reverse complement strand
GAGCGGCTGCCTGTGATAGTAATGCGGTGTCAAACTTTCGGTGCCTCTTAGAGAGGCTAAGCCTGTAATAGCCCCTTATAGGGGCTGTGCAAACCACCAGTTTACTGGTGGTTCTGATTCTGACAATCCTACTAGATAATCAGTGCTGACTCCATAATATAGAGCTAGCTTGATTAACATTTCATCTGTCCATGCTATTTTTCCAGTTTCATATTGGGAATAAGTATTTTGTGCAATTCCTAAAATTTTGCACAAGTCTTTTTGCTTGATATCATTATCTTCCCTTAAATTTTTAATATTTTTTAAGAACATAATCATCACCAATTACAGTATGTATGAAAAAATTGCAATTTTTTCATTTTATCTTTAATACAGATAAATATTAGACAATCAGGCTCGAAAATCCCTGCTCTTGTTAAATTCCTCTTTTTTAAATTGTCATCCTTGCTCTGCATCTTTTGAAAGGTTATATTCGGAAAATTGTTTCCCGTTTTTTGCCTGAAATGATAGAATTTTTTTCTTTTGCAGTCTTTTTTCATGAACCGAAGAAAGAGCCGCCTCCGTATGGCTGTCTGAGCGCAAAGCGGTGCGGCGGAAGGATTACAAAAAAATTTGAGAGACATGTTTGAAAAAGAAAAGGGATTGTTGCCAAGATTCGTGAAAAAATCCGTCAGGATATGAAAAAAAATAGTCATTGACCAAACTTCAAAAAAATTCTATAATCTATAATAAGATATCATATAGCAGATAGCAGGCTGCTTTATCCGGAATTGCAGGACAGATGAATGATTGCAATTTATCCGGTGTTTGACAAAAAAGGAGAAGATGAAAATGAACAGCGATATGCTGAAAAAAGGATATACAAGAGCACCTCACCGCTCTCTTCTGAAAGCGCTGGGGCTCAGTGACAGTGAAATGGAAAAACCGTTTATCGGGGTGATCAACTCGTTTAATGAAATTGTACCCGGGCACATTCATTTAAGAGAGATTGCCGAGTGCGTCAAGGCGGGCATCCGCAATGCAGGCGGCGTACCGTTTGAGTTTCCGGCAATCGCGGTCTGCGACGGGCTTGCGATGAATCATAAAGGAATGAAATATTCACTGGTATCCCGTGAACTGATTGCCGATTCCATCGAGATTATGGCTACAGCCCATCCCTTTGACGGGCTGGTTTTTATCCCCAACTGCGACAAGGTGGTGCCGGGTATGCTGATGGCGGCCGCAAGGCTGAATATTCCGTCTGTTTTTGTCAGCGGCGGCCCCATGCTGGCGGGGAGAATCAACGGCTGCAAAGCCGGGCTCTCCAATATGTTTGAAGCGGTGGGAAAATATGCGGACGGAAAGCTGGATGACAGCGGACTTCGGGAGTGGGAGGAAAATACCTGCCCGACTTGCGGTTCCTGCTCGGGTATGTACACAGCCAACACCATGAACTGTCTAACGGAGGCCATGGGTATGGCTCTTCCGGGAAACGGAACGGTTCCCGCCGTCTATTCTAAGCGGAAGATTCTTGCCAAGACAGCAGGGGAAACGGTCATGGATTTGGTGCAAAAAGGAATCTGCGCGAAAGATATTATGACCCGGGATGCTATCCGCAACGCGCTGACTGTAGATATGGCGCTGGGAGGGTCCTCCAACACCATGCTGCACATGGTGGCTGTGGCGAAGGAGGCTGGCGTGGAAATCAGCCTCAGGGAGATCGATGCGATCAGCAAGGCAACCCCGCAGATCTGCAAGCTCAGTCCGGCGGGGGAACACTATATTGAAGATTTGGATGCGGACGGCGGTATCAGCCGGGTGATGAAAGAGCTGGCGAAGAAGAACCTGCTGAATATGCGGCTGACGGCGGTGGAAGGCTGTCTGGAAGATCGGCTGAAAGCGGTTGATGAAAGCAAACGGTTCGGCGTGGTGAGGGACATCGAAACCCCTTACCGCCCCGACGGCGGAATTGCGGTGCTTTTCGGAAATCTGGCTGAGGAAGGCGCCGTTGTCAAGCAGGGCGCGGTGGCACCTGCCATGATGCGCCACACCGGTAAAGCAAGGGTATTTGAATCCGAGGAAGCGGCAAACGAGGCCATTTTGGGCAGGAAGATTCAACCCGGCGATGTGGTTGTCATCCGGTATGAAGGCCCGAAGGGCGGCCCGGGAATGCGCGAGATGCTGGCACCTACCTCCAATATTGAAGGGATGGGGCTGGGAGAGCAGGTGGCTCTCATCACCGACGGACGTTTTTCCGGTGCGACCAAAGGCGCGTCCATCGGACATATTTCTCCGGAAGCTGCGGAGGGCGGACTGATCGCCTACGTGGAGGAGGGGGATGAAATTGCTATCGATATCCCCGCACGTTCCATTTGTCTGAAAGTGGATGATGCGATCCTTCAAAAGAGAAAAGAAAAAGGCGCAAGAGCGCCGCGCCAGGAACTTACGGGTTACCTGAAGCGCTATCAGAAATTGGTGACCAGCGCCAGCAAGGGCGCGGTATTAACAGATTGAGGAGCTGAATCAATGAACGGAGCAGAATATACCATCGAATTTTTAAGGGAGAAGGGCGTGACCGATTCTTTTGGGTATCCGGGCGGCCAGGTTCTTACCCTGTACGATGCGATTTATAAATACCATTTTCCCCATACGCTGACAAGGCATGAACAGGGAGCTGTTCACGCGGCGGAAGGATATGCCAGAACAACCGGGAAAACAGGTGTGGTTATCGCCACTTCCGGCCCCGGCGCAACCAATCTGGTGACAGGAATTGCGGACGCTTATCTGGATTCCACACCGCTTTTTATCATCACCGGACAGGTTGCCTCTGGAAGTATTGGAAAGGACGCTTTTCAGGAAGCGGATATGACGGGGATCACCATCCCCATCACGAAAAACAACTATCTTGTCAAATTCGCGGAGGATTTGCCCGCCGTTCTGGAAGAGGCCTGGATGCTTGTGACAAACGGCAGACACGGTCCTGTCCTCGTGGATATCGCAAAGGATGTGTTTGCGGCGGAAATGCCGAAAAACGTGCATAAGCAGTCTATGATTAAACCCTATATCCCCAAGCCAGTGGGGGAAGAAGAGTTGGATCGCTGTATCAAGGCGCTGAAAAAAGCCAAAAAGCCCTTGATTCTGGCGGGGGGCGGCGCAAACAAAACAGTGGAGGGTGCGGCGCTTTTAAATGAGTTTGCTTCTATGATGCATATCCCCGCAGTCAACACCTTGATGGGAAAAGGCGCATGGAAATCGGATGCACCTTACTATATGGGAATGGTGGGCATGCATGGCTGGCCTTCCGGAAATATTGCCCTGCGCAGCTGTGATCTTCTGATTACCCTGGGCTCCCGCTACAGCGACCGAGTGGTCGGCAAACCGATGGAAATGCGCAAAGATAAAACCATCATTCAGGTGGATATTGACAATGCCGAATTTGCAAAGACGATGACCACCGATATTTCGATTCAGTCGGATGCGGCAGACTTCCTGCAGGCACTGCTGCCGAAGCTGAAGGAACAGAAAAAACGGCCGGATTTTACGGAGTGGATGAATACCTGCCGCGAAACAGCGGATAAATATCCTCTCACCTATCGGAAAGAGGGAAAGCTGAAACCCCAGGAAGTAATTGCATATGCCGCGGAGCATGTCAAGAAGGACTGCACGGTAGTGACCGACGTGGGACAGCATCAGATGTTTGCCGCCCAGTACTTTCCCGTTGACCGGCCGAACCGTTTCGTCACCTCCGGCGGATTGGGAACCATGGGCTTCGGTGTTCCTGCCGCGATGGGAGCAGCCATCGGGACAAAAGACATCACCTGCCTGTTTGTAGGGGACGGCGGCTTCCAGATGACCTTGCAGGAACTTTCGGTCATCAGCAACCAGAAGCTTCCGGTGAAAATTTTTATTCTGGACAACGCTTGCCTGGGGATGGTGCGGCAGTGGCAGGAACTGTTTTATCAGCAGCACTACAGCCATTCCATCCTGGCTAAGAATCCCGATTTTGTCGCGCTGGCAAAGGCATACCGCTTGAATGCCTTCCGGATTGACAAGCGGGAGGATTTATCGAAGCTGGACGAAGTGTTAAATACGCCGGAACCGGTGCTTATTCACTGCGTTGTGGATGAGAGGGAAAATGTTTATCCCATGATTCCGCCCGGAGGCGGAGCGTTTGATATGACTGGCCCTGACGGATTGTACGAATAGATTGGAGCCGACTTGAAACAGAATGGAAGTGATAAAATGGGAAAACGTATCTATACGTTGGATTCCACCCTGCGGGATGGAATGCAGTCGGAAAAAATCTCTTTTTCGGTGGCGGATAAAATTAAAATTGTGAAGTATTTGGATGAATTGGGTGTGGATTATATCGAGGCTGGAAACCCCGGCTCCAACGTCAAGGACAGGGAATTGTTCCGGGCGGCAAGAAACATTTCTATGAAGCACGCTCAGCTGGTGGCTTTCGGAAGCACCTGCAAGGTAAATACTTGTCCGCAGGAGGATGAAAACCTCAATCAGCTGCTGGAAGCGGAGACACAAACGGTTGTTATTTTCGGGAAGGCATCCGCCTTGCACGTTTCCGATGTACTGAACACCACTTTGGAGGAGAATTTGCGCCTGATTCAGGAAAGTATCGCTTATCTGGTGCAGAAGGGAAAACGGGTATTCTTCGATGCGGAGCATTTCTTTGACGGATATAAGGAAAACAGCGATTACGCTTTACAGGTTCTTCTGACAGCGCAGGAGGCTGGTGCGGAGACGATTGTGCTCTGCGATACCAGCGGCGGCTGTTTTCCCAATGAAATTGCGGATTTCACCCGCACGGTAACCGAAACCTTGTCTGTGAGTGTGGGAATTCACACCCACAATGACGCTGGCATGGCGGTAGCGAACACGGTGATGGGAGTGCTCAGCGGCGCAAATCATATACAAGGTACCTTAAACGGCATCGGGGAGCGGTGCGGAAATGCAAACCTGTCCACCTGTATTGCAAATCTTCAGCTGAAATACGGCTGTGACATCCTTTCGGAGGAAAACATGAAGAAATTGACGCCCGTATCCCGGGCGGTGGCTGAAATATCCAATATATCGATAAGTGGTATGCCTTATGTCAGCAAAGGGGCCTTTTCCCACAAATCGGGCATGCATATTGACGCTGTGCTGAAAAACAGCAAAACCTTTGAGCATATCGCGCCGGAGGTAGTGGGAAATGCCAGAA
The DNA here is from genome assembly GCF_018918095.1 of Acetivibrio sp. MSJd-27. GTDB lineage: Bacteria > Bacillota > Clostridia > UMGS1840 > HGM11507 > HGM11507. The sequence goes on along the minus strand of NZ_JAHLPV010000037.1, from coordinate 20,786 downwards.
ACTTTCTGATTTCCGAGATGGCGGGAAAGAGCGCGATTATCTCGGAGATTCAGAAAATCCGTCCGGATATTGAAAAGAACGCGCCGGAGACGGCACAGGTTTTAAAGCATTTAAAGGATTTGGAGTACAAAGGATATCAGTTTGAGGGGGCAGGAGCTTCGCTGGAGCTGGCAATCCGTAAGGTGCTGAACTGCTATCAGCCTCACTTTGAGCTGATGAAGCTGAATTTGGTGACGGAGCAGGAAACCCAGTCCAAACGGGTTACCTCCTCCGCTCTTATCAAGGTCAATGTGAACGGCAGGGAGGAGATCACGGCCGCGGAGGGGAACGGACCTGTCAATGCGCTGGATACCGCTCTCCGGAAAGCCCTCAACGTGTTCTATCCGGTGATAGATGAAACCCATCTGACCGACTATAAAGTGCGTGTTCTGGACTCCAAGGCGGCAACGGGCGCGACGGTAAGAGTTTTGATTGAAACCACTGACGGAGCGGATTCCTGGACAACGATCGGGGTTTCCACCGACGTGATCGAGGCTTCCAAAATCGCACTGACGGACGCGGTGGAATACAAGCTGTTAAAGAGCAATAAGGGCAGGTTTTGTGAAGAAGGAAAGGAGCGATGACAATGGGAATGACCATGTCTCAAAAGATATTGGCGGAAAAATCAGGTTTCTGTTCGGTGAAGCCGGGAGAACTGATAAAAGGTAAGCTGGATCTGGTGCTGGGCAACGATATCACCTCCCCGGTAGCCATCAAAGAATTTGATAAAGCAGGATTTCAGGAAGTGTTTGATAAGGATAAGATTGCGCTTGTCCTCGACCATTTTACGCCGAACAAGGACATCAAGTCCGCGGAGCAGTGCAAATTCGTCCGTGAGTTTGCGGCGAAACACCGCATCACCCATTTCTATGAGGGAGGCAATGTGGGTGTCGAGCATGCGATCCTTCCGGAAAAGGGCTTGACCGTGCCGGGAGATCTGATTATCGGGGCGGACTCCCATACCTGTACTTACGGAGCACTGAACGCTTTTTCTACGGGTATCGGCAGCACGGATATGGCGGTCGGTATGGCGACAGGCGAAGCATGGTTCAAGGTGCCGGAGGCGATTCAATTTAAAATAAAAGGGCAATTTAACAAGTATGTATCGGGAAAAGACCTGATTTTGTATATCATCGGTCAAATCGGCGTGGACGGCGCCCTGTATCAGAGTATGGAATTCACTGGCGCAGGCATCTCCAATATGACGATGGACGATCGGTTTACCATTGCCAATATGGCGATTGAAGCGGGCGGAAAGAACGGAATTTTTCAGCCGGATGAAATCATGCTGAACTATGTTAAGGAGCATTCCGAAAAACCGTATACCACCTATGAACCGGATGCGGACGCAGAATATAGAAAAACGATCGAAATCGATCTTTCCGATCTGGCGTCCACCGTGGCCTTTCCCCACCTTCCCTCCAATACGAAGGATATTTATGAGGCGGAAAAGTGCAATGTAAAGGTGAATCAGGTGGTTATCGGCTCCTGCACCAACGGAAGATATTCCGATTTAAAGATGGCGGCGGATATTTTAAAGGGGAAAAAGGTCAGAAGCGATGTGCGGACGCTGATCATTCCGGCGACGCCGAAAATCTATACCGAAGCGCTGAAAACCGGGCTCCTGGAAATCTTTATGGATGCAGGCTGTATCGTTTCTCCTCCCACCTGCGGTCCCTGCTTGGGCGGACATATGGGGATTTTGGCAAAAGGCGAGAGATGTGTTTCCACCACAAACCGCAATTTTGTGGGCAGGATGGGACATGTGAACTCGGAGGTGTACCTGGCTTCTCCGGCTGTGGCGGCGGCTTCCGCTCTGACCGGATATATCACGGATCCCAATAGGGTCATGTAAGAAAGGAGAGACGGGCAGTATGATAAAAGGAAACGTACATAAATACGGTGACAATGTGGATACCGACGTTATCATTCCGGCAAGATATCTGAATGTCTCCGAGGCGTCTGAGCTGGCGAAGCACTGTATGGAGGATATTGACACTAATTTTGTTAACAAGGTGAAAGCCGGAGACATTATGATGGGCGGCATGAATTTCGGCTGTGGCTCCTCCAGGGAACATGCGCCGATTGCAATCAAGGCCAGCGGGATTTCTCTTGTGATTGCCGAGAGCTTTGCACGCATTTTTTACCGCAACGCCATCAATACGGGGCTTGCTATCCTGGAATGCAGAGAGGCGGCACAAGATATTGAAAACGGCGACGAGGTGGAGGCGGATCTCTCTACCGGCCTGATCAAAAACTTGACAAAAAAGAAGACATATCAGGCTGTGGCTTTTCCACCGTTTATCCGTGAGATTATCGAAGCGGGTGGTCTAATCAATTCCGTGAAGAACAAATAAAGGGTATGGAGGAAAAGAGAATTATGGATTTTAAGATAGCACTGGCACCCGGCGACGGGATTGGTCCCGAGGTGGTAGCCGAGGCCGTGAAAGTATTGAAAAAAATAGAAGAAACATTCGGTCATCATTTTGCATATACCGAACTGACGGTAGGAGGCGCTTCCATCGACAAATGGGGCGTTGCCCTGACCGAAGAAACCCTTGAGAAGGCGAAGCAGTCTGACAGCGTTCTTCTTGGAGCGGTGGGGGGGCCAAAATGGGAGCATCTGGACGGTATCCGTCCGGAGCAGGCTCTGCTGGGTCTGCGGGAAGGTCTTGGTCTGTTCACCAATCTGCGGCCTGCGACGATGTATGAGGAATTGAAAGACGCCTGCCCTCTGAAGGATGAACTGGTGAAAAACGGTTTTGACATTTTGATTGTGCGTGAACTCACCGGCGGAATTTATTTCGGCAAAAACGGCACGTCGGAGGATGGCACTTACGCCTATGATACCGAGGAATACAGCGAGGCGGAAATCAGGAGAGTGATGAAGGTCGGTATTCAGTCTGCTTTGCTGCGGGACAAAAAGCTGACCATTGTGGATAAGGCAAATATACTGGAAACCTCACGGCTGTGGCGGAAAATAGCGGAGGAAATGTTAAAGGAATATCCCGAGATTACCTATAACTATCTGTATGTGGACAATGCTTCCATGCAGCTTGTTAAGGATCCAGCGCAGTTTGATGTCATTGTCACTTCCAATATGTTCGGGGATATCCTGTCGGACGAAGCTTCCATGCTGACCGGTTCCATCGGTATGCTTCCCTCGGCTTCTCTGGGAGAAGGGACGCTTGGCATGTATGAGCCGATTCACGGTTCCGCGCCCGATATCGCAGGAAAAGGAATCGCGAATCCGCTTGCGACCATTCTTTCGGTGGCTATGATGCTTGAACATTCCTTCGGATTGAAGGAGGAGGCAAAAACCATTGAAAATGCAGTGAAAACAGCGTTAAAGGCCGGATTCCGGACAGGGGACCTGTTAAACGGCAGAACGGATTACAAGCCTCTTTCCACCTCTGAAATGGGGGACAAGGTGATTGCATTTATGCAGAGGGCATAAGAGAATACAGAAAAAGCATGTATAACCGTTATTCGGTATACATGCTTTTTTATAACATAGGAAATTGCGCGGAATCGTGCGCAATTGCATGTTTCAAAAAACAGCGTGCGGAGCGCGGCTGTGTTTTTCGGAAGGAAAAACTTTTTTATAACATCGCTTTTTACTTCGAATGCAGTACCAGCACATCCTTTTCACGAATGACAGTACTTCCTTCCGGTATGACCACATTGCCGTTGCGTTTGATCAAAATAATCAGCATCTCTGGTGACTGGCCGATTTCGGACACCTGCTTTCCGCACCAGATGTTTTCTCTGCTCACCGAAATCTCACGGAACTGAATATCATCACAGTCTCTCATATCAGGAGAGCTGAGAACCAATTTATCGCCGCAGGCGAGTTCCGTCTCTCCGTTGGGAACAAGGGTTTCGCCGTCCCTTAGGACAGCCGCGATCAGCATATCCGGCATCAGAGGAATATCTCTGATTTTTTTGCCCACCCATGGATGCGTTTCCTTTATTTCCATCTTGACGAGTTGGACTTCTTCATCCTCAGAGTAGTCCGTAAAGGTTTTCAGCACATTTCCGCCTTTGTTCAGCATGTTTGCTTTTTTTGCTACCCAGGGGAGAAGGGTTCCCTGAAAAGCAATGGAAAACAGAACCACACAGAAAGCAATGTGGAACACATCATTGTTGGTAAAGGCTTCGTCCACCGTTGCGATAATCGCAAACACAATCGAAGCTGCGCCCCGAAGTCCAGCCCAGGATACCACCATTTGCTGGGGCAAGCTGGAACGAAACGGGGTTAAGATAGCGCCGACTGCTAAGGGTCTTGCCACAAAAGTTAAAAACAGCGCAATGGATAAGGATGGAAGCAGAATCTGAGGCATCTGGGAAGGAAATGCCAAAAGTCCCAGCAGAAAGAAGATGAGGATCTGCATCAAACCGGTCAGGCCGTTGAAAAAAGGAACGAGCTCCTTTTTGTTTTTGATATCTTTATTGCCGAGAATGATTCCCACAATATAAACACTCAGATAACCATTGCCGCCCAGCAGAGAGGGAGCGGCGTAAGACAGGATGGCGACACCCAGCACAAATACCATGTCAAAGCCCGCCACCGGGAAACGAAAATGGCGCATGAACCATACTGCACCATAGGCGATGATAACGCCAAAGACCGCGCCGAACACAATTTGAGCGCTGATCGTATAAAAGACAGAGCCTGCGCTTCCGCCGCCTTTCATGATGGAGAGCACCGTGATGGTCAGCATATAGGCAAAGGGATCGTTGCTTCCGCTTTCGATTTCCAGAAGGGAATCGGTGTTGTATTTCATACTTAATTTTTTAGAACGAAGAATCGAAAAGACGGAGGCCGCATCCGTGGAGCCTAAAATAGAGCCGATCAACAGGCTTTCCAGCAGCTCGATCTTCAAGATATAATGACAGAACAAACCGGTTAGTCCGGCAGTGAAAACCACTCCCAAGGAAGAGAGGAGAACCGCCTTGACGGCTACCGGTTTCGCCTCGCTGGTCTTGGTGCCGAAACCGCCGTCAAACATGATGAAGATAAGCGCCACAGAACAGATCTGCTCTGCAAAACGGTAATTTTCAAAGGGGATTTTCAAGAGTCCATCCGATCCAAATACCATACCAAGGGCAATAAACGCAAGCAGCATCGGAATGCCGAACCGGTTGGAGATTTTGTTGATAAGTACGCAGATAAGAATGACAAATGCGGTAAGCAGTAAAGCAAAATTCATATATCAGCTTCCTTTCTGTAAATAATATGAAATAAAACGGTATCAATGAAAAATAGGATTTGAGATGTCAGGCTTTTCTGAAAAAGAAAAATCATTCATTAATGGGCAATGCCCTGTCATTTAAGAAGAGAGGGGATTCTCATAAAACGATTGATTTCTTTTATAACTGTGGGCAAGATATTCCCCGTCTCTTAAGGAGGCGGGGTCCATATCCGCGAACAGCGGGAGACTTCACTCCCGCTGTTCGCGGCACTGCTATGCAGTGTCCTTGTCCTCGTTGAATGACGGGACAAGCCCTTATTGAAAAAGATGAAAACACTTTTGCCGCACATTGCGCACAATGTGCGAAAAAGTTACCTCACAAAGCGTTTCAACCTCGCGATGCGGGAGATGTGCGTTTGCCGCTTGCCTGAAAACAGAAACACGATCGTCAAAAGAGGCAGGGGGCATTTTGGCGAGGTTATAAATCGATTTGAATAATTCAGGATAACGAAGGTTATCCTCGTTTCGGCAGAAGAACTCTTTTTATTTATGATAACATAAAACAGCAATTTATGCAAGAAAGGACCTCCTAAATCAAATTGAAAAACAAAGAATCTTTAAAATTACTTGAAACACTTGCATTTTTGAATCAATTGGTGTATACTGTTTTCCAATAAGGGAGTAGCCTGCATGAAGCGGACAATGCCAACATCATGATTTTTATCTGGCTTGTCCTATCGCGCACAGCGAAAAGGCGAGACTTATGCCCGGATCATTTCCGGTTATAAGTCTCGCTTTTTTTATAACCTCGCTGTATGTCCCTTCTTTCTAAAGCGGAGGGCACCTTATTGAAAGAGCAAGCGGCGGTATAATCTTATGTTTCGCTCGGTTGAAACGCTGTTAAAGCGGCTTTTGCTGCGCAAAAGCTTTCAAGGAAATCTTGTTATAACATAGGAAATTGCGCGGAATCGTGGGCAATTGCATGTTTCAAAAAACAGCGTTCGAAGCGCGTCTGTGTTTTTCGGAATGAAAAACTTTTTTATTGCATTTTATGGGCAATGGACTTTTATCCCCTGTTTCGCCGGATTGAAACGTTTTTAAAGTGGCTTTTGCCTTGCAAAAGCGTTTTCATCTTGTTATAATGAATCAAGAAGTTTTGATGAAAAAATAGGAGGAAATAGTATGAATGGAGAGTTAAGTGGGGACAAAAACTTTTTTGAACCGGAATTTTCGGAAGAAGGCTTTTCGTTTTATGATGTGCACTGCGGCCGTTTTCAAATTTCCGGTTTTCCGTATTTGGAGGAAAATGAGGGGGAATTTCTGCGTCTTCCAAAAAAAGAGTTTGACCGGATTCCGGAGAATCTGCATACGCTCGCTCATGTGAATTCCGGCGGATGCATCCGCTTTATGACAAACTCCAAACGGATTGCAGTGAAGGCCGACTTATACAGTGACTGGGATCTTTCCATTATGGCCAGAAGCGGTATGAGCGGCGTGGACATCTACATAGGAGCCAACCGGGACAAACGGTTTGTCAAAAATGTGAGTAATCTTCTGGGAAATCAGAAATTAAATGGCTTTGCCGATATCGGCGACCAGGGGGGAACTTACAGCGAAGTGACCGTGTATTTTCCACTGTATAACCAATTGGAAAATTTCTATATCGGTTTGGATGAGGGCTGTGAGCCTTTCTTCCCCATAGAACGAGCCTTTGAAAAGCCAATTTTGTTTTACGGTTCTTCTATCACACAGGGCGGATGCACAGACCGTCCGGGCAATGCGTATTTTAATATGCTGTCCCGCTGGCTGGACGCAAACATCATTGGCTTGGGATTTGCAGGAAATGCAAAGGGAGAACAGCTGATTGCCGAGATGATCGGAGAACTGGACATCAGCATGATGGTTTACGACTATGACCACAACACGCCAACTCCCATGCATCTTATGGAGACGCACTATCCATTCTATGAAACGGTGAGAAAGTATCATCCGGAGATTCCCATTATCATGGTAACAAGACCGGATGTATCCTATGACGAGCATCAGATCAACAAGAAGATCATCTATCGTTCCTATCAGAAGGCCAAAGCAAACGGCGATGAGAATGTCTATTTTGTGGACGGTTCCCGGCTGTTCGGTGATTGGGGACGGGATGAATGCACGGTGGACAATTGCCATCCCAACGCACTGGGATCTTTTCGGATGGCAGAGGGCCTTTATCCGCTGATGGCAGAAATACTCGGTGTAGAAGACCGTTTGTTTTAGAAGGGGGAACACACGATGAACAAAGATATCAGAGAAGTTGACAAAAATGTAACTGCCCAAGCCGTGAATGAGGAAGGGTATGTGTTATATGAAGCCAGGTGCGGAAAGTTTGCCGTTGAGGGATTTGCGTTTCTGGAAGAAAATGATTATGAGTTTACCCGGCTTCCGAAAAGCAAATATCCAGCAATCCGTCAGAATCTTTTGAATTTTGCGGTGCATAATTCCGGCGGAAGAATCCGTTTTATGACCAAATCCAAACATTTGCTGATAAAAGCAACCCTTGCCCACAACACCGATTTGAATCATTTTCCAAGAGCGGCGATGAACGGGATTGACGTCTATCTGGGCCATGGCGCGCAGAAAAAGTTTGCGAAGAATATTGCCGCGGATTTCGGAAGCTTTACCCTGGAAGGAGAGGTGGATTTAAGCCGTTTCACCTGTGGAAATATGACGGAAGTAACCCTATATCTGCCTCTTTACAATCAGGTGAAGGAACTGTATATCGGCCTAAAGGAGGAACTGGATATTTTAAAACCCGTTGCCTATACCTATCAAAAGCCGATTGTTTTTTACGGTTCTTCCATTGTACAGGGTGCTTGTCCCTGTCGGGCGGGGAACTCTTATGTGAACATGCTCACCCGTTTTCTGGACGCGGACTATTACAATATGGGATTCAGCGGCCAGGCTATGGGGGAAGAAGTGATTGCCAATATTTTAGCGGGAATCGATATGAGCCTGTTTGTGATGGATTATGATCACAATGCCCCCACGCCGGATCATCTGGAATATACCCACTATAATTTTTATCGGATTGTCCGTGAGAAAAACAGAAAGCTGCCCATTCTCCTTATCACCAAACCGGATGTCTGGCGGATGGAGGATGAGCTCCGCAGGCAAATTATTTACAATACTTACCGGAAAGCGAAAGAAAACGGGGACGAGAATATTTATTTTGTGGACGGGAAAAACTTCTATGGAGATTTTGCGCGGGAGGCTTGTTCGGTGGACAATCTCCATCCGAATGACTTAGGCTGCTTCCGCATGGCCAGTTACCTGTATCCTATTGTGAAGGATATTCTGGACGGAAAAGAGGAGGAGTGCTGTCTTGAATAGTTACTGCATGTTCGACAGCCATGATCCGATTTTTGATATCAACGGATTTTGGTGGCTGGAGGAAAACCAGGGAGACTATCAACGGCTTCCCATCCGTATGTATCCCCATTTAAGAGCCGAGCTCATCGAGCTTTCCGAACATACTTCCGGCGGGTTCATCCGTTTTCGCACCGATTCCGGAACCCTGTATGTGGAGGGACTGCTCCCTTCCTGCAAGGATATGAATCATATGGCGCGGGTTGGTGTCAGCGGTTTTGATGTTTACTGTGACGGCAGATATATTGATTCGGTATCGGGGCCGGGGGAACAGTTGCTTCTGCAAAAGGAAATTCCCCTTAAGGGAAGCGGAATGCGGGAGATTCTCATCTATTTTCCGCTCTACAATGGGGTGAAAGCTCTGAAGATCGGAATCAAAGAACATGCAACGCTGGAAAAAACAAAGCCGATGACCTATGAAAAGCCGGTTGTATTCTATGGTTCTTCCATCACCCAGGGGGGATGCGCTTCCCGTCCGGGAAGCTGCTATACCAATCTGCTGTCAAGATGGCTGGACACCAAAATCATTAATCTGGGCTTCAGCGGCAACGCCAAAGGGGATCCAGAAATAGCGGAACGGATTGCCGAGATTCCCATGAGTGTGTTTGTGATGGACTATGATTACAACTCGGATACGGAGGAGTTGTCTCGTAATCACTATCCTTTTTACCGGATTATCCGGGAGAAGCATCCCACTCTGCCGATCATTATGATAAGCAAGGCGAACCGTGAAGTGAATGTCCCAGTGAACCGGGGCGATGAAATTGTTTATACCACCTATCACCGTGCAAAGGCGGCCGGCGATGAGAATGTTTATTTTCTGTCCGGAGAGAACTTCTATGGAGAATACGGAAAAGACACCTGCACGGTGGACAATTGTCATCCCAACGATCTGGGATTTTACTGTATGGCGAAGGCGATTCGGCCGCTTCTGTCGGAGCTGCTGGAGAGGGGGCGGAAGAAATGAAACTGGAAGAATTGGATCCGAATTTTAGAACGGTGAAAACCGATGATAACGGCTTTGTCTTTCACGAGATTCGGAGCGGCAAATTTCAGATTGAGGGCTTTCCTTTTCTGGAGGAGAACAAGGGATCATTTTTCCGCTTGCCTCTTTCCAAAAAGACTCTTTTTACTGATGATTTAAATTACCGCGCTGCATTTACCGCCGGAAACTGTGTCCGTTTTACAACCAACGCGGATCAAATCATTCTTCGGGGAGAAACCCAGTTTTCGGACGACTATGAACAAAAAGCCACCATGACGCGAAGAGGGATGAATGGCTTTGACGTGTATGCCGGAAGCGGAAAATACAAAAGATTTTACGGCTGTGTTGTCAGTGAAAAAGATGGAGAAGCAGAATTTGACGGCGTGGTTTGTCTGGACAATCCCGACCATATAGAAAGGGAAGTCACCATCTATTTGCCTGTTTATAACGGAGTGAAATCTTTTTCTATCGGCATGAAACCGGAATTTTGCATCAAAGAGCCGCCGAAACGGATGCTGGAAAAACCGATTTTATTTTACGGCTCCTCCATCACCCATGGGGAGAGTGCTTCCCGGCCGGGAAATTCTTATGTGAATATGGCGGCAAGAAAACTGGACGCGGCCGTTATAAATATGGGCTTCAGTGCAAATGCTAAAGGGGAGAAGGAGATGGCGGAGATACTCTCCGACGTAGAGATGTCTCTTTTTGTGATGGATTATGATTACAATTGTGAGTCCAGAGAACATCTTGCGCAAACACATTATCCTTTTTATGAGATTGTACGGCAAAAAAATCCTGACTTGCCTGTTTTGATGCTGTCACGCCCCACCTTCAAGACGGAGGAAGCGGACAAAAATGTGGAGATTATCCGTGCTTCGTATGACAAGGCCAGGGAAAACGGGGATTCGAATGTTTATTTTATGGACGGACATCATTTTTTCCCGGAAGATGAGCGGGATGAATGTACGGCGGACACCGTACATCCCAATGATTTGGGATTTTATTATATGGCGGAAAAGACAGCGGAAAAGATAGCACAGATCTTAAAAACGGAAATTTTGTAAACCTATAATTATAAACCTGAGGGAGGCATTATTGTTGTTCTATACCAAAAGCAGTGAGGAAACCATTAAAGAATTACATTCGGATTCCTATCATGGACTTTCGTCGGATGAAATTCCGAAAAGAGCAGAGAAATACGGCAGAAACGAGCTGACCCAGAAAAAGAATAAAAGTCTGTTCCTAAAATTTCTGGCGCAGTTGAATGAACCGATGATTTATATTCTGTTTGCCGCCGCGCTGATTTCAGCTATCCTGAAGGAATTCAGCGACACGGTCATCATTCTGATCGTAGTGCTGTTAAACGCTGTGATCGGTGTGGTGCAGGAATCCAAAGCGGAGAAAGCGCTGGATGCGCTGAAACAGCTGTCTTCCCCAAAAGCCCTGGTAAAAAGGGACGGGGTTGTCTGTGAAGTAAATTCTGCGGATTTGGTAGTCGGCGATATCGTTTTGCTGGAAGCGGGACGGTATGTCCCGGCTGACTTAAGGCTGATCGAGGCGGTAAACCTGCAGATTGAAGAGTCTGCACTGACCGGGGAATCGGTTCCGGTGAACAAGGACAATGAGTTTGTGGCGCCGGATGAAAAGACGGTTCTGGGCGATCGAAAGAATATGGCTTATATGTCCACCTATGTGACCAACGGCCGTGGCGCCGGCGTTGTGAGTGAAACCGGTATGAATACCCAGATCGGAAAGATTGCCAAGAGTCTGGACGAGGCGGAGGAAGAGGCAACGCCTTTGCAGGTGAAGCTGGCGCAGCTGGGAAAAACATTAGGCTTTCTGGCACTGGGTGTCTGTGCGTTGATCTTTGTAATTTCCATTATAGAAGGGAAAAATATCTTTGATATGCTTCTCACCTCCATATCCCTTGCAGTAGCTGCAATCCCTGAGGGGCTTCCGGCTGTGGTGACCATCGTGCTGGCGTTGGGCGTGCAGAAGATGAGCAAGCGAAAAGCCATTATCCGCAAATTGCCCGCCGTGGAGACGCTGGGCTGTGTCAATGTGGTTTGCTCCGACAAAACCGGCACGCTGACCAAAAACAAAATGACGGTGATAAAGTTTTATCAAAACGGCGCGCTTGAATCGATCGATCAAATGGATGCCAAAACAAATGAAATGCTGCTTCACGGCATGGCACTGTGCAATGACAGCGATATTTCCGGTGAGAATGAGATCGGCGATCCGACCGAGACCGCATTGCTTGTTATGGGGAGCCGTGCAGGACTGACAAAAGAAGGATTAAACAGAGAACATCCTCGGGTGTTTGAATTGCCCTTTGACTCGGGACGTAAAATGATGACGACGGTTCACACTTATGGGGACAAGAAGCTGTCCTTTACCAAAGGTGCAACGGACAACATTTTGACCAGGACTGTCCACATCCTTGAAAACGGAAAGATTCGTCCGATCACCGAGGAGGACAAATCGGCACTGATGAATGCCATGACTGCAATGAGCAATGAAGCCCTTCGGGTTCTGGCTCTGGCATATAAGGAAGTGAGCGAGATTGACGGGGAAACACTGGAATCCGGCCTGACCTTTGTCGGACTGGTGGGAATGATCGATCCACCCCGGGAGGAGGTCAAGGACGCCATTCATATCTGCCATAAGGCCGGTATCCGCACAGTGATGATCACCGGTGATCATAAGGACACCGCTTTTGCCATCGCAAGAGAACTGGACATTACACAAGATAAAAAACAGGTGCTTTCCGGACGGGAATTGGATGAAATGTCGGATGAACAGCTGAAAAAGGCGGTGGAGAATACCTGCGTGTTTGCGCGGGTGAGTCCGGAGCACAAGGTTCGGATTGTGAAAGCGTTCAAGGCCAACGGCAATATTGTCTCCATGACAGGGGACGGGGTGAACGACGCGCCTTCTCTCAAAAATGCCGATATCGGCGTCGCCATGGGGATAACGGGAACGGATGTCTCCAAGGGGGCGGCGGATATGGTGCTGTCAGACGACAATTTTACCACTATTGTCGGGGCGATTGAAGAGGGCAGGAATATCTATGCCAATATTAAGCGTACGGTGCTGTTTCTGTTGTCCTGCAATTTGGGTGAGATTTTCACCTTGCTTGTGGCCATTGTGCTGAACTTTACGGTCATGCCTCTGCGGCCTATCCATATTCTATGGGTGAATCTGATAACCGATACCTTGCCCGCATTGTCGCTGGGGGTTGAGCCCGGCTTTAGGGGGATTATGAACCGCAAACCCAGACCGAAGGATGAAAGCCTGTTTGCACATGGCGGCTGGTTCTTTATCATCTTAAACGGGATATTGGTCGGCGGCGTGACATTGGCTGGATTTCAGATGGGGGAAGGGGAAAGTCATCAGCAGACCATAGCCTTCATGGTGCTGGCGATTTCCCAGCTGTTCTTCTCACTGAGTGTGCGCAATATCCATACGCCGATTTATAAAATTGGTATTTTCAAAAACAAAGCTCTGTGGGGTTCCATCTTGCTTGGTGTGCTGCTGCAGTTCCTGGTGACGACCCCTATTTTAAGCGGTGCATTTGAAACCGCAACCTTGAGCGGTATGGAGTGGCTGTCCATCTTCCTTCTGTCGTTGGCACCTTTTGTGATCAATGAGATTGTGAAGTTTGTCAAATTGGGACGGAAGAAATAATCATAAAAAGCTGTAGCAGATTTGATATTTGTTACAGCTTTTCTGTTTATAGGAACGTAGGTTATTTTTCGATTTTTTCGTTTTGAATGGCAAAGTCCGTTTTATGGGACATTAAATCGTGTATGATGAAATCAAAAGAAGGAGGAATTAATCAAATGAATACGATTTATGTTACCATTACAGGACAAAATCATTATCTCGGGATGAAACCTTATAAGATTGGACGGATTGTGAAATTGGTTAAGGAACCGGATAATGCGTATGATCCGGAGGCAATCCGAGTAGAACTGCCGTATATCGATACAATCGGGTATGTGGCGAATAGTGTCAATACAGTGTTTGAGGGCACTTGCAGCGCGGGGCGTGCTTATGACAAATTCGATGATTACGCATATGGCGAGGTTATGTTTATCACGCATTCCAGTGTGATTGCGGCGGTGCGAAAAAAAGAAGATGTTGAAAAGGATGGAATGTCCGATGGAGATGTCGTATCTTTTTAGATGAACCAAAATATGGAAATTGCAGAATCACAGAAAAAGATAATTCTATGTGAATCTTTTTTATCTATATAAAAATCTTGACAATTTTCTTATTCAGTGTTATCATAAAGAGAAAGGAAAACCGTAGAGGCGAGAGTAAAACCAGTTGCGGACTTACAGAGAATCCGGGGTGCTGAGAGCCGGACGGCAGACGGGCTGGACAAATGGGTCGCTGAGGGTGCGGGGAAAGGAGGCGAAAGCTTCCAAGTATCTTGCAACGTGTCGTATACGTTATCGTACGGAGGGTATGATGGTACTCTAAAATCGAATGATTCAAGGTGGCATAAGTAAGCAAACAGACTTGTCCTTGGAATGGGGCAGGTCTTTTTTTGTATAAAAAGGAGCGTTAACGAGATGAAAAAGCTGTTGATGGGCAATGAGGCCATTGGCTTGGCGGCGATCCGCGCGGGCGTCAATTTGGTTTGCGGTTACCCGGGGACACCGTCCACCGAGGTTCTGGAAACGGTTGCAAAAAATAATAAGGATCATGCCATTCATGTCCAATGGTCCGTGAACGAAAAGGTAGCCATGGAGGTGGGAGCAGGTGCGGCATACGCAGGCGCGCGAGTGATGGTTACCATGAAGCAGGTGGGGCTGAATGTGGCCAGCGATCCCTTGATGAGCCTTGCCTATATCGGCGTCAAAGGCGGAATGATTGTGTTGGTAGCGGATGATCCCGGACCGATTTCTTCCCAGACGGAGCAGGACACCCGGCGATTTGCACAGTTTGCTAAAATACCAGTGTTTGATCCCTCCTCGCCTCAGGAGGCGTATGATATGGTGGAGGCGGCTTTCCGGCTTTCGGAGGAAAAAGGGGTTCCTGTTTTTCTCCGCCCGACAACAAGAATTTGCCATGCATGTGCAACCGTGGAGATTGCGGAGCAGTGGGAAACACATCCCGTGGAAGGCTTTCAAAAGGATTCCAAGTGGGTAATATTCCCGCGGCTTTCCTATCAGAATCATCTGAAGCTGGACGGCATCGAACGGGATCTCAGCTGGAGCGTCTCCCCATTTAACCGGATCAGCGGAACAGGCAGAAAAGGGATTGTGACTTCTGGCATCTGCTGTTCCTATGTGAAGGAAGCTTTGGATAGTATCGGCGAAGCGGCACACGAGATAAAGCTGTTCCAGGTTGGGATGCCATATCCCTTCCCAAAGAATATGGCGAAGGATTTCTTGAACGGATTGGATGAAGTTTTGGTTGTGGAGGAGTTGGATCCCGTTCTGGAAGACGCTTTCTATCCTCTTTGCGGGGAGCGCCGAATTAAAATTCATGGGAAAAGAGACTGTTTCACCCATGTGGCCGGAGAATTTTCGGCGGAGCTGGCGGAGCAATGGATCCGAAAAATGCTTCAGCTTGAAAAAGCAGAGGAAAAGGCGGAGGAAATTCCTGCGCTTCCGGTACGTCCTCCGGTTCTCTGCGCGGGATGTCCGCACCGGGCTTCCTTTTACAGCGTCAAGCAGGCAATGAAAGGAAAGAAGGCGGTCTTTTCCGGAGATATCGGCTGTTATACCCTTGGAAATGCGAAGCCCTTAGATATGGTGGATACCTGTCTTTGTATGGGCGCCTGCATCACGATTGCACAGGGAATTCACAATGTGGAGCCGGATACAAAGAATTTTGCTTTTGTGGGGGATTCCACCTTCTTTCATACCGGCATTCCCGGCATTATTAACGCGGTGTACAATGAAACCGATATCACCGTGATAGTTCTGGACAACAGCACCACTGCCATGACCGGACACCAGCCCCACCCGGGAACCGGAAGGACCATGATGGGGGAGATCACCGAGAAGGTGGATATCGAAGCAGTGCTTAGAGGATGCGGCGTCAAGCATGTGGTCTCTGCCAATCCCCTTCATCTGGAGGAAGCGGTAAAGGCGGTGCAGCAGGCGGCAGATTTCAAGGGCGTTTCCGCAGTGATCTTCAAATCCCCCTGCATTGCCCTGTTCAAACCGGAGCGGCAGTTTCAAGTGGAATCCGAAAAATGTATCCGGTGCAAAAAATGCATTCGGGAAATTGGCTGTCCCGCCATTGCGGTGCGGGAGGGAGAGGTGAAGATCGATTCTTCCCTCTGCTATGGCTGCGGCTTATGCGCACAGATTTGTCCTGTGGGCGCGATAGGAGGAACCAGACATGAAACCGTTTAATATACTGATCACCGGCGTAGGCGGACAGGGAACTGTCCTCGCCTCCCGTCTGATTGCCCAGACCGCCATTGAACTGGGCGCTCTTGCCAAAACCTCGGAGACCATCGGCATGGCGCAGCGAGGCGGCTGTGTAACCAGCCATGTACGGATTGGAGAGGATGACATATCTCCGTTGATTCCGCTTGGAAAGGCGGATTTACTGCTGGCTTTTGAGCCGGCGGAAGCGGTACGAAATCTGAAATATCTGAAAAAGGGCGGAAGTATGGTGGTTAACACCAGAGCGATTCTGCCGGTCACCTGTGCGATGGGAACCGGCTATGAGCCGGAACAAATGCTGGAATATCTGAAAAAGCAGAAAGACAGGAAAGTAATCTTTGCGGATGCGGGAGCGATCTGTGAGGAGCTGGGCTCTTTTAAGGTCATTAATACGGTGATGCTTGGCATTGCGCTGAAAAATGATTTGCTTCCGTTTACGAAGGAAGATTTGGAACAGACGATGCGGAAATTTCTGCCGGAACGATTCCAGGAAATCAATCGAAAAGCGGTTAATCTGTAAGAAAAGGGGAACTCGGTTATGCGGATGAATGAAATGCAGTTTGCCTGTTTGAAGGATCGGCTGAAAGCCGCCTCCAACAGCAAATTTTACAAAAAGAAATTTAAGGAAAGCGGATTTTGCCCAGAGGATGTCAGGACACCCGAGGATATCGTGAAAATTCCTTTTTCCTCCAAGGAGGATTTGCGGAACGCCTATCCGCTGGGATTGCAGGCTGTGCCGGACAGCGAGGTGGTGCGTATCCATTCCTCCTCCGGAACAACCGGCTTGCCGGTTATTATTCCCTACACAGCGCAGGATGTCACTGATTGGTCTATCATGATGGCGCGCTGTTTTGAGACGGCGGGTATCACCAAAGAGGATCGTTTTCAGATTACGCCGGGCTATGGATTGTGGACTGCCGGAATCGGCTTCCAAGCGGGTGTGGAACGGCTGGGAGCGATGGCGGTTCCCATGGGGCCGGGCAACACGGAAAAGCAGATTCAGATGATGGTGGATTTGAAGACCACGGTTCTCGGTGCCACCTCCTCCTATGCGCTTCTGCTGGCGGAGCAAATCCAGAAGCGGGGCTTGAAGGATAAAATCTCTCTGAAAAAGGGAATCATCGGTTCCGAGCGCTGGGGAGACAAAATGCGCCAGCGTATTCAGGAGGAGCTTGACATCAGTCTGTATGACATCTATGGACTGACCGAAATATACGGTCCGGGAATTTCCATCAGCTGTGAAGGCAAAAAAGAACTGCATTACTGGGATGATTACCTGTTCTTTGAGATCGTGGATTTCCAGACCGGGGAACCGGTCAAGGACGGCGAGGTCGGCGAACTGGTGATCACGACGCTGAAAAAACAGGGGGCGCCCCTGCTGCGTTACCGCACACGGGATTTAACAAGACTAATCACCGAGCCTTGCTCCTGCGGCTGCAAATATCCCCGCCATGACCGAATCATCGGACGTGCGGACGATATGTGCAAGGTGAAGGGCGTAAACATTTATCCGGCTCAGATTGACGGACTGCTGTCGTCTATTGACGGAGCCAGCAGTGAGTACCAGATTCAGGTTGACCATGTAAACGGGAAGGACGAGATGATCCTGCGCTTCGAGAAAGAAGGCAGTGTGGAGAAGCAGAACATTGAATCCCATGTGCAGAAAATGTTCAAATCCAAAATCGGTATTCTTGTTCAAACAGAAGCGCTGGAAAAAGGCGGTTTGCCGAGAAGTGAAAAAAAGACCGTCCGGATTATAGACAACCGGATGGATTAATGAAAAGGACTATCCTATTTTGACGGATAGTCCTTTTTCTGTCGAAGCAGAGGGAAACTTATGATGAAAATTTCATAGGTTCCGACATTTTTCACCTCCGGTTTTCATATATAATAAAAGCATCCTTTTGTCTCCGGGCAGAGAGGACAATCTGAGATTCGAGGTGAAATGTGTTGCAGCAGCCGGTTATCTATGTGGATATTTTGTTTCTTACCAACTTGGCCATCAACTATATTATCCTGTTTGCAGTCGGCAAATCCGCCCGATCCGCCACTAGGCAATTCCGCCTTATCCTGGCCTCGGCGCTGGGCGCGTTGTATGCTGTTGTCCTATTTTACCCCCATATGATGTTCCTTTTTCATGCATTTTTTAAGCTGGTATTCAGTATCCTTTTGGTTCTTATCGCTTTTCGGTTTGAAAGCCCCAAAAGGCTCTTTAAGAACGTGGTTTATTTTTATATTATATCTTTTGCGTTTGCCGGAGCTGCCAGCTTTGCAAATCAGTATTTTACAACCATAAAAGTAAATAATGGCGTGGTTTATTTTGAAAGCAGTATTTGGATTTTGATTCTTTCCTGCATTGCAGCTTATTTTTTGATCACTTTTTTCTTGAAACTGACCACTACCCGTTATCAAAAAGAAAAGATTATAAAAGATTTGCTGGTCACCTTAAACGGCCGGTATGTGACGATAAAAGGGATTGTGGATACGGGAAATTCCCTCTGCGATCCGATTACAAAAAAGCCGGTCGTCATCGCAGAGCTTTCCCAGGTTCTGCCCCTGTTTGATGAAACGGAATTAAACTTCTTTCGTACTGACACCATTGAGGGCGATGCCCAGATGAATATCCCGATTAAGTTAATCCCATACCAGGCCCTGGGCGTGCGGTCTATGCTGAAATGCTTTGTGCCCGACAGCGCGGTCGTCCTGGGAGAGCAGCAGACAAAAACCGACTTAATCATTGCGGTAAAAAATGAGAAGCTATCGCAGAACGGGGAATTCCATGCAATTTTAAATCCGTTAATGTTATCTTAAGAAGGAGAGGGCAGCATGAATTTACGAGATTTCTTTTATCGAATCACACAGCGCTTGCGGGCGTTCCTCGATTTGGAGGATACGCAGAACGTTTACTATATCGGAGGGGTTGATACACTTCCTCCGCCGCTGACAGCCGAGGAGGAACAAAAAATGCTGAAGCGGCTGATGGAGCACGATGATGAAGCCAAAAACACTCTGATTGAACACAATCTCCGGCTGGTGGTCTATATTGCCAGAAAGTTTGAGAATACCGGAATCAATGTGGAGGACTTAATTTCCATCGGAACCATCGGACTGATCAAAGCGATCAATACCTATAAACTGGACAAAAAAATCAAGCTGGCAACCTATGCTTCCAAGTGCATCGAAAATGAGATTCTGATGTATCTGCGCAAAAATTCCAACCAGAAAAGTGAAGTTTCCATTGATGAACCCCTGAATGTGGACTGGGACGGCAACGAGCTTTTGCTGTCGGATATTCTGGGGACGGACAACGATATCATCTACCGCTGTGTGGAGGAAAAAGTGGATCGCGCCCTGCTCAAAGAGGCGCTGGATAAGCTCTCCAAACGGGAGCAAAATATTATGAATCTGCGTTTTGGACTGACCACAGGAAATGAAAAAACGCAGAAGGAAGTCGCGGATATGCTGGGCATTTCCCAGTCTTACATATCCCGGCTGGAGAAGAAGATTATTGGCCGGCTGAAAAAGGAAATCTCGAAAATGATGCAATTTTAAATTCGTTTGCAGGGCATAAAAACCTTTTGATTGGCAATACTGTTCATAGAAACAGGAATCAGGGATCAGGAGGTTTGCCTATGCTGAATAAAGTTGAAATATGCGGTGTGAACACCGCGAAGCTTCCGGTCTTGAAAAGAGCAGAGAAAGCGGAGCTGATGAACCGGATCAAACAGGGAGATACGGACGCCAGAGAAGAATTTGTTCAGGGAAATTTAAGGCTGGTTTTAAGTGTAATCCAGCGCTTTGCTTCCCGCGGCGAATACATGGACGACCTGTTCCAGGTGGGATGCATCGGGCTTATCAAAGCCATAGACAATTTCGATGTTTCCCAAAATGTGCAATTTTCCACCTATGCCGTCCCTATGATTATCGGCGAAATTCGCCGATATCTGAGGGACAATAATTCCGTCCGGGTCAGCCGTTCCCTCCGGGATACCGCTTATAAGGCTCTTACAGCCAAGGAAAGGCTGACCAGCGAGAAGGGAAAAGAACCCACTATCGAGGAGATTGCCAAAGAACTAGAAATGAAAAAGGAAGACGTGGTCTATGCGCTGGATGCGATTCAGGAACCGGTTTCTTTGTTTGAACCCGTCTACAATGACGGCGAGGACGCGCTTTATGTGATGGATCAACTGAAGGATGACAAGAATTCCGACGGCTCATGGATTGAGGAGATCGCTTTAAAGCAGGCAATGACCAAGCTGTCCGACCGGGAAAAACACATCTTAAACATGCGCTTCTTTGAGGGAAAAACTCAGATGGAGGTCGCCGATGAGATTGGCATTTCCCAGGCTCAGGTATCCCGGCTGGAAAAGACCGCTTTGTCCAATATCAAGAAACATATTTAACGCAGCGCCGGACAGGCTATGCCTGTCTAAGCATTAGGGAGTTCGACTCTCTAATGCTTACATAAAGAAAAATCGGATTCAAACAGCATGAGGCAAATACGAATGGAACTGTTGACAATTCTGAAAAATATGATAAAATAAAAGCAGATAAAGGTATGCCGTATTGAACGGTTGCCAAAATAATTATGGTTTGAGTAACCGCTTACTTTGACGAGTGAAGTGCTCCCCAAATATTAGACAATATGATAAAATAAAATCATAACCATCTAATAATTGGGGGGTACTTTTTATGGGGAAAAGAAAATATACAGTGGAATTGAAAATGGAAATCGTG
>NZ_JAHLPV010000036.1 GCF_018918095.1 Acetivibrio sp. MSJd-27 | reverse complement strand
CACAGTGCTTGTCTTTATTATATCGCAGGTAGCTACTCCTGCAAATATAATCAAAAACTTTAAGAAAGGAGATATAATTAAAACCACCCCTTTCGAGATGGTTTAATTATACGTGATTGAAATGTTTTTAAAAAATATTAAAGCTTTGAGAGAAGATAATGATATCAAACAAAAAAATTTATGTAAAATTCTCGGAGTAGCTCAAAACACATATTCACAGTATGAGACTGGAAAAATTCCGTGGACAGATGAAACCTTGATTAAACTTGCTAAATTTTATAATGTAAGTACAGATTATTTATTAGGTTTAACAGACCAGAAATAATACTTTCTTTTGAATTTTTATAATGTTGTTTTTATAGAATCATTTTTTAATTATCTATTTTGTAGGGCAGGGGCTTGCTCCTGCCGTTTTGTTTCTCTCTTCTTTCAGCGGAGTATCCGGCCGCACAGAAAAAAGCACCCGCCATAAGGAAACCTGACACCCGTTGAAAAGAAGTTGCTTTTCAGCGGGTGTTCCTTTATAATGATTTCGGCGATAACTCTCAATTTATCGAAAGAATGCTGTGATGTTAATTTGCGTTGCTTGCCGCAACGAGCTTTCCTCCGTATAATAGCAGTGAAAGGAGGGCATCCCTGATGCTAAATGAAAACATTAAAACAATCAGAAAATCCAAAGGGCTTTCACAAGAGGAACTTGCAATCAAGCTGAATGTGGTGAGGCAAACAATCTCTAAATGGGAACAAGGTCTGTCGGTTCCAGATGCCGATATGCTGATTTCCATATCAAAGGTATTTGAAACGCCTGTAAGCACACTGCTTGGAGAAACCGTTGTCGAGACGAAGGCTGATGACTTAAAAGTAATCTCCGAGAAGCTTGAGGTCATAAACCTGCAGCTTGCAAATAGAAAAGCAACGAGACAAAAAGTGATTCATTGGCTTTTTATCTTTTTGTGTACGGTTATAGTGGCTATTTTCGCAGTCCTAATCGTGTTAAACAGTCCTTACTCGGGTTGGGATTACAGCAAACCCGAAACCGCGGTAATCGGAGTAGTGTTTCACGCATTTGAGTGGCTGTTCGTCAGAATAGCGCCAATTGTCTTGATTGGATCGATCGTTGGGGTTTGTTTGACACGGAAGAAAGAGTGAAATTGCCAGCTTTCAGGGGAACCGTCCAAATTTTTTGTATTTACCGCACTCTCTCACGGGCGCTTTCCCTTATAGTGTCATAGTGGGTTATACAGTAAAAAAGCTTTTCATTCTGAAAAGCGCAGCCGCGCTTCGCACGCTGTTTTTTGAAACATGCAATTGCGGACGATTCCCCGCAATTTCCTATGTTATAAAAAAGGACAAGGCAGACCGTTGTGATCTGTCTTGTCCTTAACTTCTTTATGGAGACTTACCCCTCCAGCGAGTGCTTACTTTTGGTTTGCCGTAAATCATTGGAGCAAACATCACGTTGATTGCAGATACTTCCGTATACTGTCCACCGCAACGGCGCCGTCTCCTGCCGCCGTGACAATCTGCCGCAGTTCTTTTTCGCGCACATCGCCGGCGGCGAACACGCCTTCCATACTGGTTTGCAGGCTTTCGTCCGTCTTGATATAGCCCTCCGGCGTGAGATCAATTTTGCCGTTTAAAAACTCGGTCTGCGGAATATTTCCCACAGCGATAAAAATGCCGTCCGCCTGGATCGCATGCTCTTCTCCTGTCTTTTTGTTTCGGACAAGAACGTTTTCCAGGGAATCTTTTCCGTCCAGCCGCTGAACCTCCGTGTCCAGCACCAAATGGATCAGCGGTTCCGCCTTCACTTTATTCACCGTCAGCTCATCCGCACGGAAAGCGTCCCGGCGGTGAATCAGATAAATTTCCTTTGCAAATTTGGAAAGATACAGCGCGTCGTCCAAAGCGGTATTTCCGCCGCCTACCACGCACACCGTCCGGTTTCGGAAAAACGCGCCGTCACAGGTCGCACAGTAGGACACGCCCATTCCGGAGAGCCTTTCCTCCCCCTCAACGCCAAGAAGCCGCGGCTTTGCACCGGTAGCTATCAGAATAGAGCGCGCCTGGATCCTCTCCCTTGCGGTAAACAGTATTTTATTGCTGAAGTCGACCGCCATGATCTCCTCCATCCGTTTCTCCACATCCTCCACCGCTTCGGTAAATTTTGCGGTCAAGTCGATTCCGCTGATGGAAGCATAGCCGGGATAATTTTCAATATTGTGGGAATTCACCATCTGCCCGCCGAAAAACATCTTTTCAAACAGGATGGTGGAAAGACCCGCGCGCTTTGCGTAAACAGCCGCGCTCAAGCCTGCGGGTCCGCCTCCGATAATTGCCAGATCAACCACTTCAAACGCCTCCTTCTCTAACATGATATGTAGTATCGGTAATGTTTATTTGATTTTTCAGACCGTCGGTCAAAAAAAGATTTTTATTCTCGTCCGCCAGAATACACTCAATCCCCGGCAAACCTTCCGCAAACTGCTTGCCGGCCTCTCCCCCCATCAGCATCAGTGTGGTGGAAAGAGCGTCCGCATCCATGGAGCTCTCCGCAATCACCGAGGAGGCGACGATTCCGTTTTGCAAAGGTCTGCCGGTACGGGTATCGATGATATGGTGGTAAAGCTGCCCGTCCTTTTCAAAATTTCTTTCATAAACTCCGGAACTGACCACGCTTGCATTGCGAACTGGCAAAGATGCAAAATAATTTCCCCGCTGTCCGCTGGGGTTTTGCAGTCCAATCTGAAAGCCTTCGCCCTTCCTGCCGTCTCCCAGGGCTTTGATGTTTCCCCCGATATCAATCAGGGCGTTTTTTATCCCTTTTTCCCGCAGATATTCACAGACGCAATCTGCGGCGTATCCCTTGGCAATCCCGCCCAAATCCAGCTGAGCGCCGCCGGACAGCACGACCGTGTTATCCGTCCGAAGAGAGACATTGCGATAGTTGACTTTTTCCAGCGCTGCCGAAATTTCATCCGCATCCGGCACCCGCTCCTGTTTGAAATCCCAGATTTCCGTCAAAGGGCGGACGGTAATATCAAACAATCCGCCGGACAACTCGGAAAAGTATAAGCCCCTCTGAATGACAGAGAACAGTTCCGGACTTACCATTCGTTCCTTTTCCCGGTTCAGGAGGGAAAGCTCCGATTCCTCATTGTGGACGTTCATCATTTGGTCAATATTCCGGAGCAGGGCAAAGGCGCCTTCCATTGTCTCCTTCTGCTTGCCGCTGTCATAGATCACAAGCCGCACCTGCGTATCCATTAAAAAACCAGTTTGTTCCAAGGGACGGCTCCAATCGGAAAAAATTGCGGCGGCCGCAACCGCCGCAATCAAAAGGCATCCGCCCGCTATCCATCTTTTCTTTTTCGTGTTTTTCGTGTTATTCATCTTATTCATCCGCGGAGGTATTGCTTTCGTCCGGCGCCGTTGGTTTCCTTGTATTCTCAGGCGTCTGTGTGCTCTCCGGGGCTTTGGTGGGCGTCTTTGTCGCAGCCGGCGTCTCTGTCGGACTCACTGTCCGGGTAGGCTTTGTTGTTGTTCCGGAAGCCTTGGTAGAGGCCGGTGCCTGTGTCCCTGAGGGAGATTTTGTCGCGGAGGAGCCGGAAGTTGTGTCACCGGATTCTCTTTTTCCTGCAATCGCAGCCGTGTAAAGGGTCTGGTAGCGTTCGACCTGTTCCTTTAAGTCCGCAATTTCCGTATCCTTGCTCTCCAGCTGCTGCGTCAGCTCAGAAACCTCCTGTTTGTCCTTGGCAAACACCAGATCTTTTGCGTTCATCATAAAATAAGCCGAGGCGGAAAAGGAAACCAAAAACGCTGTGACCAGCCCGCCTGTAATCAATAATCCTTTTTTCACCGAAACACGCTCCTATTCGTTGTGATACACTTACATCATCTTAACATGAATTTGTTTTCTTGTAAACCAATTCTAATCCATTGCAATGCTTTTTCCTCGGTTTACATCCCAAAGATAGCTTTCAATCGAAATCCCATCCCCTAAAATCTTGTGCAGTGCCTTCCGGTATATTCCGATTTGGGAAGCATACTCCCTTTTGAGATCCGCTTCCTCCTTGACGCTGTTCTTGTAATCGATCAGAACGACATGGCTCTCATCGCGGAAAAAATAGCAGTCGATGATCCCCTGCACCATAATTTTTTCGGATTGTCCGGAATCCGGATAGATCTCCCTCGCCTCAAGGCGAATCAAAAAATCCTGCTCCCTGCGAACCTGTTCCGCCTGCAAAAGCGCTTTGCCCAACTCACTCTCATAAAAATCGCGCACCCCTTTGCGCACCGCGTTATTCAATTGAATCCGCGGATTTTTCAAAGCGGCTTCGTCAAGAAGCTCGTCTATATCTTTTCCCTCTTTTAATTTTTTTATGTCGATCCATTCAAAAATTTGATGCACCATCGTGCCGTAATCCGCACGGTTTTCCATTTCCCTTTTCTCGAAAAACACCGGCGTGTACAGCGAAACGGGAAAAGCGCTTAGGCTGTGATCCTCCGTTTGAATCCGCCGGATCTCGCTGACGGAAATCTTGCGCGGAAGTTCTCTGTCCTGCCGGAAGGGATAGCGGATGTCGCACAGAGTTTCCAGCGCAAAGCCCTCGGCAGGTGTGAGCAGAACCTCACGCTCCTCCTCATCGCTCTGCTGTTGTTCTTTTTTGATGTGCTCCAGTTCCATATAAGTGTAATCCCGCAGGCTGACCGAGAATGGCGCCGGAACAATCCCTTCGCCGTTCCGGTTCAACTCCTGCAAGGTATCCAGGCGGAGCAGGGGCGGTATCAGAAAATCCAGATAGGAATTCCCCGCGAACAGCCCATCGTACTGTATTCTGTGCGTCGCGTTTTCCACACAGCGGTTCCAGCGGTTCATACTGCTCGCGATAAACGGCACATCCGCCGTGATGATCAGCTTTTCCCGCGCACGGGTGAGCGCCACATACAAAAGCCGCAATTCCTCTGCCGTCTGCTCCTGCCGGATCTTCAGCCGGACAGCATTTTTCATCAGGGTGGGATACTGGAACCGCCGTTTTACATCAATGTAATCAAACCCGATTCCATAATTCCGGTGGAACAGGAGCACCTTGTTCAAATCCTGCATGTTTCCCTTTTTGTCCGCGTGGGCAAGGATCACCACAGGAAATTCCAACCCCTTGCTCTTGTGGATGGTCATGATACGAACCGCGTCCCGCTCCTCGTCGACAGGGGTTTCATGCTTATCCTGCGCCGGTGATTCCATGAGCCCCCGTATGAAGCTGACAAAGTCGCAAAGCCCCCGAAAGCCGTTTTCCTCAAACTCCTTTGCCATCTTGAGAAATGCCTGCAGGTTCGCGCGTTTCTCCATGCCGTTGGGGCAGGCGGTCTGTATGGCCAAATATCCGGTATCCTTCAAAAGCTCGGTCAGCAGTTCATACACCGTCTTCTGAAAGCTTTTTTTCCGGTAGCTGTCCAACGTCCGCAAAACCGTTTCATAGCCGCCCTCCTGCAGCAGCTCGTAAAAATGCTTGTTTCGCCCTCTCAAACGAAGCTCCAGCAGCTGTTCGTTGCCAAGACGGAAGAACTGCTTGAGCACCGCAATCATCGCCACATCGTGATAGGGATTGTCCAGCACCTCCAGATAGGCGAACAGACCTTTTACCTCAGCCGATTCCAAAAGAGGTTTCTTCTCACTGAAATTGACTGGAATATGATTTCTTATCAGCGTGTCGGCGAGCAGCCGGGTTTGATCCGAGACGCTCCGCACCAGAATCGCGATATCCTTATAGCGCAGCCGGCGCTTTTCACCGCCGTCCTCCACGAGGAAGGCTTCATCTTCCGTCAGCGCCTGTATACGCTTGGCGATGAGAATGCCCTCACTCTCGCCCCTCTGTACCTCGGCTTCCTCCTTCCGCTCTTTATGGCAAAGCAGGATCTCGGTGCCGTACAGCGTCGGATTCTCCGGTTCAAAAAAGGACGCGCCCTGTACCAGCCGTTCACTTTCCCGGTAGGGGATGGAGGACAGCTTTTCCTCCATGATGTCATCAAAAACAAAATTGACCAAATCCACAATATCTTTGCGGCACCGGAAATTCTGGGTTAGATAGATGGTTTTCGCCCAGTCCTTCTTCTCGTTCCCGCCGGAGCGGTTTAAAAAGATATCCGGATTCGCCTGGCGGAAACGGTAGATACTCTGCTTTACATCCCCCACGGCGAACAGGTTCCGCTCGTTTCGGGAAACCATGCGGAAGATTTCCTCCTGCACGTCGTTGGTGTCCTGGTATTCGTCCACCATCACCTCGACAAATTTTTCCCGATAGGAGAGCGCCGCCTCGGTGGGAACCGTCTTCCCGTTCTCCCGGCGGGAGAGAACCCGGATAGCCAGATGCTCCAGGTCGTTGAAGTCAATGGCGTTCTGGTCTGTCTTCAGCTGCCGGAAGGTCTTGTCAAACCGGAGGACAAGCTCCGCTATTTTTCGGATCAAGGGCAGTGTCTGTTCCACATCCGCCTTCATCTGCTCCTGTGTATGGCAGAAAAACTCATTTTTCATTGTCTCTATCTGCTTTGCGGCAAATTCCCGGTAGCTGTCCTTTTTCGGTTTTTCCACCGTCAGGGCGTTCACCCGCTCCGCCAGTGCGAAAAACGCTCCCTCCCGGGCCAGCCGTTCCGCTTCCTGAAAGCCTGAAAGCTCGGCTTCCATCCGTCCGGCGAGCTTTTCCTCCCCGCCGTCCATCAGATAGCGGTATGTTTCGCCGAAAGCGGCAAACAGTTCCGCCGCATGCCTGCAAATCAGCTTCATATAAAGGTTATCTTCGCTTAAGATAGCTTCCTCAAAATGAGAAAAGCATCCTTCAAACCAATCCGCATAATAGGGCATACTGACGAGGAAGCGGTAGATATCCAGAAGGATTCGCTGAAGCTTGTCGTCATTTTTGTTGGAGGAATAGGCCTCCACCACCTGCTCAAAAACCGGATCGCCGGACTCATAATATTCCTCCAGCACCTGCTCCGCCGCGCGGTTTTGCAGAAGATTTCCCTCCGCCTCGGACAGAAGCCGGTAATTGGCAGGCACCAAACCGCCCAGCAAATGCAGATTGTTTTTGACCACCTCGCTGCAGAAGGAATGCACCGTTGTGATGCTGGCATTCTGCAATGCCAGAAGCTGCTTTTTCAGATTCCGGTCGGAGGGGTGCAGCGCCGACTGCTTTTTCAGCTCCCGCTGCAGCTTCTCCTTCATGCTGGAAGCCGCCGCCTTGGTGAAGGTCACCACCAGGATACGGTCCACGTCCACCGGCGCTTCCCTTGAAAGGACTCTCTGTATAATCCGCTCCACCAGAACGGTAGTCTTTCCCGAACCAGCCGCCGCGGAAAGCAGAAGGGAGGTGTCGCGCGTGTCGATGGCAGTCTGCTGTTCCTCTGTAAACTTCATTCGCTCTCCTCCTCTTTGCTTCCTCTCAGCCTTCCAAGCACCTCGTCCTTGCTGAGCTTGGGCAGTTCCTCGGGCGTATCCCTCTTTGGATCAAAGCCGCAGATATGATTGTAGCCGCAGTAGCGGCAGCCGTCCTTATCCCCGCACTTCACCGGCTTTGCATCGGTTTTCCCCGCATAGATGTCCTCGCACAGAAGCCGTGCCATATCCACTGCCCGCTTAAGAACCAGCTGGAACTCGCCCAGCGTCAGCATGTTTTTCTCCTTCAGCGCCTGAATTTCGCCGTCTTTTTTCAGCGAGGCGTCCACAATACGGGATTTCCCGGACGTCTCCAGCTCCCTGTCCATCATGGAAAGAACGGTTTTATCCTTCAGGAGAATCCCCTTCATCATAAAGCGGCTGCGGATTTCCTCCTCCACCTGCCGGACGTCGTTCATCGAGCGGATGGAAACCATCGGGTCATCCGCCGCCAGATAGGTCATACTGCCCGGGCGGTAAGCAGGGTTCTGCTTCAGCAGGGTGGCAAGGTATACCGCCAGCTGTAAGGAGAGCCCATGATAAATATCATTCGCGGACAATTCCTTGCCGGAGGATTTGTAATCCACCACCCGCACGAATTCCTCCGCCCGGTCGGCGCGGTCAATCACGCCGTTTAAGCTCACCTCGCATCCGTTGGAAAGGTTCAGCGTAATCCCTTTCAGCTCCTTGTCCTCCCTGCCGAAGGACATCTCAAAGCCCAGCGGGGTAAAGGCGCTCTTCTCAAAATGATTTTTGATGTTCAGGAGGGTGCGCGCGGCCACCCTCTTTAATTTTTTGACAGCGTAAGCATTCTTGCGGTTTAAGGTATAAGCGCTGTTTTTCGGATCCTTTAACAGCTTGTCTACCAATTTATCCGTTTCCGACCGGATAAACGCCTCGTCGATTGTATCGTAGCCTATCCGCTTGGCGGTTCTGGAAAACTGCTCAATCACGCTGTGAAGCATGGAGCCCATCGAAAGGGGATCCGGCTTTAATTCCTCCACATCCTGCGCTTTTAACATATAATCCATAAAATAGGCGAAATGACAGCTTCGGTATTTTTCCAGACGGGAAACGCTGGTTTCCAGCTTATTGGGATAGAGCTTTTTCACCAGCTTTTCATCCACCGTCTCCGGTTCCTTGTTGTGAAAATAATGGTCAAAAGCCGTCTGCGCCGCCGTCCGGTAGTCCTCATCCTGCAGAAAGACGGACATCAGGCCGCCGTTCTGCTTTTCGCAAAGCGCTTCCGCCGCCCGGTCAAACAGCTCGTCCTTGGGCGTAAAGCGCAGACTTTCCCCTATTTTCCGGACAGAAATACGGGGAAAAATCGCCCGGACTTCCCCGATCAGCATGGAGGGCTTCAACGCCTCCCCGCTGCTTGCGGTTACCGGATAGCTCAAAATCAATTCCTCCGCGGGGGAGCTCATAATCTCATAGATTTCGGTATACTCGTCCACAATTTTCAGCTGGTTTCCCTTGGAGAGCTCCAAGCCGTATTTCGCCAGCTCCATGCGATCGGTCTCGTTGATGAGCCCCTCGTTTCGGAAGCTCCCGGGAATTTTGCCCTCGTTCAGACCGGCAAAGTAAATGACCTTGTAATCGTTGCTCTTCAGACGCCCCAATCCGGTCACCATCACGCTGTCAAAGCCCAGAGGGATGGTCGATACCGTCTCGTCCCGAATGGCCTCCTTTAAGATCTCCTGATAGGCAGCCAGAGAAATATCACCGTCCCCCAGAACAAGGGCGGTTTTCTCCAGGGCAAAGCAAACCGCATTGTACGCCTGAAGCGTTTGCATGGCGCCAATCTGGTCGCCCTCCTGCTTCTGGCGGTTTGCCGTTCTATCAATGAATTGAGGGATTCCCGCCTCATTCATGAACTCATAAAAAAGCGCGGATTTTTCGGCCGCGGTGCTCTTCCGGTTCATTGCCGCGGAAAGCCGGTTAAGCGGAGCGAATACCCGATCGTAGACCTCCCGAAGTTCCTCGCTGTCTTTGCATTTTCCCCAGATTTCCGCCCGTTCCAGCGCCTTTTGAAAGGCGTTTCCATCGGCGAGATCGTAGGAACGAACGCCGTTTTCCAGCACAAAATTTTCAAACCGTAGAATCTTATCGTACGCCTCGGGATAAAAGAAGCCGCTCTTCAGATAGAAGAAATAGGGGCGCCGATCGTTCCGCCGCACGCAGACGGACAGAACATTGGAGATCAGCCGCACGATGGGAAGCCGGACAATATCCTCCTTGCCGTCCAGATAGTAGGAGATCTGTCTGTTTCCAAAGGCTTTGGCAAGATAGGGGCGGTACTCCTCGGGATCCGGCACGATCACCGCGGTTTCCCCGAAACGCACCCCCTGCTCTGCCGCCCTGCGCAGAATATCCGCCGCGATGCCCTCGCACTCTCTCTGCATATCCGGGTATTCCTCCAGCACGATATGCTCCGGTTCGCTTTCACAGCTTCGATAGTCGTCCAGAAAAAGATTCTCGGAGAGAAACCGGATCTCTTCCCGCTCAAACCTTTTTTGTTCCAGCGCGATTTTCTCCACCGGCACGCCGGCATCCCGCGCCATCCCCGACAGCTTTTCCCGGGTCAGCCAAGTGGTGTAAAAGCGTTTTCCGTAATAGGAATCCTCCTCCGGCGTCATCGTCAGGGTAACCGTCACCCTGTTTTGATGGGTTAAAAGACTCCCGATCATCTGCGCTTCCTGAAGCGTGAAGCCGACAAAGCCGTCAATATAGACGTCCGCGTCCTCCAGCTCTCCCGCATCAAGCTCCCGGCAGGCCATGGTCAGCATATCGTCGTGATCCTGATAGAGGCCGCAGAGCTCCTGCTCATAGGAATGCAGAATCTCTCTGATATCAGTAAGCTTTCTTCTCAGATTATCCGAGAGATCCTGTTCCTGTAAAATTTCCTCCAGCCGTTTTTCATCCACACCGTATTTTTTCAGCTCGGTGATATTCTCCGAGAGCAGGGCGATCATCCGCGGATTGCTGGACGCGCCCGCATAGACGGAAAGCCGGTCTTTCAGCCCTCCCATCACCTTGTGCAGGATCAGCTTTTTCGAACAGCTGTCCAGCAGCTGAAGCAGCTTTAAATCCGGTCGCTTCCGCAAAAGGGAGGCGGCAAGCTTGGAAAAGCTCAGCGTTTCCACCAGAAAGGCCTGCTGTTCCCCCAGCCTGTCCAGAATATAGGCCTCCGCCCGGAACACCATCTGCTCCGGCACGATATAGATCACTTGTTTTTTCGACTGTATTTTCTGTTTGATTTCCTCCAGCAGGAACGTGGTCTTGCCGGTCTTTTTCTCACCTGTGACAAACCGCAGGGACACGCTGTTCACCTCCCTAATGCTTAAGATATACTTATTTTTATTATAATAAATGTCCGGATAAATAGCAAGGATTAATCACGGGAAGAAGCAGACTTTACAAAGCATTTATAAAATGATAGATATATTGTCATTAAAATATTAACGCTATTATAAATAATATTCTTAGAATAGGGATATGTTTAAACGGTTAGGAAAAAAAGATTACCCGCAATGAAAGAAATACATTAAAGTTGATTTGGAGAGAGTACAGTTTCCAGAGGAAATAACTGTTCCATATGCGATATGGAAAGATTTTTATGGAAATCAAGAATTCATTGCAAAGGGAGGACATAGAGCCCTCCCTTCTTTTTATATATGCTTTAAAAACAAGGTCATGACAACCGGATATGCAAGCAAAATGGAAGCACAGACCGTGACTGTTTCAGCTCTGTATTCACTCCGCTTGCGGAAAAAGAAGGGAAGCAAACAGAGGAAAGGTGCAAAATACCTTCCCTGTATCCCGTCAATCATAGCTTTCCCCACCGGCGTCCACTGGACATATAAGCTGGTGTTTATCAATAGAAACACTGCCGTCAGAGCAAGCAGGGCAATCCCCTTGTCCTTCTTTTGCACAAAATATCCCTGCGCCTCTATCGGATTATGAAACACTGCCAGATACCCCAAAAGCACCAGATAACAATCGGTAATCCAGATGTAGATGGGAGTGTCGAACAGGCAGAAGTTTGCTCCTACAACCGTCTGAAGATAAAAATTAAAATAGTTTGCCGTTGTGCGCAATAGGATCCCCAGATACCGAACCGGATGGAACAGAATGTATTTGACCTGCTCGGCCGCGTTCACGCCCTCGTTGACCTCATTTAAAAATCTCCAGGAAAATGCCGTCCACGACAGATTGGCCAGAATACAGACCACAACCAGAAAAATCGTTGCCGTAAGATAGCGCTTCCTGTTTCGAAATTTGCTTTGCGGAAGGACAAATATCAAAAGACAGATCGGAAAATAGACAATTTTACAAAGGCTTATGGCCATTCCCAGCAAAAAGAGAACCGTCAGATGGTGTCCCGTTATCCTCTTCTCCCTCTCAAAGTAAGATAATTTGATAAGATAGGTGACAAACAGAAGAATACAGCCAACCGTTACTGCGTCACCCGACAGAATACTCGCCGCATGCAGCATGGACGGAAGAAGCCCGATCAGGTAAATCAAAGAGGAACCTTTCGAGATACGCAGTGCAAGCCAACAGACTAAAATCCAGAACAGCAAGTTTCCCGCCCGGCCGCAGTAGACCAGTGCAACCGGCGGCAGATGAAACAGCCTTCCTATCAGAATGCCGGATGCTTGAGGCAGATACTGCACCGGAGAATACAGAGACGAGGTATTGAAAACAATGAACTCTTTTTCTTCTGGTTTCAGGGAAATTTTGAGCTTTTCTCCCATCTGCTCAAAATCAAAGTTCTTAAAATTGTCCGGCTTGGCATCCCACAGACTGACGGGCAGCTCTCTTCCCCCTGCGCCGTCCCGGCAGTCCGACGCCAGATGACCGCAGGAAATCTCATAGGCGCGGTAGAAATGGAGTTCCTCATCCGCACCACGGAAAGCGGGAACAGATGACATATACAGTAAGCCGGTTACCAAGGCAACCGGCACAAAACATTTGACGGGATCGAAGTTTTTCTTCTGTGCTATCCATAAAAGAACAAGCAACAGGAGCACGCTTACTGCCGAAGCCAAATGAAAAGAAATCTTCGAACTGCCGCTCTCAGGCAAAAAGCTGTAAATCCCCCAATTGACAACCAAAAATACTACCGCTCCAAGCCATAACTTGCTGTTTTTCGACAGATGCACTGCACTCCCTCCTTTGTCTTATTCTGCTTTCAGTATACCGGAAGAGGAAAAACATGTCAAGCTTCGAAGATTTCGATTGTTTTGTTTCTTCTTTCCGATCTCTTCTATTGACAAAAGAAAAGAGATAGCATACAATAAAAAGATAGTACAGACTAACTCACACAATTCGGAAAGGGGACAACGGAATGACTTTGGATAAGCTTCCACTTGGTATAACAACCACCATTCTCGCTGTAAACGGCCAGGGGGCACTCCGGCGCCATCTGCTGGATATGGGGTTGACGCCGCACACAAAAGTCATGATCCGCAAGGTTGCTCCAATGGGGGACCCCATCGAGCTCCATCTAAGGGGCTATGAGCTTACCTTGCGTTTGGAGGATGCAAAAAACATTGTCGTGGAGGGGGAAGAGCCTTCCCCGGCAGACGCACCTCATATTCAGATCAGCGGACTGAGACAAAAAAACAGGCGCCGCCTGCGCAAAGGAGGAAATCATCGTGATCTTCGCTTTGGCAGGTAACCAGAACTGCGGCAAAACCACACTGTTTAACCAATTGACCGGCTCCAACCAGCACGTCGGAAACTTCCCCGGTGTGACGGTGGAGCGGAAGGACGGCGCGATCCGAGGTCACAGGGATATGACGGTTGTGGATCTTCCTGGAATTTATTCCCTTTCCCCCTATACAAACGAAGAGATTGTCACCCGGGATTTTCTTTTAAACGAAAATCCCGGCGGGATCATCAATATTGTCGACGCAACGAATATTGAACGAAACCTTTATCTGACCATGCAGCTTCTGGAGTTGAATATCCCCATGGTTATCGCCTTGAATATGATGGATGAGGTGCGGTCAAACGGGGGCACCATCAAGATTGCAAAGCTGCGGGAGGAGCTGGGCGTACCGGTCATTCCCATTTCCGCAAGCAAAAATGAGGGGATTGACGAGCTGATTGACAAGGCGGTGGATACGGCGGTAAACGGCAAACTGCCCAAACGGCTGGACTTCTGCTCCGGTCCTGTGCACCGTGCGATTCATGCGGTGGCCCATCTGGTGGAGGACCATGCACAGCGCATTCATGTGCCGCCCCGTTTCGCGGCGACCAAGCTGGTGGAGGGGGATGACCCCATGCTGTCCAAGCTGGATTTGTCGGAAAATGAAAAGGATATGGTGCAGCACAGTGTAACGGAGATGGAAAAGGAACTGGATACCGACCGGGAAGCCGCTCTGGCGGACATGCGCTATCAATTTATTGAGCAGCTCTGTGCGGATACCGTGGTAAAACCGCAAATTTCAAAGGAACACCTGCGCAGTCTGAAAATGGACAGCGTACTGACCCATAAATATTTTGCGATTCCCATCTTTTTGCTTATCATGATGTCAGTATTTTTTCTGACCTTCGGCTTTATCGGCAGCTTTCTTTCCGACCTGCTCTCGATGGGGATAGACGGGCTGACCAGTCTTGTAAGTGACGGCCTTACCGCTTACGGGATCAATCCGGTGGTTCACTCCCTGCTGATCGACGGCGTGTTTGCCGGTGTGGGAAGCGTACTTTCCTTCCTGCCGACGATTGTCGTTCTGTTTTTCTTTCTCTCCCTTTTGGAGGACAGCGGCTATATGGCGCGCGTCGCCTTTGTGATGGATAAGCTGCTGCGGAAAATCGGACTGTCCGGCAGAAGTTTTGTGCCTATGCTGATGGGCTTTGGCTGCTCCGTGCCGGCCATTATGGCAACTCGCACCCTCTCCAGTGAACGGGATCGGAAGATGACGATTCTGCTGACTCCCTTTATGAGCTGCAGCGCCAAGCTTCCCATCTATGCCATGTTTACCCTGGCATTTTTCCCGCACCACCGGGCGCTTGTGATGATTTGCCTTTATGTGATGGGAATTTTGATTGGGATTATCAGCGGACTGGTTTTAAAGAGCACTGTTTTCCACGGCAAACCGGTTCCCTTTGTGATGGAGCTGCCCAATTACCGTTTCCCCAGCATGAAAACGGTTCTGCTTCTGATGTGGGATAAGGCCAAGGATTTTCTGATGCGCGCTTTTACGGTGATCTTTGTCGCAACGATTATCATTTGGTTCCTGCAGACCTTTGACACCCGTCTGAATGTTGTGGAATCCAGCGCGGACAGCCTGCTCGCCCAGATTGGGCGGCTGATCTCCCCCATCTTCGCACCGCTGGGCTTTAACGACTGGAGGGCTTCCACCGCACTGATCACCGGCTTCTCCGCCAAGGAGGCTGTGGTGAGCACGTTGGCGGTTCTGACCGGGGCAAGCACAGCTGATCTTCCCTCGGCTCTGGCAGCAATCTTCACTCCTCTGGCAGCCTGCTCTTTTTTGATTTTCACCCTGCTCTACACCCCCTGCGTGGCGGCGGTCAATGCAGTGCGAAGAGAGATGGGCGGCGCAAGATATGCCCTTATGGTCGTTCTCTTCCAGACCGGAATCGCATGGATAGCGGCTTTTGCTTTCTATCAGCTGGCCGGCCTTCTTCTCTGAGGTGTAATCATGAGAGTACGTGATATGATTCTGCTGACCGTTATCCTTTTGTTGGTATGGCTGGCTCTGCGGTCCATCCGCCAGCGGAAAGGCTGCCGCGGAAACTGTGCGGAATGCAGGAAACAAAACTGTGAAAATAAGACGGAGAGAAGCAAGGAGGAAAAAGAGAATGGAAACCATTGAAGAAGTGAGAACGCTGTTTGCAAAGGATCGCTACGCCACCGAAAGCGGCGCCGTGATTGACGAGATCGGAGACCACTACGCAAAATGCAGCCTGAAGCTGGGAGAGCTTCATAAAAACGCAATGGGCGGCGTGATGGGCGGGGTGCCCTTCACCCTGGCCGATTTTGCCTTTGCCGTTGCTTCCAACTGGCAGAAGCCGGGTTCGGTATCCTTAAGCTCCAATATTACCTTTCTTGGCACAGCAAAGGGAGAATGCCTGATCGCAGAGGCCAGATGCATAAAAAACGGACGAACCACCAGCTATTATCGGATTGACGTCACGGATGAACTGGGAAATCCGGTTGCCGCGGTGACCACCACAGGCTATCATAAATAAAATATTCTATTTTTCTTATGATTCATGCTGCCATAGGACGACACTGTTAAGACAGTAAAAAGGTTATCTGCATAGCTATATTAAATATAAAAAGCCAATAGGTTAAAATAAAATCTATCGGCTTTTTGTTTTCGTATTGACAAAATAATTTCGCATAAAAAGAGTTGCTCTTTTATGTTTTTTAGATTTATTCTGCGCGATAAATGGGAATTTACAATTTCTGTATTTCTTTTAATGCTTTTTGAATATCCTTGTAAACTAACGATTGCATACTATCGTCATAAACAGATATATTTGCGTAATGAAGCGCAGAAAGAATATCCGTCTTTAATTCTGGTTTATACTTTACAATAATCGGCAGCAGCTTAATACATTGTCTTGCCGTAATGGGTTTGACATCTGTTATGTGTTTCAAATATTTATCAATAACTTCATCAATTTTGTAATCTTTATCCCATTTTGCATTATAAGCAAGTAGCACAAGCCCTCTTGTACGAATATAGGAATTATCACTGTCAAGCATATCGCTTAATCTATCCATATAAGAATAAATACAATTCGTTTTTTCACTTTCTATTTGTAACTCTTGTAATGCTTTATAAGCAACATTATTATTCTTATCAAACAACAATTCAAATGTTTCCGCTATATTAACTGGCACAGTATTCTCCTTTACAGTTTCCGATTTATCTGCAAAATAATTATATCACACAAATTCTTATTTTCACCTCGCCTTTTTAAGCAATGCTTCCATTTTTCTTTGAAAATTGGTGAGTAAGTGCGCATTTCAAATGTAAAAAATGTTTAGGACAAATTTTATCCCAAACACTTTTTGTTGTCTTAATATTGTCCGCCATAGGACATCTTCCTATCATTATTTTTCGATACTGATATAGGGAACCGCGTTTAAATCCAGCCCGCAGGTTTCCCCACTCTTTAAAAGGTAATATCCCATGCTGGCAATCATCGCCGCATTGTCCGTACAGAAAACCGGCTCTGGATAGCATACTGATATCCCGTGTTGTTCTCCGACCTGTTTCATTGCATCCCGCAGAAAGCTGTTGCAGGCAACACCGCCGGCCAGCGCAATCGTTCGATAATTCTTTTCCAAAGCAGTTTTTATGGTATTCTCAACCAGAATATCCACCACCGCACGGGTAAAGCTGGCGGCAAGATCCGCTTTGGTCACAAGGGGAGCATGCTGTTTTACCCCATTGCCTTCAAACATTTCCCTTGTAATGACATCTGTATCCCCAAGCAGGGACACTTTGACATCATATCTCTGCTCGATCCGATGAATATAATTGATCACCGCGGTTTTCAGCCCGCTGAAGGAAAAATCCAGACTGTCCGGAAAATGTACCCGAGGGAAATCCAGCTTGGTGCCATCCCCCCGCTTTGCCAGGCGGTCCATCTGGCTGCCTCCGGGATAGGGCAAGCCGATGACCCGGGCAACCTTGTCAAAGGCTTCCCCCGCCGCATCGTCCCGGGTCTGCGCCACAATATGGTAAGCGTTATAATCAGACACTTCAATAATGTGGCTGTGTCCGCCGGAAACCACCAGGCACAGAAAAGGCGGCTCCAGCTCTGGATGGGACAGATAATTTGCCGCGATATGCCCTTTGATGTGGTGCACCTTCACAAGAGGCTTTTTCAATGCATAGGCAAAGGATTTCGCATAGGATACCCCGCATAAAAGCGCTCCCACCAGCCCCGGGCCGTAAGTGACCGCCACGCCGTCAATATCATGGAAAGCCAGCCCCGCGTCCGCGAAAGCCTGATCCACCACTGCGGATATCTTCTCGATATGCTTTCTTGACGCAATCTCCGGCACAACGCCTCCATACAGCTTATGGGTGTCAATCTGGGTGTATATCGCATTGGAAAGAACCTTCCTTCCATCCTCCACAATTGCAGCTGAGGTTTCGTCACAGGAAGTCTCAATTCCTAACAGTCTCATTCTGTTCTCTCCTTTTTCGTTTCATTCCATTCCAGGGTCATCAGCAGAGCGTCCTCCCGGTTATCCGAATAGTAGCCCCTGCGCAATCCCACCGGACGAAACCCGTATTTTTCATATAAGCGCTTTGCCGGTTCGTTGGAAATGCGAACCTCCAGCGTGAGAAATGAAAAGCGATGTTCCCTGGCATATGCAATCATCGCAGAAAGAATCCGGCTGCCGATCTTTTGTCCGCGGAAGCCCTCTTTCACTGCGATGTTGGTGATGCTGCCCTCGCCTGCAATTTCCCAGAAGCCGCCGTATCCCAAAACCTCACTGTCTTTTTCCGCCACAAAATAGCAGGCCAGAGGATTGTCAAGCTCCCCTTGAAAGGATTCCTCCGACCAGGGATCGGCGAATGCTTTCTTCTCAATTTCAGCAATCTGGGAAACATGTTCCCGTTCCATCCGCTTTATCTCAATCAAAACTGCCATCTTCCATTCGTTTCTGAATCCAGGAATCAATCTCGTCTCTGGTTGCCCGGTACACGGCAAGATCTTGCATGTAAGGATCCATGATATCTCCGTCCTCTTTCAGCGTCTGAATCTTATAAGCAAACTGCGGAAAAGCCCCCGCGAGAACCTCCCGATGGCTTTCCGTCATGGTGAAAATTTTATCCGCATCCGCAATCATATCCGGCGATACCGGTTTGGAGCGGAAACCGCTTAAATCCATTCCCTGCTCTTTTAAAGCTTCTATGCTGTTCGGGGAAGCGGATTCCCCTCCGGCCACACAGAGTCCGCCTGAGCACACCTGAACATCCATTCTTCCTTTTTCCTGCAAATGTTTTTTCAGCAAATACTCCGCCATAGGACTGCGGCAGGTATTGCCGGTACAGACAAACAATATTTTCATTCAACCGCTTCCTTCCGTAAGGGACGTAAAATCCCAATTACAGTTTGATACTGTTTCCCGCCGCTGACTTTTTCAACCGGTTCATCAGAGCGAGTCCGACGCCTTTTTCCGGCACGGCGGGTATGTAAATTCTTTGATATCCTTTCTCGTCCGCATCCCGCAGATAGGCAAAAATCCGGGAAGCGCTTTGGGATAAATCTTTGTCCGAGCCAAGATTGTAAGTGTGACAAAAGTCGGATTTTTCCTGTTTTTCATACAGAAACATACAGCAATTTTCGCTGTCATGTTCTTTCATATAGCTGCGTATTTTTTCATCGGTTCCGTAGAGAAGAAAGACCTCCGCTTTCGGGGAATAGTGCTTGTATTTCATGCCCGGAGAAGAGGGTTTTTCCTCCAAATCCTGCACAGTGCCGATAAGGCTTTCGTGCAGAAGGGTATCCGGCAATATCTCAAGTATCATAGAATACGTGATACTGCCCGGCCGAAGGATAACAGGCTTGTCCCCGGTGAGGGAAATGACGGTGGATTCCAGCCCGTACTGCGCACTGCCGCCGTCAATAATATATTCAATCTTTCCGTTCAAGTCCTGAATCACATGCTTTGCCAATGTGGGGCTGACGCCGCCTGACAAGTTGGCGCTGGGGGCCGCCACCGGACACCCAGCCAAAGCAATCAGCTTCCGCGCAATCGGATGTGAGGGCATGCGGATAGCAACGGTATCGAGTCCTCCGGTAACGGAATAAGGGATCTCCGCTTTCCTCCTGACAATCATAGTGAGCGGTCCCGGCCAGAACGCTTCTGCCATCCGGTAAAAGGAATCTGGAATTCTCTCGCCGATCTTTTCCGCTTCGTCCAGAGCGGAAATATGCACAATCAAAGGATTGTCGGAAGGACGACCTTTCACCCGGTAAATTTTTTCTGCGCTTTGCGCAAGCAGCGCATTGCCGCCCAGACCGTATACCGTTTCGGTCGGAAACGCGACAAGCCCGCCGTTTCTCAAGCAGTCAGCGGCAGGCTTTAACAGGTTATCATTGTCTTCTATTCTGATTATCTCTGTATTGATACCAATCATCTCCTATGTGCAGACAGCCAGAAGCAAGCCCAGCAGAATTCCTAAAATATGCAATACCGCCGGCAGTCTTCCCCGGATTGTTCCATCCTCCCTAAGCAGCACACCGGCGCAAAGATACAGAAGCGCTCCGCCTGATATACTTAAAAGAAGGGAGGTTCCGTTTCCCGATCCGGCGGTCAGAAATGCCCCGGCAAAAGAACCGAAAGCGGTCAGCAGGCTATAAGACGCTGCAATTCCAATCTTCTGTCCCCTCTGTGCAGAATCATTGCCCAGATATCGGATCCCTTCCGGTATGCTGTTTAAAACAATCGCTAATGTCACAGCGGCGGCTATCTTTCCATCCGCAGGATAGGAAGCACCCAGCGCCAGACCGGC
Source organism: Acetivibrio sp. MSJd-27 (assembly GCF_018918095.1). Taxonomy (GTDB): domain Bacteria; phylum Bacillota; class Clostridia; order UMGS1840; family HGM11507; genus HGM11507. The sequence goes on along the minus strand of NZ_JAHLPV010000036.1, from coordinate 6,072 downwards.
TGGAATACAAAACAGGGAGATTTCCAGCCAGAAGCAGCGGGAGACTGTGCCCCGCTTCATCCTCATCGTAACCAGAATATTCTGGAATATCAGCATAAAAAGCAACCCTAGAAAAATACCCAGCAGAGAATTTATAAGACCTCCGAGCAAAAAAGCTTCCGGCAGTAAATCAAAACAGATTACTGCAATAAGCAGTCCGGCGGCAAATTCCGCAAAGATATCATAAAGTCTGGAATGAGGCTGTCCCTCCAACCGATTGATAAAATGAAAAAAGCGGCGCCTTCCTGTCCGCGGACTGACCAGCCCGCCGGTAAGAATGCCGAGCATACCGGCAAAAAAGCCGATACCTGTCACTTGCATCAGTTCGCTCATCTCTCGATCACCCCACTGCTATCCTATGTGAAAGAGAAAAGAGATAGAACCCTGCAGAGGCTTTCTACTGTTCTGTATTTTTCAAACGTTCCGCCTGATCCGCAGTGATCAGCGCGTCGATGAATTCATCCAGACTGCCGTTTAATACGGATTCCAGCTGATGAAGTGTAAGACCAATCCGATGGTCGCTGACTCTTCCCTGAGGGAAGTTATAGGTGCGGATACGCTCGCTGCGGTCTCCGGTTCCAACTTGGCTTTTCCGCTCCGCCGCAATTTTTGCATCGTGTTCCCGCTGAGCCAGATCGAAAATTCTCGAGCGAAGAATTTTCATCGCTTTATCTCTGTTTTTGAACTGGGAGCGCTCATCCTGGCACATGACCACAATTCCTGTAGGCTTATGGGTCAGGCGAATCGCGGACTCTGTCTTATTGACATGCTGACCTCCCGCGCCGGAAGAACGCAGGGTATCCACTTCAATATCATCCGGGTTAATATCCACATCGACATCTTCCGCTTCCGGCAAGACTGCCACCGTGATGGTGGATGTATGGATTCTTCCGCTGGATTCCGTTTCCGGCACCCGCTGTACCCGATGCACACCGCTCTCATATTTCAATCTGGAATAAGCGCCTTCGCCCTTGATCATAAAGGAAATCTCCTTGTATCCACCCAAACCGGTTGGATTCTCGGAGAGCACTTCGGTGCTCCAGCCCCTGGAATCGCTGTACATGGTATACATCCGATACAGGTCACCGCAGAACAGAGCCGCTTCATCACCGCCTGCTCCCGCCCGAATTTCCACAATGACATTCTTGTCATCATTGGGATCCTTGGGGAGAAGAAGAACCTTCAGCTCCTCCTCTATGGTTCCGATGCTTGCCTTGGCTTCCTCCATCTCCATCTTGACCAGTTCTTCAAAATCCTTGTCCAGCTTCGTTCCCAGAAGCTCCAGAGATTCCTCAATGGTCTCCTTCGCCTTTTTGTATTCTTTATATTTCTCAACAATCGGCGTCAAGTCTTTCTGTTCCTTCATAAGCCTGCGCCATCTCTCCTGATCCGCAATGACGTCCGGATCCGAAATAAGAGAGTTGAGTTCCTTATATTTCTCTTCCAAAAAGTTCAGTTTATCAAACATATTTAATCCTCGCTTTTTTTGCTCTGCTCAATCAGATAGGCATTGATAAAGCCATCCAGATCGCCGTCCATGACAGCAGTGATATTTCCCATCTCAAAGCCGGTGCGGTGATCCTTCACCAGATTATAGGGGTGGAACACATAGGAGCGAATCTGGCTTCCCCAGGCAATATCCTTCTGCTCGCCCTTCAAATCCTCAATCTTTTCCTTATTCTCCCGCTCTTTGAGCTCTATGAGTTTTGCCATCAGCATCTTCATTGCAGTGTCACGGTTTTTATGCTGGGATCGTTCATTCTGGCATGCCACCACAATCCCGGTAGGGATATGTGTAATACGGATGGCAGACTCTGTCTTGTTGACATGCTGACCGCCTGCGCCGGAAGAGCGGTAGGTATCCACCTTTAGATCATCCGGATTAATGTCAATCTTCATGTCATCATCCAGCTCCGGCATGACATCCAGCGAAGCAAAGGAGGTGTGCCGTCTGCCGGAAGCGTCAAAGGGTGAAATCCGCACCAGCCGGTGCACGCCTTTTTCTGCTTTCAGATAACCGTACGCATTCAAACCGGATATCAGGATCGTCACACTCTTCACGCCGGCTTCATCCCCCGCCAGATAATCCAGCGTTTCGGTTTTGAAACCCCGGCGCTCCGCCCAGCGAACATACATCCGCATCAGCATTTCCACCCAATCCTGCGCCTCTGTTCCGCCGGCTCCCGCATGCAGGGAGATGATGGCGTTGTTTTTGTCGTAAGGGCCGTTTAACAGAGCGTCCAGCTTCATAGCGGAAATGTTTTCCTCCAGTTTGCCCGCCGCTTCACTGAGTTCACCGTAAAGTGATTCATCCTTTTCTTCGATAGCCATATCGGTCATCATCAACGTGTCTTCCCACTGTTTCTCCAGCTCTTCAAAGCCCTCTACCTTCTGCTTTAAGTTCTTGCTCTTTTGCAGAACAACCGAGGATTTCTCAATATCATTCCAGAAAGCAGGATCCTGCGTCTGTTCCTCCAACTGATCGATTTCCTTTTTCAATGCAAGGATGCTAAAGTGAATCCCTCAAATCACAGATGTCTTTTTCCATGGAAGAGAGTTTCAGTCTCAATTCTTCCAATTCAACCATTTCATCACTCCTCAAATTTTTGATAAGGGGATCCTTTCCCCGTTATTTTATAACATAGGAAATTGCGCGCAATTGCATGTTTCAAAAAACAGCGTGCGAAGCGCGGCTGCGTTTTTCAGAATGAAAAACTTTTTTATAACAAGATTTCATTGAAAGCTTTTGCGCAGCAAAAGCCGCTTTAACAGCGTTTCAACCTTGCGAAGCGCAAGATATATGCTCGCCGCTTACTACAAAACAAGATACCCGCCCCTTAAGAAGCATGGGACATCTTGCCCGCAGTATAAAACGTTTCACTGTTTACAGGGGCACAGTGAGCGCCATATGCAAAAACGAATCATCCGTTTTTACGCATCCGTCTCATTCTGATTAAACCCGCAGCATTTTTTATACTTTTTGCCGGAACCGCAGGGACAGGGATCATTCCTGCCAACCTTTTTGCCGACTTTTACCGGCTGTTTTGCAACCGTTCCGTCGGAACCGTGGGATGCCGTAACCGGTTTTGCAACCTGTTTACGCTCCATATTTTCTTTTGGAACAACATTCATAATATGGCGGACGGTCTCGTCGCCAATATTGTGAATCATTTCCTCAAACATATTATATCCTTCTACCTGATACTCTATCACAGGATCCTTCTGACCATATGCCCGCAGATTAATCCCCTGCTTCAGCTGTTCCATATCATCGATATGATCCATCCATTTGCTGTCTACAACACTTAAAAGAACAACTCGTTCCACCTCACGCATCGCTTCGCCGAAGAGTTTCTCTTTTTCGGCATAGCGTTCCATCGCCTCGTCACAGATGATATTTTTCAACTGATCCTTGGTGAGTCCATTGAGCTCGTCATCCGTAAAGGTCAGCTTTTTGCCCTCCGGCATAAAATTCGCATTGACCTGATCATAGATGGCGTTCATATTCCAAACGTCGGGATAGTCTCCGGCAGAACAGTATGTTTTTATCAGATCTTCAATGGAGGTTTCCATCATTTTGATGATGGTGTCCTTCAGATTTTCTCCATTCAAAACTTTTTGACGCTGGGAATAGATCACTTCCCTCTGCTTGTTCATGACATCATCATACTGCAGGACATGTTTACGGACATTGAAGTTCTTTCCCTCCACCCGTTTCTGGGAATTTTCAATGGCAGAGGTGAGCATTTTATGCTCGATGGGCTCATCATCCGGCAGTCCCAAAGCATTGATGGTATTTAAGATCCGCTCGGAGCCAAACAGGCGCATCAGATCGTCTTCCAGTGAGATAAAGAAACGAGTTTCACCTGGATCGCCCTGACGACCGGCACGTCCCCGCAGCTGGTTGTCGATGCGGCGGCTCTCATGTCGTTCCGTACCAATGATACACAAGCCTCCTGCGGCGACCACTTCATCATGCTCTTTTTTAATCGCGTCCTTAAACTGTTCCAGCAATTCGGTGTATACCTTTCTTGCCTCCAGGATCTCCTCATTGTCAGTATCTGCATGACCTATACTCTCATTGATGAGTTCCTCGGAATAACCCCGCTTCGCCATCTCAGCCTTTGCCATGTATTCGCTGTTTCCGCCCAGCATAATATCGGTACCTCGCCCTGCCATGTTCGTGGCAATGGTAACGGCCCCTTTTTTACCTGCCTGGGCGATGATCTCCGCTTCCTTTTCATGATATTTTGCGTTCAGCACCTCATGTTTGATACCGCGCTTTTTCAGCATTTTACTGAGCAGTTCCGATTTTTCAATCGAAATGGTTCCAACCAGCACAGGCTGGCCGTTCTCATGTCTTTTTGAAATCTCTTCCACTACCTGTTCAAACTTGATCGTTTCATTTTTGTAGACATAATCGGGCAGATCTTTCCGCATTACCGGCTTATTGGTTGGAATTTCAATGGCATCTAATTTATAGATTTCCTGAAATTCCATCTCTTCGGTCAGTGCGGTACCTGTCATACCGGAAAGCTTCTCGTACAGCCGGAAATAGTTCTGGAAGGTGATGGTGGCCAGCGTTTTGGACTCCCGCTCCACCTTGACGCCCTCCTTCGCCTCGATCGCCTGATGCAGTCCATCGGAATAACGGCGTCCGAACATCAAACGGCCTGTAAACTCGTCAACGATAATAACTTCGCCGTCCTTGACCACATAGTCCACATCCCGGTGCATCAAGCCATGAGCCTTCAGCGCCTGGTTGATATGATGAGAGATGGTCATGTTGTCGGGATCGGATAAATTTTCGATACTGAAAGCCTTTTCGGCCTTGTCAATTCCTTTCTGTGTCAGCGTTGCAGTATGGGCTTTTTCATCGATGATATAATCGGCATCGCCCTCGTCGGTTTCCTCTTTCAGGTCCTCCTCCTTAATCTTTTTGTAGGTGAGCCCCCGGACAAACTGATTGGCCACCTTATAGATATCGGTCGATTTGTCCCCTTGCCCCGAGATAATCAGCGGTGTCCTCGCCTCGTCGATCAAGATGGAATCCACCTCGTCGACAACGGCGAAATAATGCCCTCTCTGTACCATCTGTTCCTTATAGATCACCATGTTGTCACGAAGATAATCGAAACCGAACTCATTGTTGGTACCATAGGTGATATCCGCGTCGTACTGCGGCTTGCGGTTCAGCATCGGATTGTCGCTGTGGATGACAAGCCCCACCGACATCCCCAGAAAACGGTACAGCTTGCCCATCCATTCACTGTCACGCTTTGCCAGATAATCGTTGACGGTGACTACATGCACGCCTTTTCCCGCCAGCGCATTCAGATATACCGGCAGGGTTGCAACCAAGGTTTTTCCTTCACCGGTGCGCATCTCGGCAATCCGTCCCTGGTGGAGAATAATACCGCCGATCAGCTGAACAGGGTAATGTTTTAATCCCAGCACACGGTCAGAAGCTTCCCGGACGGTCGCAAAGGCTTCCGGCAGAATATCATCAAGGGTTTCCCCGGCTGCCAGGCGCTCTTTGAATTCTTCCGTTTTTGCGGTCAGCTCCTTGTCGGACAGCTTCTGATACGCCTCGTCCAAAGCAAGTATTTTATCCACAATAGGCTTTACCCGCTTTAATTCCCTGTCGGAATAGGAGCCGATCACTTTTTCAAGCATCGCTTTAAACATTGTAATCACCTTTTCTATTTCATAGATTGATTGTTCTTTTTTCAATTGATTCCGGAATATCTCTGATATCCCATTATCGTTTTATTTTATCATCTTTTTACAGAATGTGCAAGGAAATTCATGAATTGTTTACAAGAAGACTCTCAGACTGTCGAAAAACTCGGTCTACCACAAGCAAAAACGGAGAAAAGATAGAAATAAAAAAATGTATGGATTGAATTCCACTGTAGTCATAACCACCGGCAAAGCCGGTGGCTTGCTCAGCCCTATAAGGGCATGTTACTGGCTGGGCTGAAAGCCCTCTGAATCATCTGCCAGCCGCAAACTTTTTCAAGCCGCCGCTAA